>CALUYD010000036.1 GCA_944324915.1 Candidatus Gastranaerophilales bacterium | reverse complement strand
ATTTTTAACTTCAATATTATACCGTTTATAAACTGCTATTACCTGCATGAAATTGATATTGAGTCGATAAAAGAACTTTTTAAAGTCTGCGAATTAAGACGCCTTAAGCCCCGCAGAATTAAAAACACAATGGCACTTCTAAATCAATTGATAAAATATTTCCAACACCTTGGAGTGATTGATAGAAGTTGCGTTTATCAGGTTAAAAAAGTACAAGACAAAAACCATTTTGGAATAGAAAACTTAATTTTTGAGGGATTTTAATGAGTAAAATGAAATTATTTAAACAAGCAGAGCAAATGTATTTAAAAGGCTCGACCGTTAGTGAAATCTCTTTAGAACTTGGGATTGCAAAAAGAACTTTATTTTACTGGAAAAAGCAATATGATTGGGATAAAAAGCGACAAAAAGCTATGTATGACAAAACTCAATTTAAAGAGGATTTGCAAAAATTTGCCCAAAAACTTATGGCTAGAATTGCAAATAGCAAACAACAAGAAATTCCAATAAGCCAAGCTGAATATTATTCGCTAGTGAATATCTTGAAATTGTTCCCCGAATTGAAAGAGTTTGAAATGCCAAACAAAACTCCCCAAGTCAAAAAGGAACTCTCTCCGGACTTCATCCGCCAAATCGAGCGTGAAATTTTAGGTATAGAATAACTCCTGCAAATTTTTGTGCTATCCTTGTAGAAAAGGAGTGAAGTATGGTTGATGAAAAAGACCTTAGAAGAGGATTTAAAGATTATTTAAATGATAAAGTAAGTAATGGTAAACTTAGTGTAATTGATGCCAATACGCAGTATTCAGATGCAGACTATCCCAGAAAACATGCTCAAGAATTAGGTTTAGATTATTTTGAAATGTTTAAAACCGATAAAGATTTTGAACAAGCCTTAGATTTAATTAAATTAAACTTTGAAAAAAATGGCAAAAAGAATACAACTTTTTTGGCATATAAAAGAGCATTATTATCATTTAGAGATTTTTATTTAGAATATTTGAAAAATCATACAAAAAAATTATCAGTTAAAGCTTGGTTTATAAGATCGAATAATGGAGAATTTGTACAAGATTTTCTAGAAAAACAAGTTGTTGGTATCGGCTGGTTACGCGAAAGCTATGAAGGAAAATCCCGAGAAGCGATAAAAAACTGCATTTTAAAAGAATGCCCTAATGAAAAGCAAGGAACAATTGATCAATGGGCAGGTTGCTGTTGGAGATTTGCGTGTGAAATAAAAGTAAATGATTATGTAATAACTAATAATAATGATGGAACATTACATATCGGGAAAATCATAGGGGAATATGAATATTCTCCAGATTTTTATAAAGAAAATCCACATATAAGATCTGTTAAGTGGATTGAAAAAATAGAACAAAAAACATTACCAGCAAAGATTCAAAGTTATTTAAAGTCCAGTTTAACAGTAACTAGTTTTGATGATTCAGAGGCAATAAAATACTTAGAAGAGATTTGTAAACAAAATTCAAATAAGGAGCAAGATATGACCAAAATTCCGCTTAATCAAATTTTATACGGTCCTCCGGGAACAGGAAAAACTTATAATACAGTTATTAAAGCTATGGAAATCATTGGAATAAAAGAAGTATTTTATAATTGGTATTGCAAAAATTCAAATGCAATGAATAAAGATAAAACGTTCAAAGATTACGATGCTGCAATTGAAGTAATTAAACAGAGTTTTAATATTAATCTCTACAGCATTATTGATAAAGATGAATTTGGGGCGATAAAATCAAATATAGTAAATAGCATTGAATTTCAAAAAGAATTAAAACATGCTAAAACTTCCCAAGGAACTTCATATTATGAATCTGCTCTAAACCAATATGAAAAATTTTTGTGTTCAGTAAAATATGTCGACTTTAAAGAATATTTTAATAAACTAAAACAACAAGGTCAGATTGAATTTGTAACCTTCCACCAATCTTATTCTTACGAAGAATTTGTTGAAGGTATTAAACCTGATTTAGAAAATGGAAAAGAACTAAGATATAAATTACAAAATGGTATTTTTAAGACTATATGTAATAATGCAAAGGAATTACTTGAAACAAAAGTAAAACATAATTTTAATAAAGACAATATCAGTGTGTATAAAATATTAATTCCTGATGAATCATTATTTGCATATTGTATAGAAAATGACTGTGTTGCAATAAATTGGGGAAATGATATTGATATTTCTAATTGTGATAGTCAAGAAGAAATAATAGCTAAAATCCCAGAAGATTTTGAAAGTCGAAAACAGTGTATATCTCAATTGAATTTATTTAAATTATGGATAGACAATGATTTGAAAAGTGGTAAAGATGTTATTGTTGTAATTCCAGGATCTATGAATACAATAAAAGGTATAGCAAAAATAACGGGTGATTATTTCTATAACTCTGACATTGAAAATGGACATCAACAAAGAAAGGTAGATTGGATTAGAAAAAATATAAATATTTCATCAGATAATATTTACAATTCAAAATTTGTGTCTCCGACTATTACAGGAATGTTTAATGATAAAATAAATTGGGATACATTTTTAAATTTAATAAATAATAAAAATAATTCAAAATCATCTAATGCAGTTCTTGTTATTGATGAAATTAACAGGGGTGATGTTTCAAAAATATTTGGTGAGCTTATAACCCTTATTGAAGAAGATAAGCGTATTGGTAAAGAACATCAAATGACAGTTACTCTTCCTTATTCAAGAGAACCTTTTGGAGTTCCTAATAACCTATATATTATTGGAACTATGAATACAGCGGATCGTTCTAT
>CALUYD010000035.1 GCA_944324915.1 Candidatus Gastranaerophilales bacterium | reverse complement strand
CGTTATTACCGAAGTTAATGAGTGGCGAAATTGATGTTTCAAATGTGGATATTTCCACCGATAAATTATCGTTTAGCTGCTTAAATGTTTTAATAGAGAAAACCTATATTTATAAAATTTTAAATATTATTAATTACAACTTATTAATTTATAATAAATATTTGGAATTTGCACATTTACTTCAGCAGCTAATTTTATCGTTTCTTTGAAATCTTTTTTGTGATATTCAGTTAGCTCTGCATAAATCCCCATGTAAAAAGGCTCTAACATTTTAAAATATGTTTCAAATAAAGGTTTCAAAATAATAAAATCCCCTTGTTCTTTTATAAAATCTTTAGATAATTTTGTCCACCTATCATATTGTTTGAATTCGTGTGTTTCAAAACAAACTTGTTTATTAGGTGTAACATAAGGGAATGTAGTTTTATAATGCATTTGATAATTTCTTAAATCTTTTATAAAAATGGCAATCTTATTATTTGCGAATTGTTCCTTAACCTTTTGTTTATAGTTCTCATATATCACAGTATTTTTGTAGAAATCCATTACGCTTCTACAGGAATCAATGAGCGCTGAAGTGGATGCCAAAAAATTAAAGATATACTTATTTAAATGCTCATTATTAAACAACAATAGAAAAGGGTCTTGGACTTGTTGAATTCGTACAATTTCATTCATTAATTCTCTATAATTCAATATTAATGTATGGTAATTTTCATTGATAATTCCCATTCTATTAATAGCTTGCCAGCCATTTGATTTAAATACTATGTCTTCTTTTTTCATACCATTATACTATTACAAGTATAAAAGTTTTATATACGTTCAAATAAAGTTTTATTGCCGTTTTAATTTATTCATCTTTTTCGTTAGCTTCTATATCTACAAGCAATTGTGCAAAAACTTTATCCTGAAGTTTTTTAACTTTTTCCATTTCTTTCATTTTTCGGACGGCTGCTTCAATGTGCGAATCATGCAATATTCGTATAACTTTTGGTTTTGCTTTAGGAGTTTCTTTATTGAAAACCGCTTTGTAATTTTCACATTTTTCTGCAAAAGGTATTCTTTCTAAATCTTTAAGAAAAGATTTTGTATTTTTCCAGGCTCTTTTCTTTCGCTCCATCGCTTGTCTAACAAGTTCTCTCTGCTCCGGAGTTTTCCATAATGCAGGAGAATACGGCAAAATATAAGCGTAATCCAATCCTCTTTGATCCTCCCCATCATAAAGAAATCCATCATCTTCAGAATAAATATCTCTTTTTAAGTACATTGATTTTGATGTACAAAGTGGCATCCAGTCTCCATAATAGGTTCTTTCTGTTACAGAATCATAAATACCATTTTTGCCGTATTTTAATGGCTTTTTAGATCTTAAACACATATCAATAAGATGTTTTTTATTAGGAAGTTCTTGTTGCACATAATTTTCTTGCCACAATTCGTTTGGTGATTTGCCTTTAAAAAGCTGATTTCTATGAGGTCTTTGATTGATAACTGCTTGTATATGGTAATCAAGAAGCTCTTTACAGTCAAAAATATTAGTATTTTGCTCGGGTGGTATAAATTCTCTCAAATCATAGACGATTGATGTTGTATTTATATTTGCAGGTATTTCAAAACTATAATTGGCATTTGTATAGATAAGTATTGGAGACAATTCGCTTTTGTTGCAATCAATTTCGGCTTTTTTAATTTTGCCATACTGTGAAATGTACGAACCAAAATACATATTTCTAATAAAGATTTTTTGCGGTTTCCCATATTTAATAAAGGCATAATAAACGGCTTGCAAAATATGTCCGGAATTAACAGTCTCATAAAAAAGAAACCAACCAAGCCACTTTTCGGTTTTTACATCCTTGACTACAGTAAGCCAAGGATAAAAATACCTTTTCCCTCGCTTTAATGGAAATTTTAGCTGGCAACTTTCAATTATCCAATATTCATTCGCATTGATATTGGAATAATCCCTTGCAATGACTTTTTCATGGTGTTTCCTTGCTCTTTTGATTTCTTCAGTGGAGTATTCCTTTTTTAATAATCTATCAAAAGTCTTATCGCATGGAAAGTCCGCAGTTTTTATTTTATCTTTTTGTTTTGCATAATTAAGGGTTTGCATCCAACAAGCAATCGCTGATGATGCTGCTGATTGCATATAAAGATCTTTGTAATACTCATAATATTCAGGTTTTACTCGATATTTATCTTCTTTGGAACCTTTTTTTGATAAAAGTGCATCTTCGCCAAATCGTTCATATTTAACTCTTGCCTTACATAAAGCAGAATAACTTGATTTTTTATCAGGGTGTTTTTCATTCCAATCTTCTAGAAATTCAACGATTTCTTTATGTTTCATTCCTTCTGTTTTTTCTATTAACTCAACATATTTTTTAGCTTGTTTCTTTGCCCTAGCCGGAGAATCTTTATAGAATTTAGAATGTTGTACATTTATTTTTATACCATTGTATCTGTTTTTGGCTACTTCCGGAAGCGAATCAAAATTTATTAAATAGTTTTTATATTTACCTTTCTTATCATAAGTACAAGAATATTCGCCGCGTTTACATTTGCGCCTGACAGTTTCTTTGACTTCGTGGGTCAACTCGCAAACTTCTTCCATGCTCAGCCAAATATCTTCTGCCATTCTTACTCCTTAATAATGCTAATTATTGGTTATGTTAGAGTATATCACAAGGACAATAAAAAGATATTGCCCAATTAGTCATACAAGATTTAACAAATAAACATAAACGAACATATAACTTAAAATATTATTATCATTAAGTTTAAGAGTGAATTATCAGAGAGTTTTGAAATTCTTATCATAGATTTTTAAAATTTTTCCGACTTTTTATTTAGCGGTTTGAGAACATTCTCATTTTGTGTCTGAGAATTATCAAACTAAGTGTCTATGTACA
>CALUYD010000034.1 GCA_944324915.1 Candidatus Gastranaerophilales bacterium | reverse complement strand
ATTCTGGTATGTTACTTCCTTCTGTATATAGATTTATGGGTGGAATATCAATCGGCACATTACATAGATGGGTGAAAACATTTGAAGATTATGGAACTAATGCACTTCTTCCACAATATAAATATACACAACAAAAAGAATATAATTCTAAATTAACAGAAGAGATGAAGAATATATTTCTAAAATATTTATTACATCCGAATCAGTTTAATGTTGGTAAGGCAATAAAACTTACAAAGCATATTTTAGAAAAAAGAGGCTATGAGAATATTCCTTGTAATTTAACATTTCGAAGATTTGCCGACCATTATAAAAAAGTAAATTATTCGCAATGGATAATGATGCGAGAGGGAGAAAAAGCATATCACGATAAAGTGGAAGCATATATAGAGAGGGATATTTCAGTCCTTAATGTTGGAGATGTGTTAATCGCAGACGGACATGTCCTCAATTTCCAAGTAATAAATCCGTTTACGGGGAAACCGACCAGAGCAACTTTGGTCGGTTTTTTAGACTGGAAATCAACAGCACTTGTAGGCTATGAAATTATGATGAGTGAAAATACACAATGCATAGCTTCTGCCCTTAGAAATGCAATAATTAATTTAGGTGTTATCCCGAAAGTTGTGTATCAAGATAACGGAAAGGCATTTAAAGCAAAGTATTTTCAATCTAGTGATTTTGATGAGGCAGGTTTTAATGGAGTTTATGCAAACTTAGGAATAAAGTCTGTATTTGCAAAACCATATAATGCGAGAGCAAAAGTTATTGAGCGATTCTTCAAAGAGTTTCAAGAAGAATTTGAAAAAATGATGATTTCATATATTGGAACAAATATTAAAGATAAACCTGCGTGGCTTAAGCGTGGTGAGAAGCTCCACAGTGATATGCACAAAAAATTAACTAAAAACTATATTCCGACAGTTCAAGAGGCTATTAAATTTATTGATGGCTGGCTTGATTATTATAATTCAAAACCTTGTTCAAATGTTCCACAAATGACGATTAAACAATGTTTAAACTCTGTTCAACGAGAGGACATAAATAAAAATATATTGAATGACTTGATGATGAAAACAGAAGTTAGAACTATAAATAAGCACGGAATCACCTTTTTAAATATGCATTATAGAAGTGATGTTCTGCTTGGAATAAGAGAAAACGTTTATATCAGATATTCTTTATTTGATTTATCAAAAGTCTACGTTTACTCAATAAAAGGTGAGTTTTTATGTATTGCTCATAGAGTGACAAAAGTTCATCCTATGGCCAATGTACTTGGAACTGTAAAAGATATGCAAGAATACAAACAACAATACAAAAAACAACAAAGACAATTTAAGAAAGTTAAAAAAGAATTTTTGAAATATTATCCGGATGAAAAAGCAGAGGCTATTGAAACTGAAAAAGAAGTGAGTTTAGAACCGGAAGTTTTTGAGGAGAAACAAAAAAAACACAAAAAACTAACTCCTCGACAGGTTCAAATGAATAAACCAATTTTTAATTCAGATTATGAAAAATATGAATGGTTAATGGCAAATGGCTGCACTAATTCAGATGATAGAAAATGGTTAGCAAATTATATAAGAAGTGATGAATATATTAGTTTATACGGAGATTAATTATGAAAAAAACTTTTATCAAAACAAAAAATGTAAAAAGATTTGTATCTTTAATGAGTGAACTTCAAAAACTTCCCTCTAATATTCCAAAGATAGCATTAGTATATGGAGAACATGGGCTTGGGAAATCGCAGACAATACAATGGTGGGCTGATAAAAATGATTGTGTATATGTTCGTGCAACTCAAGGAATGTCGAGCAGATGGCTTTTAACTGAAATTGCTGAAGAAATTGGTGAAGTTCCATATTGGCACACTCAAGAAACTTTTTCATTAATTGAAAATCATTTAAGATTAAATCCGAAAATAATTATTGTTGATGAAGTTGATTATTTGATTGAAAAACACTCTATTGAAACATTAAGAGATATACATGATAAAACAGGGTGTCCGATGGTACTTGTCGGAATGGGATGTGTAGATAAAAAACTTTCCAGGTATCCACATCTTTTGGATCGAGTTTATAAAACAATGAAATTTGAACAATATAATCAATCAGACATAAAAGAGATTTTAAGTGAGCTTACAACTATTAGATTTACAGAGGATGCTATTTTATACCTCAGTACCAGAGTGAATCAATTTAGACAGTTAGTCAAATTAATAAACAGAATTGAAAAACTATCAAATACGAATCAATTAGAAATATTAGACGAATATAAATTAAAGGAGATTTTAAATGAAAGAACGAATATTACGACTTTGCAAAAGGCTCAACAAATTCTCGTTAGATGAAATTATAAATATAGCAGATGATGTTCAAAAATCGGTTTTAGAATTAATACTGACGACCTTAATTCAAGAAAATAAATTAATTAGAAAAGGTGAGATTTATTTCTATAATAAAGGTTCAATTGTTACACAAAGAACAAAGTTGCCTATGTTTTTTCAATTTCATAGCCAAGAAACAATTGATTTAATAGTTAGATGCTTTTGTTCAAAAATTTCAATGGAAATTACAAAACAAATTCTACAAGTTAGTGAAAATTCTATTGAACATTTTTATTCTTATTTTAGAGAAAAACTATATTTTCAACAATTCAAGGAATTAAACAGTAAATATATTGATAAACCAAAAATTCCAAGAACTCAAACTTTTTTTAAAAAAACTATAATTTTATATGTATATAATTCAAATATATATGTATCTGAAAAAAAACTTACCAAAAAAGAAGAAGAAAAAACTAACTCAAAACAAGAAATCTGTGAATTTAAAAAGGCATATAGCTATCTAAAAAGATTAGAGAGCCACCATAGAAATAAAATAAATTTACATTATAAAATAGCGGAATCGCTTTGGAGAAGGAATAAAACTTTTGAAGAATTATATAGAAGCCTTACTCAAATAATTTTTATTTAACAGAACTTAATAAATTTTTTGACAATTTTAGTAATAAAAAGAAACAAGTCAGCATAAATAGAGGGTTTTTAATTAAAAATCCTTTTCTTTTTTTTATAAAATGGTTCAAAACTTAAGTACAGAATATGTCGTCAAAATATTGACAGACAAAGAAAAACAGCTCTTAAAAAAGAGTTCAAAATAAATATAATTATATTTATAAATTAATCAGATAAATTTAAAGCCCTAAGTTTATATATTTTATAGGCATAAATATTTTAGACAAGAATGCAATTAATATTTCCATCTGAGCAATTTTTTAATAATACGGATTACATCACCAAGTTGGGGAATACGATAAATGTACAGTAATGCATATGAAAGAAAAACAGTATTAATAAAAGTAATAATGGCATTATTGCAAATAAAAGCAAGTGAAATTGCAGCAAAAACTCATACTTCAAGCAGCTTGGTAAGTCGTTATATATCCGGTGAAAGAGAAA
>CALUYD010000033.1 GCA_944324915.1 Candidatus Gastranaerophilales bacterium | reverse complement strand
CAACAACACTGAATACTAACTGGGGACTGAACGGATATCACCGGAAATGCTGAACGGGTATCCGCCGGAATATGCAACCGTGAAACGTACAGCTCTCTCTGCGGAAACCTACGTTTCCCACATGAAAAACGTAAGGTTCCGGTGCAGGAAACGTAGAACAAGCAAAAGAAACCGCAGAAAACCGTATATAGGTTTCCTTGTTTCGATGCAGAATATACTCTTATAGCTGCTGCCAGGGAGTACCTGAAACAGGAAAAGCATAAAAAAAGTCCTTGATTCATTCAGAATCAAGGACTTTTAAGCGGTGCGTACGGGACTCGAACCCGAAATTGTCCACAATTTGATTTTCAAATTGTTACAACGACCGTATATCTTTTCTGTAACGAATATGTAACGAACATTTGACTGATTATGTCCTAATGTGACTTAATAATGTCTGCACGTTTTATCATTACGGTTGCAAAGATACACACTTTTTCTGTAACAGCAAACTTTTATCCTATTTTTTTCAAAATCAAATTGGTATGGATTAAAGTTCAGACCTCTAATTAGTTCTCTAATAACATCTTATACATTGTATTTCAATTTGTTGTTTCATTTTTCAGAAAGACCACTGCCTTAAAACCGACTTTCCTGTAAATCTCCAAAGTCCATTTTAAGGCAATACACCGGAGTAACACCTATAACCGCAAGCCATGCTATTCCATGACTAATGCTTATTACAGAAGTTACTCAACGGTGAAGAAGGTTTCACCTCCTTTTTATCGCCCAACCTATTTTTGCTTTATTTATCGTAGTCAGAAACCCATTTTCTCCATAAATTCTATGAAACGGTTTCTAACTATAAAATCTGTAGGCTATGATAGAATAACATTATACTTAGTCAATAACATACTTATAAGTTTTTATAACAATTGTATTTTAATACTAAAAGATATGCATACTTTTTTAAAATAACTAATAATCAGATTAAACATTAGTTTATGCAATTAAGCAATGTTTTTTATATATTCAATTAGAGAGTCTGGAGTTAATGCATATTGGCTTAATTGTGATAACAATTGAGCCTTATCCAAATTTAATTTAGTTCTCTTTTTTATATATAACTGTCGATTTTTGTTATTGCCATCTTCTATAAGATATTTCACAAATTCATAAAAAAACTGGATTTCATACTTACCCCTAAAATTAAAAGTTGGGTCTCTCATTAATTTGTCTTTCATATATTCAATTTCATCAGCAGATACCTCTTCTACGTCAGGATATTTATCTTTTATAGAATTAATATCATAAGAACTAATAATATTAGATATGTTAAGAGTTACAAATTCTTTCGGGAATTTATCATCCAAACATACATTCATTTTTATTCCTTTAGACTTTATACAAGCATACCATGCATTAAACAATAAAGTTGCAGAATGAAATGTAGCCTGTTCTTCTGAAAAAAACTGCAATATGGAATGAAATTCTTGCTCAGATGGCAGAATATCGAATTCGCATTTTAATATTTCCTTTAGTACTTTATCGGTACAATATAGATTTTCAATTGAATAGCACGGAGTCACATAAATATCTACAGGTAAATTAGAATTATCATCAAAATCACGATCCACGAAATAAGCTTTTTTATATTTATTATAAAGTGGATTCGAAGATATAATGTGATACATTTTTATAGTTTTTTCCTTATTTCCACATTTTAATGGAAAACATTCATGACTATCCAATATTGCCTTTATCCTAGTCAAATAATATGGAGCATCTTTTCCTTCTATAAAATAATAAAAAGCATTTGGATAACTATCTTTAAGCAAAACAAATCTATGAAGAGCTACAGATAATGCATTTTCTTTTTCATTGATCAAATTTTCAACTTCTGACATAGATTACTTAATTTCTGAAATAAAATCTTTTAAACCAATAGTATATTCTAATAACTCATTTTCAAAAATGAAAGGAGAATGAGTAACGGCAAGAAGGAAATCACACCTTTTAGAGTTCAAAATATCAGGCAATAACTTTTTCTGCCAATATATTGATAATGATAATTCTGGTTCATCAAATAAAACAATAAAATCATTATCAGGCTCAAGATAAATTTTTGAAAATAATGATACAATTTGCTTTTCTCCAGAACTTAACTGAGAAAGAAAAACTTCTTCTTTTTCACTATCTATACTTTTGTTTCGAAAGATTCTTAAATCAACTGTACTTTCATTATACTCATAATGTTTATCCATCAAATATCCATTACATGTATCTTTGAAATTTTTTATTGCAGTATCAAAATGTAGTTGAGACTTATATAAATCTAGAAGCCTTTCCAAGAAGTATATTAATTGTTTATTTTTGGTTTCAAATATTTTATTACTACTTATAAGTTCAATAATCTTATCTTTATCTTCTTGGGACAAATTATTACCAACTCTATTTAATATTATTTTTATATCGGAAATGTTTATTTTATCAATGTCAGTTAGGTCAGGAAAACCTCTTAATAATTGAATTAACATATCACCTGTCAATCTTGAAAAACCTATAATTGAAGATTTAGATATCTCTTCAGTAATATTTTTAATTCTTCTCTCAACATCTGCCATTCCAAACTGTATTAGACTATTATAATCCTCCTCATCATCACTTTCTAAGCTTAGTGAATAACAATGGTCATCTCTAATTATTTTACGAGCTCTTGGACCTTCATGCTTAAAATTTCCTAAATTTTGAAGTTCTTCTTCTATTCTTCTATACGTAGGGAAATATAAGATTTTACTTTGTACATTTCGAGATATAATCTGTTTTAAATCTTCAAAATCTACATTTTGTGAGGAGTCCATTACGACTTTATAGATATTATCATAAATATAAGCATACGGTGCATCTATATTTATTCCTATTTTTTTGAGGTATTCTACCACATCATAGCGTTTATCCTGATCATTTATTTTTTTATCAAGTATCTTCTTCAATTCATTTATATTGTTTCCTTTGAGACGTGTCCTTAAGTAATCTTGAAATCCACTTCGTCTATTATCAGATAAAGAAGCAATATAGTTTTCAAGCTCTTTTTTTGTAAACTTAACTTTATCGGTTCTAAAATGAATTTCTATTTCTTTAAAATTAATTTTATTTAATCGAATAAAGTTTTTTGATAAAACATAATATAAAGAATTCAAAACAGTTGTTTTCCCTAATCCATTTTCTCCAATAAAAATTTGTACACGTTTATCAAACGAAAGCTCAACGTCTTTTATTCCAAAAAGACCTCTAACTATAAATTTTCTTATAGAAGGCGCTGCCATAAATATATAATTTTACAATTAATAATATACTAAATTTAAGATGTCGTTCATTTCATCTCAAAGATACTATTTTATCCAATATTAATATCAATTCAATTGAGAAAATCAACTTCTTAATAAGAGAATACAAAACGAGAATTCTAGAAACTTATTCGCATAATAAATAAAAAGTAATTATAACTATCATCGTTTTTTATCATAAATATGGAGTGATTAAAAACAGATAGTAATAGATTAAATAATTATTTTTCCACAAAATCCCAAAATCGGTTTCTGCCTACTAAAAGCCGAAGAAAAGATCCGAATCCGCAAACCATGATGGGATAACACAGTACATGACCAATGACGTATCCGGCACTTTTCCAACGGCTTTTTCTTTGTCAACTTTTGCAATCTCACGAATAATAACCAGGAATCTTCCCATGACACACAAAAGCCGATTTCAGAAACAGTACAAGCATAAAGAAGTGCCCACAGCGACCACAATGTCATAAATGACACTGCCATCGCCGTGGGCACTTCTTTTATATGCTTGTACCAAAACG
>CALUYD010000032.1 GCA_944324915.1 Candidatus Gastranaerophilales bacterium | reverse complement strand
TAACTGGGAATTTGATTATAAAGACCTTAGAGGTAAACGGCGAATAAAGAAAGGTTTTAAAACCAAAGCAGAAGCAGAAAAAGCCTATAATAAAATGGTTGAAGATTTGAACAAAGGTTTAAATCCAGTTAATGCAAAAATTACATTAAAAGAAGCAGGTGAGCTATATCTCCGACTTCATGCAAGTTTAAATTGTAAACCTGCTACTTACAAAACTTATTGTGGATACTTGGAGAATCTTTTAGTTCCATTCTTTGGCGAGCTTAATATCAATGAAATTAGTCCTATACTTGTAAAAGAATTCATAAAACAAATGCAAGACAAAGGACGACAAAATTCAACGATAAACAAATATGTGAAATTTATGAGTGCAATCTATAATTTTATGATTGACAACGATGCTATAACTAGAAACCCTATAGCAAGAATCAAACCATTAAAAGAAATAAAAAATGATAAGATTAGAGCTTTATCGACAGAGGAAGTCCAAGCTTTATTAACTAAAACAAAGGTTGTTTATCCTGATTTCTACCCGCTATTATTTACAGCTTTGTTTACAGGTATGAGACGTGGCGAGTTAATGGCTCTCACTTGGAATTCTATAAACTGGGTTAGAGGTAAAATAACAGTCGATAAAAACTATGTCAACGGTAGATTAGGGACACCGAAGTCAAGCAAAACAAGATATGTTGATATGAGTGATGAACTTGCAAGAGTATTAAAAGAATGGCGTCTTGCTTGCCCGCATAGCGAATTAAGTCTTGTATTCCCTAATAGCGAAGGTAAATACCAAAGTGCTGACAACATGATAAAAAGAAGATTTATTCCATCTTTGAATCGTGCGGGTATAGACTTAATCAGATTCCACGATTTAAGGCATACTTATGCTAGTTTATTATTAGCTAACGGAGCCCCAATGAAATATGTTCAGACTCAGTTAGGACATGCTTCAATTAATATGACAATGGATTTATACACCCATTTATTGCCTGAAGTTAATGATAAATGTGTCAATTTACTCAATAATATTGTAAGTAAGGTAATTGCATCTCAAGAAAATTTTAGAAAGTTTGGAACGTAATTACTATTTCATTGATGGGAAAGTCTTTTAATATCAAAATATACATTTAATTCATTAGGAATAGCAAATTCAAAATTTTTTATTCTTGCATCTAGAACACTAAATTTATTGTACTTATCTATTAATTTTAAATCTTCATAATTAATACTTGATGCATTTTTAGGGTCTTCGATATAATTTTTAAGCTTATTTAGATACTCTGGATTCTTCGCATCATGCATATCCATGACATAAATGACTTTATATAGGTTTGTATCTGATTTAATTATATATGGACAGATGTGCCCTAAATCCGACTCTAAATATGCAGCAAGTCGAGCTTGCTCTAACATAGGTAATATCGTTGTTGGGTTATTGTTTTTTATATTTTCGTATGCCCGTTGCTTTAATTCAGTCTCAAAAATATACCCTCGTGTAGCAACTAATAATTCCCATATTGGGGATTCATAATGCGGACATACTTCACCTTTCCAATAATTGTGCATCCAGTCATCATTAGAGTTTTCCCTTGCAAGATAATATGTTATCCAATTTGAATCCATCCTAGAATACATTGAATTAGTATCTATGCCAACTTCTGTTAAACAGAATGGATTCATATACGCAATCTTCCATAACTTCGCAGCTTCTTCTGCTATTTCTTGATTTTCGAAATAATAAAACCCTCTAAATCTTGATATTTTATCCGAATAAAATTGTTGTCTTACTATTTCTAGTTTTATTTCATTAATAGCTTGAATTGATTGCATATTTTTTAATAATTTCAGTTGCCAAAAACTAAGTGCCGGATTATCATTTATTTTGTAACAATCAGGAGATATCAATATACCTCTATATGTTTCCCAAGCAACAACAGGGTCAGCTATATTTAAATATGTCCATACAATTTTAGTTACCATAAAAGTTTTCCGTTATTAGAATTTAAAAATGTAACTTTTTTGCAACTTTTGCTCATTATTGCATTAAAAAAGGCTTCAGCAAAATGCCTGAAACCTTTTATTTTAAATGGTTGCGGAGACAGGATTTGAACCTATGACCTTCGGGTTATGAGCCCGACGAGCTACCAGACTGCTCCACTCCGCGATATTTTATTTTTAACAAGCTCAAACTCACTTGATACTTATATTATGCTCCGTAAAAAATAAAAATCAAGTACCCTGGTTTTTTATTTAAAAATTTATCTTCCCTACAATTATTGTAGGGATGTTTTGAGGTGTGGTATAGAGCGAAGTTTTTTAGCGCAAAAATTTATTAAAACCGAGGGAAAAAGATGTTAATAAATGTTCGCGAAACAGAAAAATTTGTATTTAGTAATAGATTATTATAATTAAGTATTCTATAAATACCAATAACACTTATTATATCTCAAGCAAGGAAGTAAAACTAAAAAGCGTCTTATAAGCCACCGAGCTACTCAACAATTAAATAATAATTAAGGAGTAGAAAATGATTGAAAGTTGTGTTATCCTTTTAAAGGAGGGATGTATGTACAAAATTTTCAAACCACTTTCTGAACAAGACAAAGAAGTTTTAAGAAAAATTGGTAAAAAAGATTTTACGAATTATAAAGAGCAAGATATCCGTGAAGAGGTTATTGCCCCTATTGTAAAATTATTGGGATATGAAAAAAATAGTGACTATGAGGTCGAAAGAGAAGAAAGCTATAAAGCAAATGAATTATTTATTAAGATTGGTAGCAGAGAAAGACAAAAACTTGATTATCTTTGCAATATAAGAAAAAATAATTTTTGGCTTATTGAAGCTAAAAATGGTGAATCAAAAGAAATATCTCAAGAACAATTAGAACAAGCATACTTTTATTCAATACATCCTAAAGTTAATTGTAGATATTTTGCAGTCACTAACGGTTGGTTATTTAATCTATACGATAGAAATAAATTTTTATCTGATGATAATTCGGATATATTTACTCCAATTTTTAGTATTAAACATACAGAACTTGAGCCAAATTTTTACAAGTTATATGAATATTTAGGAGCTTCAAATATTATTTTTAATGTAAAAAGTGAATGTTTATTGAAAGAAATAGAAAAAACCTTGAGTGCAGAAGTATACTTAAAAAGATTAGAGTATTTTGAAAATTCAGTCAAAAATGTTGTTAAAAAATCAGAAAGAGAAGTATATAGAAATATAGGAAAATTAGAAGAAGAATCAGACAAAAAATATGAAGAATATTTAAGGTCATTAAAACCATTTGAAATTTTACCTGTTGCATTTGGGCATAGGACAATTCATAAAGATATATCAAAGGCTTGTGAAATCTTAAAAGAACATATTTTAGATTTAGCTAAATATGCAGAAGATAATTGGACTCCGATAGACCATACAATAAATGATTTATTACCTACGAAAAAACATAGACAAATAACCATTATAGACCCTGCATACTTGTATAATGTTCTTCAATTATTATTAGAATTTAAATTTGATAAAGATTATGAAAATGTATGGTGTCATTATAATAACAAAAAAGTGTTTTTACCAAATCTTTTAGAAGAATATTTATATGAATTTTACAGCTTTTTCCCAAATAAACCACATATAAGATTACTTTTACGCTTATACCCATTAATATATAGAATTTCAAAGATGATAGTTTATAGTTTTGAGCCTATAAATACTCTTGCAACTATGAAACAAAGGTATAACGAATATTATCTTACAGAAGAAAAACTTGGAAATGCTTTTTACTCAAAAGGTCATGAGTTAATAAAATTAGCTGAAAATATAACATTTCAGCATTTAAATATGATATATAGACAAATATATAATGAACAGCAAGAAATAAATAAT
>CALUYD010000031.1 GCA_944324915.1 Candidatus Gastranaerophilales bacterium | reverse complement strand
ACTATAACAATTACAAAGACAATATTTATGATGTTGCATAAAGTTTGACTTTAAATAGCTTTTAAGTGATGAATACGGCACCTGAAAAAGGAGGTTGTATGAATAAAAGCAAGAAATACAAGATTAAACAAAAAGATTTTAGGGATTTAGAAAAATTAGCAGATAGGATTTATATTGCAGATAAAGCAATTGATTATTTATTGTAGGATGCAATTAAATAAATGTTTGTCTAATTTTAAAGATGAAGCTTAACAAAATACAATTTTACTTTTGATTGTAATGGAACTTCAATTACTTTGAGAATTTTATTTGGAGTATTAAAAAATTTTAATTACCTATTATATCTTTGATTTTTTTAATAATTGAATTTTGAACATCTTTATTTTTCAAATCATTTTTCAAATCATTGCTCTTTAAATCAATAGTTCGAAAATCTATTTGATAATTATTTTCAGTGTTATTTATGTAAAAACCTGTTTCATCGGGTTCAATGTCATCATATTGCGGATACAAAAGAATGGCTTTTTTGTATCCATAAAGCGTGCAATATGTTGTTACTTGATAAATATCCGCACTTGAAATATCGTCAAAATTTGTGAATTTTTTATATTTTGTATCTATTATAACTTGTGGGTGTTGTACAAGAATATCAACTTTCGTATCTCGTCTTGTTTCTTGAGTTGAGCGTAAAAGACGTTTTGTCTTTTGAGCAATTGGTGAACACTCAGGAATTTTTCTTTTTATTAATTCAAAAATAAATTCTTCAAATAATTTGTTCATATCCCAAACAAGGGTTATATTTTCGAATTTGTTTTTAGATAAATCAACGCTTGTTTTTTCAACAAACATTTTTGCAAGGTTGAAAGGTTTTTTAAAGAATTCTTGGCTTCTTGTTAATTTAATTTTTTGAATTTTAAATTTATCAAACCTGACAAAGGAAATATCAGAGTAATAGTTAATAATAAATTTCAGAAGTTTTTTGTTGTAGCTGTTATTTGAAATGTTATATAAACAAGTGGAAACAAACAAAAAAAGCTGGTTTAAGGGGTTGTTTTCTGAAAATTCATCGTATTCGCAATAAAACTTTGCTTGGTTTGTGCAGTTATAGCGAATATTTTCGCTAAATTTTATTTTGCCTTTTAAATAGTTTAAGTTTTCTTCTTCTCTAACATATCTTTTTGGTGTTAAACGTTTTATGGAATCAAACAAAGAAGTTGCAAATTCTTTAATTAAAATTTCAATAAACGGGTTTTTTTCGTTTGCAAGTTTAGCATTTTCGTTTGTTTTAATGTCTAAATTTTTGGTATAAGAAAGCATAAAAATAAGGTTTTTTAGAATTATGCTTCTTTCTTCTTCTTGAATTTCATTGCTGTTGTTTGCATTTTTAGAAATAAGTTTGGGCAGAATTTCTAAGTGCAAATTTTTATATTTAATAACCCCAACAAAAGATTTAGCCTTTATGCCATTTCTTGTGACCTTTAGGGCAGAACCCAATTTTTGACATTTTAAATAAGCCTGCAATTTGTCTAAATCGCAGTTTTCAATTTCTTTTTCCTGATATTCTTTGATAACAAGATTCTTTGCCATTAGCTTTCCTGTTCATATTTTTCTTGTTTTAAAGCTCCTTCAAAATCTTGAATTTCATCAGGCGTTTTGAATTCGTACATTGTTTCTTCGCATTCATTTTTTAATTCTGTTGGAACATCAACAGGCTTTATAAACCCTGGAATAATTAATTTTAATTTTTCCCAGTCACAATAAAAATATTCATTCAATAATGGAATAATTTCGCTGAACCAAATTTCTTTTAAAGTTTTAATATCGGCATTTTCGTATTTTGTATTTATAAAATAACTGTGGCCAATTTGGTGGTCTCTATCTAATAAAATTTTTATTTTTGTGTTTAGTTTTTCAAAAATATTTTTAAAATTACATCCAAAATCAGCAACCAGTTTCGGTTTTGGCATCATTTCAATGAATTTGAAACGACGGCGAAGAGCAATATCAATGCTTGCAATAGAACGGTCAGAAGTGTTCATGGTGCCTAGAATGTATAAATTTTTGGGAACTGTAAAATTATCTTGTGAATATGGCAATTTTACAGATAAAATTTCCCTTTTGTCTTCTTCTATAAGTGTTATCAATTCTCCAAAAATTTTAGAAATATTGCCTCTGTTAATTTCATCAATGATTAAGATATGCGGCAACGCAATTTCTTTGTCAACTTTACCAGTAATTATGTTGTTTAATTCTTCAGTGTTTAAATCAGGGTTATAATCGGGCTCCCCTTTTTTATTGGAATCAAAATAGCCATATATTGATTGTTGAGAAAAAACCTTATTATTAATTTTTGAATAATAAATGTCGTCTCCTTTATATAGCCATTCAACTTTTCTAAAGTGTGAATATTTAATTGGAGTGGTTCGGTCGTAATAATAATCGCTTTTTACTTGTGCAATGGCTCTAAAATTTTTATTGCCGTTAGAAATTATTACAATATCTCCAACATCCATCCAATTAACAAATCTTTCTAAGGCAACTGAGCCCCAAGAATCATCTTGGTTTTTGAAGTCTTGGCTGGTTTTGCAATTAGAAAAATCAACATCCTTAAACCCTAAGGCAATTACATTGTTAGAAATGCAATAATCATATATATCTTCTTCTTTTTCTAAAGTATTTCCAAGAGACATTTTAAAAACTTTTGTGTTTGAAAAATCAATTGGAGGATGCTTTGTGGAAGATATCATAATTGGTTTTGCATGTTCGCAAATGTTTTTGAAAACACCATCTTTTCCAACATATTTAAGTTCAGAAGCTTCATCATTCCATTTTAAAATTTCAGGCTTAATCCCTTCAACAAATTCTTCATATGAATAAGACTGGTGGAAAGTCACAAATTCAATCTGGCCTTGTTTTTTTAACTCATCAAATTTATTTTTTAGAACATTATAATTTAAAACATTGCCGCTAGCATCTCTTTGAATTAGTTCGGGCTCTGTAATTTCCACAGCCTTGATAACTGTACTATAAGTTTTACCAGTCCCAGGAGGGCCGTATAGAATTTGGTTAAGAGGCTGATTTGTTATTATATTTGTATTTGTAATTTTTGACGAATTATTTTGTACTATATTCAAATTTGTAAGAATGCTGTTTATAATATCAATAGCTTTGTAGTAAGTTGGAAGAGATGTTACCCAGTACTCACCATCTAAAGTCCATTTATGCGTTTCGGGTACTTTTCTAACATCTGAAAGTAGATTCTTGTCTATTAGGTCATAATTTATAGCTATTTTAAATTGTTTATTATGTTTGTTTACAAAATGAACTTCTGCAATATTTTTATTTAATACAAGTACGGTATGATTACTATTATTCTTAGTTGTTAAACCTTTATTTATATAATATTGAATTAAGTTATTTCTTAACCCATTAATATCAAAATTACTTAAATTAGCATTGTGCAAAATTTGATATTCTAAAAATCTTCTGTAATGGTTTAAGGGTGTTGATAGCCAACCGCTTTGAGCTTGTCCTGTTTTATTTACAATATCGAAATTAGGATCATTTTTTAAAAGGTTGAAAAACTTATCATATTTATCTAAAGTATCATAACTATATAAATCTGGATTTAGATTTTTTACGAAGGCATTGTTTGAAAGTCTTATAACTTCACGAATTTTATCTAATACTCCTTCTGTGTAGGAAATAAAAGTTGATTCACTAATATTTCTATTTTCTTTTAGCCATTTTTTAAATAACTCTTTTTGAACTTGACTTGCAACCATACTTCACCCCTTTTTTACAATAATAACATATAATACAGGAGCTGGTTTAATTTAGCCAATAAAAAAAGAAGTCTTAATGACTTCTTTTTAAATGGTTGCGTTGAGACTCTGCCGAATAAAAATGTGAACCGTTGAGCATTTTTATGAGAGGGGAGAACCCCTTGGGGTGAAGAAGCCCGATAACGCCAATAAAAAAACCACTCATTTACCGAGTGGTTTTAAATGGTGGGCGTTGAGGGATTCGAACCCCCGACCCTCTCCTTGTAAGGGAGACGCTCTACCAGCTGAGCTAAACGCCCTCAAAGGG
>CALUYD010000030.1 GCA_944324915.1 Candidatus Gastranaerophilales bacterium | reverse complement strand
TTTTCCCTAATTTCAATTTTTGCTTCTTCAATTTCATAGGGGTTAGCCGAAAAACTTGGAAGATTAAAATTAAAAAATAGAAAAAATAAAAAAATAAAAACGCCCTTTTTCAAAATTTTACCCCCATAAATTCCAAAACTAAAGATATTATAGCATAATCAATTGCGGCATTTATTTATCAAATTTTGCCCAATAATTTAAAATGCTTATTTATATTATAATATTTTTATGCAAAAAGTTTATGAAAAAGAGGATATAACCTTATTTCAAGGGGATTGTATCGAAATTTTAAATAAAGCAACGCCAGAATCCGTTGATATGATTTTTGCAGATCCCCCATATATGTTATCTAATGGTGGCATTACATGCCAATCTGGAAAGGTTGTTTCAGTCAATAAAGGCAAATGGGATGAGAGTAAAGGGATTGATATGGATTTTGAATTCCACAACAAATGGATAAAAGCCTGCAAAAGAGTTTTGAAGCCTAACGGAACAATCTGGATTTCGGGAACTTATCATTCTATTTATGCTTGTGGGTTTGCCTTACAAAAGAATGGATTTAAAATTCTAAATGATATTTGTTGGTTTAAACCAAATGCATCACCAAATATGTCTTGCAGGTATTTTACAGCAAGCCATGAAACACTTTTGTGGGCAAAAATAGATAATAAAGAAAAACATACATTTAATTATGAGCTTATGAAAAATGGCGATTGGGGTGAAGATTTTATTAAAAAGCCAGAAAAACAAATGCGTTCAGTTTGGGCAATAGGAACTCCAAAAAGTTATGAAAAAGAATTTGGTAAACATCCAACACAAAAACCCTTAGAATTGTTAAGGCGTATAATTTTAGCTTCAACAAATAAAGATGATTTAATTTTAGACCCTTTTACAGGAAGCTCAACAACTGGTATAATGGCTTTAGAGTTGGGAAGAAGATTTATTGGAATTGATTTAGAAAAAAAATATTTAGACCTTTCAATTAAAAGGTTTGAACAAGTATTTTCAAGGAAAAACAGAGCATGGCAGTAGCTTTAAAGCAATTGAAAAATGAAACATATCCGATTGTTAAATGGGTTGGCGGAAAACGTCAGTTAATGTTTGAACTTCTTAAAAATATGCCAAAGTCATACAACAGATATTTTGAACCTTTTATCGGTGGCGGAGCTCTGTTTTTTGAACTGCAACCACAAAATGGCTACATTTCAGATATGAACGAAGAGTTGATAAATTTATATTTAACTGTTCGAGATAATGTTTATGAATTAATTTCAGATCTGAATAAGCATGAAGTATCAAAAGAATATTTTTTAGAGATAAGAAATTTAGATCGAACTGAAAAATATTCAAGACTTTCAAATGTAGAAAAAGCAAGTCGTTTTATATACTTAAATAGGACTTGCTTTAACGGATTATACAGAGTAAATTCTCAAGGGCAATTTAACGTTCCTTTTGGAAACTATAAAAATCCAAGAATAGTTGATGCAGATAATTTGATAAATTGTTCAAAATTACTTAAAGATACAGAAATTAAATGTGCAGATTTTTCAGTGATTTTAGAGAAAGTCAAAAAGGGTGATTTTGTCTATTTTGACCCTCCTTATGTTCCATTAAATGAGACCTCTAGTTTTACTTCATACACAAAAGACGGTTTTGATTTAGATATGCAGTTTAAGCTGAGAGAAGTTTGTAATGAATTGGATTCTAGAGGTGTTCTGTTTATACTTTCCAATTCTGATACTAATTTAGTAAATGAATTATATGCCAATTATGAAATAAAAAAAGTTTTTGCTTCTAGGGCAGTAAACGCTAATGCTAATGGTAGAGGTAAAATTACAGAAGTTTTAGTGAGGAATTATGACTAGAAATTTTAAAAAATGGTTATCTACTTTTAGACCTTGTATTGCAGATTATGGGTATTATGCGGATTTTGATAAAATTATTAAAAATATAGATAACTTAAAAGTTGAGTTAAATATTTTAAACTCCTTAGTTGGTTCAAAAAATATTGAACAAGATTTTGAAAATATTATAAAAAAATATCCTGAAACTTTAAAATGCATTCCCTTGCTTTTGGCTGTTAGAGCAAATGAAATTTATACAATAGATAAAGACGGAGAATTTAATTTTTCATTCAAGAAAATGAATTATTCTATTGAAGAATACAAAATGTTTATGAGAAAAACGAAACTTTTTGACTTGTTACAAAACCACATTGTAAATAATTTGGCAGATTATGCAACAGGTGTTGAAACAGGTTTAGATTCTAATGCTCGTAAAAATCGTGGCGGACATTTAATGGAAAATCTAGTTGAAAGTTATATTCAAAAAGCCGGATTCGTTAAGGGGCAAAACTATTTTAAAGAAATGTATATCCACGAAATTGAACAAAAGTGGAATGTAAATTTATCTGCAATTTCTAATCAGGGTAAAATGGAAAAACGTTTTGATTTTGTAATTAAAACAGATAAACAAATTTATGTAATTGAAACTAACTTCTATGCTAGTGGAGGCTCAAAATTAAACGAAACAGCAAGAAGTTATAAAACACTTGCTCAAGAAGTTGCAACAATAGATGGAGTAATATTTATCTGGTTCACTGATGGTTGTGGCTGGAATAGTGCCAAAAACAATCTTGAAGAAACATTTGATGTTTTAGATACTGTTTATAATATTCGAGACTTGGAAAATGACATATTGAAAAATTTATAAACAAAATTTATTTATAAATTTTTAAAATGACCGTTGAATTTTTTATTACAACATTGTTTTTTTGCCTTTCATTAGCAAAGAAAGCTTTTTTTATATAAATAATTAAGTCAATTAGCCAATAGACTGTCATTCAGGCTTCCTCTTTTTAATTTCAAGCTCTATAAGTTCCTTCAAAATTTTCATTTTTTCTTCAAAGGATTCAATTTTATGACTACTTTTTCTTAAAGTAGAAACTACTTGATATTTTTTTAATAAATCTGAATTATTTAAAATTTCAGGTGGGAAATAAGCTTTTCTTACTTCTTCTTCGGGCTTATAAGAATAAAAAGCCTTAAAACGATTACACACAATACCAAAGGCGGCTAATATATTATAAAGTCCATAATTTTGTTTTAATCCATAAAAATCATTTGCGCATTGAAAAATTAAAAATTTTAAATCGCTTCTTCCAAGCTCTAAACAAATATCCATTTTGGAAATTTCGTTAAAATTATTATTTATCTTAGATATTTTATTTTGCAATTCTTTATTTGAATAAAAATCTTCGGCGCGCTCATCCAATTCTTCTACATACTTAATAATTTTTCTGTCTAATACCCCTAATGTGAATTTTCCTTCTAGGATACCAATTAGACTATAGTAAACCTTTTCAAATTCTTTTCTTTTGTCGAGTGCAAAACCAAGCTTCTTTTTTAATGAGTTTATATCGTCAATTTGATTCATGACTTGATCTAGAGTTAATGATTCAATTGCATGTATAATTTCACCGGCTTTTAATTTTTCTTGTATTTGAATTCTTCTGAAATAATCTCTAATGCAAGTCTCGTCTGCATATCGTATTCCCATTACAGGAATTTCAAAATCTTTAAAATATTGTGTCATTCTTTCTATAAAATCAGAATAATATATTCTGGGATTTTTTTTAATGAGCATAGATTTTAGTTTTTCAGCTTTGTTTTTGTCTATTTTATCGCTTGAATTTTCAATCGTTTTGTTGATTAAATCTAAATGAATTTCAATAATGTTTTTTGCGATTTTTCCATCAATATAAAATTTATCTTCAATAAATCTTTTTAAAGTAGTCAAGCGTTGCAATCCATCAGTAACTTTTAAGTCCCCTCTATCTTTTTCCCATAATGTTATTGTTCCAATAGGATTTTTTAACATTACACTGTAAATTAATTCTTTTTGCATAGACTCATTCCACACATATCGACGTTGGAATTTTGGTTCAAGATCAATAATTTCATCAATAATATCTGATAATAAGCCACTAATTGGTCTGTTGTGTGGCGAATACTCCATTTTTTTTATTTTACCCATATCGTCTCTCCTTTATTACTCATAATAAAACAATTGTTACTTAATTACAAGAATATTTTTAGCATTTTTACATATTTTAATATATTTCCTTTAAAGGAAATATATTTTTTTTAGAATAACAACAATTCCTAGCAAGAAATACAAATATTTTTTAATTGCCGAGCCTCAACAAAAACAGAAATTATCTACATAAATTAAACTATCCACAAATTATACTTATGTCGCATGCAAGACAACAAAAAAAGACCTTATTAAAAGGTCTTTTTTATATATAAATGGGGCGGACAGTGGGATTCGAACCCACGCATAATGGAACCACAATCCATGGTCTTAACCGCTTGACGATGCCCGCCACATAAGTTTTTATTATTCAATTGTAAAATTTTGTTTCCTTGTGGTTCCAAATGGAACCAATCATCCCTCAAGGTCGGGTAACCGCTAACGGACGATGCCCGCCACATAGGTTTTTATTATTCAATTGTAAAATTTCGCTTTGGCAAATTTGCCACTAAAGAATACTTTCAACCAATTGGTATCAGCAAATATAAGCATATTCTAAAAATAAAATAATTTCAAGTGAAAGAATTTAAAAAA
>CALUYD010000029.1 GCA_944324915.1 Candidatus Gastranaerophilales bacterium | reverse complement strand
ATAATTCAAGTCTATTCTAAAAATTATTCCAAACAGGACGAGAAAAGTTTTTGTACTATAATTAACCCATACTAAGGTTTTATAAAAAAGACAATGTAAAGTTATTTCAGGGTAACTGTATCGAAATTTTAAACAAAAAACCCCAGGGGCTGTTGATATGATTTTTGCAGATCGCCCGTATATACTATCTAACGGTGGAATTACTTGCCAATCCGAGAAAGCCGTTTTGTGATGTCATTGTTGATGATAATTAAAGAATTAAATTACATTAAAGTTGCAAAATAGGCCTTAAAGTGCAATGTAACAAATTATTAACATTTTGCAATTTGCATCTCTATATATACTTTATATATACATAAGCCATATTCACTTACAGGAACATAGAGATGAGTATAGATAAATTATCCCCAATTTCATATGAATATCCTAAGTATTCATTAGAGCAAGGCAAAATCAAAGATTCTGTTGATGCTGCTTTGTTGTCTTTTGACTCTAGCTGCAATCTAACAAATCCTTTGGGATCTGATACTATTGCATTTTCTTCTAATTCTGCAACAAATGCTGATGTTGCAAGTCAACTAAGAACAGAATTAAATAAAACAAAAGAAGAACAAGGTTTAATCGGTAAAACTTGGGATGGAATTAAAAATCTCTTTGGGATGAAAGCAGGTTCAGATAATGTTGAAAAAACCATTGAAAAACTTGAAAATGGCGAAATATCTCAAGAAGAAGCTCAAGAAGTTCTAACAAAATATCAAGACGGACAAAAAATGTGTGTTGATGTAGTAGGCGATATGGTATCAGGTATTGTCGCAGTTGGTTGTGCAGCAGCAGCACCCTTTACGGGCGGAGCAAGTCTATTAGTTGCTGCAGGAGCAGGAGCAGCTGTAAAGGTAACTATAAAAGGTGTTGATTGTGCTGTTGGTGGCAGAGATTATAAATTAAAAGATTTTGGTTATGATTTAATAACAGGTTCAATAAATGGCGCTATGGCTCCCGTAACAAATGCCCTAGGAGGTGTTGCAGGTACAGGCGTAGCTAAAGCCTGCGGATTAAACTTTGGAAAAATGGTTGTTAAAGAAACCGGAGAAGAAGTTTTTGAACAAACTGTTAAACAAACCGGCAAAAGTTTTTTAACTAATCTGTTAGCCAAACAAGGAACCGAATATGTAGCTAAAGAGGGTGCGAAAATCGGTTTAAAAACCACAATGGCAAAAGTTGCAGCTTATGGAGCTGATATGGCAGTAGATGGTGCCTTGGGTGGTGCAACTGATGGTTTTGCAAGAAGCCTTGCCGATGGTGATTTTGAGAACATGGGCGAAAATGTTACTCAAGGTTTTGCAGGCGGTTTAATTGCAGCACCTATTATTGGTGGCGGGTTCAGATTGGCAGGTAAAGCAGGTTCCAAGGTCGGTTCTAAATTATCCGGAAACACAGCAGCTAACACTGTTTCAAATAATGCAGGTAATTTAGCAAATGAAATAGCAGGAGCATCAACACCAAGTGGTTTAGCTATTACAACAAGAGAAGTAAGCGAAAATGTAGCAGAAACATTATCCGATAGTGCCACAAGAGAAATTTCCGATGGTGTTGCCAATGTTGTAGCTGATTCAACAGATGATGCGATTATTAAAGAAACTTCTGAAAGCATTGCAGATGGCATAACAGATGTTAGTGTAAAAGAAGCAAGTGAATTAAAACATACTGGTGCAACAGAAACTAAAGACCTTTTTACATTTATTAATGATGAAATAGCTGATGAATCATCTATTAGCAGGACAAATGCTTTAAAGGCAAAAGCGGATGAATGTGGAATTGTTCTTGACGAAATACAATATGAGCAATTATTACATTTAGAAGAATGCGGATATTCTGTTAATGAAATTTTGGGCATTGTTAAAAAAATTAAAACAAATATTCCAGAAATGGATGAAGATAACTTATCTTTCATTGTTGACTCTTTAATTAGAGAGGTTGAAAATGATGATGCCCTAACAAATGTGGCTAAAGGACTTGATGAAAAATTTAAATATATACAAAGTGCCAAAATAGATACAAAAGAAGCCATATTTATTTTAGTATATCCAAAAGTAATTGATTCAGAAGCTTCGTTAAAAATAAGAAGCGCTTTAAAGCCAAAAATATTAGAAATGGCAGAATCTGGTTATTGGAATTCATCTTTATTATGTCCAGCTGATAACTTTGATATTCAAATGGACAAGGTTAATTCGCTAAACCAATTAGCATCCAAATATCTAACTGATGAAAATAATCAATTTATTGGTCAATTATTTAATACAGAATATACGAATGTAAGACAGTTAAAATCCTCTATTGAATATTTAAACTCATTAACCAAAAAAGATATTTCAAAACATGATTTTGAATTTATAATGGGAAATGACCTTTCTTATTCTATTAATGCAAGGAAAGGCACAACAAACATACAAAACGGAGCAGTTGCAACAAAAAGAAAAGATTTATTAGTCCAACTTGCTCAAATGAGTGATGAAAATGGAATTATCAAATTAACCAATACTGATATAGACGCCATTTTAAATAGCGAAAATGGCATTGAAAATTTATCTAAAATAGTAAAATTACTTCAAGATGAAAATATTCAATTAAGCAGAACTACTCTTACCGAATTACTAACAAAAGAAGGAGTAAACTTAAAGGCAATTCAAAATAATATTGAGGTAATTAATAGAATTCAAACTATTGACAACGGTGCATTATATAAAAGACTTTGCGAAAGCGAATATTCCACATTAAACGACGTTTATACCATTCTAGGAAAATCAAATTTAAGTGTTGATAATTTTGACAGCTTATACAATAGCGGATTATTGGATGATGTTGATGATTTCTTTGCACTAAGCAGCTTGTTATCTGCAAAAATAAATGATAGTACAGATATAGGAAAAAGAATTAAATTAATCAAAGATCTTAGAGCAAATACAGAATATATTTACAATGCTCAGACATTAAAACAAGTGCTTGAATTAGATCTTCCAAATGATGCTGAATTAAATATTCAAAATATTGAATTCTTCAGAAAATACGAAGATATTTTTGATAAGCAAACTTTAGCTCAAAAAATTAAATTGATAACTACCGATAAAATTTTTGATTCTGATGCAAGTGAATTTTTAGATGAAGTCATGAAATTAACACCAGATACAGACTTAAATAACTTTATCTTCGCCAAGTTTAATTTAGGAAAGAAAATAGATTTATCTCAATTACTACTTGAAAATGATATAGATTTTAAAAAAGCAACAGAAGTTTTAAGAACCATTGAAAAATATGACTTATATGACATATTTAAAAAAGAAGACATTATTAAAGATATGACAGAAATAGGTGTAGAAAACTTTGCATCAGCTGTAGATAAGGCTCAATTAATTAAACAATATCCACAAATTCAAGAAAATCTTGATTTTAACTTCGGAAGTTTTGCGCAAACTTTAAACCCAAATATTTCTAATGAAGAATTTATTCAAAGATTGCAACTTCTTCACGCATTTATGGAAGAAAATAGCGAGCTATTAAATTCTTTAAATAAAAACAATATTGATGAATTGATAATAAATGCATTAAATGTTGAAAATGCAAGTGAAATCTTAATTTTAGATTCTGAACGTATTAGTCTTGCAAAATCAATAAAAGCAATGAATAACAGCAGTAAAAATCAAGAACTAGACTATCTTTTAAGCGAAGTTATGAGCAATGCAAATTTAAATACAAAAAATGTACAAAGTAATTTAAAATACATAGATGAGCTAAATGAATTACGCTCTAAGTCTGCTACAAAAAATCTGCCTATTATTACTGACAGTATGTCTGAATATGACGAGTACAGAAGTCCTGACGACATCACTCAATGGCTTAGCAGTGATTGCGATATGGGCAAAGCAATCCAAGTTATACAACGCGAAATTAATTCAAGTCCAAATGAAGCACTATCATTCAAATGTTATAAAGATAGTTTTGCAATAATCAGCGGTAGCGATAAGAATTACAAAGTAACAACATACGGAATTGATGGAGAATTTAAATTAGAAAAAAGTGTTACTATGGGTAGTGCTCTAAATCCTAATTTAAGAATATCAAAAATTAATGATGGTCAAAATAATTATGAAATAACAGAAAACTTTGAAATTATCGAACACAACGGAAAGAAAAAACAATATTATTATCCGATTAAAGAAGTAAGCGAAATACGTGATTCTAATGGAAAACTCCTTTATACTGAGACAAGAGCACTTTCAGACGTAGATGGAGTTGTAGAAATTGTCAGAAAATATCCAGATGGCAAGATCGAAAACTTATGTCAAACAATAGAAGATACTAATGGAAATAAAACCATTATTAAAAACTTAACTTCATTAGATGGAACAAAAACACAAGTAAATTACGAATCCGATTTAAATGGAAACTATACTCAAAAATATGTTATCATCGATAAAGATGGGAACATTTTATTAGACGATACAAAAACATTTAAAAAGATTGATGAAAATACTTTTATAAGTTCACACAATGGCGTTGAACTTGTTACAACATATACTAATGACAAAATCGCAGTATGCGATATGAGCGGAAATATTTTAGCAAATATAGACATTAACAGCTTAATTCAAACCGATAGAGAAGTTTTAATTAATATGCTAAAAGGATTATCAGGCGAAGAACTTATATCCGCTTCTAAATATGTTAAAAAATTAATACTTCAAAAAAGAATGGATTCTGCTATTAATTGGCGAACAGGTGAAATGTATATTGGTCCTCACAAATTCATATTTGAACATGAGCTAGGTCATGGCAAAGATAGCTTTTCTATTACAAATCCGCAAAAAATGCATCTAAGTATTTCTGACCCTAATATACGCCCAGAAGATGTCACTTTTAGAATTTCTGGCGACAAGCAACTCCAAGAAATATTTAATGAAGAAAAAACAGCATTTAAAAACAATCTTACAACAGAACAAGGGAATTATGTTGAATATTTCATGAATTCAGGAAACATTCCAACATTGGACCATGGTCTATCTGAAACAGTAGCAGAGACTAACGCTATATTAAATTCACCCAATAGTCAGATTACATTGTCATTCAGAACTCAATATTTACAACAATATTTCCCAAAAACAATTGCTTACATCTCAAAAATGTTAGATGAATAAAGCACAATTCTGAAAATATTAAATCAGCTTCTTTTTTAGTTTTGTATTTAGCTCTCTTATTTTGAAGAGCTTTTACAATGTCAATGCTGGCTCGGATTTTTTTGTCATTGATTATTATATGCTCACAACCCTCAACAGGCTTGCTAGCAATAGGCATTCAGTTGGCTACTGTGAGTATATCACAAAATTCACTATCGCTTATAATCGTTCATTTAC
>CALUYD010000028.1 GCA_944324915.1 Candidatus Gastranaerophilales bacterium | reverse complement strand
ATAAAAGCTCTCCTTTCTACTTCTAATTATAGTATAACACAAAATTTTTGTTTTGTCAAACTAGATTAATGTATATTGATTTGATTTTTTATAAAAAAAGTTTTATAATATAATAAAGAATAAAAATAAGGAAGTTTTTATAATGAGAGATAATAGAGCTTTTGTAGTAACTGGATTGGGAGCCGCTATTTTAGACGCAGAAATGAGTGTAAAAACAAAATGTAAAGTTTCACGAATGTCTAGAAAAATATTGTGGGAAGAAGCTTCAGAAGAAATGCGAAATGACCCCGATATAATGTGGATAATGGATGCAACTGTTTTAGGACAAGGAAAAAAATATTGTTTCCGCCAATATACAAAAGAAGAAAAAGAAGAGTTGCGTAAATACCAACAGCAAAGATTGCTAGATGAATTTGATTATATTTTAAATAAATATGGTTGGGAATATGCGGAAGGATTCTATAATGCGCGAAAGCACCGGTTTGAAGAGTATAATATTGAGGTTAATTTAAAAATTCCGCATTGTAAATATAATAAAGACAATCAATGTGATATGACTTGTGTATTTTTTAATGGGAGATGTTGTTATGTTGACTAGCGTTTTAGAAGAATTTTGTGATAATGTTTTAGAAGAATTTTGTGATAATATAGATTGTGAACAATGTTCTGAAGAATATTTAAGATATTCATGGTGTTGTTTATTTGAGTGCGGACAACATGAATTTTGTGCAGGGTGTGACCGCGGAATTTATGGAGAAAAATTAAAAGAATGAAAGTTATTATTTTAGGAAAATATACATATGAGCAACTTTCCGCAACCATGGAAGAATTAATTGAAAGCAGTCAATGTTATTTGTTTACTGTTGTGTGCGGAAGTACAGAAAAGAAGATGCCGATAGGCTCGTTAAGTGAAACTTGGGCATTAAATAATGGAGCACCAATTAATTATATTATAGAATCAGATGTAAATAAATTAATTGATAAAATTGTTAAATCCGCGGATTTTGTTTTAGCTTTTTATGATGGCGAAGATGCTATTGTAAGAAGGATTATTATGAAAATGAAGGGTGAGGGAAAACATGGAAAGGTTGTTAATGTATGAAAGTTGCTTTAACAGGTCATAGAGAAAAAAGATTAAAGGGACAAAAAAGTAAAGTTTTTTTATGGATGCAAGATGCTTTAAATTTTTTATTTACAGGACAAGAAGAAAAAGAAGTATTGTGCGGGATGGCGAAAGGTGCTGATATAATGTTTGGACAGGCGGCGCTTTCTCTTGCGTCTTTTTATTCTTTGTTTGATTCAAATAAAATTAAATTACATTTATGTTTACCATGTAAACATTATGGGGAAGTTAATGTGGATCGCGCCTATTGGGATCTTATGGACAACGCTTCCCGCGTTTCTTATATGCAAGAAGAATGGAGTAAGGGATGCGATGATATAAGAGATAGGTTTATGGTTGATAATTGTGATGTTTTGTTGGCGGTTTGGGATGGTATTGAGACTGGAGGGGTTTGGAGTACTATTCAATATGCTAAATCGCAAGGAAAACCCATTATTTATATTGATAGGAGTATTTTTAAATAAAAATACTTTTGGAGAGAATCATTTCTTCATTTTAAAAGTTCTCTTGGAGAGAAAATTATTTTATCGTGTTTCTGATTTAAAATTTCTTTTGGAGAGAGAATTGACCTGGGCAAAGCCTTTTGATAATTTCAAAAAAATTTTTTCCCAAAATACACCCCGGGTACGTTCTGAACCTGAGCCATTTTGAACGACGAGTTAGTGAGTCAACAGGCCCTCAAAAGCATGACTTTGAGTCACAAGCTCAAGCTAACAAGCTTATCCATTCGTTGATAACATCAAAGCTAATGAACTTGCATCAAATGAAATTAATCAATGAGAAAGAAAAAATAAATGAAATAAAAAATAAAAAAGATACTTATTGAATTTTATTCATCAACGAGGTCGGCGCGTAGACTGTTGCCACGCGCCGAGTTTGCTGTCAAGAGTAATAATGCACAAATTTTCAGCGAATTTTTGTTAATCTTTGTGTAAGATGCACAACCCGAAATTTGTCAAGTCCTTTTTTGAAATTTCGTCATTTTGTACAAAAATAATTTTTTTATTTGTGCATTTCGCTGAAATTTCAAACGGGCGAGATTGTTAAAAATTTAGCAAGCATTGTGCAAAGTGACGAAATTTTAGAAATATTTTTGTTAGTATTATCCTATTGACATTCCCTGTCAATAGTAAAAGTGTACAAAGATAGACAGGCAAAGAGCTTAAACTTTGTGTAGAATGACAAGACTTGTTAAAGATTTAACACTTGACAATACAAAATAAGGTGTTATAATAGACACATAAAATAAAATAAGGAAGGGAGAATAAAGACAATGATTGATTTACAATGTACTTTATTCAGTACAACAGGTAAATATAAACCTATGAGTACCATAGTCAAGGTGGAAAGTGTGGCTTATTATAATACACATAAAACAGAAGTACAGACAAGAGCGATTCAGAAAATCTGTGCTCAAAGAAATATTGAATGGTTGTATTTAAAAAGAGATGGATTTACAAGAATGAAAATTCGAGTTTATGACAAGAAAAAAATAGAGGCTGAGAAAAGCGGCAAGGTACGAACAAATAAAGAAAAAAAGAAATTGGACATAATGAAAGAAAAGGCTATTAATCTGTTAGGAGGTTTATTCTTTTTTATTATTCTTTGTGTTTTAGGAGGATTAGAAGATTATGTTAAAACGTCTTACACAAGAGAAGCAATAGTAATAGATTATTATGAAGATGTTTGTTCGGCTGAAGATAAAACAGGCAATGTTTGGCACTTCATTGGAGAAGGTTATAAAGTGGGAGACAAAGTTAAACTTTACATGAATACTAATCATACAGATAGTAATATTTTAGATGATACAATTACAAAAGTCAAAATGATTGAGGGAGAATAAAAAATCTTCCTTTTCTTTTGCAAAAACGCTTGACAAAACAAGCCTTTTGTGGTATTATAACAATAGAAAGAGGGAAGTGGAGTGGACACCTAAGGACGCAAACACTCAACCTGCAATTTTTTAAAAATTGCTAAAATTCCCCAGTCTGCCGTTTGTTAGAAAATTAGTTGACAAATTAGGATAAGTATAGTATAATTTATTTAGAAGATAAAAAAGGAGAGTTGATAGTATGACTTTTGAACAGTTTAAAAAAGCGGTAGAAAACTATAGAAATGATATTATCATTTCTAAACATGGGGAATTTTGCAATAATTCTTCTAAAAATACTTTAGGTGTCATTTTTATTAAAAATGGCAAAAAATCTAAAGTATATAACTATTCCGGGACTTACTCGGAGATATTAATCAAATTAAATATCCCTCATGCAACGAAGAATAGAATAGATACTGTTAAGCAAACATTAGCAAAGCTAATGGAAGAACATGGAGAAGAAGATTTCTTTGGTGAAGTAATTGATAATACCGAAGAAATAAATAGATACAAAGAAGAGTTGTCTAATCTTCTATCCGCACCATTAGTTGATTAAAAAAAAGGAAGGTACTTGAAATGAATAATCTTGTTACTTATGAAGAATACAATAGGGAAATTGAAGCTTGGAATGAGGAAAGTGAGTTTTTTGATTCTTTAAATTTAGATGATGAAGAAAACTACTATCCAGACTTAGAAAATTAAAGAAAATGAGGTTGTTTATATGGAATTTTATAATGTTATAACAAAAACTATAAATAAAGGACAATGTATAGGGTGTTCATATGGTACGGTTTTATTAGAAGAAGAACCGGAAAATAAGATTGAAAAAATCTCATGGGAAAACTTAAAAGAACAATATGCCAAACATGGTATTGATCTATCTTTTAATGTATGGAATTTAAAAAAAGGAAGAGTTATTAGTTTCTTCATTGATAAAATAACTCCATTCTTTTTAAAAGAGTGGGAAAAAGATATAAAAGAATGGAAAGAACCTTTAGATATTACCATTGAAATAGTCTATGAAAAAAAGACTTATATGACAATAGAAAAGGTATTAAAATGGCATGATATAGAAAAAGCCGTTCAATACTTAAAAGAAAAAGGTTTAACAGTGTGTCCATATGAGAGTAAATAACTCTCATATGGAATAAACAGGAGGTTAATTATATGACTTGTTTCCATTGTCCACAAAAATGGCATTGTGCCATATGGCTTCATGGTTTATGGAATGTAAATAATCCTTTATGCAACTGTACTGACGATAGACTGATTGCATTAGATAATCCGTTCCATGTTGATAAAAAATTATTGGAAGAAGTGAAAAAAACACTTTACAAATAAGAAATAATATGATATAATAATATTAACAAAAGGAAAGGAAGTAATAAATATGACAAAAGAAGAGATGATAAACATGGTAATTAGAAAATTTGGTTTTGAAGCAAAAGAAACTATTAACTTTTGTAAGACTTGTCAAAAATATCCATATACGATTGCAAAGTTAGAATATTTGCGGTTAATAAGAAAGTAAAGGAGGATTTTATTTATGTTCTTTAAAGAAAGAAATCAAAATTCTAAAGAAGATATTGAATTAGAAAGATTAGGTAGAAAAGTATTAGCATCAAAGGGGTTTTTATGTGATAGTTTTTATGAATTAGTTGTTTTAAAAAATATAATTGATTTATATCCAGAAAAATCAAAACTTGATGAAACTAAAAAAACATTTATTAATAAGCAAAAAGAATTTAAAGAAGATATTCAAGTTTATGAACAAAATAGATTAAAATATATCCAATATTGGGAAGATACAAAAGACAAAAGAATTACAACAAGCAAATGGTTAAAAGATATGTTTTCTGAATCTCATGTAATTATTGAGCTTGATTATTTAAATCGTCTTCTTTTTCATAAACCATGGACAATAAAATTAAAATAAAATATTAAATGCGGTTATTTGCTTCTTGTTGACTTTTTAAAAATTTTATGATATAATATTTATATAAAGAAAATTGAATAAGGAGAAAGGAAAGCAAGCCAATGATAAAAGTTAGTTTAGATGAAATGGCGGCTTTAAATCTGGTTCTTGAATTTATTTCAGTTAAAGATTTATTAACTGCCGCAATGAACGGCTTTTCAGAGAATGAAGATATCCGCTCTAAAGAAAATGCGGATTTATGTTTCAAGGCTCTGGAATCATTCCTGAAATAATAATCAGGGAGTCCGAACTCAGTCGAGTGGGACTCGGTTTGCTTGAACGCTCGCATAATCCAGATTTTTTTCTCCAAAATCTGGATTTTTTACTTGACAAGCGGTTTCCCGCATGTTATAATAATTATAGATTAAAGGAAAGGAGATATTAAAAATGAAAAGTGGCATTAAAGTATTTAAAACAGAAGAGAAAGGATATGTATTAGAACTCTGGGGAGCTAGTACTAAGCATCCAGATAGCGTTTTTTACTTTAATGATTTTAAAAAGGTTGATTTTGTTGAAGAGGAGCATCAAATCTTTCAATGGCTATTAGAGTGTGCTAGTAAATTAACTTTTCCATTTCATGCTAAACAATTAGTAGAATATGCTTTAAAAAATTGGTATTTGTTGGAGAAATAAAAATGTTAAAATTAGCAATCATTTTTGACAAAGAAAAAAAAACTCTGGTGGATATGGAAACTGGTGAAATATATGCCGAGACACCAGAAGAAATTCAGAATTTTCTGATAAAACATGAAAATAATTACACTTTGCAGGCAATTTAAAAGTCAAGTGGCGGATTGCACAAAAATCCGCCACTATTTTTGT
>CALUYD010000027.1 GCA_944324915.1 Candidatus Gastranaerophilales bacterium | reverse complement strand
CATTATTGCAATATGGTGTCATAGAAATAATTTATTCTAAATATTAACATATCAAATATGGGTAATGCGAAAGCAAATCAACTTAAAACCACTAGACATATTGCAAGAAAAATTTTGCAATTACGTGTTACTAACAACTTAACTCAAGAAAAATTTGCAGAAAAAATTAACGTGGACATTCGTACAGTTTCAAGAGCTGAAAGCGGATGCAATAGACCCTCTGCTGAAACATTAGAAATGATTGCCGAAGCTTTTAATGTGCCCATAAGCTATTTTTATGATAAATCTATTTATGAGATCAACAAAAATAAGGCAGAAATTATTCTTGAAATTAATGCAAAACTTAATGTATCAAACATTAGAAAATTGAGTAAATTAAATAAATTAATTGATTTTATATAATATATACAATTATATAATATTAAGTTAATTTTTATTAAGTCAACTAGCAAATTATTTTATTTAGGTGCATTATATAAGAACCTATTTGTATTGAGAGGAAAATCATGAGAGTATCGCCAATCTTTGCGACCAATTGTCGCCCTTTAAAATCTAATAAAAATCTTAATTTTGGCAAATTTGAAAACAATCAAACTAGAGATTTTATTAAAAGAGAATATGTTGATCCTGAAATAAAAAAAGAGAACGAAAGAAATGCAGGATTTAAGGTAAAAAGTTTTGCACAAGAAGTTTTTGATTATCTTGATGCTACTCCATTTGCAACAATAAAAAAAGGCGAAAAGGTTCCTTATGCAATATTAGAAAAAGATATTGCAATGCAACACGAAAATAAAAATTTGTTTCAAAAATTGTATCAAAGATTAACAAGACGCAAAGAAAGAGATACAAGAATTGTTGGGCAAAATATAGTTGAAAAAGAGTCTAATTATTTAAGATGTTTAAGAGATTTTAACGATTTAAGCACATTGTATTTAAATATAGAAAATTGCGAAAGCGGTTACGATTCTTCTAGTGGATCTGCAACACCATCTTCTGATTCATCTAGTAAACCAGATGCATATGATCGAGCATATTTTGATGAATGGCGCTAAATTTTATATAAATGTAAATAATTGCATCAATCAAATATTTTTTTAAATAAAACTAGCAAAGTATTTTTTTTGAGCAACGTTTTAGCTTTTGAAATATTAAAAAGGCAAATGCGTTAATGCAATCAGTTAGAAATAAAGTTTTAATTTCTAATTCTGCATCATTCCCATTAAAAAACGATACAAAAAATATTAGTTTTAAAGGTTTTGATGTAGGGAAAATTAGCCACCGCCTATCACTTGAAAAAATTTCAAATTGCCACTTAGATGGCATATATGATAACCTCTCTAAAAATGTCGCTTCTGATTTCATCAAAATAAACGGAAGCGATATTTTCTATAAAAAAGCAACCGCATTTATGGATACTTTAAAATATCCATTTGTTGAAATGCCTAAACAATTTTTAAATTTTATCGCTAATAAATTTAATGTAAAACAACTGCAAGAATCTAAATTATTAACTGAATTCAATAGTAAAAAACAAGCTGAAATGTACGAAAGAGCAATGAGAGGCTTTTTAAAAAACGGAGATAATTTTTTAATTAATGCAGCTAAAAAAGTAGGAAAAAACCCTGAAGACATTGAAAAATTTATATGTGATAATGCTTGTAACCCCGAATTTAAAGAAATATGCAATGAAGTTACAGGGGAATTTTATAAACTATTTGATTCTAATTTAGCAAAAGATAAGGCTCATTATCACACCCCACATGAAAGAACAATTGCAAGAATTGCCTCTGGTGTAACTGCTGCAATTATGATGGGAACTGATTTTTACAATAAATCTATTCTCAATGGCAAAACCCCAAAAGAAGCAAGACAATCAGAGCAAGCAAAAAGAAAACAAGAACTCCTTGAAGTAGGTCAAGAAGCATTATCTCAATATTTTATGTTGGGTGCTTTCTCAAGTTTTGCAAATAATTCATCAATTGGAGCACCTATTTTAAATACTCTTTTAAGTCTTATTTTTAGGATCACTTCAAGAGTATCAACCGGAAGACCGTTAAAACGAATTTATGTTGCTGATAAGCCTAATGACATAAAAAGAAAATTTAGTTTTGATGCTTTTAGGGAGTCTGCAAAAAACAAAACAGAAATTAAAACAAGCGAGATTGAAATTGTAAAACAAGAAAAAAACAAAAAGCATTTGCTTTCAGCTAAAAATATTGCATTAGCTTGTTTTGCTAGTATTGGAATTGGTTTTGGAATAAAGGGTATAAAATCAACCAAATCGTTTGAAAAATTAAAAAATCAAATAATGGATACACAAAGCGCAAAAACATTACTTCAAAAATATAAAAATGCTACAGTTGGGGAAGTCTTGGTTGACGAACAAGAATTAAATAAACTATTCGATGCATTGCATAATTGTGGATTTACAAAACAAGCTGAATATTATGATGATAAGTTTATAAAAATATTTACCGATTCAAAAACACCTAACAATGGTGGTAAAATATCACTTGGTGAATATGAAAAAATGACTCGTATTCCATTTACAAAAATTGAAATGTCTACTAAAGAATTATTACAAATTCCGCTTGCACCATTTAAACTTATTATTGAATTTGCAAGTTATCCATATAAAGCTGTAAATAAAATATTAGAAGCAAGCGGAATAGTTAAGAAAAGCGAAAAACTAGAACTTAAAAATGACTACAATATTTTAAATACTTATATAGATTTTAAAGAACGATTAGATAAAAACAATGGAATTATTGACGATGATTTCATTGAAAAATATAAAACTCATCTTGAAAAGAATAGGCTGTCTGCGCTAAATTGCGAAACAAAATCAAACGTAAGTAATTCGGGAATTGCAAAGACCACTCAATTAATGGGAACATTTGCATCAATTTATTTTGCTATGACAGATGACTTCAATGAAACTGCAAAACAAACAGGTGATAAAGAAAAAGCACAAAAAGATGCTCGCTTGAGAGGTGTAAATAAATTAATTAGAATGTCAACGCAATTAATTTGTCTAAAATTAAATGACATATTCAAAATTCCTTATGTAAGAAGTATTCTAGGAGCAGGAATTATAACAACTGCCTGCACGATATTAACTGATTCAATTTCAAGAACACTATCTGGTATGCCATTTAGAAAAATGAGCAAAGAAGAGTTGGAACAATATAACAAAAATAAAAAAGAAGGTATTTTAAAAGGATATTATAACGCGCTTGATAAATTGACAGATTAAAAACTGATTAATTTATTTAAAAAACTTGCCCCGATTTGGACAAAATTTTATATAAAATAATGCGGAAATTTTATCTAAAATTTTCAAATAACTGTCCGTAAATAATCAAACTATCCGTTCTAAATAATCAAACCATGTGTTCGTTTACAGAATGCATAAAAAGATTATTCGGCAAAGTTGGCTTTGTGTTTGAACTTTGGCGGTCGGAAGTAATCGTTTTATATGTTACAAAATGGTCTTTTGATGGTCATCATTGTCCGATTACTGTCCAAGAATTGACTTAAATTTTCTATTTTAAAACCAATGTTATAGTCTATTTCGCCCTCACAATCTAACTTGTACGGATAAAATGATTATTCGAGATTTTAAGTAAATAAAGTCCGGTTAAAAAATATTTTAAGATTTATGTTTCTCTTTCCACTCAAATAATAAGCATAAGATAAGAATGAAATAATTTTATTGAACCATATTATTTAACCAAAAACGAATAAATCTTGACAATAGTTAGATATCTAACTATAATTACTATGCAATACATAGGATTTTCATGAAACAAACACTTTCACTAATTTCAAAAATTCACGAAAAGGGCAATAAATTTATCCTACAAGAATTAAATTCAAATGGTATAACTGAGCTTGCGCCAAGCCATGGCGATATCCTTGCAATGTTATATCAACACAGTAAATTAACAATGAAAGAAATTGCAGAAAAAATTCATCGCAGCAAACCAACTGTTACTATACTTGTTAATAAACTTGAAAAATTTGGATTTGTTAAACGAGAAAAATCCTCTGAAGATAGCAGAATTACATACATTATGTTAACCTCAAAAAGTAAAGATTTTAAGCCAATCTTTGAAAAAATTTCAAAAGATTTAAATAAAATGTTATTCAAAAATCTTGCTAATAATGAAGTTCAACTTTTAGGGGAGCTTCTTGAAAAGATGATATAAAAATTTAGATAAATAGTCAGATGTCAAACTAAAAAAGGAGGAAATTATGACAAATTACAAAAAAGCGGAATTAGGAAAACTTGATGACTTAATTAAATTAGAAAACGGAAAGGCATTCTTGCATGATACATTAGAATTAACAAGTTGTGAAATCTCTTTAAACACTGTTCCAAAAGGCTTTAAAGTTCCTTTTAACCATAAACACAAACAAAATGAAGAAGTTTATATCATTCTAAAAGGTGAAGGTAAAATGATAATTGATGGGCAAGATATTATTGTAAAAGAAGGTTCGGTTATAAAAGTAGCTCCGCAAGCAGCAAGAACTATTGAAAATACTTCAGATAATGAGTTTCAATTTATTTGTATACAAGCAAAAGCAAATTCCTTAGAACAATACGGCTTTGGTGACGGAGAGCTTTGTTAATAAAAATATTTAGGGGGTATAAAAATACCCCCAATTAATTTATAAATATTACTAAGGAGTAAGGCAATATGAAAAAATGCAAAATTACGGTTTTGAAAAAATACTTTGATAAAGAACTTTCACAACAATATGGGGTCGATGGTTTAACTTCTTGTCCAATGTTGAAAGAAGGACAAGAATTCTATGCAGATTGGGAATGTCCCGAAGGATTTTGCAATGAAGCATGGAAAGCTGTTTATCAATATGTATTTGCACTTTCTCACGGAATTGAAGATGTTTTTTATTACGGGGATTGGATTAAAGAAAAAGGAGTTGCTATTGTAAGTTGCAACGATGGATTAAGACCGGTAATCTTTAAAATTGAAGCTACTGATATTGATTCTAAACCTAATAATAATTAATATCTTTTGTAATTTTATCTGAACGCATAAAAAGATTATTAGACATTTTAAGCAAATAAGGTCTAATTCGTCTGCTGAATAAAATTATGTCCTAATGATACAAAAGAAGGAAAAAAGCACATTTCCGGCTTCATGGTTAATCTGTATGTATGGACGTAATTATAAGCAAAGCTTTTAGCTCCTTGCTTGCGGAAAAAGTTAGTTCAAGCACCACTTTTAAATAGTTTGTCCCTATTGATAAAATCGCAGAATAAAAAAAGACCCCTTTTTACAGATGGTGAAAATCACGTTGATTTTTATTATAATTTAAAGTATGTAGGGTGAAACCCAACATTTATTTTTGTAGTTCATTGTTTACATTTTATTATAAAATGGTAAAATTAATATTTTTGATTTTTATTGAAATTTGGGAGTAAGTTTTTGCCGAATTCATTAACCTTTAATTTTATAAGGTCTTACCTTAAAGAAATTAGGGTATTTTTCAATATAATCATCCAGATCGGTATCAAATGCTTCAAAATCAAGACTAATGCCGTCTTTCAAAGGGCTGATGAAAATTCCGTTTGCATGCATGATTGATTTTGCTAAAATATTTGCTATTGAATCTGTCCCTCTTTTATAAGGTGTTTCTTGTGTAATTAACCATTGAATTATGGCACAAGAGCGCAAAACTTCGTCAACGGATGGGTTTTTAATCTGTCTTAGTTTATTATATTCTTTTTCTGCAAGAGATAAGTTGCTGATTTTATAGTAGCATGGCATATCTTCGGAGATTTTTAAAAGAGGTTTGGAATTTTCCGAAATGCAAACGGCTGTAATTTTACTTGTGTTTGCTTCTTTATATTCTTTGTTTGAATTTGGTGTAAACTCTGTTTGTTTTCCTCTTTCGTTTATTATTGTCTGTCCACAGGTTTTACATTTGTTTAAATACCTCTCGACATAT
>CALUYD010000026.1 GCA_944324915.1 Candidatus Gastranaerophilales bacterium | reverse complement strand
TTTTGGCACTTAATTTTGCTATCTCTCATAGTTCCTCCTTTTGTTTAATTTGATTTTCTTAAAGTTTTAAGTTTAATTTTACATTTCACACCTCCTTTTAAAATGATTTTACAATTGTCGCTGTAACAGCATTTGTTACAACGAGAAAAATTTTTATAAACTAATTTTAACAATGTCGAATGTTCACCATTTGAACACGCGGGGAAAATTTATATAAGAAAAAACACCATTGCAATTTGCAAAGATGTTTACTCCTTCTATATTATTAACTACATGTTTTTCTAAATCGTGGGGTCATTTTTAGCATTTTTTTAAAAAAGTTTAAATATATTTCATTTATATCCTTTCACTTATATACAAATCGCAAGGCACTTTTAGTTCAAAAAGTCCCTAAAATAAAGCAATTAAGCCTTGTCCAAAAAAATAAATTTTTACCCCTCATATTTACATGAACATGTTTTTGAAAAACATCAAAGGCTTTACTTTTTCTTGATAAACTCATACGAAAAATTTACTCCCTCTATATTATTAAGGACATGTTTTTTAAAAAGTATCGTGAGTTTTTACAGTTTTTAGCAAAAATTCTTAAAAATATTTTTGTCCCTCTATATTATTAAGGACACGTTTTTTCAAATCGTGGGGTCATTTTTGCCATATTTATAAAAAAATTTTTAAAATTTATTTTACCTCCTCCATAATATTAACTACAATTTTTTCAAATCGTGTAGTATATTTGAACAACTTTTTAAAATAAAGTTTAAATATTTTTGATTTATATCCCCTCACTTATATACAAATCGTAATACACCTTTGTGCCTAAAAGCCCCTGAAATAAAGGGTTTTAAATTTAAAAGTAAATTTTAATTTTTAATATCCCTCTATTATATATAAGGACATGTTTTTTTAATTTGTCAGGTAAAATTTGTGGTTTTATAAAAAATAATTTCAAAAATTTTTTATCCCTCTATTATATAAGCACATTTTTTTGAAAAAAAATTAGACAGTAATTAATTTTTTTGAAAAAACTAAGAAAATATTTCAACACAAAAGAAAAAAGGCATCAAAACTGATGTCTTTAAACTCTTAATTACAAAAGAAAACTTTTCTTTATTATTAATTTCTTTTGAAATTAAATACTTAACAAAAAGTATTAATATATATAATTATATTAGAGTAAAATTACAAACTCATTCAGAATCGTAATTTAAAACTTGTTTTATTATGAAAGTTAGTGATTATATATTAGTTGTTTAACATCTTTTTCTTTTGTGGCTAATTTCATACATAGCATAAACTAATGGTATTAAAGCAAAAAATGTCCAATCTGGACATTCCTCCTTCATCAACAAATTTATTATTTTATAAACTAGATAAAGAACGCATAATAATGTCAATATCTTTATTTTCTAATTCGTTAATTATATGCAAATACGTTTTTTGCGTCGTTGTCATACTTGCATGTCCAAGTCTTCTTGCTACACTAGCAATAGAAACCCCTGCAAATAATAAAAGTGACGCATGAGTATGTCTTAAGCCATGGATTGTTATTATAGGAATATCAGCTTTCACACAACATCGTTTTAATACATCATTAACAGTTGAATTATAAACAATACAATCAACAAAAAGTGGTTTATCTTCATCTTTGTCTTTAACCATTTCTGAAAATTGTACAACAGTTTGCCAATCTAATTGAATTTTTCTAACTGATGAATTATTTTTTGTTGGGCTAAATCCACCTTTGTTTTTATAGTTCCAAGTTTTATTTACCGATAAAGTTTGATGTAAAAAATCAAAGTCTTTTGGAGTGATTGCAAGTGCTTCAGAAAAACGCATTCCTGTTTTAGCAATCAACATTATAAGCCAATCCCAATTCGAGCCGTTTTTTAAATCTAAACTTGACAGCAAATTATGCAACTCAAATTGACTTAAATATTTTATTTTTTTCTCTCTAGGAGTTTTTCCTTTTATAATTACTTTTCTAGTTGGATCTCTATCTATTAAACGTTCGTCAACAGCATCTAATATTGCACCTTTTAGTAAATGATGAAAATCCATGGTAGTTTGTCTCTCATGGAACTCTGCATATTTGTTAATTAATTGTTGATATCTAATTCTCGTTAATTCAGAAACTTTTAAATCTGGCACCAATTTTTTTAACCAATTTGACGCCAGAATATATTTATCCATAGTAACTTTTCTAACAGCCCCATTTTTATAGACTTGAATCCATTGTTCATAATACTGATAAAAAAGTTCTTCTTTTTTGTTATCTTTTGTCATTTTATTCTCCTTTTATTCTAGTTGATGAAGGAAAAATAAACTTAATGAAAAAAAGATAAACTTAAGTTTTTTTTGTATAAATTTTAATTTTATTTTTATTAAATTATCAAAAAAAGAGCCTTTAAATGTGGCTCTTTTTAAAATATTTATACTAATTCCCATTTGTATTTATATCGAAGCCACCTTCTAAAATAAATTTTCTTAAAAAGTCATCTAGTTTCATAAGAGCTTTAAAAGGTGGCAAAGCATTGCCTTCAACTTTTTCAAAATATAATTTAGTTTTTGTTTTATCAGCACTATCTTTTAATTTGCTAAATTTACCATACGCATTAATATCCGATTGTGTTACACCTAATTTCATAAATTCTCTTAACAATTTTTCATTTAAACCAAAAACTTCTGCACACTTATGAATTTGATCGTTTTTAGCATTTATTTGATATTCCAAAATATAATCTTTAAAACTTTTATTATTATCTACAATTATATTTCCACTTTGAATATCCGAAATAAATTGATATGCATATTTTTGTTCTTCTTGTGATAACGTTGCAAAAGTTTTAAATAAGTCATTTAAAGTCTCTTCTGCTTTATTTGTATACAAAGCTTTTAAATATTTTTTGAATTTAGAATTCATATAGTTTGCATCAATATCATCAGTACTAATTTCTGTCAGATAACTTTCTACATCATAAGGAACATCTGGCAAATTTCCATCGACACTTTTGCCAACTAGTTCTTTGTAACGCAAAGCTAAAATTAAATAAATGTTTTCATCAAAATTCAACTTTACTTTGTCATATTCTAATTTATCCCAAACAAATCCCTGAATTTTTGCTGCTTCAAGATGTTTGTTTAATTTTTTAAATAACAATGCGAATTTTGCTTTAGCTTCTTCATCTTCAGGCAATTTGCTGAAATTATCAATTCCAGACGACAAAAATACGTCAACAATTTCATCATAACAATCATTCATAGACTTTATGTTTTGTGGTAATTTATCAACAAACAAACCTAAAGGTTTATCCCCCGAATATAATTTAACTGCTTTGTCAATGTTTTGTTTCATTGTATAAGGCTGTCTGTAATATTTAATAACTCCAAAAGGTTTAATATCTCTTCTAAAAAGTCTATTAGTCCTTGAAAATGCTTGAATAACATTTTCATATTTTAAAACTTTATCTAAATATAAAGTATTAACCCATTTAGAGTCAAAGCCTGTGAGCATTTGGTCAACAACAATTAAAATATTTAATTGCTTTTCTGGTTCATTCTCAATTCCCAAATAAGTTTTTTTATGAGCAAGCCTTAATTGTATATCTGTTTTATATTTCTGATATGTTGGGATTGTAAATGTTTGATTAAACATCTTATTATAATCGTCAAGCATCTCAACTATAGCATCTTCTTTTATTATTGCATGATCTGTATTATCAATATTTTGATCAAATAAAGCTGCTATCTTTAAATCTTTATTCATCTCCTTAAATAATTTATAATACGCTATTGCTTCTGGAATACTACTAGTTGCAAAAATGGCATGAAATTTTTTATTTACACTTAGAGTAGTAAAATTATCAAGAATATCTTTTATAACTGCTCTTTCGTGGTTTTCTGTTTCATATTGACTTTTTGGAATATATGATTCAAGTCCACGAACAACTTTACCATTTACTTCATGATTTTCCATAGGAAGTTTCATAAAATGATAATAAATTTTATTTTTTTCAGGATTTGAAATTGCTTCTTCTTCAGTTTTTGCTTTTGCTTGTTCAAGAGCAATGGCTTTTCTCATTTGCCTTTGATTATATGTAATAACCATATAAGGGTCAAACCCTAAAACATTGCCATCTCTTATTCCATCCGCAATACTATACCTATGTAATTCGTTGCCAAAAATTGTTGCTGTTGTATTCATTTTCTTTTGATTTTCATCATGGATAGGCGTTCCAGTAAAACCAAAAAATACTGCATAAGGGAATGTTCGCTTTATTGTGCTGAGCATTTCACCAAAAGTGTCTCTATGACATTCATCAATAATAAATACCAATCTTTTTGAATTTATTTTCTTTATGTCTTGGTCATTAACATATCCATCTTCTTTAATCCTGCTCATTTTTTGAATTGATGTGACAATAAGTGTGTCATCTGCACTGTCACTTTTTAATTTAGTTATAAGAACACCAGTATTTTCAGTTGCTTGCACACTTTCATTATCAGCAGCAAATCCACGATATTCATTTAAGCTTTGAGTTCCAAGTTCGATTCTGTCCATTAAAAACACAACCTTATCAGCATCTTTTGAGTTAGCAATAAGTTGAGCAGATTTAAAACTTGTCATAGTTTTTCCAGATCCTGTCGTATGCCATATATATCCACCATAAGGATTTTTCTCTCCCCAACGCATTTTTGACACCTTATCTGAAATCCTACTTGCTGCATAATATTGATAGCTACGCATAACCTTTAAAATTCCGTCTGTATTGTCTGCAACTGTATAAAACCCTATCAGCTGATGAGCCATAGGAATATATAAAAAGTTATTTGCAATTTCTCTCCAATCATTTATTGGCTCATTGTTGAAATCTGCCCAATGGAAATAAAAATCTTTATTAAATTGCCCATCTGGTCCGGGATTAGCAAAATAAATAGTTTCATCAGGCGTCATCGCAACAAACACCTGAACAAGAGAAAATATTCCACTAAACACACCCTCGTGTGCATATTTTTCAATTTGGTTTGTAGCTTGTGTAATTGAAACGTTTGATTTTTTCAACTCAACATGTATAACAGGCATACCATTTATTAAAAGCATAAAATCACCACGCCTGTCATTAAGCATTGCAGAATTAGTTTTAAATCTTGGTTGCTCTGCAATCTGATATCGACTTTGTCCTGCCGCAATTTCTTGTCTATCATAAATTTTTAATGGTATTTCTTTCCCTAAGTGCTCTTTATCATCAGGATTATCTCTTTTTATTGTTATCTCTTTGCCATTGATAAATTCATTTAATTTCAAAGGAGTTCTTAAAACTTTTATTTGGTCCAAAATTTGTTGCATTTCTGTTTTTGTAAGTGGATAATCATTTAATCTATCAATTCCCCTGTTATTTTCAAACAAAATATCAGCCCAATTTTTAATTAGGTCTTCTTCTGTTGGATATTTAATAACATTCTTTTCCCAACCCTTTTCAAATAAAAGATTGATAAGAGCATTTTCAAAATCAGATTCTTTATTAAAAGTCATATTTTCTCCTTTGTGGCATAAAAGCCTATTTTTTATAGTTTTCACTAAATTTTCAAGCATTTTCAACTTACGCTGATGAAGGGTGATAAGATTGTCTAAGTTGTAGAAGAAGTCTCCTATTTTCGTTTGTTCTATAGAGTTGGGCATATAATATTTATCTTCACCATAATCTTTGAAATAAATATGTGGTATTGTAGAACCTGAATATTTTTGACTTAAATCATTTTGTGTTAATAATGAAAAAATAAATTTCAAACAACATTGTTCAGTAATTAAAGCCCCCATAGTGCCAAGAATAGCAGAATTTTTTTGCATTAATCTAATTCTTCCTACTCCCGCACCATCTTTTATAATAGAAATATAATCAGATGAAATTTGCCCCCAATTGGTTTTCCCAATTATTGAGTTAGCATCATATAAATCATATTCCCCATTAATGTCAGAATCTTTTATAGTTAATGATGAAGATTTATAAATTATAAAATCTTTTAACTTACGCTGTTCCCAAACGATAGTATTTTTACAAAATTGCTTGATTTTTGTTAATTTTTATTTATTTTTTAATAAAATTATCATAATTTAATTAAATTTTTGGTTTACACTGATGTTTAAAGTTAGTGTAATTTTATACAAACATCTTGTCTAGTAATGCTTTTTTTATATTTTTCAACTTTTCACACTTACGCTGATGAAGGG
>CALUYD010000025.1 GCA_944324915.1 Candidatus Gastranaerophilales bacterium | reverse complement strand
CTTGTCTTAACATCTGATGGTTTTGGTAAACGTTCAAAACTTTCTGAATTCAGACCTCAAAACAGAGGCGGTTTAGGCTTAATTGCAACTAAGTTCAAAACTTCAACTTCAAGGCTTGTAGCATTAACCATTGTTGAAGAAAAAGATGAAATTATGGTAGTTAGTGCAAATGGCGTTGTTACAAGAGTTTCAGCTTCTGACATTTCAAGACAAGGCCGCCCTGCAACAGGCGTTAAGGTTCAGAATTTATCTGAGGGCGACAGCGTTGTTTCGGTTAATAAAATTATTGACCCGGATGACGGCGCAACAACCAATAATGAAAACCAAAAAGCTGAAGAAGACAATTCAGTTTCACAAACAAACCTTTCATTTGAAGAATAAAAATAAAAGAATATACAAAAGGCGGGCATTTAGAACCCGCCTTTTTAATTACCATTAAAATTACATTCTTACAGAAATAAACAAAAACACAGCTATAGATAAAAACAAGGTGCAGACTGAATATTTTATATAAGCATCAGCTATATCATCTGCCCAGTCGCTTTCAAAATCATTAGCAGAATATTCCCCTTTTTTATATTTAACATATTCTATTATATACGAGGGAATTAAAACAAAAACAATTAAAAGAAAAATAGCCGCAAGGATAATTAGTGCATAAGGCAAAACAGCAGCAAACACGCTTGAGCCAATGTAGGTTCTTTTAAAAATTGCAGACAAAATTGCATAAGAATATATATAAGCAATTGTGGCAAACATAATGCCTATTTGCAATAAAGTTTCATTTGTTTTAGAATTTTTTGGCGGAAATTTATATTCTTTTAATTCTTTTTCTGTTTCGTTATTCAAATTGTTTTTTCCTTTTTGGTTTAATTTTAGCTAAAACTGCAAACGGTTTGCTAAAAATATTATGATTATTACTGCCAATATTGCAATTGCAGGCGTTGTATAAAATCTTACCAATTTATCCTGCGGGGCGGGTTCATAACATTTTGGCTCAAACTGCCCTTTTGAATGTTTTGCATAATCACAAGCCATGGCAGGCAACAAAATTATAATCAGCGCCAATGCAATTAATAACAACAGCAAAAATATAAACGGCATAAGATAGCTTAAAGCTTGAAGTTCATATGCTTTATTTAAAAATGTAAGTTTTATATATAAATCTACACCCCAATAAATTATAGTTGCAAAATAGCAGCCAAATATATTTAAAATAAGATTTGTAGTTGAGGTTTTAGGCGGAAATTTGCACTTTTTCAGTTTATTTTCACGGTTTGATTCGTTTTCTTCGCTTGTTTCAAAGCTTTGAGCCTCTTTTTTTTCTTTTGCTTTTTTAAGTTCGGCTTTTGCCTTATTAACAGACAAACCAAAAATTTCTTTTATTATATTAAGGTAAATATTAATAATTGCTTTTAATATTTCCACTCAGATTTGTTTTCCATTTTGCCACTTATTCTAATATAGCATTATTTTTATTTAAAATATCAACAATTTCTTTTCTTTTCATCTTAATTGCGTATTTAAGAGGGGTTTTATTTCCAAGCTTTTTATTTACATCAGCGCCATATTCAATTAAAAGTTTCACCATTTCAACATCATTTTTTTTGATTGAATAAAACATTGGGTTTGTTTTTTTAAATGTTACCATGCAAGGAATTGCCGTTTGTTCAACATCTGCGCCATTTTCAAGCAAAAGTTCGGTTATTTTTTTATCCCCTTCAATAATAGAATAAATTAAAGGGGTAACGCCCATAAAGGTTTCATTAACATCAAAGCCCGATTTTATAAAAAGATTAACAAGCTTTATATCTTGTTTTTGAATTGCCCCAAAAAAGCCAATTGGCCTGTATGGAAGGTTGTTTTCCCTAATTTCAATTTTTGCTTCTTCAATTTCATAGGGGTTAGCCGAAAAACTTGGAAGATTAAAATTAAAAAACAGAAAAAATAAAAAAATAAAAACGCCCTTTTTCAAAATTTCACCCCCATAAATTCCAAAACTAAGAATATTATAGCATAATCAATTGTTGCATTTGCATTTAATATTTTGGCATTTCCCTTTTTTATTCGGGTTTAAAATTTCTTCTGTTATATATTCAGCGTCAAAACCGTATTTTTTAGCAAGCCTTTCAACCCTTTTAAAATAAACCATTTCATTTTTATCTTCTAAAATTAAAACAACCTTTGCTTTTTTATTTGTCATAATTTCATAATGCAAAGCTTGCCCGATACTTTCAGCCCATTTATTTGCAAAATCAAATTCAACGGCATTGTTTTTTGTAAGGCAATCAACCCTTGTAAAATCTTTGTTTTCAAATTCCATAATACCGTTGTTTAATTTGCACCAAGCTTCCTGATAACTTGCTTCATTGTGCTTGTGAACAACATATTTAAACCCGCTTTTTGTGTAATTGTATTCAAAAGGAAAAACAGATGTTGAAGAAAATAAAACAAGAAAAGTTGTTAAATAATATTTAATAGAATATTTTTCCATATTTTTAATTATACTATTTTTTAGATAATTATCAAATATTTATATTTTATTAGATTACTATCGATTAACTTTTTGTGAAACGGAAAATATAATTGCTATGTGGATACTAAAGAAAAACAATGCCTTCTTGGCTTAAAATTAAAAAATTACAGAAAAGCTGCGCACTACACACAAGAAAAACTTTGCGCCGCAATCAATATTGATGTTTCAGGATTAAGTAAAATTGAAAACGGAAAATGTTTTCCGTCTGTTGAAACTTTGTGCTTAATAATGGAAGAATTAAATATAAATCCAAACGAATTATTTGACTTTATAAAGCAAAATAATAAAAAATGCAGTAAAGAAGATTTGTTTTTAATTGAAAAAATAAAAGAACTTTCACCAAAAGAAAAACAAAAAATTTTATCTTTTATTGATTTACTTAACTAATCTAATGTTGATATGCGTGCTGATAAAATTAATTTAAAAATATTGGCAAAAAGAATTAAGGAATTAAGAAGAAATAAAAATCGTTCCTTAAATAAATTTATAAATGAAAACGGCAATTTGACCACCGCAACATGGAGCAGAATTGAAAATGCCAAAGTTGATTTAAAATTCAGCACACTTTTAAAAGTCGCAGCCGTTTTAAAAATTGATGTTTTGGAACTTTTAAAAGATTTAGATTTTGATTACACCATTGAAGATGAATAAAACTAGATAATTATATCAAAAAGAATAAAATTATACCTGAACATTTTTGAGGAGCACAACTAGTTATCGTCTTATTTATACAGTATAGGCATGTATCATAGAAAGATTATCAATTAAATAATAAATTTATATGCTATAATTTATTCTATACAAATAAGGTATTCTATGGATTATATTATAAAAGATGATAATTTATTAAATATTGATGCATTTTGTGAAGAAGATGAAAGTTCTAGCTGTGAAGATAATGGGTCAAGTAACGGTGATGGTAAGATTTTTGTAGATAAGGCCACGCGCACAATTTATGAATTATTTAGACGCTTTACCAAAAAAGAAATCGATATGTCGCCATTTTATCAAAGAAAACCAATGTGGCTTAAACCAAAACAGTCTAAACTAATTGAATCGATTTTATTAGATGTTCCTATACAGGTTATATATCTAGCAGAATTGGAATCAAATAAAAACAACAACTATTGTTATGAAGTTGTCGATGGTCAACAAAGACTCACAGCATTTTTTGAATTTTTAGGAAACAAGTTTAAGTTAGAAAAGCTTACTGTTTTAAACAGCCTCAATGGAAAATATTTTTCTGATTTAGAACCAAAATTTCAACGCGCGATAGAAGATTACCTGCTAACGGTATACATAATAAAAAAAGAATCAGAAAAAGAAGCAAAATTCGATATTTTTGAACGTATTAATATAGGTAGCACCAATTTAAATGCACAAGAAATTAGAAATTGCGTATATGCCAGAGGAGAGAGTGCAGAAGGCTTAAAATTACTGGCAGAATTAGCCCTAAACAAAGATTTTGCCGACATGGTAAATAAGAAAATATTGGAAAAAAGAATGAAGGACGAAGAACTTATTCTAAGATTTTTATCATATTATATAAAAGGTATTAACAATTATACGGGCAGCATGACCCGTTTTCTTAATGATACACTAGATAATTATTCTGCATACAAACAAAATCTTGCTCGAGTTAAAGAAGATTTTTCGAGAGCAATGAAATACATCATTGATTTTTTTGGCAAAGAAGCATTTATTATTAACCACAAATCTACACAAATTAATTTTGCCTTATTTGATGTTTTATCAGTCTATTTTGCAAAAAAAGATAAAATTTTTCTCGACAAAAATAAAGTTGCAATTATATCAACATACAATGAACTAATAAACAATAATTCAGAGTATAGAATTTCTCTTACGGCAAATTCTTCAACAAAAAATAATACTTACACCAGATTCAATGTATGGAAAAAACATATTTTAGAAAAAATATCAGGAGCTTAAAATGATCAAAAGCTTTTCAATAATAAATTTCAAAGCATATGAAGACAAATATGATTTTAATTTTCCAGGTTTAACATATCTTACAGGTGCAAATAATTCTGGAAAATCTTCAGTGATACAAGCCTTATATATGTTAGCATATACAAACTCCAACAATGTTGAGTCTTCACTATTATTAAACACCCCAACTTATGCATTTGGTAGCTATTCGGATGTTCTAAATAAAAATTGTAGCAATAAGGAAAATTTAATTTTTGAAATTTCGTCCGATAGCTTTAATATTATATTAAAATATGAAAACAATGAAATTGAAAACTATAATCCAAATCTAAAGGAAGTAGATATTGATTTTTATGATCAAAATAAAAAATTTAAAAATTACGTATTTAAACAAAAAGTGAACAAGGCTAATGACAGAAGCAATTTATTTGATTGGTATATCTTATCAAAAAATAGTAAATCGAAAAAACTTGGTAAAGCCATTATTATTGGATTTTCCCCTGAACTAATTCCACAAAAATTTGAAGAGATTGATTTTGAAGACTTAATAAATTTTCGATACATTACTTCGGTTATACATACAAATACAATCAAGTACCTTAAAGCTTATCGTATTGAAGGAAAGCCTAATTACCTTATAAAGGGCAATCCGATAACCGATATTGGTATTACTGGAGATGGTACCGTTGAGGCTATATACAAAATGATTCAAGGCAATAAAACTGTGGAATTCGGCAACAAAGTACTCTTTGCTGATCTTTTTCAAAAATGGTTCAAGCAAATAATTGGAGAGAATTATTCTTTAATTGTCGAAACCAGCGATGGTGCACTAAAAATTAATATTGAAGAAGAACTACAAAAAAAACAAAAATATAGTATAACTGAAGTTGGCTTTGGATTTTCCCAAATTATTCCAATCATTACAATGATATTATTAAGCAAAAAAAACGATGTGTTATTAATAGAAAATCCAGAGGTTCATCTACATCCTAAATTACAAGCAAATTTAGCAAATTTATTTGTATTTGCAGTTACTCATGGTAGAAAGCTTATAATAGAAACACACAGTGAACATATTATTAACCGCACTAGACTGTTGGTTAAGCAGGCTAAAGATCCAAATAATTTATCTAACAAAATTAACATATATTTTTTTGAAAAATTATTTAAAAACAGGGAAACCTATATAAGAAATGAAGAAATAAAAATCGATGATACAGGAAAGCTGTCAAATTGGCCAAAAGATTTTTTTGATCAGTACTATTATGATGGCATAGGCTTAATCAAATAAAATGAAATGCATTTATTTTAATCATAAAGGATTAGAAAATAGCAATAGTGAAAATTTATTAGCTTTATTGCAAGAATTAAGCGAAAAGATTGAAATATGTAAAAATGAAAATTATACAGTAGGCTTTTATAAAGAAATATTTAACCTTCAATTAATTAATTTAAACAGCACATTTATTAATTACATTTGTTCGGACTCAAAATACAGAAATATTTGCAATGTGATAATATTCTACATAGATACAAATATGATTTATCCAAAAAATTACTCTTCTGATTTCCTTACAGAAGATGATGATTACAAGTGTAGGTTCTTGAAAATATGCGTAAAAGATAATGTGTCATCTTTTATTTCTTTGTCAAATGACAGTTTGTTTAACAGATCTAGTTACACTATAGAAAATAAGATGATCACAAATTTTATAAATCAAGAGGATCTATCAAAATTTGTTAAAATATCCGCAAGCGATAGCTTTGACTCATATTCTGACGTTTTTAATAAGATTGAGAGCAAATATAAAAATCAAGTCAAAATATTGCGTAGTGCCACAATATCAGCAAGACAAATAGAAACAAGCAATAAAGCATACAATCATGTTTATTCTGCATTGTATAATTTAGTTGAAATAATATTACCGACAAATAGTAATACCCTTACAAAAGATATATGCGAAAAATATTATTCTATAACATCTTTAAAAATTTCTAAAGAAAGCAAAAAAACCGCCAATAATCCTAAATATAAAAGACACAGAACGTTTGATATTGATGGCAAATATTATTTATTTCAAAACCACGTCAAGATAGGTAACAGTATAAGAATACACTATTATATACATAATAAAAAACTTTATATAGGTCATTGTGGTACACATCTTCCTACTTCAGAATTTAATTGAAGATCTTTATTTATTTTGTTTGTCTGTGCTTGCTTTAATCTTTAAATGCATGAATCCATACAAAAGCTTACATGTACATAAACAAGATTTAGACTTTTTGTCCTCGATAATTTAAACAATCCTTAATGGTAAAAACTTCACTCCAAAGTTGAGCAACAAAAAAGACCTTATTAAAAGGTCTTTTTTTATATAAATGGGGCGGACAGTGGGATTCGAACCCACGCATAATGGAACCACAATCCATGGTCTTAACCGCTTGACGATGCCCGCCACATAAGTTTTTATTATTCAATTGTAAAATTTCGCTTCCTTGTGGTTCCAAATGGAACCAATCATCCCTCAAGGTCGGGTAACCGCTAACGGACGATGCCCGCCACATAGGTTTTTATTATTCAATTGTAAAATTTCGCTTTGGCAAATTTGCCACTAAAGAATACTTTCAACCAATTGGTATCAGCAAATATAAGCATATTCTAAAAATAAAATAATTTCAAGTGAAAGAATTTAAAAT
>CALUYD010000024.1 GCA_944324915.1 Candidatus Gastranaerophilales bacterium | reverse complement strand
CCGTTTATGTTCAAATTTTCAGACACAATTTCACCCTTCCTGTTTTCTGGTAAGGTTAACGGCAAAAAAGATGAAAACATTTAGCTTTTGTTACAAAATTATAACTTTGAATTAATTAATTTTTTATATTCATCAATAACTTTTTTATTTATATCGACAAAAATAACTTTTTCTATTTGGTTATTTTGGGTTAAAAATTCATTAACTGTTTCAACGGCAATTTTTGCGGCTTTATCTATCGGGAAACGGTATATTCCGCAAGAAATTGCAGGAAAAGCTATTATTTTGATGTTATTTTGAATGGCAAGGTTTAGAGCGGTTAAATAGCAAGATTTTAAAAGTTCATCTTCATTTTTGTTGCCGTTTGAATAAACTGGCCCAACTGTATGAATTACAAATTTTGCAGGCAAATTATACCCTTTTGTTATTTTGGAATGGCCGACATCACACCCATTTAGGGTTTTGCATTCTTCTAAAAGGCCTTTTCCTGCCGCTCTATGAATTGCGCCATCCACACCGCCACCCCCTAAAAGGGTTTTATTTGCAGCGTTTACAATAGCATCAACTTTTAATTTTGTAATATCTCCAAATAAAATTTCAATTTTTTGCATAGTTAAAAGCAATTTTTGCAATAAGTATTGTTATTTTTCAACCTGTATTTGAAATTCTTCTGTTAGTCCATATATATCAAGAATTTGTTTAGCATAAAATCTTGCTCTATTTGAGCTTATACAACCTTCTATGTATATTCCTGAGTCCATAGCAACCTCTTTAGGAACTTGTAGCAATGATTGCTTGTTTGTTATAATAGGATCTTTATCGGGATAATTTTTTGTTGAAGTTGCTTTATGAATACAATTATCTCTAATAATTTTTTTCATAATGCTATCATCCAAGTTATATACTATTTCGCAAATAGTTTTCAAAAATTCATTCCAAGAAGAAACGGAAGTTACAGTGTTGCCATATATGATGGCAACAATATGTGTTCCTGACATAGGAGTAGTAATGTCGCTTATAGGATACAGACCTTCAATAAACTCCTCTGATGCACCTTTTGTTTGATATTGTCTAGTCCTCTGTATAGGAGATATTGTTGCCCTGCATGCTCTTGCTGCAATATCTTCATTCCTTTTTATTATATTTTCTTCTTTCCATTCTTTACTATTATATATTTCTGAAGTAATCACAAATTGAACATCTTTTATTTGATTTAATTTTTTATCCCATGGTTTGTTCGAGTTTTTTGAGTTATACTCTGTTGACATTGGAGTTAAATTACCAATGCAATTTATATACTTATCGTAAATTATCTCTGCTGATTCTTTACCTCCAAGATAATTAATCCACCATTCAGATAATTTTTGAGGCATTAAATGCTCTATGGTAACGTCTTTTTGTGAAACTTTTATATTCTTTTTTTCAAATTCTTCTATTTTTAATAAAACAACGCGAGCATACCTGTAGTTTAAATTGTTTGAGCACATTAATGCTTCTTTGAATTCTCTATCATCTGGATAACGCCCCGCGATTGTGTTACTGTTTGATAGCTCAAATAAAATATTGTCATATGTTATTTGTATTTCTTCAGAATTTAATTTTTCAAGAAGTTGATGTATGACTGCTCTTAATGCGCCACCACCACCAGAAGGAGATACTATACGGTATCGAAGCATAAAATCTGAAAGTAATTCCAAGATGCTTTTTAATTCTTTTATGTTTGTATCATATAATTTATAAAATAGATACAAATACAGAGGATATACATCATCTGTTTTTAATAGATTTAGATAGCTTATTATATGATTTATTTCACTATTTGGGGAATTTTCAAATATTAACCAGGCAAAGTATTTAGACAATGAAGACAATTCTGACAAAATATCCAGGTGGTTAAAATCCGAAAAATGTTCTTTAAAGTTTTTGTAAATTGAGTCTTCTGGAACATCGTCAAAAGTATTCATTACAAGATAGTCTCGAGCAAATCTGGATATATTTTCATTTTTTACAGTTTGTTCTATTTTTACCCAATATTGTTTATATAATTTTTCTTGTTCTTTTGAAGAATTTGCCAGCAATAAATAATTTCGTATTAAATCTGCAGGCGTCAGTTTTTTACCTGTAGAATTAATTTTTTCAAATACGGTTTGAACTGTTTCCAAACTAATTGACTGATTGCCTGCAGACAAATTTACATCAACTACTTCTAATTTTGGAATTGTTTCGTATATATCTCTAGGGGATACATCAGATTTTGCTAATAAATCTAAAAATAAACTATAATTTTTAAATATATTACTTTCTTTTGATGTGTTCATGAAATCATTTTCCACAACAGAAATAAAAGTACTTTCATCGTATGAAGTTTGCTTTAACTTGACTTTAAAAGTTTCAATACTGTCTTCATTTTTCAAATATTTTCTATTTATAACTTTTTTAAGTTCTTCTTCTGTAGATATATCACGAATTGCACACAGAAGCAGCAAGATTGTTGTAACTCTTTGTTGTCCATCAACTAAAATAAATTCATCAAAAGAAGCGCTATTGTTTTCTCCAATATAATAAAGAATATTTCCCAAATAATGGGTCTTACTTGACTTGTAGGCTTGCCTTATATCGTTGAATAATTCTTTGCATTGCTCTTCCGACCATTCATAATTACGTTGAAATGGCGGAATTATAAAAACCTTATCCTCACCACCTATAAATTTTAAGACTGTTGTTTCTGTCGCTTTCATCAATATCGCCCTTTTATATCAACATTATTATACTATTAAAATAAACAAATAAAAATTACAACTCAGTAATTGCATGATAAATGTTAGATTAAAAAACACTAAACAAAATAAAGACTTTTTAGTTCGTTTTGTTTTTTTAATGTTTAAATATATAAGTAGACATAGAGTTTAAAAGCCGCATTTTGACAACAAAAAAAAGAAGTCTTGATGACTTCTTTTTAAATGGTGGAGAATAGGAGACTCGAACTCCTAAAAACGCTTTTTGTGTTTTCAAATTTCATCTAGTAGTCTTTAGTATTGTTTAATTTAAAAACTTTTTCCTTTGGTAACTTTTAATAATTTCCAGGGACTATTTGTAAAATTAGTCCCTTTTTAGTCCCATGAATTTTTAAATAAGTTTATACTAGGCTTTTAATATCTTCTACATATATATAAGACTGCGGAGGCATAAAATTAGGCTTAATTTTGTAAGGATCAATCGGTTTTTTATAATTAATATATTTTTTTATTTTAATTGCATATCCCTTATTTCGGTCTTTAAAGTATTCAAAAAATTCATGCTTGGCAATTCCGCTTTTATCTTTAAATTTTTGCCATAAATTTAAAGGACTGTCCTCTATAATGTTATCTATTACAATCTTTCCCACAATCTTTTTTGTCGGGGCGGTCTCATATACATAAATTGTGCTGATATTATCACTAAAAATGACCTTTCTAAATTCATATAATTTAGAGCCTTCATTTATTTCTTTTACATATTTGGGCTTAATTGATAACAAGACTTTCATCTATATTTCCTTGAATAATTTTTTTATATAAAGTATTTTCTTTTATGCGTCTCACAGTTATTATCGAACCATCTATAACATTATTTTTTTTCAAAAAATTGTATGTCACTTCTCTTTTAAAATTTAAATTATGTTTAAATAAAATAATAACAGGCTTGTTTTGTTTTTTGCACATTTCTTTTATTTCGTCTATTGAATAAACTGTCCTGCGTTTAATTATTTTATATATACTATCTGCATCATCTATATCATAATACACTTTTTCTATAACACCTAATGTTAATATTTCCTTATAATCTTCGGTTCTGTAAAATAATACAATATCTCCATTTTGCATTGTATGAACAGGTGTATTACATATATATGCTTTTTGAATAGAAAATCCTTCACTTGTGTAATGACTAGTTGCATTTATATCCAAATCTAATTGTAATTGAATAGAAGTTTTTTGTGTCGGTCTTTTGAAGTCTGGGAAGAGTCGGTCAAAGAATTGTGGTTGAATTGGAATTATATATTTTGAAACTTGTTCACCATTATAAAAACTCGGAAAGTATTGTGTATTAATATTTATAGCTTCCTCCCTAGACGCGATGGTTATATTTTTATCGGGTCTTATCTCTTTATAATAAACATCTTCGCCATTTTTCTTTTTAGATAAAAAATAAAATCCGTAAGTTTGTATAAGTTCAATAAGTTTATCTTCATGTGATGCCGTATAGTGAGTTAAATAAAGTTTAGAAACATTTTTAATGGCTGCTTGCTCAAATGCCATTTTTAATAAACGTTCACCTAGCTTCATCCCTCTAGTAGATACATCAACTTTAAATAAACAAATTTTTAAAACATTTTCTAAAATTATTGGAGGGTCTGAATCAATTATTTCTTTTTTTTCCTCTTTCATTATCAATATTGCTTTTATCTTGCTTCTATTTGAGTCATTTTCTGAATAATAAACATAAACATCCCTTAATGTTCCACATACTGAACGTTCCCACCAATCAGAAAAATCAGCGTATTCTTGCTTTAAGCTGTCAAATATGGTATCAGAAAGGTCAATGTTCCATCCTTTATCTATTTTAAAACATGAAAGAATGGGGATTTGCTGCAAAGGAATTTCTTGCGATAATTTAATTATGGAATCAGCAATGTTTAAAATTTTATTTTGTAAATTTAAGTTTTTAGCTTTGTTCAAAATTCCCTTGTCTTCGGTAATTAATAAATCAACAGCATTCTTATAGACAGCATAAATCAATGCGTTATCAACTGAGTCGTTTTCTTTTAATTCGGCTTTGATCTGAGACTTAAAGACTTCATCTTGACTATAATCAGGATGCTTTTCTATGTTACTATAAGTTGCTATTTTCGATAAACTTATAGTTTTTCTTTCTTTGTTTTTATCCCTATTGATGTCAGCAATAGAAAGCGGATGTATAAAGATTTTATAATTTAAGTCATTTATGATTTTATTTAACTCGATAAAATCTGGAGACAAAACCTTGGGGTCTTCTCTTTGGATAATTATATTTGTGTCAAATAATATTCTTTTTTTCACAACTCTATAATAACAAAAATAATAGTATTTTTATTATATAAATTTTTAACCCTGGTTATGCAGACTCTTAAATAATTATTGTAAAATTTGGGCTTATATGGTAATTATTATAAATGTATCAATCTGTGAATTTTATATTGGTTGTAATGAGGGTGTTATGTGCATGAAAAATTCTAATATTGATTTAAATATAGAAAATACAGAACAAAAAAATAATGACTCTGAAATTTTTGAAAATAATGTTATTGAGTATAGCGAAGGCTATGAAGATGCAATGCAAATTCCAAAAGAATTAAGAAAGATACGTACTCAAGCATATGATAAAAGCGTAGAAGATACTGTTAGAATGATAGAGAAAGGACGTATTTATCTTCAGCCAGATTTTCAAAGGTACTCACAAGTGTGGGATTACAAAACTGCATCTCAACTTATTGAATCAATATTATTAAATGTTCCTATACCCCCAATTTATGTAGCCGAAGAAGATGATGGTAGCTGGAATATTATTGATGGATTACAAAGATTAACAAGTTTTAAAAATTTCTATGAAGGAAAATTTAAATTAAAAGGGCTGGATTCTCTAAAAGAATTGAATAAACAAAGTTATGAAAGTTTGAATCCTAATGCAAAAAGTATTTTAGATAATGGTTCACTTCGTATAATTTTAATTACAAAAGAATCTCATCCAGAAATGAAATACGATGTATTTATGAGGCTGAATAGGGGTTCTGTAAAACTTACTGAGCAAGAATTGAGAAATTGCCTTTATAGAGGTTCTTTAAATGATTTAATAAAGGATTTACGTCATAATAAAAAATTATTAGAAATTCTAAATTTAACTGAACCTCACAAGCGTATGGATGATGCTGAACTAATTTTAAGGTATTTTGCTTTATCCGAAAACTTCGACAAAGAAAAAATGTCAATATTTGGCTATAAAGGTATCATGAAAACTTTTCTAAATGCTTTTATGGACAAAAACAAGAATATGACAGAATATCAAATAAACCAATTGAGAGAAAAATTTAATGATACAATCAACAAGGTTTATTCTATTTTTGGCAAAAATGCTTTCAAAAGAATTGAGGCAAATGGAGAATTTTATAAATGGACAAATAAAGCAATATACGATTTTATTATGCTTAGTTTTGAACAATATCATTTGGATGAATTAATGAAACATAAAGAACAAATTTTAAATGCACTAAAAACTTGCGTAAATGAAAACAAGGAATTTGAAGATTCTATTACCGTTGGTACATCCGAACCAAGGCGTATGGAATATAGGCTAGGAGTTTGGATGGCTAAAATGGGTAGCATATTAAATGACAGCAAATATTAATTTTGAAAGTTTGCATAAATTTCATATTGCACTTCGGGAAGTCATTGTATTAATTTGTCGTTCTAAAAGAGAAGAAGAAAAATGCAGAACAATTAGCAACATATATTTAAAGGCTGCATTAATACTTTTGACTTCTAAATTTGAGGCTTTTTTAGAAAATGCTGTCGTTGAATATATCGCTTTACTTAATGAAAATGTAGCGATAGAGTTTATTCCCGAAATCATTAAAATTAACCATACAAAAGAAGTTTTTGAAAAATTAGGAACTTGTTTTCAAAAAATACACGAAGAAGATAAGAGAAAACTTATTTCCGAAAACATGAAAGACTTAGCTCTTTTGTGGAAGAGTAACACCAATGCAAAGCCTATTCAAATAAATAACAAGTTTAATTTTGGCAAACATGGCGAAAAGGCAATAAATGAGCTTTTCCGAAGAATTGGATTTAATAATATTTTAGATGAATTTGTTATTGTTAAAAAAGTGCAGACATTTGATGGCATGGAAGATGAAAACATTAATTTTAAAGCCAAAGTGAATGAATTGACGCATAAGAGAAATACAATTTTACACAATGACACTTCTATTACTTTTACAAAAGAAGAACTTGTTGATTATATAAAGTATCTCAAGCAATTTTCACAAAAATTAATTGTTAAACTAGTTGAGTCTATAGAAAATAGCAGTGCCTCTGCCTAATGGTAGGCAAATATTTTACCATAAAACTCATCCATTTTGTTTGCAACTTGTGTCTCTATTGACTTAATCATATGCGAGTAAGTGTTTAATGTCACATTCTTATCAGCATGTCCGAGGCGTCCGCTTACGGTTACA
>CALUYD010000023.1 GCA_944324915.1 Candidatus Gastranaerophilales bacterium | reverse complement strand
ATATCTAAATTTATATAACCTATTTCATAAGCAACATCTATTAATGAACTTAATGTCCAATCTCTAAGTTTTTTTATGTTCCCGCGACTATCTTTTGGAGCTGCTTTTGCTTTATTAAATTTTGCAAGATTTTGTTTTGCGAAATCTATTAATAAACCTTCTAAAGTGCTACCAATAAGAAATATTGCGCCTAGAGCAATATCATTATTTAAACAACATTTTATTTCATTCAACCGCTGTTGTATTACAGTTTCCATATTTATTGTTAGTTTAAGAGATTTAATATCTACAGCTTTAAAATCTATTTTTAAAAATTCATCTTCTTCTTTTTGTATATTTGTTTCTACTCTTTTTCTTAAATTATTAGCAATTTTTTTACAACGTTCAGCTAGTTCGTTTTTGCCATTGTCAATGTTTTCTTTATTAAGTAACCTATCAGCTTCCCAATAATCAATCATTTTGTCAATTGAGTTTGCAACAAGCTCATTGGATTCTTTAGACCAAAAAGATCTTAGTCTTCTTGCTTTAGATTCTCCATTATCAGAATATTTTTCATCATATATGTTTATGCCAAAGTTCTCCCAGAAAAATTCATAAAATGTTCTATTTGAAAAATTTAAGACATAACCAGACTCCATTTCAAAAAACTTTTCTAAAATTTTCTTTTCTTGAATCTCAAATTTAGCAATTTTATTTTTTACATCTTTATATGTTAAAGTTTCTTTTTCTGCATTTATATGCTGTTTTATAAGTTCATTTTCTACTTGATTTGCTCGATCCATTCCTTTATATGTTATGCGAAGGTATTGTTGAACCCCAATAATATATTTTTGAGAATAGCAATAATTTAGAACTATTTTAAACTCTTCATCAGTAATAAAAGTTTTCTCTTTTAATTGTGTTAAATAAATTCCTTCGCGATTTTTAGAAATCGATTGTCCTGCATATTCTCCATGACCTTGAAATTTAAAATCAAAATATGGAATCCTTAAATCCATATCAAGTTTTTGTTTCATAATTAACAAAAATTCATCGGCAACAGAGTTTCTTTTTGATAATTCCATTAGTTTTTCCATAATTTAATAATATACCTGTTTTTAACTTTATATTTATATTTTAAGAAAAATTTAATAGTTACAGTCAAATTCTTTTAATAGCAACTGATTATTTTCTTTCTCAATAACATTAATAGGTACAATACTTATTGGAGTATTATTAAAATATTCCCATTTTGTTACTTCTTTAAATTTATTTGATTCAGGGTAAAGAAGCATTATTTCAACTTCTTCAACTTCTGTTTCTTTATTTTTTATTAATTCAGAATACGCAAACAGCTGATATAAGTCAGCTTGTGCTACATCAAATTTGTCAGAGGTTGAATCTAATTCTTTCCATTTTGCATCAAGTATAATTGCCTTATTATCTTTAAAAATAACAAAATCCATCTTAGTCTGAAAAAGATTATTTTTAAGAAGATAATTACGACTATATTGCGGATGATAAGGCAAGTTTGCAGATTTCAAAATTGATTCTATATAATCTTCAAACATTTTTTCTAAGGGGAATAGCAGTGCTGGTAGCTTAGACCTACCCTTTTTAGGGAAAAAGACTTGCTTTCTCAAGAAAAATTCTGCATATAACAGCGGGCTTTCATAGTAGGAATTTAATCTGTTAATATTTACTTCCTGCAAATCTTTTTCAAGATTTGTTGAAACAGAAACATCATCCAACTCCACTAAAAACCTTCGCAAAATCTTTTTATTATTATCGCTTTTTGTTTGTTTAACTAGGTATAAACAAGCTGTTTTCAAAATTTTATTTTCTGCAATATCTAAACATAACTCACTGTAATTAACAAAAAATCTACTTTGATTTGTAAGATTATGTTTTATGTGTTCTGCAAAATTTAATTTACCTTTATATTTACTTAAATTTTCTGATTTTCTAATATAAGCTTTTTTAAGACCTTTTTTTAAGATTTCACATAAATCATCACAAAATACTGATATAAGTATTTCCACAATGTGTTTATTTTTTTTAGTCTGTGAAACAACATCCTTATTGTGTTTATACTCTCGGGTTAAATTTTTAGATGCCAAAACAAGGTTTTCAAAAATTTTACGACTGTCACCTATTGTATTACCGCTAAGCTTTGGTAAAATCTCCAAATAAGTTCCATCTTTTAATTGTATAATTCCAGTGTATTTATTTATACTGATACAATTATCTTTTGCAGAATAATCTAGCCCGCAATTTTGATTCTCTAGCAAACAGTATTGTTTTAATTCTCTAAAATAATCAGGTTTGCAATAATTTACACAACACAAATTATCGCCATCTTGATAATTACAGCTGTTACATTCTTCCTTGCAGGAATAAATATTCTTATTTTCGTAAACAATTATTGAATTATTAGTCATTTTCTTTTTTAGTAGGTTTCTGAGCTTCTTTCAATACATTAAACCAGTTTTCTTTTGAACTAATTTCATCAGGCTTACAATTTAAAACTTTTGCAACTGAGTCAATGTCATTATAAAAATATTCATTTAACAGTGGTAATATTCTATTTTTATAAGCTCTTTCAAGTTGCTCTTTATTTTCAACCCCCATTAAATACGAATGACCAATTTGATGATCTCTATCATATTCATTTTTGATTCGGTCATTTATTTTTATTAATAATTCTTCTAAGTCAACACCTTCAATATTTTTTCCACTTAGAAGTTCAGGTTTTGGCATCATTTCCTCAAAATCAAAGCGACGTCTTAAGGCGGTATCTAAAAGAGCAATAGAACGATCCGCTGTATTCATAGTTCCAATAATATAAAGGTTATTAGGAACTCCAAAAGTTTCTCTTGAGTATGGTAGAGTAACCGTCATTGGATATTTTGCACCGATACGTTTATCTTCTTCAATAAGAGTTATAAGCTCGCCAAATATTTTTGAAACATCACCTCTGTTGATTTCATCAATGATAAGAACTGCATTGGATGATTTTGAAGTATTGTTGTTATTTATCAAATTTAAAAATGTTTCCCAGTTAATTTTGTCATTGAACATTCCTGTAATAGTTGGTGAAACAAATTTTGAATTATAAATATTCTCTGATGAAATATTAATATTTTTTCTGATCCACTCTACTTTTCGTTGTTGATGCCCATTTTCAGGTTCAGAATTAAAGTAGTAATTACCTGCTATTTTGGCTATCCCTTTTATGGTATTAATAGAACCAGGTATTACAACAATAACATCTTTTCCATTTTTTATATCTTTATCTATCCAGAGTTTAAATAAATTTAACTGCGAGATACATTGTTTTCTGCTTTCGAAATTTTCAGGTATTTTATTGGCTATTTCTTCTTGCGTATTACAATCAGAGATATCAATTTCATCTCCCCAATTTATTGCAACACAGTTATTGTCTATACAATATTGAAATATTGACTCATCAGGAATTAATATTTTATAAACACTAATATTATCTTTTTTAAAATTATATTTAACTTTAGTTTCCAGTAACTCTTTTGCACTATTACAAATTTCTTTAAAAATACCGCGCCCTAATGTATACATCAATTTGTTATTTTTCAAATCAGGTTTAATACCTTCAACAAATTCTTCATAAGAGTAGGATTGATGGAAAGTTACAAATTCAATTTGACCTTGTTGTTTAAGGCTATCAAATTGCTTTTTTAAATCTTTGTATTTTTTATTATCTACAGAATTATATTTTTCATTATTTATAATTTCCATAGCTCTAATAACTGTATTATAAGTTTTTCCTGTGCCTGGAGGTCCGTATAAGATTTGATTTTTATGGTGATTAAAATTTAAATTATTCCTTTTTATAAATAATTGAAAATTTGTTTGTATATAATTTTTCCCTTCTTCTGATAATTTATAAAACTCACCATTGCGTAAAAAATAATTCCGATTCTTTCTTTTATAATTAGTAGATAAATCATCAGAGCATTCTCTTAATTCTGTTGCAATACTTGGACTTTTTACATTTTTTAATTCTATCGATTTTTTAACAAATTCTAATTTTAGAACTTCAGCCGGCTTATATTCTTTATTTGGATCTTCATTATACATAGCAATAGCAGCTATTTCCCACCATTTTAAACTTAAAACTGGGTTATTATTAAAAATTAAATCAAAAATTTCTCTGTTTATATTAAATAAATATCCCAAATTGACATTAAAATTTTTGTCAAATGGTGTATTCTGAATATTTGATAAAATTTTTTGGACTTTTTCAATAGAACCTAATCTTTTTTTAAATTCTTCTTTTTTTATTGGTTTATCCAGGAGAGTATATTTTACTTTAACTTCATAATAATCATTTTCGTTAATATATGTGTTTTCTACCACTTCCGAAAATGCCACAATTTCGGGTTTTCTGTAGTTAATTATAATATCACCTATACGTAAATCTCGCATTAATTTATATTTATCACTTCCTCTTTTATCTCTTTGTGGAGAACACAAAATTCCATCATTTAATTCATTACGAAAATTTGAACCTTGATTAACCCAAAAATAATTTACATTATGATTTTTATCCATACTTCACTCCTTTTCTACAAGGATAGCACAAAAATTTTGGTGGATTTATTCTATACCTAAAATTTCACGCTCGATTTGGCGGATGAAGTCAGGAGAGAGTTCTTTTTTGACTTGTGGTGTTTTGTTTGGCGTTTCAAGTTCTTTCAATTCCGGGAATAATTTCAAGATATTCACTAAAGAATAATATTCAGCCTGGCTTATTGGGATTTCTTGTTGTTTGCTGTTTGCAATTCTAGCCATAAGTTTTTGGGCAAATTTTTGCAAATCCTCTTTAAATTGAGTTTTGTCATACATAGCTTTTTGTCGCTTTTTATCCCAATCATATTTCTTTTTCCAGTAAAACAACGTCCTTTTGGCAATATCGAGTTGCAAAGAGATTTCATTAACGGATAATCCCTTTAGATACATTTGTTCGGCTTGTTTAAATAATTTCATTTTACTCATTAAAATCCCTCAAAAATTAAGTTTTATATCCCAAAACGGTTTTTATCCTGCACTTTTTTCACCTGATAAACACACGTTCTGTCAATTACTCCAAGGTGTTGGAAATATTTTATCAGCTGATTTAGAAGAGCCATCGTGTTTTTAATTCTGCGAGGCTTTAAACGTCTCACTTCACAGATTTTAAACAACTCTTTTATCGATTCAATATCAATTTCGTGCAGGTAATAGCAGTTTAAAAAAGGCAGAATATTAAAGTTAAATATTGCATTATAATTCCTGTAAGTCTCGAATTTGCAATATTTTTTGACATAATTTTTCATAAAATAATCTTTGGCATCTTCAATACTGATTTTCAGGTGTTTATTCTTTTGCGGGCTGAATATTTCATAATTTTCTCCCGCCTTGGGTTTATCATTGTATTTATAAAATCCGTTTTCAAAAAGTATTTTATTGCTGTTCAAAAGCCGTTCAAGCTCTGTTTTACAATCACATTCTGCAATTATCTCAATTTCATCAATGGTAAATTCTTTTAAATGTTTTGCTAATTTCTCAATATTCATAATATATGTTGAATTACCTCCAAATTAATCTCGGTTAAATTATTATCTTTGGCAAATATTTCCATTTGATTTATAAGCTGGACGATTTGCCTAAATCTGTTGTATTTTTTGTGAATGTATTCAATTGATTCAGGAGTAAATGGGATTTCTGACAATTGGCTAAAAATTTGGCTTAAATCTCCTACCCCAAAGGTTTCGAATTTTACAATCTCGCTAAATCTGTCATATAAATGCTTATAGCGTTCAAGTTTTCTGTGAGTCAAGCCCATTCCGACAAAGACTATCGGGCAATCGGTTTTGTCGTGGATATCTCTTAGGGTTTCGACGCTTTTGTAATTGTTCATCAGGTAGTCAATTTCATCTACAAAAATAATTTTCGGCTTTTGCCTCAGTTTGCTAATCACAACATTGAAATTGTCCGAGGTCAGATATCGTGGGAGTTCGTCCATTTCTCTAACGATTTCTTCAACAAGCCATCTGCTTGTCATAAGGTTTGAAGCTCGAATGTAAATTCCGTCATACTTGCAAGCAAGCCACAAAGCCGTTTGAGATTTCCCAAGCCCTGGTTCGCCGTATACAAGCCCCATTTTAGGAATGTTTTTGGGTTTGTTTTGTAGATTTTCTATAAGTCCGATAAAATTTTTGACGTTATTTGTCCTTACAAAAGTCTTATTCATACAATAATTTGTACTCCTTTGTATTTTTAAATTCCGCAATCCAAATATTGCTTGGATCATTTTTGATTAAATACTCATATTTTTCTGAATTATTTTTGAACAGGGTTTGAAGGCTATTTGAATGCGGTTTGAATTCAACTTCTTTAGGTTCATCCATTTTCTGCTCGATAAACTTAACTTCTTCATTACTTAAATATTGCTTTACTGAATTTATAGTTTTTCGTCTGAGCTTTTGCTGCTTTTTGATTTTTTGCTTGTAATCCTCTAAATCCTCAACCGTTCCTAAAATCTTCGCCATCGGGTGGGTTTCGGTTACTCGCTCTGCGGTGCATAAGTATTCTCCCTTGGGGGTAAAGACCTTAACGCTTGTTAAATCAAACAGGTTGTATTTTACTAAAACTTTTCCTCTCAACCCGTATAGTCTTTCGTCAAAATAGTCGCAGTTTAAGAACCTTATGCCGTTTCGCTGAATTGTTTTCACCTCAGTCGCCAGCATCAGATCATCAAGTGTGTTTATATCAATATTCTGTTTCTTGCGACTTTCCAAAACCTCTGCGATTGTCATATTCGGTGCATTTGTGCAGGATTGAGAATTCTTGAACTTAAGCCACATATCAATCATTTTAATTGTATCTTCTATGGTAGGAATAAATTCTTAGTGTAAGTTTTGGTGAAATTTTTCGTTTCTTTTTAGGTAAGCTGGCTTGTTGCTAATTGATGAGCCGACATAACTTGGCATTAGTTTTTCAAAACCTTCTTGAAATTCTTTGAAAAATCTTTCAATAACTTTTGCTCTGGCATTATATGGTCTTGCAAATACCGTTTCAATTCCGAGTTTGGCATAGAGTCCGTAAAAGCCCAATTCTCCAAATCCTTTGTCATCAGTGAAGTATTTTGCTCTAAATGCTCTGCCGTTATCTTGATAGACAATTTTCGGTATCATATCGAGGTTTATTATTGCGTTTCTTAGAGCACTTGCAATACATTGGGTGTTTTCTTCAAGCATAATTTCGTACCCCACCAGTGCTGTTGATTTCCAGTCTAAAAATCCGACCAAAGTTGCCCGACAAGGCTTGCCCGTAAACGGATTAATCACTTGAAACGCCAGTTTGTGCCCGTCTGCAACTAAAATATCCCCAACAT
>CALUYD010000022.1 GCA_944324915.1 Candidatus Gastranaerophilales bacterium | reverse complement strand
TCTAACAAATCATCTACATAATTAAGAGTTAAATCATCTAAAAGAGCTTTGCCATAAGTTTTAATGTTTTCTATGTATAAAGAAACGTCTATTTTATTAACAAAAGATGATTCATTCTCTGCATTTTTATATTCATATACACCATCATTCAATAATTTTATTAATTTTTTTGTGTTGCTTTTATCCAGTTTTTTGTTTGCATAGTATTGCTCTAGACCTATCTCGATAACTTTTTTATATTGATTTTCACTAGCGTTCTGAGTGATAATTTTACCGTCTTTTAAGGTTGCAACTAAATAAGAATATATTTTGTTTATATTTGCATCGCTGATATACTTTGTCTCTAAAAGTTTTTCAATATAAGAAATCTCTATATTTTTTATAAAATTTTTATCAACTATTGTTTTTGAAATATCATTAATTAAAAGTTTAGCATCTTCCCCCTTGTATAGATTAGCAAACATAGATAAAATAATATATGCTTTTTCTCTACGGTCATCATCTTGGCGTCCGTTAATCTCTTGGATAATTAAATTTAATTGCGAAGTTTGTAATTCTGTAATTTCTATAGTTTCATCTGTAATTCCCAGATTATCTTTAAATCTTGTTACATTCTGAGTAATTAAAGAATTATATATTGGAATTGAGTTGCCTCCGATTTTTCTTTCTATATTATCTTGTAACAACATTATAAAAGGCTTAATATCATCTGGCATTGCGGTTGTTTGTATTGAAGCCAAATAACTCTGTAAATTAGAATATTTTTTATCAAATATATAAATATTTTCTTCATTCTCAGGCACATATTTTTTAGCGAGTAGTTTTAGCATAGCATTATCAGCTATTTCATAATTCCTCAAATCAAAAAACTTTTGCATTATAAATTTTAATAACTGAGGCTCAATTATAACATCGTTATATAATTCAGGAAATTGATTTTTTAAAACAGTTATTATAGCTAAAATATCTAAATGTGAAGTAATAATATCCTTAACCAATAAGCAATCTCTGTCCATCTGACAAAAGGTATTATGTTCTTTATTGCACAATTCGCATTGTTCTTCCCTTTGTTTGGCAATCCACCAAGCTTGCATATACGAATTTAATATTTGTATGACTGCGCGAGGACTACTTATTTCAATAGGGATTAAAATATTTAAAATTTTATTAATATTATAGGTGCCAGATTTTTCTATATCTTTTTCAAATATTTTAAAAGATTCAAGCTGTTTTAGGTGTTCTAATGCAAAACTTTTCATGGACTGATTTGGTAAAGCAGGAACATCAATTTTAAACTGAAATACTCTATCCAAATATTTTCTTGCGCTATCAATATTTGAGAATGTTGTTTTTGTTTGAGTAATAGATTTTGCTATATGCTCATCATAGCAAGACACAACGAATATAAAATTACTTTCTGGCACATCTAGAAACACTCTTATTGCATCAAGGCCATTAATCATTTTTTCAGCAGCTAGACGGTCTAAATCATCTATGAATATTATTATTTTTTTGTTTTTCGCAATTTTAATATTTTTATTATTTTCTTTTAATAGCTCTAATATTTCTTCTTCAAACTGTTCTGAAGAAATTATGGGAGGAGTCATAACAACTCTATCTGTATATTTTGAAATAATAAAACCATTGACATTAAAAGCATATTTTATAATAGCTGTTGCACACAAACTAAATACAATATATACAAGTGCGCCATCTGCGAAACTAAAAGAAAACAGATTATTAATTTTGGTGGCTAGCCATGTTAGTATCAAAATAATGCAAATAATCTGTCCTGGTATCCATAAATATTTGTCTATGAATTCAATAACACATTCTCTTTTAGATTTTTCTCTTTTAAAAATATCTGTAATATTTGAATATAATCTTTTTCTTAACTGACTTTCATTTTCTTGGCTCAATTCAGAATACAAGAATTTTAATAATGAACGTCTAATATCTTCACTCTCATATCGCCATGCATTAAAATCCAAAACTTTATATTTATCTTTATTTAAGTTTAAAAATTTATTAATGCAAATTTGCTTAATAGAGCTTTTGCCAACACCCCATTGCCCGAGTAAGCCTATAGAAAAAGGTGGCTTGTGAGTTTCTATTATAGAAAAAAGAGCTTGAGCATAGTGCGCATGGCCAAATTTATCTTCAATCTCATTTTGGATAGCTTTATCTAATATAGATGGCAGTTTTACAGAGTCAGTCTTTTTCATATCTATTTTATAATTATAACATTAATAAAAATTTACGAATTTATAAAAGCAGCGGTCTTAATATAACTTCATAGCAATAATTTAATTTTTCAAAATTTAATTAAGCTATTTTACTAACATTTACAACTAGTTCCAATATTTAGTTCTAACACTTACAACCAACGTAAACAAACATAGTGCACAGAAATTTACTTTTGCGTTATTGTACGATTATGGCTTAAATCTCACAATATCGTTGGGACGCCTGTATAGATTAGCATAAAATAGCTAGTTATACGCATATAAAGACAAAGGAGCAAATTTTAATGCGCGATAAAAAATCGTTAAAACTATTAGAAAGCGGCTTGCGAACAGAGGGCAAAGTGAAAACGCGGTCCCGTTTAATGCAAGCAAACAAGAGAATTTCAGATGCAAGAATGATTTTGTACGATTTAAAAGTGTTCATTAAATTAGGCGCCCTTGCCAGCGATTCAGGCATTATAGACGAAAATTTGCAACTTGATAAATCAGGTGACGATTATTACATACTTTTTAAAACATTAGACAAAAAATTACAAAAAGCTATTGATATCTTGCAGACTTAAAGCTCTTCAAACAGATTAGACGGTTTAATTCCTAATGCTCTTGCGATTTTAAAAACATTTTCAACAGTTGTGTTTCTCTCACCTCTTTCAATCATACCAATAAAATTAGGGGACATATCAAGGATTTCAGCTAATTCAAGTTGGGTTAAACCATTATCTCGTCTTATAAATTTCAACCTCTTGCCAAATTTTTGTAAATCTTTTTTGCTCATATTGAAATTTTCGTGGTAATATAAAATCAAATAAACAAACCAAGCGTGCGATTTTATCCACAAATGTTTAATTATCAAGGCTTATCTAGGTATAACTAAAAGTAGTAAAGGTGGTTTTATGAAAAAATATTTAGCTTTATTTATATTGTTTGTATCTCTAACAACAGTTTCGGGGGCTCAAGCCAAAAACCCCACAGTAAAAGATATAAATGAGATAGGGTTTAATATTTTGGAATCAAATAAAATACAAAAAAGAATGGTTTTCAAAAATACAAGCGAAATCAAAAACCCAAGACTCATATTAGACTACAAGCCTGAAAGCATAGGACTTGATTATACAGGCAGAATAATTTGGGTATACGGAGATGTGCTGAGTTCAACAGATAACAATGATGAACTAGCAGGACTTTTAAGTTATGGCATAGCAATGGCAGAAAATTCATACAAAGGACTATTCAGAGGTTTCTTTTCACACGCTTCTTATTTAGCCGGGTCTAAAAGAAAAGAAACAGATGCCGATATAAAAGCCGTTGATTATATGGTTAAAGCCGGTTACAATCCACTTGCATTGATTACAATTTATAGCAAAACACTTGCACAAACTCGTTATGAATGGTGTCATCTTCAACCCTTAGCCACCAAGAGAATGATAAATATATACGAACATATTGCAAACAATTACCCTCAATATCTTGCCAATAATGCTTATGCGAATAATATCTATTACAAAAATTTCTTACACAACACAACCAAGGAAATGAAAAAACTAGAAAAGAAAATGAGCAAAAAGAACAGGGCGATTTAATGATAAAATTACTTTTACTTTTTTTAATTATTGTTTTTATAGTTTTTCTCATAATAAAGTTTATATCGGCAGGTGTCGGCCTTTTAGGCACTATGGTAGACAAAAAGGGTACATTTATTAATCATGCAAAGCAATACTTAAAATACGCACCAATAAGCTATGCTACACTATCTCCACATTTAACAAGACTTATTGATATGGTTTTTGAATATTCTAAGGAAAAAAACTATGGGATTACAGATGAAGTAGATGTCCTTGAAGCCAGCTTGCATACTTGTGTTATGAGAATATCAGAAAGCGAAATAAATTTACTACCATATAATAAATCATTGCCCATGGTAGATGGTTTCATTGTGGCTACAAATTTCATGAATGAAAACAACATAGAAATATAACTAAATCCACTTTTCCAGATAGAAATATTTTAAAAAAATTATTATTTCTGCTCGTTTTGCACAAAAGAATCTTCCTTTAAACCAAAATTAATTAACAATAACATACTTGAATACTGGCAAATATCCATGATTATACGGCAAATAATTTTAAAAAATTAAACTAACTAAACTAACCAAATTAATCAATTAGTATGGTTATTATGGTTAGTTTAATTCTTATAAATCATCTTCTAAAACTTGCGTAAATCAAAAACATCGTCATCCTCAGAAGAACGAACAGTGTAGAGTATTTTACAATTTTTTTTATATTGTTCAAGATAAAATTTTTCAAATATTTGATAAAACTCTTGTTCGACTTCTTTGATTTTTTTGTCAAATATTTCAGATTCAAAAATATTATCATTTTTTTTGGATTTGTATTTTTTTATTCGCTCTAAACATCTTGATAATTTTTGATTCATAGATTTTTTCACATAAGCCCATTCTTTATAATGACAGCCTTGTGCATGTTCCTGTGGATTTGGGTCGTCCTCAGCACATTCGAACAAATGACAATATTTTTTCTTGTGACTAAATTCTTTTTGAATCTTTTGGCCCATCGGATTTGTTATTTCATAAAAATCAGGCTTTCCGCATACAAGGCATTGTTTGTATGGTTTTTCATATTTACTTTTTACAAAATCATTGAATTCAAAATATTTTAAATCTGCAACATGAACTAAAAGCCAATCAAGAGCATTAATTTTTGGATTTATAGTCAATTTATAAGACAAACAAAACGGGGATGGTTGAGGCGTTAGTTTATCTTTGAGCCTTGTAGCAAGAATATCTAATGTCGCTATAAGCTGTTCTTTTGTTAAAGACAAGTACGGCATAATAAATTTATTAAAATATTCATTTGAATTCATATTTAAATCTTTTAGCATAGATTCAGGGATATCTGAACCGTACCACTCTGCCCAAACACTTTTATATTCATCTTCAAACCACTTACAAAATCTTGCGCCCAGCATTGGATATTTCATATTTTTCACTTGCCTCAAATAAGAATTAATTATACCTAAAATAGCTGTTATTCTTAAAAATGTCAAGAGTAAATAGTTACCTCGACAATGTATTAGATAACCGCCTTTAAGGCAGAAAGGAGTCAGTATGACTTATCAAAATTTAAAGGAGTATTGTGAGAATCAATACAAAAAAAGCGTGGAACTGAGCAAAAAGAAACAAGAATGTCCAATGTGCAGGCATAAAACATTTTCTTTTTATGGGGATGATTTAAACAAAGCAAAATGTTTTCACCCTAACTGTGGTTTACATCTAAATCTCAATATAATTAATGGGAATGTAGATTACAGAATTATTGTGGCAGATAGATTTGCAAGGAAAGCACATGAGCATTTATTTACAAAAGACCAAAGCGGTCAGCCAATTCAACCATTTATTTATGCAAACAAAATGCGTAAAATTTCCGAAGATATTTTAAGGCGTTCAGATGTTGGAGCTAATCCGGTAAATTATGACGTACGAGCAGAAAATGAAGATTTAATTACAGAAATTAACAAAAAAATTGAGAAAGAAACAAACGCCAAGAAAAAAGAAGAACTGCAAACACAATTAAAAAGTCTTGAAGATTTTATTGAAAAACTGCAAAAATTCTTGGAAGACAACTATACCTATCTTGTATTTTTCTACCGTGATAAAAACGAACTAATTACCCAATTTAAGGCCAGAAAACCATATATAAATACCAAAACTTTTAGAATTTTAAAAGTACAGTCAAAGACAGGGGTTTTTAACTTCAGATTATTTTCACCAAATGAACCAACTACAAAATCACATAAAAAAATTACTGGAAATATGATTATATTTGAAGGTGAATTTGACCAGCTTACTTTTGCGACTTGGGCTTTACATAATGCTTTGCCTATTCAATCTTGTGCATTAGGTGGAGCAAATGGCGATACCGAAATAGCTTTGAAATTATCAGAAAAACCTTGTCTTATATACGATAATGATGATGCAGGAAAGAACGTACTTAATAAAGCTAAAGAAATACGTTCCATAAGGGCAGTAACAACACCTGAGCCATATAAAGATATTGATGAATATATCAATAGTTTTAAAGATGAAAAAACTTGTAGAAATGCAATCGTTGGTTTGTTAAATAGTACAAAATTCTATCATAGAGAATTTGGCGGCATTAAAAAACAAATCAGAGCAGTAATGAAATTGTCCGATGCAAAAGCACTTGATAAAAATCAGACTGTAGCAGATATTGTTATAAGTGAATTTTTACAGCGTGGAAAATTCATTCAAGATAACAATTACCCTTACTTCTTCCCAGATGATAGCAAACATATCATTCCATTAATCAATAATAATGAAGATTTTAGAATATTATTGAATCGTATGGGAGTAAACGCAGCAAAAGATTTTTACCCTTTTGTTGCAGAAGAACTAAGGACGTTTTGCCGTACCAATGGGACAAAAATAGAAACTTACAACACATGTTATTATGATTCTAAAAACTTTGCGATATATCTTTTCAATAATGATAGCATTGTTTATAAAATCACGACCGATAATATTGAAACTCTCGAAAATGGTGATGAGGGGGTATTGTTTAATTACCGTCCCGAACATGAGCCGTTTAAATTAGTTGAAATAGATGAAAATAAAGACTACTTCAAAGAGTATATTCTGGATTATATGAATCTTGATGAATCAGGAATATTGAGTACAAATGAACAAAAAGAATTATTACGCACTTGGACAATGGCAACATTTTTTAATTCTATTATGCCCTCAAAGGTTATTCTGGGTGCAATAGGCGAAAAAGGAAGTGGCAAGACTTCAACACTAAGACGATTAGGAATTATCCTTTATGGCTCAAAATATAACGTTGCACCATTACCTACTAAGGCTGATGACTTTGATGCATTAATCGCAAACTCTCATCTCGCAATACTTGATAATGTTGACACAGGTACACCGTGGCTAAATGACAAATTAGCTTCCATATCAACAGGACAGACAATTCAAAAAAGAGAATTATACTCCGATATGAAATTGCTTAAATTTGATACAAAAACCTTTATTGGAGTAACTTCAAGAACACCTCAATTTACACGTGACGATGTTGCAGACAGATTGATTTGCATAAACTTTAAAAGAATTAAAGATGAAAAAGGTGATGATAGCTTCATACCTGAAAATGACTTAATTCAGGGAGTCTTAGATAATCGCAACCAAATTATATCTTACATTATACTCGAATTGCAAAAAATATTAAAAGCTCTTGAAGAAACCAAAGACCGCAGTTATAGGACAAAATTCAGAATAGCCGACTTTGCCAAATTTGGACTAAGGATAAATGATGTCATTGGCAGAAAAGAAGAATTTGCAAGAATTTTGGACAAGGTTTGCCAGACACAAAAAGATTTCGCGGTAGAGGAAGATAGCCTTGTTTATGTACTTAAAATCTTTTCTAAAAAGCAAATTAAACCTCGCAAGATGTCCGGTTTTGAACTACACAAGCAACTTTTGCTTCTTGCAAATGAAGATAACTTTGATATACCCGAATTTCGAGCAAAATATAGAAGTGTAAAATCACTTACACGTAGAATTGCCAATATCAAAGGTAACATCTCAAATGATGTCAAAATAACTGTGTACAAGGAACGGTCAAACCAAAAATCTTACAAAATTGAGCTTGTGGACAAAGATTTTAAATTGCCACCTACCAAAGATAGTCTTTTTGATAAAGCAATGGATAAGGCTCAAAGCATTATCGCTAGCAACAAAGGAGGTAAAGATGAATAAATTATATCCCGTTTTTGAAGCAGCTATTATGCTGCATATCTCAGAAAGTACTCTTTACAGGTGGATTCATCAACGAAAAATTGAGTATATCAAAATTGGCTCTAGGGTACTGTT
>CALUYD010000021.1 GCA_944324915.1 Candidatus Gastranaerophilales bacterium | reverse complement strand
GGTATAATTGAAGCTTAATACATAAAGCCTGCTTGTTTTTAATGATAATTTATAATCTGAAACAACTTGGGATTTTACACATACATTTTCAATAAGATACTTCTCAAACTCTTTTGTGAACTCTCTGAGCTTATCATAAATAAGCCTTATCAATCCCTCATAGTCTTTGACATAATAATGTATGCTAGAAAAATCACTTGTTTCAAGTTCTTTATATCCACATTCATCTGTTTGGCAATCATAATTTGCAGGCATAATAAATTCTGCTATATTAGAGAACTTAAAATAAATGACATCTTTTTTAATTACAAAGATAGCTGGAAACCTAAAATCAGGATTTGTTATAGGATGAAATTTTGCATTACTTGATAACTCTCCAACAACTTTAAATATTTCTTCTTCTAGGTCTATCCAAGTATTGCCAAGTTCTTCTTGTCTAAGCCAAAAATGTCTTAACCAAATATTATCAATAAAAGTTGTTCCATAATTAATCATGCTAGGAAATCTTTTGTTATTTCGCTCTACACAAAAGTCCAAAAAATCCTTATATGATGTTTTTAAGTTATGTGCAAGGTCAAAACCATTCCCTATAATCAGAATATCCATTCATATATCCCTAAAAAATTTCAACAATACTATTATACTACAAACGTAATTTCAACTCTTATGAGCACTTAAATCCTAAAAGATTTCTCATATTGTAATACTCTTGAGTTGACTGTTTCATTATTGATATTAATTCGCTGTATAATGTTTTTGTACTGTAGCTAAAAGGTTCCATATTAGGGAGCTTATAGACATTAGTTTCCAACTTTTAACCCTAATTAACATGGGGACTTTCACCAAGGTTTACTGACCAATTTGCCCAAAGGGCAAATTGACAGCATCATTTATCTGTACGACTCTATCATCGCCTACAGCTAAAAGACAAGTCCCCCGTCGACATTAAAAAGAAGTTGGCTTTGGTCAACTTCTTTTTTAAATAATTCCAATAAACAACTATTAAGCAAATTTTTATATGCAGTGGCTTTATATATAAAAAGAAATAAAAAAATGAGAATAAATAACTTAAGCCCAAGCAAAATAACCCCATACAAACAAGATAACCAAAGGTGCAATCTAGCAAAATTTGCATCTTTTGATAGTGTTTCTTTTACATCCAGACCCCAAAAAAGCCAAGGCACAATTTTTAGCAACATAAAAAACTCGCTGACACATTACAACTACAATATTGCTTTTAGAGGGAAACAAGAAGATAGCAAAAAAGGAATTATAAACACTATCGCAGAGCTTCTTGTATCTTTAAAAAAAGAACATTCTAATCAGCTACTAGCTTTTTTGCGCAACAAAAAAATTCAAGAATTAGTCAATGATGAAGCACTTAGATACCAAGATTTACACAATTTTGCAACTTTAGAAAAAAAACAATTTGAACAATTACAAACGCTATTAAATAATGATAGTATCCTAAATTCAATTAACGAAAGAACTATCTTTATTCATGATTTATACAACTTTGCACAACTAGAAGAAATCAAATTCAATCAATTACTAACCTTGCTTAATGATAAAAAAATACAAAAATTAATGAACAATTTCATAATTGACAGTCATATTTTATACATTTTTGCAACAATGGAAGAAAATGAATTTGAACAATTAAGAATTTTATTAAATGACAGACAAATTCAAAAATTAAATGATGAAGATCAATTAGAGATGTATTTTTTCAAAAAAATTGCCAATTTCAAAAAGACTCAATTAGAACAAATGCAAACCTTGATAAATGATGAAAAAATATTAAGATTAATAGATCAAAATAGAATAGATTGTGTGGACTTATGCAATTTTGCAAGTCTAAAAAAAGATAAATTTAAACAATTATATATCTTACTAAATAATGAACAAATTCAAGAATTAATTCAATATATCGGTCAAATAAATGGCGATGACTTATTTACCTTTGCCAAATTTGAAGAAGATCATTTCAATACTCTTATTACTTTGCTTCAAAGAAAAGGAATAAAAACACAAAACGCAAATAGTATTATGAATTTAGTTTCTGTATATACCACAATAAATTCAGATGTAAATTTAAACAATTTAAGTTTCAAAGAAAAAATGAAATTAAAAGAAGAATTAGATGAAATAAAAAATCTATTAAGTATAAAAGATTTATTGAATGAGGATGAAATTGCAAAAATAAATTCATTTGATGAAAAATTATCTAAATCCTTAAATTCCATAATAACTCCAACCCAAGTAAGTGATGAAAATATACACAACATGATGAGAGGATTTTTTGCAAATAATAATCCTCAATTAGAAAAATTATTAGCAAAAACTGATTTTTCTAAATATAAAAAACAAGGATTACCCCTTAAATATCCAAGACAAAAATTTTTAGAAGATTTATCAGCTATATTTGAAAATTTATCCCAAGATAAACAAGATAAAATAATGAATAAATTAGATATTTCACCCATAAAAAATGGTTTTGGAGAAATTATAGGCTATAACGGAATAATCAATTTAAATAAATTATCAGATGATGAAACAGAAGGAAAAGTTTTATCAATAGCAACAAAATTCATTAAAGAAAATTCAATTATAACAGGCAATAAAGATTTAGATAATGCACTAAATTCGCTAATTGAGGGCATGCCTGAATTCATCAATGTAATTGGAAAACAACAACATCTAACTCAACAATTTTCAGTCGATATTCATATTTTGACGGTTTTACAGAAAGCTATGTCTAATAAAAATTATCAAAATTTATCCAATCTTGATAAAACTTGTTTGAAATTTGCCACAATTTTACACGATATAGCAAAATCAGAAGGTATAATCGACAAATCCCATCCTGAATTTTCAGCGCTTTATGCAAAAGATATTCTTAAAAAATATAAATTCCCAAGAGAAATAAAAGATAGAATTTTTGAGCTTATTAAAAATCATCATTGGCTTGAAAAATACAATAAAAATCAAGTTTCAGCAGATTATACAGCCTCCTTATTCAGACACAAAGACGATTACACAATAGCAAAAATTATGGCTGAAGCAGATTTAAAAGGAGTTAGCGATGAATTTTACGAATATTTTTCAGATGCACTCGAAGAAAAAAGGCAAATGCCTATTCAAAATTCGCTTAATAAAATTAATTCATTTGGTCAATTAATATTCACAAGTAAAATCATAAGAAAAGATTTAATTCCAAAAATTAATTATCAAGGCGTTGATTATAAAGTAATAGATTTTACAAAAATAAATCAAGATACTAATTTATCTAAATTTGGATTTGCTCCTGAAGTTACTTATGATTCATTAAGGTTGTTGTTCCATGGGTGTAATAGAGCAATTAATTTAGAAGCAATAAATGCGCTTTCAAATACTGAAAACAGTAGTTTTTTATGTAGCTCTTATATTTCTTTAGACAATGCTATGACTTTTTTAAACAGAAAATTTGGTGTAAGTTTAGAAGCTGAAAATGTTAATATTGCAAACGCCTCAGACTCAAATCAAACCTCTGGCGCAAGAAAAGATTTCAATCTATTTGTTGATGTTATATCAGATCATTCAAGATTAAGCATATACAGAATCAATCTCCCATCCATAATAAAAAAAGAATTAGAATTAAATGATGAAGAATATATAGAATTATATGAATTAATAGCTTCTAAAAAATATCTATCTCAAATTAAGGATGATAAAACATACTCTATAAAAAGAAAAAGAATTACAGGCAAAAAAATCAAAAAAGCAATACAAAAAGCACAAGATGAATTATTTAATAAAAGAGAAAATAATGAAGTAAATTTATATAATCCAAAAATAAATGCTTTTGTAGCAAGAGTAAATTCAATTGATAAAATTCCTCAAGACTACTTGAATTTTGTCCAAAAATACGACCTTCCGATTTATATATTGGGTGAACAATAGAATTATTTTACTTTATTACATTTACAATCTAAATATGGGCATCTGCCCAAATTATCCAAATCAAGTATTTTCGATGTCACATATTCAACATCAAAATCATAAATTTTAGCCAACTCCAAAACCCTATAATAATAAACCATTTCTTTTTGCGGATTTTCCAAAATCAAAACAACTTTCCCTCTTTTTCCTGTCATTCTTTGATAATGAAGCGCTTGACCAATAGCCTCTGCCCATTTAGGGGCAAAATCAAACTCTACTGCGTTGCAATCCGTCAAACAATCAACTCTTGTAAAATCATTATTTTGAAATTCCTCAATTCCTTTATGCATAGAGCACCAAGCATGATTATAAGATGATTCGTTATGTTTATGCACTATTGCTTCATAAGCACTACAATAATTTGTAACGGTTATAAACACTAAAAATATCAAAGGAATATATTTTTTTATAATCATTTCAAAACTTATAAGTACAACAAAATCGAATTAAAAAATATTAGTCAAGTTACTAGATTGCCATAGCAACCTAGTAATACTAATTTACAACTAAAATTAGAATATGCAAAATAAGGCTAAAAATAACAATATAATACTAATTAAGACACTTGGCGATATTATTAAATCCCACAGAAAAGCAAGCAACAAAACTATCTATAAAATATCAGCAGAAGCCTCAATGTCTAAATCTACTTGGCGAGAAGCAGAACTAGGCATTTGCAAAAATATAAACTTAACAACCTTATGGAAAATTTCAGAAGGTCTTGAAATGAGCCCATCAGAATTATTAGAAGAATTGCAAAATAAACTTGGTAAAAATTTTTCCTTATCAGAATTAGATTAAAGATTTAGCGATATAAGAATAAAGTTCTCTGCTCAAAACTCTTTTTGCTCTTGTTACAGCATCGAACTTTGAAGCCTCCAAAACTTCAAGCGTTACAGTATATGCTTCTTTTTCATTCAATGCTTCTTTTTTAATCCAAGCGCTCATTGCATCTTTTACTTCATTAAAATCCATATCTAAATTTAATGAAACAAATTGTGCTATATCTGAAATAATATCTTCAAAATTAGAACTATCCAACACTTTTTCAATATCAAATCTACTTTTAATAATAGAATTTAATACTTTATTTACTTGTGCTTGATTTTCAAAAAGTGTCATTTGACAAGTTTTTACAATTTCATCCATGGCTTGTTTTGAGGCTCTGGCAATAAAAGAAACCTTTTGAGGATTTTGTGTATATTTTAAAATTCCATAATAATTATCATCTTGAGCTCTTTGCAATACATGGGTATATTCATGAGCTAAATTAGCAACAAAATCTGCTCTTTCTTTAGCAGTTTTAGGTAAATTCCCAAGATAAATACTCGCTTGTTTTAATCTAAAATCAAAACCATATAAAGGCAACATATGAGCAACAGGAGCTCCTGCTGTATTCATATTTAAAACAGGGCACTCTTTTAGTGGCCTTACATTAATTTCAACAGGTGAAATATCATTTAAAATTTTACTTAAATCTTCATAAGAAAGTTCGCTTGTTCTTAAATTTTTCAAAACTTTCTTACCCAAACTAACTCCGGATGATATATTTTGAAAATCATTTTGCACAGGTTTTTTCTTGCCTGAAAAAGAAATCGTATCACATTTTAAACTATGATTATCAACATATCTAAAAGAATTTTTATATATTCTTTGATTAAAAGTTAAATTGCTAATGGGAAAAATATTCATAATAATACCTGCTTTCTTTACTTATAGAAAACAGGTAAAAATTAATTATTGCTAGTTTTTTTATTATGCCATATAATTTACAATCTGTTGAGCGCCTTGATTATCAAAATGATAAACTCTATCAGAACCATCTAAATTTTTTAAACCGCTTTTAGACTTTCCTTCCCAATGGTTAGCGGAAACTTGCTCAATATTTGCAACATCTTGAATATTTACATAGCTTTGCTTTGTTCCATAGGCTTCTCCGGCACCATTCATTTCTCTTACAAACATAGGAGCTTTTGCATAAGCAGGCGGCATATTAAAACACATAAAAAACCTTTCTTTACACTACATAACTTATAAATATATAAAAACAAAAAACACAAAAAATTGTCAGGCAATTTTAAACTTTCGTTTATTTATATGTTTTTGCATTTATGGCAAAATAATAAAATACGAAAAATATGTTTTAGTTTATACTATAAAGGAGATTAAAATGAAATCAATTACAACTTTTGACCTACAGTATGCCCATAGATTTTACAATTTTAAAGGAGAAGCTCAATATTTACACGGACACACAGGTGTTTTAACTATTGAAGTAGAAGACAGTATAAACACAGGTGTAAATATGGTATTTCCTTGCAATGAAATACAAAAAACAGCTTGGGAAGTATTAAAAAACTTTGACCATGCAACAATTCTAAGACATGATGACCCGCTTTTACCTGCTCTTTTAGAAGTTTATGAAAAACAAGGAATTAAAAACGGCGCTCCACAAAACACAATGAAAGGTGAAGCCTTTAAAACAGAATTAGCAACAGCATACCCTGATTGCAGACTTGTTGTAACCAAAGAAACAATGACTGTTGAAGGTATGATTAAAATTGTTTATGACTTATTAAAAGATAAATTAAACATTTCAAAAATAACATTCACAAGCGGAGTAAATGCCGCATCTGAAGAATATGAAGTAAATAAAACTCTTGAGCGTTGTCCTTTATGCGGTATTTCACTAAAAGACAATGTTTGTCCAAAATGCGGATATAAAAAACAATAATTTTTAATCAATACAGGGTCTTAAAATCTAATTTTGAGATCCTGTATTTTTTTGTTTTTGAACAACAACAAAAGAAATACCGCACAATATCAAAATAATTCCAAAAACAGACCTAAAATTTAATCTTTCACCAAAAAACAAAACCCCAAAGAAAATTGCACTCAAAGGCTCAAGAGTGCCTAAAATAGCTGTTTTAGTAGAGCCTATCAATTTAATTGCAATATTAATCGTCTCAATTGAAATAATCGTAGGAAAAATAGACAACATAAGAAGAAAAAACAAATGTTTAACGCTATCAATAGTATCAAGATTAAACCCAAATTTTGAAGTAAAAACATACACCAATAAACCAAACAACATAGTATAAAAATTTAATTTTTCAGCTTTCAAGTGGTTTATATAAGGAAATTTTTTAACTCCAACCATATAAAGAGCATAAAGTAAAGCTGAAGATAAAACGAGCACAATACCATAAGGGTCAATTTTTGAGCTTACATTATTAACCGATAAAAGAAAAATCCCAACAAAAGCGCAAAACATAGATAATACAACTTTCAAAGTTATCTTTTCTTTAAAAAATATCGCCATTATAATCGCCGTAAACATAGGATATACAAATAAAATCGTACAAGCTATGCCGGAATCTAAAAATTTAAAACTTTTGAATAAAGTTAAAGATGAAAAAGAAAATAACAATCCCAAAATAAACAAAAATATCATTTGTTTAAAAGAAACTTTCAGAGATATTTTTTTAATAAATTTAATTATAAATACATAAATAAGCACCGCAAAAAAATATCGATAAAATAATACCGAATTAACGCTAAAACCACAAGCGTACAAAGGAATTGCAAACAAAGGGTTTGTTCCGTAACTTATTGAAGCTAATAATCCGTTAACAGTACCGACAAAATTACGTCTTATCATTTTTACACCCTAATATTTTCAAGCGCAAAATCAATTGCTTCTTGCTCATTTTTATACAATAACAAATCAAAACCTTCTTTCTTAATAGCTTCAAGCTGATTATATATTTCATCAAAAGAAGCCACAAAACAAAGTTTTATCTTTTGCGCATCAAGTCTTAAAATTATATCTTCAAGAGCAAATATTGCTGACATATCTAATTTATGAGAATTAGGATAAGTTAAAATTATATATTCAACACCAAGCATTTCATCAAAATGAGAAACAATTTGGCTGATTGAACCAAAGAAAAATTGCCCGTCTATATGTAAAATTCTGATTTTATAGTGTGATTCTTTTTCTGCTTTTGCTTCATCTGAACTATAACCTTCAGGATTATATGTTTCTTTAATATTTGTATTATCAGCTATTCTTTTTGCATAAAGAATTGAAGCTAAAACAATACCTGTAATAATTGCAAAAATTAAATTATAAAAAACAGTTAAAAATATAACTATACACAAAGTTAAAACATCGTCTTTTGGTGCATGTTTTATTATCTTAAATATTTTTAAATCTAAAATATCATATCCGATTTTAATTAAAATAGCGCTTAGGGTGCATATTGGAATTTGAGAAATTAAAAAAGAAAATTTATATAAGGCAATTAATAATATTAAAGATGAAAAAATAGCGCTTAATTTTGTAGTTGCACCCGCCTTATACGCTGCAACACTTCTCATAGTAGCAGCAGAACCCTGCATAACGCCAAAAAATGAACAAATTAAATTTCCCAAACCTTGAGAAAAAACAAGTTTTTTAGGGTTATATTTTTTCTTAGCTAAAGATTCCATAACAAGCCCTGTTAAAAGGCTTTCAGAGGTTAAAACGAATGATATTGATAAAGCTATTGCTAATGAATTTGATAAAATCGAAAAATTAAAATTATGAAGTGCAAATTTTGGAATTTCAAAAGTAATAGCAGAAATTTTATCTGCTTCAAAATTAAAATAATAACAAATTAAACTGCCTAAAATCAAGGCTATAATTTGCGATGGAACATATTTTGAAATATTCTTTGGAATTAAAAATACAATCAAAAGAGAAATTAAACCCAATAAAGCCGTATCAAAATTAATATTTTGAATACATAAAGGTATATTTTTTAGCGCAATTAATACTGATGAATAATTTTCACCTCCCAAAATCGGAGAAATTTGCAATATTATAATTATTATGCCTATACCGCTTAAAAACCCTGATATTACAGGATATGGGATATATTTTATTAATGATGGGATTGAAGTTATTGATATTATCATCTGAATTATTGCGCTAAACGCTAAAATCAAAAACACGCTTGAAATATCACCGCTCATAAGTGCATAAATATGAGCAATAATAATAGCGCTCGGACCTGTCGGACCTGATATTACAGGACAATTTAGACCCACAAGAGCTGTAACAAATGATAAAATTATAGCACCCCAAACCCCAGCGACTGCGCCAAGTCCTGATGCTACGCCAAAAGCAAGAGCTTGCGGAAGCGCTATTATGCTTGCAATAACTCCGCCAAAAAAATCACCTTTAATTGTGCTTAGCTTTTTTATCAAAATTCTTTCCTTTAATTATATATTTTATTTTTGATTAAAAAAACTAAAATTGCAAAAAACTCGCATAACCGCCTTAAATAAATTAATTCACTATACTTTTTACTATTTTATAAATTAATTTAATTTCCTCGTCATTTGCGTTATTTAAAATATTTTGAATTTCTTTTAATAAAACACTTGTATCTTCAATATGAGAAATATTTAACAAATCAGACAACTTAACATTAAAGGCTTTGGCATATTTTTCTATTAATTCGGATGAAGGGAAATTTTTGCCTGTTTCAATACAACTTTGAGTTTTGTTTGCAATGCCGACTTTTTCTGCAAGCTCTGCTTGCTTCCAATTATTTTTTAGACGCAATTCTTGTATTCGTTTGCCTAATTTTTTCTTTAGCTCCATAGTAACCTCTTTTTTTATATTAGAGGTTATATTATTTTTTATAAATCCATTGAAAAGTTATCTATATTGATAATATTCTTATTTTTATGTAATATTATAACAAATTATATAGATTTTAGTTTAAAAAATACCATTAGAAAGTAAAGAAAAAATATGTTCACCAAAAAAACTCTTGATGAAATTGAAGAATTTAAACCTTGGTATAGAAAGTAAAATTCTTTCCTCTAATTATATATTTTATTTTTGATTAAAAAAACTAAAATTGCAAAAAATCGCATGAAGTTTGTTAAATATAAGGTTTCATGTTAAAATGATGCAATAAAATTAACTAAAATATAAGATTAATGCTTTATATATTCGGGGTTTTTAGTGTTTAGCAATGCATTAGCAAAAAAAATAAACAGATTAAAGAAAAAACTAAAAAATAAGCGTGTTTTAATATATGGAACAGGAAAATTTTTCACTGAAACATATAACAATTATAATCTTTCAGATTTAAATATAATTGGGGTAGCAGATAAAAAATATGAGCTAAATAATTCCATTAAAGAAGATTTTAGCTACAAAGTAGTTCGAATATCAGAAATATATAAACAAAACGCAGATTGTATTTTGATATGTTTAGAAAAACCTAATATTGTAGAAAAGAGTTTAAATAATTATTTTAAAAAAATTAAAATAATTTCGCTTAATAAGTGCTCATATTGGTCAACTTTCAAAAAACGGATTGAGAATTATTTTCTGAAAAAGAAATATCGAAAAAATTTTGTCTTGATAAAACAAGATGGAACAATAATTAAAAATCCTAAAATAAAAAATTTAACGGTTAGTATATGGGGAAAAAATTCAAGAGTGGAGATTTATGAACCATTTACTGTTGTAAAAAAATGTCATATTTCTTGCAAAGAAAATAGTTTGGTAAAAATACACCCATTTAATGTATATAGGGATACCACAATCGTAGCTGGACGCAATAATATTGTTGAAATTGGCGAATATACTACAATAAAAGATGCGAATTTTTTTCTCGTATCCTCAGAAAATACTAAAGTAATATTGGGGAAAGATTGTATGTTAAGTTATGATATTACAATTAGACCTAATGATGGACATACAATATACGATATAAATACAAGACAAGTAAAAAATACTCCACAAGATACAATAATAGGAGACCATGTTTGGATTGGAGCAAAAGTTGTAATTCTAAAAGGAGCAAAAATACCTTCAAATTCAATTATTGGAGCTTGTTCACTTGTTAATAAAGTGTTTTTAGAAGAAAATACTATAATAGCAGGTATTCCTGCTAAAATTATTGAAAAAGAAATTAATTGGGATAGACGTGTAACTCATAATTTCCTTTAGGTTTGTATATTATTCAATAGTCAAATTTCTTTTTTTCTGAACTTAAACCCGTCACTCTAAATTTAAACCCGTCACCCTGAACTAGCTTCAGGGTCTTGACAACTCTGTCACCCTGAACTTGTTTCAGGGTCTTAAATCAATAAGATGCTGAATCAAGTTCAGCATGACAAAACATAATAAACCCGTCACCCTGAACTCGTTTCAGGGTCTTAATAGGTATAGTATCTTAAATAAACATGGTAAGATGCTGAATCAAGT
>CALUYD010000020.1 GCA_944324915.1 Candidatus Gastranaerophilales bacterium | reverse complement strand
ACAAGTTGTACAACATGTCCTAAGGGATATTATTGTACAGGCGGAACAAATAAGACAGCATGTGGAAGTGGAAAATATAATGATTTAACAGGACAAGGATCATCAACTGCATGTAAGACATGTTCATCAAAAACTGCAAATTGTTCTACATGTAACACTACAACGGGGGTGTGTACAGGATGTGTTAGTGGGTATGATTTAAAAAATGGTGTGTGTGAAGCATCAAAACTAGCGTTTCAATTCGACGGTTCATATACTGAAACACTTTCAACAGAAGGAAAACAAAAAATATACTTAAAATCATCCGGAACGTTTGTCGCACTAAACAGCAGAAATGTAACATTGTTTGTAGTTGGTGCAGGTGGAGCAGGCTCTAATTCTGGCGGTAGTGCTGACTCTGGTGGTGGCAGTGGCGGAAAAACGAAAAAAACAAGTTTTGCAATAACTCAGAATTATAGATATGTCGTTACAATTGGTGAAGGAGGAGTTGGTTGGATAAATGAACCTGGCGGAACAACTTCGTTTGGCTCTGCCTCTCAAACAATTTCTGCAGTAGGTGGCAGACGTGGAATAGTTTGGGGTGGCACTACAACAAGAGAGCAAAGTCAAGGAGGTGCTCCAGGGTATAAAGGTGGAGATGGTATCCAATTTGACTGCGAATGGTTTGCTGGCGGTGGCGGAGGTGCAGGTTCCACTGGAGGTCTTGGTGGAGCCGGTGATGGTACATCAGAGCCAGGTGCAGATAACACAGGTGGTGGCGGAGGTGCCGCAAGAACAGCATGGGGAGGCGCAGGAAAAGGTGGCTCTGGTGTCGTTGTCATGATTGTAGATTAGATTTGTCACTAATAAAAAAAAGAGGTTATATACCTCTTTTTTTATTGAAACATCTTTACGCTATTCGCTAACAACTTGAACGCCAAATTTAGCTCTAAATAAATGTTGAACAGTTTCTGATTGAATTTCACCCATTAGAGCATTAAAGTAATTATATGCTTCTTTTTTGTATTCAATTAGTGGGTCTTTTTGACCATAAGCAACAAGACCGATTGAATCTTTTAGCATATCGATATTTCCTAAATGATCAATCCATTTAGCATCAACGACTTGAAGCAGAATATCTTTTTCAACATTTCTTACAATGTTATCATCTCTAAACGGTTCTTGAACAACATAATTTTCACCATAATACTTTGACATTACTTCATTAAAGCTATTTACTGTTTCTATTTCAAATTCTTTATATGCTTCATTTGATAGCATCTTCATTTTTTCCAAAATTTCTGATGCTCTTAAATCTTTAATATCTTCAGGTTTAATTTTATCTTTTGTTTGAGGAAATATACTAACAAATTCCTTAACAAGCATAACAATATCATCCCAAACATATTCTTGAGGGGACATATCTTTATTAATGTATTGAGACAAAATACGCTCTGTTTCTTTTGAAATCATAAATTTAATATCAGATTGAAGATTATTGCTTAAAAGAACTTTTCTTCTTTGATAATAGAATTTTTCCCTTTGAATATTCATAACATCATCATATTCAAGAACTGATTTTCTAACATCAAAATGATATGTTTCAACTTTCTTTTGAGCAGATTCAATTTGACGAGTTATTAAAACATTTTCAATAGCGGTATCTTCTTCAACATTTAACATATTCATCAGTTGAATTATTTTTTCACCGCCAAAAATTCTCATTAAATCATCTTCTAAAGATAAGAAAAATTTAGTTGACCCAGGGTCTCCCTGACGAGCTGCACGACCTCTTAATTGGTTATCAATACGACGAGATTCGTGACGCTCTGTACCTATTACATGCAATCCACCTAATTCAACAACTTTTTTGTGTTCTTCTTCTGTTATTTTTCTTGCTTTATCTAAAGCCTCATTTTTCAATCTTTCATAATCAGGGTGTGTTGAATCAATTTTAGCCTTATCTAATTCTTCTTTAGCTAAATATTCAGCATTACCACCCAAAAGAATATCAGTACCTCTACCTGCCATATTTGTTGCAATGGTAACAGCTCCCAATCTTCCTGCTTGAGCAATGATGTATGCTTCTTTTTCATGGTGTTTAGCATTTAACACATTATGCTTAATACCCATTTTTGTTAATAATTTTGATAGATATTCGGATTTTTCAATAGAAATTGTACCAACCAAAGTCGGTCTTCCGATTTTTGCCATTTGAGCTATTTCTTGAGCAACAAATTCATATTTCTTTTCTTTTGTTTTATAAATTACATCAGGGTAATTAATTCTTTTATCTTCTTTATTAGTTGGAATTTGCGTAACTTGAAGATTGTAAATCTTACCAAATTCGGCTTCTTCAGTCATTGCCGTACCTGTCATACCGGATAATTTAGGATACAATCTAAATAAATTTTGGAAAGTAATTGAAGCTAATGTTTGAGTTTCATCTTGAATTTTAACACCTTCTTTAGCTTCAATTGCTTGATGAAGCCCATCTGACCAACGACGACCCTCCATAATTCTTCCTGTAAATTCATCAACAATCATAATTTGATTATCTTTAACAACATAATCAGTATCTTTGATAAATAATTCTTTAGCTTTTAGAGCTTGCAAAAGATGATGAGCATATTGAGTTTTCATATCGAAAAGTTCATCAACATTTAATAATTTTTCAGCTCTTATAACGCCTTCTTCGGTAAAAATTATATTTTTATTTTTTTCATCTACTTCGTAGTCTTTATTTTTTTCCAAAATTGGAGCAACTTGCGCCATTAATTTATAAGTTTGGGCAGATTTTTCAAGTCGACCTGAAATAATTAAAGGAGTTCTTGCTTCATCGATTAAAATTGAATCCACTTCATCAATAATTGCATAATTATAAGGTCTTTGAACTAAAGCATCAACATCAGATGCCATATTATCGCGCAAATAATCAAAACCAAACTCATTATTTGTTCCATAAGTAATATCGCAATTATATGCTTCTTTTTTGTTTTCATAGCTGTTATATTTACCGCTTGATAAAATTACACCAACTGATAAACCCAAAAATTCATAAATGCGACCCATCCAATCTTTGTCACGTTTTGCAAGGTAATCATTTACAGTTACTACATGAACACCTTTTCCTGTTAGTGCATTTAAATAAGCAGGTAAAGTTGCAACTAATGTTTTACCTTCACCTGTCCTCATTTCAGCGATATGACCTTCATGAAGAAAAATACCGCCAATTAATTGAACATCAAAATGTCTTAAATTTAAAACACGCTTACCAGCTTCTCTTACTGTTGCAAAAGCCTCAGGTAAAATCTCATCAAGAGCTTGTTTTTCTAAAATTCTATCTTGTTTTATATCAAATGAAGTTGGTCTTTTTGATAAAATCTCTTTAAATTCAGCAGTTTTTGCCTTTAATTCTTCATCAGATAATTTTGAAAATTCTTCTTCAAGTTCATTTATCCTATCTACAATAGGCATGATTTTATTGATTTTTCTAATATTAGGATCTTTAAAAACTTTTAAAAGTATGTCTATTAGAGCCATTTTATCTATTTTTCTCCTCAACCAAAGTTTTAGCTTTAATTATTCTATCACAAACACTCAAGTTTTAAAATTTTTCCCAAAATCATAATAAAATTTTCTAAAGAATTATATTTATAGTATAATTGAATTTAGCAATAACAATAAAGAGGATGAAAAATGATAGAAGAAAAGCAATTAAAAGATACACTTAATCTTCCCTCAACAACATTAGCCATGAGAGCAAATGCAGCAGTAAGAGAGGTTGAAATTCAAAAATTCTGGGAAGAAAATAAAATTTATGAAAAAATGCTTGAAAAAAATAAAGGCAAAAAGAGCTTTATTCTTCACGATGGACCTCCTTATTTAAGCTCAGATAAAATTCATATCGGGCATGCTTTAAATAAAATTTTAAAAGATATTATTTTAAAATATAAAACTCAATGCGGTTATTATACACCTTATATTCCGGGGTATGACGCACATGGTCTTCCTATTGAAAATGCGGTTGTAAAAAACATCAAAGGCGGAAGAAATGCACTAACTCCATTAGAATTAAGACAAAAATGCCGTGAATTTGCAGCAAAAAATCTTAAAGGACAAGAAGAAAATTTCAAACGTCTTGGTGTATTGGGCGATTGGGAGCATCCTTATGTAACAATTGCGCCTGAATTTGAAGCTCATCAGGTTGAGCTTTTCTGGCAAATGTATAAAAAAGGTTATATTCAAAAAGGCTTAAAGCCTGTTTATTGGTGCGCTAATTGCGAAACAGCTCTAGCTGAAGCTGAAGTCGAATATGCAGATGTATCTTCAGAATCAATATATGTTAAATTCAACATTTTAAACGAACAAGAAATTTACAAAAAAGCAAATATAAATTCAAATAACAAATTAAACTCTATCATTTGGACAACAACACCTTGGACAATTCCATCAAACCTTGCAATATGCTTAAATGCAAGATTTGACTACACAATTTTTGAATACAATGGTGAAAATTATTTTGTTGCAACTGATTTAATGGATTCATTTATTAAAGATGTTGAATGGGAAAATATTAAACTGCTTGGAAGTCTAAAAGGTAGCGAATTTGAAAAATTCGAAGCGAAACATCCTTTGTATGATAGAAAATCCCTATTAATACTAGGAGAACACGTTACACTTGACGCTGGTACAGGCTCAGTTCACACTGCCCCGGGTCATGGTCTTGAAGACTGGGAAGTTTGTCAAAAATACGGTATTGAAACATTCTCACCATTTGACGCCAGAGGTTGTTGGACAAAAGAAGTACCGGATTTAGAAGGAGTTCCTTATTATAAAGGTAACTCAATGGTGATAGACAAATTAAAAGAATGTGGCGCATTAGTTAAATCACAAACAATTACACACTCTTATCCGCATTGTTGGAGATGTAAACATCCTGTTATGTACCGTTCAACTCCTCAATGGTTTGTTAAAGTATCAATGTTTAAAGATACAACATTAGAAAATATCAAAAATGTTACATGGTATCCCGCATCAGGTGAAAAAAGAATTTCAAACATGGTTGAAAATCGTTCTGAATGGTGTATTTCAAGACAAAGAGCATGGGGTGTTCCTATACCGATTTTATATTGTAAAAAATGCAAAAAACCTATTATCAATGAAGAAACAATAAAAATAATATCTGAAAAATTCAAAAATGAATCCTCTGACGCTTGGGTTAAATATGAAGCAAAAGACTTTATCCCACAAGGTTTTGTTTGCGAATGCGGATGCAGTGAGTTTGAAAAAGAAAATGATATTATGGATGTTTGGTTTGACTCGGGTTCATCATGGAGTGCTGTTGTAGAACAAAGAAAAGACGAATTTCAAACAGACGGTTCTGATGTAATTCCTGTTGATATGTATCTTGAAGGTTCAGACCAACATCGTGGCTGGTTCCAATCATCACTATTAATTGCAAGCGCAACAAAAGAATGTGCTCCATATAAATCAGTCTTAACTCACGGTTTTGTGCTTGACGGCGAAGGAAGAAAAATGTCTAAATCTTTAGGCAATGTTGTTACTCCGCAAGAAATTATTAAAATCTATGGAACAGACGTTTTAAGACTTTGGGCAGCAAGCGTTGATTACAGAAATGATGTTAAAATCGGCGATAACTTAATCAAACAATTAGTTGAAGTATTCAAAAAAACAAGAAACACAATAAGATTTTTATTGGGTAACTTGTTTGATTTTGATCCTAAAGCTGACTATGTTGAATATAAAGATTTAGAAGAAATTGATAAATTTGCACTATCAAGATTAGCTCAACTAATCAAAAATGTTGATTCGGCATTTGAAACATACGAATTCTATAAATATTTCCAACATTTGCAAAACTTTGCAAGTACTGATTTATCATCATTCTATCTTGATATTGTAAAAGACAGACTATACACAAAAGGCAAAAAATCTCTATCAAGAAGAGCATGCCAAACTGTAATGTATGAAATATTACATACACTAATATCTATTTTAGTTCCTGTTATGCCACATCAAGCAGAAGATATTTGGCAAAATATGCAACCTTGCCAAAAACCTTGCGAATCAGCACTTCTGATAGATTGGGCAAAAGCAAAAGATGAATGGATAAATGAAAAATTAGATGAAGAATTTTCACAGTTGCTCAAAACAAGAGAAATTGTATCAAAAGCAATTGAACCATTGCGCTCATCAGAACCTAAAGTAGTTGGCTCATCTCTTGAAGTTGATATAGTTATAACATCAGACAACAAAGAAAAAACAGAATTATTAGAAAAATATTCTAATCTGTTGGATGATTTATATATTGTATCTCATGTTTATACTTCAGATATCAATGAGGATACACTAAGCGAATATTCTCAAGATGGATATAAAATTAAAGTTCTTAAAGCAAAAGGCGAAAAATGCGCTCGCTGCTGGAAATATAGAGCTTTAAACAATGACGGTATTTGTGAAGATTGTAGACAAGCAATAGAGGGGTAACTTATGGATTTTAAAAACTCAAAAACTTACAAAAACTTACAAGAAGCTTTTGCAGGCGAATCCCAAGCAAGAAACAAATATACTTATTATGCTTCAAAAGCAAAAAAAGACGGTTATAATCAAATAGCAAAAATATTTGAACAAACTGCAAACAATGAAAAAGAACATGCTAAAATCTGGTTTAAACTTTTACATGACGGCAAAATCAATGACACAATGTCAAATCTAAAAGATGCCGCAGCGGGCGAAAACTATGAAAATACATCAATGTATCCTGAATTTGCTCGTGTTGCAAAAGAAGAAGGATTTGACGAAATAGCAAGACTATTTGATGGCGTTGCAAAAATTGAAAAACACCACGAAGAAAGATACAAAAAATTAATTCAAAATATTGAACAAGGAATTGTATTTAACAGAGAAGAAGAACAAAATTGGGAATGCGGAAATTGCGGTTTCCATGTATGTTCAAAAGAAGCTCCCGAAGTTTGTCCTATATGCGCTCATCCTAAGAGCTATTTTGAAATTTCAGAAAACAATTACTAATCAAAAAAGCCTTTGAGAAATCAAAGGCTTTTTATTAACACTTCCTCAAACGGTATATATAGGTAATATTTAATAATCATAATTAAATATTATTTTAAACACACAACATAAACACCCTCTTTTGATATATTAAAAGTTTAGTTACAATTTGCACTAAAATAAAAAGGTAAGTTATATTAATTATATGAATACAACAACACTAAAGCAGTTGCTTGCAATTTTAATCATACTTTTAATTGCGCTATCTGGAATTTATTACAAATTTACTTGCGAAAAAAAAGCAAATAGATATTATAAACAAGGGATGGAATTATTTAAGCAAGAAAAATACTCAGACGCTTATTATAATTTTAAACAAATTAAACCCATTTCTAAAAAATACAAATTATCACTACTTAAACAATATCAATGCGCAGAAAAATTAGGCGATAAAAAAACAAGTCTAATTAAACTAAAAGAACTATCTAAAACCACAAAAAATGAATATATAAAACCTTGGGCGCTTTATCAAGAAGCATTGTTAAATCAAGAGCTCAATCTTTCTAACAAAACACAATTAACAAGAAAATTTAAATATATTCAAAAAAATTATTCAAATAGCGATTTTGGAATTGCAAGCGCATATAAATCAGCTCAATTATCAAAAGATATTGCACCAAACATCGCAAAAGAAAGTTATTTAAATTATCTTTCTTATGCTCCTTATGGCAAATTTTCACTAAGTGCACTTGATGAATTATCAAAAATAAATTGCGTCTTTTCAAAAGATGATTATGAAATTATGGCAGATGCAAAACTAGCTAATAATCAATATGAAAAAGCATTGAATGATTATCAAAAAACATCATTTTCAAAAAATTGGTATAAAATTTCCAAGTGTTACAGAGGATTAAACAATTTTGAAAAAGAAAAAGAAATTATATTAAAAGGCTTCAATCTACAAAATTCTGATATAGATGAAAAAGAAATAAATAGTGCGCTTGAGCGATTAATAACCATTACAAAAGCGAATAAATCAGCACTTTTACAAGAATTATACACAAAATTTCAAAACTCTTATGTGATGCCAACTATTGCTTATAACCTTGCAGAAACAAGCAACACAATAAGAGAAATCAAACTATATGAATTTGTATCTGAAAAATACCCTAATTCTATTTGGGCTTCAAACTCATTATGGGAGATATTTTGGTATAACTATAAAGAACATAGGTATCAAAATTGCGAAAAAATAGCAAAAAAACATTTTGAACTTTATTCAAATACACAAGATGCACCAAGAATATCATATTGGTATGCTAAATCACTGTTAAAACTCCATAAAAATCAACAAGCACGAGAAATATTTCTCAGAACAATAAAAATGTATCCGATGAGTTACTATGCTTTTATGTCGGCAAGACAATTAAAAAAATCAAAATCAAAAAAAATGATGATTAAAAAGCCTATTAACCCTTATAATATCGATAATCTAAACAAAATAATTTTCAAAGACAAAACTCTTTTAGAATTAGCAAACCTAAACGATTGGGAATTAATTGACAGTTTCAAAATAGATGATGAATATATTAAATCTTGGGTTGCATTCAAAAAAGGGAATACTACTCTTGCAATAAATCTCGCAAAAGAAGAATTGTTAAACCTAAAAGATACAGATGACAATGAAGAAAATCAAAAAGAAAATGAAAATTTCTTTTCAAATCAAATGTTAAAATTGGTTTACCCTATATTTTACGAAGAAGAAATCAACAATTTTGCACACAAAAATAATCAAAGTCCTTATTTATTTTTAAGCCTTATTAGAGAAGAAAGCCACTTTGACAAAAACGCCAAAAGCTCAGTTGGAGCACTAGGGCTAACTCAATTAATGCAAGGGACTGCAAATTTCATCGAAAAAAGAGATGTATCAAAAGAATCATTGCTAAACCCAAGCGAAAATATAGAGATGGGACTAGATTATTTTAAATATCTAATGAATATGTTTAACAATAACGAGTTTTTATCTATCCTTGCATATAATGCAGGGCCCGGAAACATCAAAAAATGGCTAAATGATTCAACAATATCATCAGATGAAATAGACGTATTTATAGAAAACATCCCATATTTAGAAACTAAAAACTATATTAAAAAAATTCTTTCTTCATATTGGATATATTTAAATATTTATTCACCTAAAAACAAATAAAAATCCTGTCAAATGACAGGATTTTTATTTAATTATTCAACCAACTTTTATATTTTATGCTGCAAATTTTGCCATTGCTTCATTTGCTGCATTTTTTACATTTTCATTTTGAGATTTTTGAGCTTCAGTTAAAATAGGTTCAATCATTGTTTTGTCTTGTGGTTCAACAACGTGACCTAACGCTTCAATTGCAGCTAACTTTAGATTTTCATCTTTTGAATTTTGTGCAATATCCGCCATTTCATTATAACCGATTAAATCATTGATATTTAAAGGAGCAATTGCTTGTTGACCATTTGCTTTTTGAGATTCAATATATTGATTTAATTCTTCTCTTTGAAGTTTTTGAATCATTGCAAGTGTGTAAATTGCAATTGTTTTATTGTGATTTGCTACTTCTTGAGGTGAAGATTGTTGTTCAGCAATTGCTTGTTCTTCTGCAGTTAATTTTTCACCTTTTTGAATTTTATCCATTACTTTTTGTTGTTCTGCTGTTGGTCCCGGAAGATTTGAAGTATCTTCTTTAATTATATCAACCAATGATTGCATAATTGGTTCAGAAACAACTTGTAATGCTACTTCAGGAGCTTCTTGAGCATATCCTGCGATTTTCTTAATCGCTTCGCCTTTTACATTAGCGTCTGTGCTTTTTAAATCGTTAACTAAAGCATCAACATCTACTGTTTGAGCAGGTTGTTGAGCTTGTACAACTTCGGGTTGTACGGCTTGTGTTTGTGCTTCTTGAACAGGTTGAGCTTGAGCTTCTTGAGCTGCTTGAGGTTGTTCAATAATTTGTTGTGGTTGAACTTGTACTTGAGGTTGTACAATAACAGGTTGTTCAGGAGTCATAACGCTTTGAGGCATTTCAGTAGCCTGTGGTGCCATCAATTGTGGTTGATATTGTTGATTATACGTTGGTATAAATTGTTGATATGCCATTGGATTTGTCATGCCTGCATCTGAATACATTGGTACATATGGCATGCCATATATTGGTTGTTGTCCACTTGGCATCATGCAAGAATTTGGAACTGTTCCAAAGGCTTGCGGATTATGAATGTCTATTTTAACGGCATTTGCTACACCTTGTTGTGGGTATTGCGCTTGCATCGGCATTTGTACGTTTGTTGGTTGAATCATTTATTTGTTTCTCCTTTTGTGTAATTCTCCACACGTTACATATAATGTTTGTGAAGTTTAATTATTGCTCTTTTTTTAAAATTTTCTTCATATTTCTTTATATTTCTAAGAAAAAACCTTATTATATATGCTTTTCACCTTTAAAAATTTAACATTATTTTGTATTTAAATAATCATCACGCTGTCCTATTCCTACTGAATTTTTAAGAAAATCAATAGCTTCAACAATTCCTAGTCCAACTGTTGCAATATTAGCAATTTTATCGTGCTTTTTACCCATAAATATGGCTAAAGAGGCAAGAATAAAATTAGGAATATATCTTATAGAGGCTTTACCTACTCCTTTAACATAGCCCACGACAGAAGCAAAGCCTTCTTTTATTGAAGCAAAAAAATTATTTTTCGCAAGCCAATTTTTGCGTTGTGTATCTTTATATGAAATACTATTTGCTTTTTGATTTGATACAGAATTAGAAATAACACTATTAGCACTTGCTTTAGCATATTCATTTTTTGAATATATTAAGGCGGTCTTGTGAATATCATGAACACAAGATGCTAAACTCAATCCACCTGCTGCCTTAGATATTAGTGTCATTTGCACCACCTTGTTCTTTTGGCTTTACTTGATTATTTTGCGAATTTTTTGCATTTGCTTTCTCAATTTCATTTTGAGTCATGGGAGCTTCAATTTTTTGAGGAGCTGCCATTTTTAATAAAATTTCAGAAGCTAAAAGCGCATCTTCACCAACTTTATCGGTGTTTTTAGATTGAATGTCTTTTAAGATAGTAACAGTTTCATCATTTCCAACTGCATAACCTAATTGAAGAATTGTTAGCGCTAAAAATCTAACAGCAGAAGATGTATCTTTCAATGCCTTATTTAATAAAGGCATTAAAGATGGGTTATCTTTTCGATTTTCATCTTCCTTAAATCTTTCCAATAGTTCTTTTGTACCAATTAAACGAACTTTTGGATTATCATTATTCATATAATTTTCAATAGATTTAATATAATCATCAGTCAATGGAACTACTTTTTTTGTCTTTTTTGTTTCATCAGCTGAATTATTTGTTTCAGTTTGTGAATTTGTTTTATTAACTAAATTAGTTTCATTTACTAAATTGTGTTTATTTGATAAATCATTTTGCGAATTATCTTGTGGCACAAAAGGTTGTTGAGCTAAATTCCTTTGTGGCATTGAAGGTTGTTGAGTTGAATTATTTATATAAGGATTTTGTTGTATAGCTAAATTATTATAATTACTTGGATACATTGGCAAAGTATTATTAGTATTAGCACCATACAACGGATAATATCCATAAGGGTTTGTAGCACAAGCATTGCCATTAGGTGAAGCAATAGCTTGAGGCGCAACAATATTAATGCTAACAGCACTTGGTCCTTGTTGCGGATAGCATTGCGCTTTATAAGGATTAAAATAATTTTGTTGCATAATTCACCCCTTATATTAATAAAAAACAAACAACTCAGAAAAATTGCCTTTTAATTTTAACTTTTATAAAAATTTTAAAATTTAGCAAATGTTTATGTTAGAATTAAAGAAAAATCTTAAGGAGTAAAAATGTCAGATTATAAAGATAAATACGAGATGGTAATTGGCTTAGAAGTCCATGCTCAACTTAAAACGAATACCAAAATTTTTGCAAGAGAAGGTTGTGAATTTGGTCATGCCCCAAACACAGAAACATCAACAGTTACTTTAGGTTTACCGGGGGTTTTACCTGTATTAAACAAAGAATGTGTTAATATGGCAATCTTAACAGGTCTTGCGCTTCATTCCGAAATTCCAAATCGTTGTAAATTTGACAGAAAACAATATTTTTACCCTGACCTTCCAAAAGGTTATCAAATTTCACAATACGATGAACCTATTTGCCAAGGCGGTTGGATACAAATTTCTAACAAAAAAATCGGTATAACAAGAGCACACCTCGAAGAAGACGCAGGTAAATTAGTTCATGCAGGCGCTGCCGGTTTATATGGCTCAAGCTATTCATTAGTTGATTTAAACCGTGCAGGCACACCGCTATTAGAAATTGTTTCAGAACCGGATATGAGAAGTTCTGAAGAAGCAAGAGAATATGTTGAAAACTTAAGAAATATTTTAAGATACATTGGCGTATGTGATGGCAACCTTGAAGAAGGTTCAATGAGAGCTGATTGCAATATTTCAATCCGTCCAATCGGACAAAAAGAATTTGGTACACGTGCTGAAATCAAGAACGTTAACAGTTTCCGTTCTTTAGTTCGTGCTATTGAATACGAATTTATACGCCAAGCAGAAATCTTAGAAGAAGGTGGTGAGGTTATCCAAGAAACAAGATTATGGGATGATAATTCAGGCACAACTTCATCTATGAGAGGCAAAGAAGATGCCCATGATTATCGTTATTTCCCAGAACCGGATTTAATGCCACTTGAAATCTCAAGAGAATGGATTGAAGAAATTAGAGCAAAAATGCCCGAATTGCCAAATGAAAAAATAGAAAGATACCAAAAAGCAGGCTTAAGTGAATATGACGCAAATGTTTTAGTATCTCAAATGGATATGGCATTATATTATGATGAATTATTAAAACAAAATGTAGACGCTAAAACAGCTTCTAATTTCTTAATGGGTGAAGTTGCAGCATTCTTAAAAGAAGAAAAAATTTCAATCAATGAATCAAAATTAACTGTTGAAAATTTTGCAAAATTGTTAGACTTATTAAAAAAAGGTACAATTTCAAACAATATTGCAAAATCATTGGTTATTGATATATTAAAAACAGGTAAAGACGCTCAAGCTCTTGTTGAAGAAAAAGGCTTATCCGTAATTTCAGATGAAAGCTCTATTTTACCGATTATTCAAAAAATAATTGCAGATAATCAAGAACAAGTTGCAGCATATAAAGGTGGTAAAGACAAATTGTTCGGTTTCTTTGTTGGTCAAGCAATGAAAGAAACAAAAGGTAGAGCTAATCCACAATTATTAAATAAATTATTAAAAGAAGAATTAGACAAATAATTTATTTATTGTAGAATAATAAAGTAAATTGAAAATTAAATATTTGCCGATGTGGCACTCTGCCGAAAAAAATGCGAACCGTTGAGCATTTTTTGAGAGGGCAAAAGCGAAGCGGTTGCTTCGCCGCATCGTCCAAGAAATGAAGTAAATTGAAAATAGAATATTTGCCGATGTGGCGAAATTGGTAGACGCATCAGACTCAAAATCTGACGTGGTTCACCCCACGTGCCGGTTCGAGTCCGGCCATCGGCAAATAATATATAACAAACCCTCTTGCTAAAAACAATGAGGGTTTTTTAATTGCATGTTTTAAAATCGGACTCGAACCTCCGGTTCTT
>CALUYD010000019.1 GCA_944324915.1 Candidatus Gastranaerophilales bacterium | reverse complement strand
CGGGATGACAAGATTCGAACTTGCGACCCCCGCGACCCGAACACGGTGCGCTACCAAACTGCGCTACATCCCGAAAAAATATTCAATTATCAATGTATGTTTTTATTTTATACCCTCGGGATTTGCGCACCCCCATTGTTTTACAACGGGGTCCCTGCTACATCCCGAAAATTTATTCAATTATCAATGTATGTTTTTATCTATGCGGTAAGGTCTACGCACTCGGCACAAGCTCAACGCTTCTGCCTTCGGTATAATTACTCCTGAGGAAATCAAAGATTTCCTCGTCGCCATCGTAGTGCTTAACTCGCTTTTTCAACAAAAGCTCGTTATCGCACCGGCTTGCGCATGCTTCGCACACCTTTGCCCTCGCCTTGCTCGCTAAGCTATCGCTAAGCTCGCTTTACTCGGGTTCCGAAAATTTATTCAATTATCAATGTATGTTTTTATTTTATACCCTCGGGATTTGCATGCACTTGTACAATCAAAGAGCCATCTTGTTACACACTAAACCCCTTACCTAATTCTAGCACAAAACAAAATATCAACACCACAAAACTTTTTAAATTACGTAACAAAAAATTAAAATTTCTGAATTATCTAACAAAAAAAATATTTACGGACGTAATATAAATAAAGCTAGTCTGAATTATTAATTATGAAAATAACAAACATTAACAACTATATATACAATCAAGCATTCAAAGGTCTCAAAGGAAAGATGCCTACGAATTCCGTAAATATTGAAAACATTGATACAAGTGTAACTCCCAAAAATAAACCTACTCCAATGTATTCATATTATTTGTATGGCAATGTTGTTGACCCTAAAAAAATTGAAGATGTTATAAATAAGCAAAAAACGCCCATAACTGATCCGATTTTATTAAATTTAGCACAAATTGAGCGAAGAAAAAGAAATCCTTTTGCAAAAAGGATGATGCTAATAAGAGAAAACACAGGCAAAGCTCTTGATATGGAAAAAATTAAATCCATTATCTTACCGCAAGCAAAAATTGACAAACTTCGCTCTTTTGAAGATTCAGATAAAAAATTCATTTTAGATAAATACCAAAAAGAAGCAATTGACGCCTTTTTATCAGGCAAAAACACTGTTGTTACAGCACCAACAGGCACAGGAAAAACTCTTATTGCGGAATATGCCATAGAAGATGCGCTAAGAAAAGGCGAAAAAATAATATATCTATCACCTCTAAAAGCTCTTAGCAATGAAAAATTTACAAAATTTTCAGAACTTTTCGGAAAATATGACATAAACGGAAATTATATAAATTCAGATAATGTAGGTTTATTAACAGGCGAGATAACAATTAATCCTGATGCTGATTTGCTTGTTATGACAACTGAAGTATATAGAAACCTCATTAATGCTCAAGACGAAAAAACAACTGCGATGATGTTTCAAGAGTTTTCAGGTGTTATTTATGATGAATTTCACTATCTTAAAGATCCTGAAAGAGGCACTGTTTGGGAAGAATCAGTTATGCAAACTCCTAAACACATGCGCCAGATGATGTTATCCGCTACTGCATCAAACGCAAGAGAAATAGCAAATTGGATAAAGGCTATAAATCAAACAAAAGATACTGTTTTAGTTGATGTAGCAGAATCAGAAAGATATATTCCGCTAAACGAATATGCTTTTTCTTACGATACATCAAGCGCCCAATTTTCAATTAAACCGCTATACAAAAGAACGATTGATTTTGAATATATCAACACATCAGATTCAGATAGACTGTATGAAATAATTGAAGAATTAGAGCAAATATATGATGGCGAAGATGTAATAGATATTCTAAAACCTTATGCTGATGAAAAAGGTCATATAGATGCAAATGAATTTGCTAAAATTTTAATGACACAAAAAGGAGTATCACAAGAAAAAGCTCAACAAATTTCGTTAATTTTATCTAATCCAAAATTAACCAAAAGAACGGATATAAAATTAAATTCTAAAGCCCCCAAAAATATATCTTTCAGTAATCTTGTTAAAACATTAATTGACGAAAAGAAAACACCAGCTCTAATTTTTTCATTCTCTAAGAAAAAATGTCAAAAAAAGATGGATGAAGTGTCCAAAAAACTAGGTACATTATTAACTGCTGAAGAATCCAAAAAAATTCTTGATATTATTGAAGAAGCAAAAGCTCAAGATATTTATTTTGGCGAAGATTTTGAAACCGAATATATGCCTAAATTACTTATGGGCTACGCTGTTCATCATGCCGGAATGTTGCCTGCTTATAAAAGTTTAGTTGAAAAATTATCTCGCCAAGGTTTAATTAAAGTATGTTTTGCAACAGAAACACTGCTTGCAGGAATTAATATGCCTTTTAAAACTACTGTATTTACCTCACTAGATAAATTTGACGGCAAAAAACGAGTAGAAATAACTCCAACATTATTTAAACAAGGTGCAGGCAGAGCCGGAAGAAGAGGGATTGATGAAATAGGAAATGTTGTTATCTGCCCTACAAATAATCACGAATTAACAAGATACAGAAACATAATTGAATCAGATGATACAAAGATAAAAAGTAATTTTGGACTTTCTTATGCAACATTGCTTCAAGATAGCGTTTTAAATAACATAGAAGATTTTATTGATAAAAGTTTTTCCGTGTTTAATGCGGGTTCATCAGCAAAAATACAACAAGAAATAAACAAAAGACTTTCTTATCTTAAAGCAAAAAAATATATTACAAATAAAGACGGAAAAATAATAACCACCCAAAAAGGCGATATAGCTAAAAATATCTACGGAATAAATCAAGTATTATTTTGCGAATTAATAACTAATCCAAAATATACAAAAGACTTAACACCCGAAGAACTTGTGGTTCTTATGGTAATTTTTGCGGATGTAAAAGATGATAAACCAAGAACAACTTTTGAAGAAGATATGGCAGATATTGCAGAAAAATTAAGCCCTTCAATAGCTCTAGCCGAAAAAATCATAAAAGAGCAAACAGAAAGAAAAATTGATGAAGAAATAAATATGAGCACAAATTTAGCAGAAGCTATCTATAAATTTGCTTGTTCGAACAATGATGACAAAAAAGAAAGCATAAAAGCCTGGAATGAAATATTCAACGAGCTTAAAACAAAATATATTATTATGCATGAAGGCGATTTGCTTAGAGTTTTTAACAGTACAATTGACTTATTAAGAACAGTGGTAGAAGTTAGTGATAATCAAGAACTAACAAATAAAGCTACAAAAGCGATTAACTGTCTAAATAAACCGCCATTAACAGACATATTAAAATATGAATTAAATGTATAATGTTAATTTAACTTAACTATTAGGCAAAAAAAATCTTTCAGATGTTTTGTATCATAGCGACCCATTTTAAAAGAAGGAAGAATTATGAATATTAGTCCTATTTATTCTTATAATCAAGTAGCTTTTCAAGGCAAAAAAACAACTAAAAAAACAGGAAGATTTGAAAAACAAAATAATCAAGATGATTTATCAACAATCAAAAAAAGAGCAATAGTAGGAATTCCTGCTGCAACAGCAGCACTATTAGCTACTTTTGCATTAGCTAATTATAATTCATCACAAAATAATAATGTTGTAAATGAAACTCAACCAACAACATCATACATTGAAACAATTGAAACAGAACCAATTGAAGAAACAATAATCGAAACAACAGCTCCAAAAAAACAAGCTCCAATTTTTACAACAACAATCGAAACAATTCCTCAAAGCGAAAGAAAAGCCGTTTGGTATGAGGTTGAAAAAGGCGACAGATTAGCTGATATCGTTAAAGAATATGCTGATTTAGACCCATTAACACCGGACACTGAACTTGTTCCTTATTATGAATTATTAGAACAAGATAACCCTGGTAAATGGAGCGACAGAAATAAAATTTTAATCGGCACAAGATTTAGAGTCGATAGCATTCTACCTGAAAATATTTCAGTGGTAAATACTACAACTACAAAAGGAACAGAAGCAACAGAACCAACAACAATTGAAGAAACTGAAGCAATTGAAGAAGAACAACTCACATCTATTGATGATACTGTTAAATTAAATGGCGTTGAATTTAATTTTGACTTAGGCACAATGGACAAAAGTTTATTTGGTGATTATGACGGCTTAATGTTTGGAAAATATACTACTTTAGATAAAAAAATGAATGGTAATGTTGAATTAACAAAATTTGAAGGAACAAATTCAAAAAGCAATAAAAGCCAAACATTAATCTATAATAAAGAAGGCGAAATTACAGAAATAATAGATTTTAAAGACAATAAAGAATACAAAGTTTCATCCTATTCATACGAAAACAATTCAACACTTGAAAAAGTTAGTGATAAAACCGCAAAATCAAGCGAAATTGATGAAATCGAAACAAGCTATGATAAAGAAGACGATTATGTTAATTATAGAAAATTCTATGTTAATAATAAATTAACAGCAGAATTTGACTTCAATTCGCAAACTGCTTACATTGGCGAAAACAAATGGAATTTTGACAATGGCACATTTGTTTGTAATGATGATTTAATCGGTTCTGAAAAATATAGCGGTACAATTAACGGACAGGAAGTTAGATTTGATGTTTTAAAAACAGGCTATTGTGTAGAATACATTGGAAACAATGGCGAAGTGGAATCAAGAGAACAATTTGATACAAAAGGAAATTTAATTTCAATAGAATAAACCAAACGCCCTTAAAAAAGGGCGTTTTTTAAATATTTAAAAGATATTCATACAAACTTGGAAACAAAGTTTTCATTAGATTAGGATTTTTATCAGGAAGTGTTAATTCAGATCCATAAATTCCCTCACCAATTATCCAAGCATAAGTATCAGCAATAATTTCTTCTATTGGCAAATATGCATTCTTATCAAAAAAATGATAATTTATCAAACGTCTTTCAGGAAAAGTCAATTTATATAATTTATCATCTTCAACTATTGTTTTGCAATCCTTTTGAATTAAGCTTAAAACTTGAGGATTAGAGCTTAATTTCTGAATATCTGCTACACCATGACAAAGCTCATGATTAATAATATTTTTCATAAATCTATTTGAATATGGCGGTTTATCACAAAAAGCAAAAAACTTACAAGGCGAATTTTTATCTCTACCATCATAAATTGCACCCAATGTTCCATTAGGATTATTTTTTTCAAAAAACTCAGCAACAGGATCATAAACTCCTTGTTTTTCATAAGCAGTTTTTAAATTAGGCGACAATATTATCTTATAGCCTTGGTTTTTAAATTCAAACAACCATTTTTTAGGAAATTCTTTAATTGTTTTAGTTGCTCTTTTAGAAAAACTTTTTGTAACACCGTTTAACACATCGATTTCAGGAATTTTAGTTTTTGTTGCATACACTCGAGAGCTAAAAGACACACAATCACACTTTAAATCATTTGGTTTTAAAAAATTTTTATTAAAACTCGTTTTCGAATTCTTGGGAAAGTTTGTAAAATTTAATGGCAGTATTTTCATTTTCTTATTCCAATAAAATAAGTATAATAAAAATATGCTTTTAAGTTAAGAAACAAATTTTATTATTTACAAAATCACATCTAAGCACCCAAAAAACTCCCTCATACAAGGAATTTTAAGAGAATAATAAACGTTTAATCCTTCTTTTCTGTCTTTTATTAGGCCTGCTTGCTTTAATTTAATAAGGCTTTTTGATATATGCGGTTGTTCTTGCTCTAAAGAAAAAGAAATATTAACCATAAAATCAAGAATTAAAGATGCATTAATTTACGCTAAAGACTTATTTAAAAAAATTTGGCTATTTGTTTTATTGGGTGTTGGCGTTGGTGCATTTTTGCACGGGTATATTCCGCAAGAATTTTTTATGAAATATATGTCAGATAATAATTTATTTGCAACTCCATTAGCAGTGATAGCAGGGATTCCGCTTTATGCTGATGCTACAACTATTATTCCTATTGCGCAAGTTTTAATTCAAAAAGGAGCTGCAATTGGAACGGTTTTAATATTTATGATGGCAGTGGTTGGTTTATCGTTACCTGAAATGATTATTTTATCTAGAGTTATGAAAAAAGAATTGATAATCAGATATGTAATTTTTATGTTTATCACATTTACTATTGTCCAATGATTTCCATTGTAACCTCGAGAGGACATTTGTATTCACTTTGTTTTCTGTTTACCATAGTACCTCACTTACTTTTTAGTAAGTATTATACAAAATAGTATATACTTGTCAAAAAGAAAATAAATTGTAAAATATATATCAAAAGGAAGATATTCATGAAAATAACACAAATAAGAAATGCAACTTTAATTATAGAATACGAAAATATCAGGTTTTTAATTGATCCTTGGTTAATGCCAAAAGACTATATGGAAGGATTTGATAGTGCGCTGAATTCACAAATCCGCCAACCCAGGGTTAATCTACCCTTTGAAATTGAAAAAATTGTTGACGTTAATGCAGTTATAATTACCCATATTCACCCTGACCATTGGGATGAATTTGCAGAAAAATCACTAGATAAAAATGTAAAAATTTTTGTGCAGTCTGAAATAGACAAAAATTACATTTTATCAAAGGGTTTTAAAAATGTTGAAATTTTATTGCAAGAAGGCAATAAATATCAAAATATAACGCTATACAAAACAAAAACTCAACACGGAAAAAAAGAAATCTTAAAACCTTTATGTGAGTCAATCGGTATGCCTTATGATGCTATGGGGATTGTTTTTAAATCAAATAAAGAAAAAACTTTATATATAGCAGGAGACACCATCTGGTGCAACGAAGTGAATGAAGCCATTGAAGAATATAAGCCCGAAATAATAATTGTAAATGCTTGCGCTGCAACAGTTTTAAATGGCGAAAGATTAATTATGAATATTGATGATATTAAAGAAGTCATAAAAAAATCTCCAAACGCCACAATAATTGCAAGTCATATGGATACTGTTAGTCATCTGACCATTACAAGAAAAGATTTGCAAGAATTTAAAAACAAAAACAATATCAACAATTTAATAATACCAAGTGATGGCGAAACTATTATTTTAAACGGAAACTAAATACAAAAGGCTCCTGAGGGACTTCGTCCCACGTCGCCGATTAATAGTTTCGCTAAAAATCAATGTTCAACACATTGATTTTTTACGCTTTCACCCTAAAAAATAAAAATTTGTGCCCGTCTCACTCTGCCGAGAAAAATGCGAACCGTTGAGCATTTTTCGAGAGGGCAAAAGCGAAGCGGTTGCTCCGAGGCGCAGTCACATAATTAAATTTTAAATATACACAAAAAATTTGCCGCGTCTCACTCTGCCGAGAAAAATGCGAACCGTTGAGCATTTTTCGAGAGGGCAAAAGCGAAGCGGTTGCTCCGAGGCGCAGTCACATAATTAAATTTTAAATATACACAAAAAATTTGCCGCGTCTCGGAATCGAACCAAGGACACAGGGATTTTCAGTCCCTTGCTCTACCAACTGAGCTAACGCGGCAAATCTATTCAATTATCAATCTATTTCGGAAATCAGTTGGTAGAGCGTGCTCTACGTTACTTATTCCGTTTCGCTTCGCTCCACTTGGGAGCTAACGTTCGCAAATCTATTCAATTATCAATCTATTTAATTTTCAACCCGATTAAAAATCAAGCTATTTAATCATAACAGATAAAGCATTATAGTCAAGTGTTTTTTGATGACTAATTTTCAAGCAATATCTTAATTGCTTCGCCGTCTCTGTGCATTTCTATGGCTTTTTTGGCGTATTTCATATCCATTTTTTTTGTAATTAATTTATCCACGTCAATCTGACCACTTGCAATAAGCTCTAGTGCTTCTCTAAAATATTGAGGCGTATGGTGGAATGAGCTTATTATTTTGACTTCATCATAATGAAGTCTCCTTGTATCAAGATTTACACTGCTTCCTGAAGCACAACCGCCAAAGAAATGAACATAACCGCCTTTTCTAACTAAAGAAAACATTTTTTCCCACATTGAAGGTAAACCCACACACTCAATTGCAACATCTAAGCCTCTACCTTCATTTGTATGACTCATAATAATATCTGTGGGATCTTCATGCTTTGTAATATCAATCACAATATCAGCATGAGCAAACTCTCTAGCAAGTTTTAACTTTAGAGGGTTTCTTCCCATAGCTATTACTTTTGCACCCTTTAATTTTGCTAAATATGCAAACATTAAGCCAATAGGTCCAATTCCCATAACCCCAACCACATCATCTTTTTTAATTGGAGTTTTAGCAATCCCATGAACAACATTTGCCAAGGGCTCAGAAAATGCAGCTTGAGCAAAAGTTAAATTATTAGGGATAATAAGGGTATTTTTTTCAACAATTCTTTTTGGAATAGCAATATATTGAGCATAGGCACCATTTAATAAATCCAAATTTTCGCAAAGTTCAAATTCGCCATGCCTGCAATAAAAACACTCTCCACATGGTGCACTGTTAGCACAAACTACTCTATCACCTATATTAAAATTAGAAACATTTTCATCCATTTTTACAATAACACCGGAAAATTCATGCCCAAAACCGGACGGTGTTTTTTTAATTAATACAGGATGACCACGTCTAAATGTTTTAACATCAGTTCCACAAGTAAGCGCTGCTTCAACCTTAACAAGAATTTCGCCCTCGCTTAATTCAGGTATTTTAACTTCTTCATATCTTATGTCATTCGGTGCGTAATAGCGCACTGCTTTCATTTTCATATTTGTATATACGCCTTAAAAATTTTGCCCACAAAACTATCATTAACCGCTTTAGATAAATTGTCAAGAGAATAGTGCGTGCTTAAATTATCGACTTGCACCAAGCCATTATTTAATAGCTCGGCAGATAGTTTAATATCGTCCATAGATGGCGAATAGCTTGCAATTACAGAAAGCTCTCTATAATAAATTTCATTATTTGAAAATCCTGATAAATCATCTTGAACAGAAGAAAATACAATGATTTTTCCACCGTCTATAACATAATCAAGAGCAGTTTTAATTGCTTTAGAATTACCCGCTGTTAAAAATACAACGTGATATTTTTTATCTTGAATAAAATTAAAGCCATGCTTTTGAGCCAATTGAGTTCTTTCTTGAGAAATATCAAAACCATAAGCATCCACCCCAAAAGCCTTTAATCCTTTTAGCATTAATAAGCCGATAGAGCCTAACCCTATTACTAATGCGCTATATTTTGAATTATCTTTAGAATATTCAAATCCAGCCCTTTTAACCGCTCTCAAACAACAAGATAATGGTTCCAAGAATGCCTTTTCATCATTATTCAAATGTTCATCCATTTTAAAAACAGTATACTTTAAATGATTTTCATCAACTCTTATATACTCGCTAAATCCGGATGGAAAAATATTAGAATTTTTAAAAGTACGACACATTGAATAAGATTCATTTTTGCAATATTCGCAATTAAAACAAGGATAATGATGCCCCAATGCAACTATATCACCAACTTTAAAGTCTTTAATATCACAATTAATTTCATCAATAACACCAACTACTTCATGCCCCAAAACAATTTTAGACTCATTTTCTTTTGTAGCATGTTTAATTTTAACTAAATCAGAACCGCACAATCCACAGCCTAAAACCTTTATTATTGCACCTTTTGAAGCTAAAATGGGTTTTGGAGTTTGTATTATTTCAATTTTCCCATTTATCAGTTTTGCACTTTTCATAACTTTTAAATTATACTATAAATTATGCTGGATGATGAAATTAAAAAAATCATAAAAAAATGTTCAAGATGTGCGCTTTGCATGCAAAATTGTCCTATATATGAAATCAAAAAAGATGAAAATAACACCTCAAGAGGCTTAATTTGTAAATTAAACGGATACAACAACAATGAGCTAAGCGAAAAAGAAATCAAAAAAGATTTAAAAATTTGCTTAAATTGTTCTAAATGTAAATCTAATTGCCCATCGGGAATTGATACATCTTTAATATTTGCATATAAAAATGCAACCCTAAACCCATCAAAATTCAGTCAAAGAATACTATTATCAATAAAATTATTACCGATAAAATTTTTATATTTTATAAATATTTTTAAAAAACACAAAAAAAATCCCCTAAAAAGTAATGTACTGTATTTCAAAGGATGTATTGCAAAAGCTCAACATAAAACAACTTATTTGGATAATATATTCTATAATCCTGATTTTGCTTGTTGCGGTTTACCATATCTAACAAGCGGAGATTTAAAAAATTACAATAAAGTAAAAGAAAAAAATACAAAATTAATAAAAGAAGCAAATATGGTTATTTTTGACTGTGCAAGTTGCAAAAGCGCGGTTATGGAATATGAAGGATTATCACAAGAAGACAAGAAAAAACTTGTTTTTCTTTATGACTTAGATAAAAAATTTAAATTAAAAGAAAATTCTAAATATAAAAACAAAACAATAACTTTCCACAAACCCTGTCATATGGATAAAAAAGACTTTGAACAAATAGAAAAATTTTTATCATCTATTGAAAATATAAACTACAAAAGATTAAACGACATTGATAAATGTTGCGGTTTTGGAGGAAGTTATTTTGTTTTTCATCCAATAATTTCAACAAAAATTGCTCTAAAAAAAGCAAAAGATATTAAAAACACCAAAGCTGATTTAATTTTAACCGCATGTCCATCTTGCACATTTGGATTAAGATACAATCAACTCATATCTTTTAACTTTAAAAAAACATTAGAGTTAAGAGATTTTATAGATAAAGAACTTATTGCAAAGTAGTATAATGCAATAAAATATCTATAATTTGCTTGTGATTATTTAAAACAAACACAACAATGATTGATACCACAAGCCCAATTATTGCTTTAGTTAAATCTTTTATAAGATGTTTATATACTTTCTTTTCTGTAATGAAGCGTAATCTGTTATATAGAGCTATTTCTCTACCCGCTAAAACTCCTAAAAATACCCAAGTTGTGGACATTGGAATATTATTAACATTTTGGAAATAAAGAAGAATTAAAGCGTAAACACAATCTATAATAGTAGCGCTTCTTGTGTCTTGCGTATTTGTTTTCAATTTAACAATATTTTGGATTTCTCCACCCCTTTTGTAGCATAGGATATAAAGTAACCCTAAAAATATTGATAAACTTAATATTAACTGCAACAAGGTTAATTTTCTTGGAAGATATATAAATAATACCGCACCATCTTGCAACAACCATGCACTCCACAAAAAAGCGGTAGAAAGCCATTTTGCAACAATCCAAGGTTTTGTTATGGGTTTATTTTTCATATATAAAAATATCTTTTCAACACGTCTTGCAATGAAAAAATATAAAACCATAGAACAAATCAAAGCTGCAACATAACCGATAAAGGATTTTGCTATCATCAATCCAACTACTGTTGAAGATGAAAAAACACTTACAATCAAAAATGCAGTAGCAACAGGAATACCTTTTTTAGTTAAATACAAAAGCACCAACGGAGGCAAAATATGCCACCAATAAAAAGTTTGCGCATGAGGAATTCTATCCAATCTTCCAAATGCCATATCCCCATCATTAACAATCCAGCCGATTGTAAAAGTTACAACCATGACAAGTCCGATATAAAGCCAAATTTGCCATACCGGTCTATCTTTTGTGGTATTTAAAAATGTACCTAAAGTTTGTATTGCATCATTAGAAACACAAGCATACAGAGATAATAAAAACCCTGTAATCATAAAAATAAAGCTTGGTGTAATCTCAATCATATATTTTCCACTATTTTCTATACATCAACAGAAGCCATAACTTCATCACTAGCTTCAAAATTAGAATAAACATTCTGAACATCATCGTGTTCATCTAATTTTTCAAGTAACAAAACAATTTTCTTTGCAATTGCAGAATCTGTAATTTCGCAAGAATTTGAAGGAATTCTTGTATAATCAGCGCTCTTTAAAGTATATCCTAAAGATTCAAGCCCCTTAACAGTTGCTTCGAAGTTTTCGACTGAAGTTTTTATCTTATAATCATCTTCGTCCTCATCTTCCCAAACATCCATAGGATCAAATTCCATACAGTCTTCAAAAAGTTTTTCAAAATCAAACATTTTAACAACTTCTTTTGATCTTTTTCCTGCTTCTTGAGGTTTATCTATGGCAATTAATGCGCATGGTTCAAAAATCCAGCCCACACAACCTGTTTCACCAAGATTTCCGCCAAACTTTGTAAAATAACTTCTTATATCGCCTGCTGTTCTGTTTCTGTTATCTGTTGCAGCCTCAATAAATATTGCAACTCCACCTGCGCCATATCCTTCATAAGTGATTTCTTCATAATTATCACCTTGAGAATTACCGCAACCCTTATCGATAGCGCGCTTAATTGTGTCATTAGGTAAACCGCCTGCTTTTGCTTTTTCTACTGCAGTTCTTAATCTAAAATTACCATTCAAATCACCGCCGCCAATTTTTGCCGCTATAATTATTTCTCTTGAAAATTTCGCAAAATTTGCGCCACGAGCAGCGTCAGCTTTTGCTTTTTTATGTTTAATATTTGCCCACTTTGAATGACCTGACATTTGTTTTCCTTCTTTAACTCTTTTTCTAATTAAATCATGCTAATTATTTATTGGCAATAAAAAACCCTCAATTAATGAGGGTTTTTTAACAATTAATTTAATTTTGTACATCTGCCTAATTTATAAAAAATTTTAGCTGATTCCATTTGTGTTCTTGATACTTCTCTATCGCACAAAACATAAACGCCTGTGTCTAAATCTTTAACTTTACAAAATCTTTGTTGAGCTACTTTACAATTATAAGTATCACCATAACCTTCTGCATTAAAGAATTGAGTTTTTATTTCTTTGTATTCTGCATCTTTTATAACATCTTTTTGATTTTTTAATTCTTTTGCAAGTTCTTTTTGATGTTTCTCTTGAGCTTTTTGTGCTTCTTTTTGCGCTTTTTGTTGAGCTTTAAGTGCTTCTTTTTGTGCTCTTTCTTGGGCTTTTGCAGCTTTATCTGCTGCCATAGTAGCAACACCACCTGCCATAACCAATGCTAAAAACAATACTAAAATTTTTTTCATATTCTTATCTCCTAAGATTATATTTAAATTATATCAAACCCTGTATATTTTCTCAAAACTTCTGGTACAATTATATGACCATCAGCAGTTTGGAAATTTTCACAAATTGCAGCTAAAGTTCTTCCAACTGCTAAACCTGAACCGTTTAACGTATGAACAAATTCAACAGAGCCATCTTTTCTTCTAAATCTAATGTTAGCTCTTCTTGCTTGATAATCGCCAAAATTAGAGCATGAAGAAATTTCTTTATAGCTATTATATGAAGGCATCCACACTTCTAAATCATAACATTTTTTAGCGCTGAAACCAATGTCGCCTGTTGATAAGCAAACTCTTCTATATGGCAAGTTCAATAATTCCAATACATTTTCAGCATCACGAGTTAATTTTTCATGTTCATCAGCTGATTCTTCAGGTTTTGTTAATTTTACAAGTTCAACTTTATTAAATTGATGTTGTCTGATTAACCCTCTTGTGTCTTTTCCTGCTGAACCTGCTTCTCTTCTAAAGCATGGAGTGTATGCTGTCATATATTTTGGAAGCATTTCTTCATCTAAAATTTCATCTTGATATATGTTTGTAACAGGAACTTCGGCTGTCGGAATTAAATATAAATCCTCATCAACACATTTAAACATATCTTCTTTAAATTTTGGTAATTGTCCTGTGCCTGTCATTGTTTTTGAATTAGCCATAACAGGAGGTAAAATTTCTTCATAGCCTCTTGTTTGAGTATGAGTATCTAAGAAGAAATTAATAATAGCACGCTCTAAGCGAGCACCTTTGCCACGATACAATGTAAAACGTGTATGAGCTAATTTTACACCACGCTCAAAATCGAGCATATTAAGCTCAGGACACAAATCCCAATGAGCTTTAGCTTCAAAATCAAATTTAGTAGGTTCACCCCATCTTTTAATTTCAACATTAAAGCTATCATCAGTCCCAATTGGAATATTCTCATCCGGAGTGTTTGGAATGAACAATAATGCTTCTTTTTGAGCTACATCAAGTTCATTTAATTTTTCTTCAAGGGATTTAATCTCATCGCCCATTTGTCTTATTTCTGCTTGAAGTTCTGTTGTATCAATGCCATCTTTTTTCATAGCACCAATTTTATTTGATTCAGATTTTCTTTTAGCTCTTAGATTATCTAATTCAAATTGAATCTTTCTTCTGTCTTCATCAATTTTAATAACATTATCAACTGATAAATCAGGGTTTCTTCTTTTAAGTAACTCATTAATTTTTTCAGGATTTTCTCTGATTAATTTAATATCTAGCATTCTTGTTCCTCTTTAATTTTTTCTAAATATGATTTTAATTCTTTTATTTGTCTTGGTTTTATTTGTTTAATTTGACCTTTTTTTAAACCTGTTAATTCAATATTTGCATGTCTTATACGTTTTAAATTTATCACATTATAACCCAAAAACTCAAACATTTTTCTAATTTGTCTATTTAAGCCTTGATATAAAATTATCTCAAATAAAGTCGAATTTTTATCTTCTTCTAATATTGCCCAATTGCAATATGCAATTTTGCCTTTTTCAATTTCAATACCGTCTGTTAATTTCTGTAATTTGTCATCACTTAATTTGCCATCAACTTTAACAATATATGTTTTAGCTACTTTTATAGATGGATGAGTTAATTCATAAGCTAAATTACCGTCATTTGTCATAATAATTAAACCGGATGAATCTTTGTCTAATCTGCCCACAGGATTTAGATGTTGATATTCTTTGGGTAAAATATCATAGATTGTTTTTCTTCCTTTTTCATCTGATTTTGTTGTTATATAGCCAGCAGGTTTATAAAATTTATAATATTCAAGTTTATCAGCTCGAATTAATTTATCATCAATAGTAACTTTATCTTTAGTTCGAATTTCAAAACCAAGCATAGTAACGACATTGCCGTTTACTTTGACTCTGCCTGATAAGACATATTCATCTGCTTTTCTTCTTGAGCAAAAACCGCTTTGCGCTATATATTTGTTAATTCTCATAGAAAAATTATACCATTAAAAAAGAAAAGCAAGGATAATATCCTTGCGTAATTTAAAAAATAATATGAAAAATTTAGTTTACGAGAATGATTAACGTTCCAGAACCACCTCTGCCTGGCGTGCCGTGTCTTCCTGGTCCGCCTCCACCTCCGCCTATTTCATCGGTCCCTGGGTTTCCATTACCGCCCCATGTGCCACCCTTGCCACCGCCACCTTTACCGCCTGGTCTTGCAGCGGCAACACCGGCAACATCACCATGACCGCCTCCGCCACCGCCAGCATACCAAGTGCCATCGAATAATTTACCATCTCCGCCAGCTTCCCAGGTGTTTCCACCCTTACCTTGTCCGTTACCACCTGTTTTACCTGATGCGCCATATCCTCCTTTAGCGCTAATGCTCCCAATTGAAGTTGTTCCGCCGTTGCTTCCAGAAGTTGCGCCTCCAACACCAATTGTTACGTTGTATGCGGTATTGGTTGTAAATGTAAATAATGTTTCATTTGTAAAACCGCCACCACCGCCTCCACCTTCATCGGTGGAAGAACTGTTGCTTCCGCTGCCACCACCACCAACAAGGAATAAAGTAACTTTTTTTGTGTTTAGTGAGGTAAATTTGCCGTCTGATTTCAGATATATTTTTTGTTTTCCATTTGCATTTACAGTTTCAGAGTAACTTCCTGTATACGTAAATAA
>CALUYD010000018.1 GCA_944324915.1 Candidatus Gastranaerophilales bacterium | reverse complement strand
GCAGTTATGACACTAAAAATAATTAATGCTACAACGATTTCGACAAGCGAAAACGCTAGATAAAAAATCTTTTTCATGTATTTTTTCCCATATTTCAATAAATAGAGTAATAAATTTATTAAAATTTACCTCATTAGTAAAATAATATTACTTGTTAAGTAAAAAAATGTCAATAAATTACCTAATACACCATTTATAACAAACCTTAAACTTTTTAAAATAATTAAAAAGGGGAATGTGGTGACAAACATTAAAATTTTATTTGGCAGAAAAATAAAAGAATTGAGGAAAAAATATAATTATACACAAGCTCATCTGGCAGAGCTTGTTAATGTTGACGATAAGCATATTAGCTGCATTGAAAGCGGTAAAAATTTCCCATCATCCGATTTAATTGAAAGATTGGCGTGTGCACTTAAGGTTGAACCTAAGAATTTATTTGAGTTTTATCATTTACAAAATTATACTGATTTAAGAAGTGATATTTTAGAGATGATAGATAAACTTAATGATGATGAATTAGTTTTAGTTTATAAATATATAAGAAATTTTTTAATCAGTTAGTTAACTTGTATATTAGCTAGTTGTTTATTCGCTTTTCCTATAAAATCGATTGCATAATTAATCGGCAACGCAAAACCAATACCAATATTTGAGCGATTGTTATCCGGGTTATATATTGATTGATTTATACCTATAATTTCACCTTTTAAATTTAACAATGGACCGCCGGAACAACCTGGGTTTATTGCAGCATCAGTTTGAATTTTATTTCTTTCATAATCTATTCTTGATACTATTCCTGTTGTTAGAGTATCTTTAAAACCAAATGGACAACCAATGGTTAAAACTCTTTGACCTACTTTTATATCGTCTGAATTGCCAAATTTTGCAAGTGACAATGGTTCTGTTGTATCTATTTTTATTAGCGCTAAATCGTTTTTATTTTTTAATATAGCTAGTATTTTTGCTGTGTAATTTTTACCGCTATGAGTTGTAACGGTTATGTTTCTAGCATGTTCTATTACATGTGAGCTGGTTAAAATAATTCCGTTTTTTGAAATTATGCAACCTGTACCGCCCGATGTGCCTCTATCTATTTCAGCTTCAATAGATACAATCGAGGGTAGTGTTTTTTCGTATATTTCAATGACATTTTTTTCTTCTTGTGAATTGTATTCAAATGAATAACAGCTTAAATTTAAACAAGTAGTTAAAATTAGCAATAAAATTGCAATTTTTGTTTTTATATAGTTATACATATCATATCCTTAATTATGTATGGATGTTAACATATTAAAATTTTGTTCACATTGCACATAGTAGTTAGGTGTGATAAAATTCAATTAAAGTGGAAAAAAGGAAATAAAGTTGGGAATTGAAGTATTTAAAAAGCATTTAAGGGAAAAAAGAGCAATTAAAATTTCTTGCGGTTTTAATAATCTTGATTTAGAAAATATCGCAAAAATTTGTCGTGCAGCACAAAGTGCTAAAGCTAGCGCTGTTGATGTTCCTTTTAGAAAAGATATATTTCAAATTGCAAGAAAAAATACAAAATTGCCAATTTTTGTTTCAACTATTCACCCTTTTGAAGCCCTTGAAGCTGCTAAATGGGGCGCAGATGGTATTCAAATAGGTAATTTCTTAGAGACCTATAAAAAAGGAAAGAAATTTTCTGTTAATGAGGTTTATGACATAACTCTTGAGATTATGGGTTTATTAAACAAATATGATATCTATTTTTGTTCTACAATTCCTGCTTTTGCAACATTGGATGAACAAATTGATTTAATTAAGAAATTTGAGATATTGGGTGTTGATTTAATCCAAACTGAGGGCTATAAAAAATCACCTCAAAATTCTTCTTTAATGATTGAGAGTGCTCAAGCATCAATTAATAATATGAATGAATTATCTAAATATACTAAATTGCCTATTATGACTTCTTCTGCAATGAATGAAAATACTATAAAATCTGCTTTTGATATGGGGGCAGACGCCGTTAGTGTAGATAATGTTGTAAATAGGTTTAATTCTGAAGCATCAATGAAGGCAACTATATTAGATATTGTAGGCTCTATTTCATATAGAAATTCTCTTAATAAAGAAATGATAAGGTCACAAAGAGAATTAATATTAAATGAATTTTAATTAAAATATTTTTTAAATTTAAACCCCTCAAGTTGAGGGGTTTAAATATTTATTAGTAATAATTTATTGTTACAGGTACGTCCTCGACATCCTTGTTAGTAATTTTTGGAGCTTCAAAACTTGCAAGCACTTGACCTTCTATTTCGTAATTTGCTTCAATTTGTTTCTTTTGTTCAGGTGATGAAGCAATTAGGCCTGTTTGCGTGTTAACACAATTCATAGCTCTTGCACGCTCAAAATCTTCTAATTTGAAGTTACCGCTTACAATTTTCATTGTAGTATCATATAAAGCATTTAATGTTCCGCAGTCCGCCCATGGTTCATCTGTTGGAACTGCGTATATTTTTTGTCCTTCAAGTAGAGATTTTAGATATGTTACAAGTCCTTCGGATATATTTTTTGGATCGTTGTCTAATATTTTTGCAAGTTCATCTCTAATTACTTTTTCGTCATTTTCTTCTGTTAAAAGTTTGATAATTGGAATATATTGTTTTGACCAATCGCGTGTTTCTTTTTTACCTGCTTTTGTTACAAAATATGGTTCTAACATATTAAGAACTCTAAAGGCTTCATCAGATACTGCAAATTGGAAAGTATTTGTTACACACATTCCGTTTTCATCTGCGTATCCTTCTGGAATTACTTCCGGTTTTTCAGCAAAACCTTGAACAACCTTGGTTTCAGGATCATATTTCATAATACCGAATGTTTTAATGCAATCTTGTGCTTTTACTTTTTTTGCTATTAAAACAATTGCTGCTTTTCCTGTGTTCATAATGTTGTTTGCTTCGATAACCGCATTTGTCATTCTACTCATTGAGTCATTTGGGAATAACATTGCAGATTTTCTTCCTTCTTTTGTCATTGTTTTATATAAATCTGCGCTAAATTCACCGTTGCCTCTGTTTTGACCTTTATTTAGATAGAATTTAATATTTTTTCCTATGCCGATTTTACCTTTAGAACAATCTAGTAAACCTGCTTTATGCAATGTTACAAAAGTTGTTTCCATTGGTGTTAGGCCTGTTGCTGTTCTAAATACACCTTTTGTAGAAATTGCGCCATCTTGAGTTCCATTGATAATGCTATCTGAGATAGCATTTGCATATTCTGCACGTGAACCGAAACCGCCTGCAAGCATTATTAATTGAGTATCTTTTGCATTAGGTGCTGCAGTGAATTGAGGAAGAACAATTTCTCCTGATTCAACTTTTGCTACAAATTCTTTTATTGACGCTTTAATTTCATTAACAAATCTTCCGTTTTCCATGCCGATTACAATTTCTCCGCCTTCGCCGATTGATGGCATAGGTTCGTTTTTAACTGCATGGATAGGACTAACTTCAAACGGCTTGAAAATATTTTTTTCTTGCTCGGCTGATACAATCAATCTGCCTTTTGATTGGTCTATTTTTTGAATTGTACCTGCATTTGTCATTAGGACATTTTTACCATCATTAACTACTGCAACAAAGTTATCGCCTTTATTACCTTTTGTGTTAATTACATGGATTTGTTCTTTTGTTCCTTGCCCCTTTTTATTAACAGGAGTTGTTACAACTTTTATATCTTGTACAATTTTTTTTGAACGATCTGAATAAGTTTTAGCGTCATCACCGCGAACTGTCATTTCGAACAGATTATCTTGAGTGTCTTCGAAAATATTTGCACCAATTGCTTTAGCTTGGTTTCTTACAAATCTTGAACCGATTTTAGTGTTTGATTTTGCAGTATCTCCAGGGATTACTCTATCTGCTTGTGTGTCAAATAAAAGTGATGTTACATCAACTACTTCGCCTACTTTTTCGTTACCACAAGTTGTCATTTCTTTTGTATGTTGCCCTATTGCAACACCTAAAGAAGCACCAAAATTAATTGTTCTTGCATAATTAAAATTGTTTGCCTTTATAGCATTTGATGCAACTAATGACATTATGCCTTTGTTTGAATTTGTATTTGTTTGGTTAATTCTTGGGGCATGATTGTTTTGTATGGCATGGAATTTTGAGTTGCGTATGCCTTGTACGCTTGTAATGTTCATATTTGATACCCTTTCAACACTGTTTACTAACAACACTTAGATTTCTATTTTATTATCGAAATTCTAAAAATACAAGTACACTGAAAGAATAAATTTGCGCTATAAAAAAGTTGTATTTTTATAACATGCCATGATATACTATCTGAACGGAATAGGAGGTATTTTGATTAAAATTGGTGTAGTTGGAGCAAACGGAAAAATGGGCTCTCAAGTTGTTAATCTAGCTATTAACAATAAAGATTTTGAATTGGTTTGCGCAATTGATAAATTTGGCGTTGGAAAACAATTATGTGAAAATGTTGTTGTACAAGATGACTTAGAAAAAGCACTAAAGGATAATAAAGCTGATGTTGTTGTTGATTTTACTCAACCAAGCGTTATTTTTGAAAATATAAAAACATATATAAAACTAGGTGTAAAATCTGTTATTGGTACAACAGGGTTGACAAATTCTCAAATTGAAGAAATTGAAAAAATGTCAAAATCTTCAAATGTTGGAGTGATTATTGCTCCTAATTTTTCTATTGGCGCAATATTGATGATGAAATTTGCTTCTGAAGCATCTAAATATTTCTCAAATGCTGAAATTATAGAATATCACCATAATCAGAAAAAAGATGCGCCATCCGGTACTTCTATTAAAACTGCTCAATTAATGATGAAAAATAATGATAATTTTAAATTGGGTAATTGTGCCGAAACAGAAACAATAAAAGGTGCTCGTGGTGGAGAATATGAAGAAGATGGCAAAGGCAAAATTCAAATTCATGCACTAAGAATGCCCGGGTTTGTTGCTTCTCAGGAAGTTGTTTTTGGTTCTGACGGACAAATTTTAAAAATACATCACGATACATTTAATCGTGAATGTTATATGTCCGGTGTCGAATTAGCTGTTAAACATATTTTTGAAAATAATCAATTTATTTATGGATTGGAGAACATACTATGACAAAAGCATTACCAAACATTGCAGTATTAGGCGCAACAGGTGTTGTAGGAAGAGAAATTTTAAACATATTGGACGAAAATAAAGTTCAATATAATTCAATCAAATTTCTTGCTTCAAAAAGAAGTGCAGGCTCAACCATTGAATTTAAAGGTCAAAAACATACCGTTATTGAAACTACACCGGAAGCGTTTGATGGAGTAAATATTTGCTTAGCTTCAGCAGGCGGTGAAACAAGTAAAAAGTATGCTCCGATTGCTGCAAGCAAAGGTTGTGTTTTTATTGATAATTCATCAGCTTTTAGAATGGATAACGATGTTCCTTTGGTAATTGCCGGGGTTAATGATGAAGATTTAAGAAAACATAAAGGAATAATTGCAAATCCAAATTGTTCAACTTCTCAATTAATGCTTCCCTTGAAAGCTCTTGATGATAAATATAAAGTAAAAAGAATGATTGTATCTACTTATCAAGCAGTATCGGGTGCCGGTTTAAAAGCAATCAATGAATTAACAGATAATACCAAGACTAATCTTGTAGGTATGCCTTATGAACCATCTGCTTTTAAATACGAAATAGCATTCAATGTTATCCCTCAAATTGATGTATTTTGTGATAACGGATACACAAAAGAAGAAATGAAAGTAACAAATGAAACAAGAAAAATTCTTCATTTTGATGAAAATGTAAAAATTTCTTGTACTGCAGTTAGAGTTCCTGTTTATATCGGACATTCTGAAGCAGTAACTGTTGAGTTTGAAAATGAAGTTGATGTAAATGAAGCAAGGGAATTGCTAAAAAATACTGATGGCGTTGAAGTTAGAGATGATGTTTCTACATTTACATATCCTACTCCAAAGGATGTTGCAGGAAAAAATCCCGTTTATGTAGGCAGAATGAGAAAATCAATTGCATTTGATAATGGTCTTGATTTCTTCTGTGTAGCAGATAATTTAAGAATTGGTGCTGCATTGAATACAGTGCGTATTGCACAAAAAGTTATTGAAATGGAATTATATTAATAGGAATAAGTAAGGAGAAACTTTATGACACTAAGATGCGATTTAGGTGAGTTAATTACCGCTATGGTAACACCAATGGATGAATCAAGAGCAGTTGATTATGAGTCCGTTGAGAAAGTTTCAAGGCACTTATTAGAACAACAAACAGACGGCATTGTAGTAGTTGGAACAACAGGCGAAAGCCCTACCTTAGAACATGATGAAGAATATGAAATTTTGCATTGCGTAAAGGCGACTGTTTCAGGACAATGTAATGTTATTATGGGTGCGGGTTCAAATTCAACAGAAACTGCGGTTAAATCCTCTAAAAAAGCCCAAGAGCTTGGTGCTGATGCTGTATTATCAGTTGTTCCTTATTATAATAAACCATCTCAACAAGGCTTAATCGAGCACTTTGGCGCAATTGCGAAAAGCGTTGATATACCTGTTATTTTGTATAATATCCCCGGAAGAACAGGAATAGATATGGCGCCATCTACTATTGCATTTTTAGCAAAAGAATATTCTAATATTGTTGCTGTTAAACAATCAAATGCTAATTTGGATTTAGTTTCAGAAATTAGAATGTTGTGTCCTGATGATTTTGCAATTTATTCAGGTGACGATAGTTTAACGCTTCCAATGATGTCAATAGGAGCTCATGGGGTTGTTTCTGTTGCTTCTCATGTGGTAGGCTGCGAGATTAAATCAATGATTCACAATTATAAATCCGGTCAAATCTATGCTGCATCAAACATGCATAAAATGCTTTATCCGTTATTTAAAAAATTATTTATGGCGCCAAATCCGACACCTGTTAAGGCACTGTTATCTAAATTGGAAGTTATACAAAATTATGTAAGACGCCCGCTTGTTGAATTAGATGAGCAAGATAGATTAGATTTGGTTGAATGTTTGATGGATGTAAAACAGAAAATTAATCAAATATAATAATTATACCCAAAAGCCCACAATATAGCGGGCTTTTATTTTGTTTGTAAAATATATATGTTTTTGATAAGATTTTTACAAACTTGTAAAAAAATAAGAGATAATTTAAGTATATAGAAATTGGAGGTAATTTAATGCAAAAACGTGTATGGCTTTTTAAAGAAGGCAATGCAGACATGAGAAATCTCCTTGGCGGAAAGGGTGCCAACCTTGCTGAAATGACAAATTTAGGTTTGCCTGTTCCTCCGGGATTAACCATTACTACTGAAACTTGCATGGACTATATTAACAATGGCAATAAAATGCCTGAAGGTCTAATGGATGAAGTAAAAGAAGCACTTAAAGTTGTTGAAGAACAAAAAGGACAAAAATTTGGTGATTCAGTTAATCCGCTTTTAGTTTCTGTTCGTTCAGGTGCTAGAGTTTCAATGCCGGGCATGATGGAAACAATCTTAAACTTAGGTTTAAATGATGTAACTGTCGAAGCGATGATTAAATTAACAAACAATCCTCGTTTTTGTTATGACTCATATAGAAGATTTTTAACAATGTTCGGTTCAGTTGCTTGGGAAATGGACAGACAAAAATACTTTGAATCTGAACTTGAAAAAGTAAAAGAACGTGAAGGCGTTAAAGAAGATACAGAAATTTCAGCTGAAGGTTTAAAATCTTTAATTCCTGTTTATAAACAATTAATCAAAGAAGTTACAGGTAAAGAATTCCCTCAAGATCCATATGTACAATTACAAGAAGCTATTGAAGCCGTATTTAGATCTTGGAATATTCCTCGTGCAGTTGCTTATAGAAATATGAATAAAATTGATCACAATTTTGGTACTGCTGTTAACGTACAATCAATGGTATTTGGTAATATGGGCGATGATTGTGCAACAGGTGTTTCATTTACAAGAAACCCTGCAACAGGTGAAAATAAATTCTATGGCGAATATTTAACAAATGCACAAGGTGAAGACGTTGTAGCAGGTATCAGAACTCCAAAACCTATTGCAATGTTGGAAACTGAAATGCCTGATTTATACAGACAATATGTTGATATAGCTAAAAAACTTGAACTTGGTTATAAAGATGTTCAAGATATGGAATTTACAATTGAAAAAGGTAAATTATATATTCTTCAAACAAGAAACGGTAAAAGAACTGCGACAGCTGCCGTTAAAATTGCTGTTGATATGTGTGAAGAAGGTATTATCACTAAAGAAAGAGCTATTCAAAACGTTGATCCATACACAGTAAATCAAATTTTACTTCCTTGTTTTGATGCTAAAGCAATTCAAGAAGCAAAAATGATTTCAACAGGTGTTAATGCTTCTCCCGGTGCTGCAGTCGGTAAAATTGTATTTGATACAGAAGAAGCAGCTCGTCGTGGCGAAGCAGGTGAAAAAGTTATCTTAGTTAGAATTGAAACTTGTCCTGATGATATTCATGGTATGGCTGTTTCTCAAGGTATTTTAACTTTAAGAGGTGGTGCAACTTCTCATGCTGCTGTTGTTGCTAAAGGCATGGGTATTCCTTGTGTATCAGGATGTGAAGATTTAAAAATTGATTTAGCTAAAGAAACTCTAACATGTTCTGATGGAACTGTTTATAAGAAAGACGACATCATTTCACTAGATGGTGGTAAAGGTCTTGTTATGGCAGGCGAAGTTAAATTAGTTGACGCTAAAATTGATGAAAATTGGAATAAATTCTTCTCTTGGGTTGATGAAATTAGAACAATGAAAGTTGAATCTAATGCTGATACTCCAAAAGATATTATTAATTCTTTAAAATTCGGTGCTGAAGGCGTTGGCTTGTGCCGTACAGAACACATGTTTATGGATCCGGACAGACTTCCTTGGGTTCAAAAAATGATTATTGCGGGTACTCCTCAAGCAAGAAAAGAAGCTTTAGAAAAACTTCTTCCAATGCAATATGAAGATTTCTATGCAATGTTTAAAGAATTAGGCGATAAACCTCTTACAGTACGTCTTTTAGACCCACCTTTACATGAATTCTTACCATCAAAAGAAGAATTAATAAAAGAAGTGGCTACACTAAAAGCTCTTGGTAAAGATGCAACTGAAAAAGAAGAACTATTACATGTTGTTGAAGGTCTTTCAGAATCTAATCCTATGATGGGTCTTCGTGGTTGCCGTTTAGGTTTAACTTATCCTGAAATTAACGAAATGCAAGTTAGAGCTATATTTGAAGCATGCTGTGATTTGGTTAAAGAAGGTCATAAAGTTCAACCTTGGGTAATGATTCCTTTAATTGGTCATGTTAACGAGCTTAAAGTTGCAAAAGATATTCTAGTTCGTGTTGCAAAAGACGTTATGGCTGAAAAAGGAGTTGAAGTTGAATATAAATTCGGTACTATGATTGAAATTCCTCGTGCAGCATTAACTGCAGATGAAATTGCAGAATATGCAGAATTCTTCTCATTTGGTACAAATGATTTAACTCAAATGACTTTTGGTTATTCAAGAGATGATGCTGAAGGTAAATTCTTAAACAGATATGTTGAACAAAAAATTCTTCCTGTAAATCCATTTGAAACATTAGATACTAAAGGCGTTGGTGCTTTAATTGAAATGTCAATGGAAAAAGGAAGAAAAGTTAATCCTGCTTTAGTTGGCGGTGTTTGCGGTGAACATGGTGGTGATCCTGACTCTGTTAAATTCTGTCATAAAATTGGCTTGAATTATGTTTCTTGCTCACCATTTAGAATTCCTCAAGCAAAACTTGCTGCAGCTCAAGCAGTATTAGAAAATAAATAGTATCTAATAAATTCTTTAAAAAAGACACCCAATAAGGGTGTCTTTTTGTATACAAAACTTAATATTTTCTAGTTTTAATGCAATTTATTTTTTTATACCACTTGATAGATTATATCGAAAGGTGTTTTTATGAAGATTTCACTATGTCCTAAATATAATTTTTCTTTTAAATCCAATGATAGAGTCGTTTATAGGGATTTTAACAATCAAATTTGCTCAGATGATAAAAATAATTTAACTTCAGAACAAAAAGATAATTTGATATATTCTAATTTTACTCTATTTTTTAGACCTGATTTAAATTCAGCTCATAGCTCTAAATACTCGACTGTTGGAAATTGGGTTGGTTTTAGAAAAACTATCGCAGATGAATTTCAAAATGCGCCAAAAGTTAATGTTTACGATTTTGCATGTTCCGATGGCTCTGAAGCATATTCTTTGATTTTATCTTTAGTAGATGAACTAGGGGAAGAAGAAGCTAAAAAGTTTTTTCCAATTTTAGCTTATGATGTTGATGAAACAATGGTTGAATCTGCAAAAAATGGGAGTATTTCTTGTTATGAGGATGATATTGATAGATTAGCTCAAAATATTCATAATGACACGTTAAAGTCATACTACGGTATTAATTTTGATACCTCAAAATATCCTCCTTATACTTTTTTAGCAAGCGATAAATTGAAGAAAAATGTTGATTTTAATACTGCAAGCATACAAGAAAAAATTGCTCAAATTGAGCCATCTAATTCTTTGGTTTTGTGTCGAAATTTTTTACCTTATTTGGGTACAAAAGATGTGCTTGAAGTTGTTTGGCAATTAGGAAAAAAATTAGATGATACATCATTGCTTGTTATTGGACATTTTGACAAATTTAAGGTTTATAATGCGCTAAAAGCGTGCGGTTTTAGAGAAATTTATCCTTTTGTTTTTAAAAAAGAAAAAGCACAATAACTTGTGATAATTTGTGTTTTTGACATATAATTATTTTATGGATAATTTACAGGAAAAATTGGATAAAGCGCTTGAGCTTATTAATTTGCAAGATTTTGTAATGGCTCAAAAGGAGCTTGATGAAGTATTAAATGAGGAGCCTAATAATATTGAGGCTATAAAAAATCTTGCGTTGTGCGAAGTTAATTTAGATAATCCGCCTAGAGCGATAGAGCTTTTTAGAAAAGCCATTGCGCTAGATAATGAAGATGCTACAAGTTTATTTTATTTAGCTACTTGTTTATCAAGAATTGGCGAAAAAGAAGAAGCTATTGAATTATTTAATAAAGTAATTGAACTTCGACCTAATTATTTAGATGCATATAAAAGTCTTGCAATGATTTATGTTGAATTTAGCGAATCCAACAAATCTATTGAATTATTAAATAAAGTTCTTAAAAATAACGAGATTGAGCCTGATTACACTCTTTATTATATTCTTGCTACTTGTTATATGTTACAAAAAGATAATATAAATGCTATTAAAAATCTTGAGTTAGCTTTAGAATTAAATCCTCAACATTTACCTATAATGAATAGTTTAAGTTCTTGTTATATGAATATCGGTGAATTTGATAAGGCGTCATTCGTTTTAGAAACTGCATTTAAATTAGATGAAAAAAATGCGCTTACTGCTTATAATTTAGGGATATTATATCAAACTCAAGAAAAATTCCAAGACGCTCTTAAATATTTTCAAATAGCATATCAATTAGAGCCATCTGTTACAATGTTGTCTTCATTGGCTTCTTGTGCACTAAAAGCTCAAGAGTATATGATGGCGTGTGTTATGTATAAAAATCTTGTTATGTTGTATCCAAATAATACTCAGTATCGTTGTTCATATTTAGAATGTCTTGAAGCTACACAACAATACAAGGAAGCTCTGGAAAATGTAAATAAACTTTTAGAAGTCGATGAAAAAAATATTGATTTAATCAAAAGAAAAGGTGCGCTTTTAAGAAAACTTGATTTTTGTGAAGAAGCAATTCAAACCCTTTCAACATTGTTGCACAGAGGTAAAATTGATGTTGAAGTTTATTATAATCTTGCATATAGCTATGTTCAATTGGGCGATTATGATAATGCAAAAGAAATGTTCAAAAAATGTATTATCTTAGAACCTAATAATCCTTATGCTCATAAAGATTTGGGCGTTCTTTATTTGAAGATGAATTGTTATGAGTGGGCAGTGGATGAAATGCTCGAAGCGATTAATCTTGAGGATGATGTAGCTGAATTTTATTATTCTTTAGGCGTTGCTTATTTAATGTTAAGCAATATTATTGAATCAAAAAATGCTTTAATTAAAGCAAATGAGCTTGAAGAAAATAATCCAGACACATTGGCTTTCTTGGGATATGTTTATATGCTTGAGCATGACAATGAAAAAGCGCATGAAATTTTGCAAAAAGCATTAAAAATCGCTCCTGATAATTTTATTGTAAAAAGCCATTGTGCAAAATATTATTTCCAATTAAAGAAATATGATGTAGCGATTGAATTTTTAAATGATTTAATTGAAAAAACTCAAGATGATGAAACAGTCAATATGCTTGGTATTTGCCAAATGGAGCTTGGTGAATATGAAAAAGCAATGGGTTCATTTTTTAAGTTAGCTAAAATTTATCCTAAAAATCATATTTTGTTAACTAATCTTGCAAAGTGTGAATATAAATGCGATAAAATTAATGAGGCAAAAGAACATTTAAGGCAAGCATTAATGGTTTTTGATGATTATAAGGAAGCTCTTGATTTACTTGAGGAGATAAACAATGGAAAATAAATTGCGTATAATGTCCGGTATGCGTCCGACAGGAAAACTTCATTTGGGTCATTACCTTGGGGTGCTTAAAAATTGGGTAAATCTTCAAGATGAATACGAATGCTATTTTTCTATTGCTGATTGGCATGCACTAACTACTAAATACAATCAAACATCTGATATGAGACAAAATGTTCAAGATGTTTTATTGGATTGGCTTTGTGCTGGTGTAGATTGTGAAAAATCGGTTATTTATTTGCAATCTTTAGTGCCTCAAACAGCAAGTTTACATATATATCTTTCTATGATTACTCCTCAAAATTGGGTTGAGCGTGACCCTACGCTAAAGGATTTAGCTAAGATTATGAAAGATAAGCAGGAAAATATGTCAAATCTTTCTTATGGATTGTTTGGCTATCCTGTTTTAATGACAGCCGATATTTTGACATTTAATGCACATCTAGTTCCTGTTGGAATTGATCAGGTTGCACATGTTGAACTATCAAGAGATATTGCAAGAAGATTTAATAATATATATGGGGTTAATTATTTTATTGAACCAAAGCCAAAATTGACTCAAGTACCATTATTAAAAGGACTTGACGGCAACAAAATGGGAAAATCTTTTAATAACGATATAAAATTATCTGATACTTCTGAAATTACCCAAAAGAAAGTTATGACAGGTATTACAGATAGAAATCGTATCAGAAAAGACGATAAAGGTAATCCTGATAATTGTGAAGTTATTTATGACTATTGGAAAATATTTGGCTCAAATGAAGATTTGGCAATGGTTTGCGATGGTTGTAAAAATGCTACAATGGGTTGTGCTGAATGTAAAAAAAGATTAGCTCAAAAAATTAACGACCAACTTGCACCATTAAGAGAAAAAAGAATTGAGCTTGAGTCAGATATGAAAAAAGTGGATGAAATTCTACATGACGGTTCAAAAAAAGCTCAAATTAAAGCCCAAGAAGTCTTAGATGGCGCTATTGATGTAATTAAAATGTATAAATGAGGATAAAACAATGGATGTAATTAGTATTTTTGAAGAATTGGTTAAAATTCCTTCACCGTCTTTACATGAAGAAAATGTTGCAAAAAAAATAATGGAATATACATATAATAATGGTATTAACGCATATTTAGATAATTATCAAAATGTTATAGTTAAAGTTCCAAAAAATTGTGAAGGTAAAGAACCTCTGCTATTATCCGCTCATATGGATGTTGTTGGAAATAGTTCACCTGTAAATATTTGTTATTCAGATGACAAAAAATATATTAAAACAGACGGCACAAGAACGCTTGGCGCTGATGATAAAGCAGGTGTTGCAGCAGCGCTTAATCTTGCTATATTTTTAGCAAAAAATTCTGAAATTAAACACGGTGGCTTAGAAATAGTTTTCACACGTGATGAAGAAACAAATATGACAGGAATTAATAATGTAAAATTTGATGAGCTTGAAGCGCAAAATGTTCTTGTTCTTGATTCTGATTCATTGGGAAATTTTGAAATAGCTGGAGCCGGCTATACTAATATTGATATTGAAGTTACAACAAAATTAGGCGGACATAGTGGTAATGATATTCAGGATAAAAAACGCTATAACGCCGCAAAATTAATCGCAGATTTGGTTTCAAAATTGCCAAATGGACCATATAAAGTTGAAAACGGCTTTACAATAACATCGTGCAACTTAGGTTCAATTATTGCAGGTGCTACTGATATTGGAATTGAGCGACTTTTAGATATGGATGAAGTTAAAAAACCATATTCTAAAACTTTAATATCAAAGTGTGCAACAAATGTTATAAATACAAGCGCTTATGCTCAATATTCACTAAGAAGTTCAGTAAAAAAATACGAAGAAAAACTTCTTGCTAAATTTCAAAAGCAAATTGATAAATTTAATAAAAAATATGGTGAATATGCAAATGCAAAAATGTCTACAAATATTCATTTATTACCTTTTGAAAAATCACCAAATCAAAAGTTAAGCGATATAGCTAAAAAAGTAGGCAAGAAAATCAATCTTGATGTTAAAGTTCAATCATTCCATGCAGCTGCTGAAACTCATATTTATGCAAATAAGAAAAATAAATTTGATAAACAATTCAGACCGGTTTTAGTTGGGGTTGCAAATATTGAATCAATGCACTCTCCTCATGAAAGAATGGAAGTTCAAAGTTTAGTTAAGGGTTATGAATTTATAAAAGAAATTTTCTTAGAATATAATAAGTAATTGTTGCATAACTTAAATTTCACTTGTTTTGAAATTATGTTTATGTTAACTTTTACGATATATATTAATCACCAAAGGAGAAAAGATGAAAAAATACGATTTATTTACAATAATCAAACCTAATTTAGACAACGAAGAAGCAGACAAAGTGGTTGCTCGTGTTGAAGAAATTGTTAAAACATTGGGCGGTTCTGTTTTAGAATGCGATAAAATGGGTAGAAAAAAACTTGCTTATGAAGTTCAAGGTTTTCTTGATGGCTTTATGGTAAATCAAGTTGTTAATGTTCCTGCTGATAAAATTGCTGAACTAAAAAGACAATTAAAATTGAATGATTCAATCATTCGTGTTATGTTTACTACAAAGGAATGTGCATAGATGACTCTAGCAAAAGCTTTTATTACAGGCGCTGTTGTTAAAGCTCCTGAAAAAAGATTTACTCAAAATGATATGGCAATTGCAGGTTTTACAATTAATTTTGACCCTGCAAATGAAGGATTGATTAGAATTGTTGCTTTTGGTCAGTTGGCTGAAACAATCTCCTCTACTATCAATATCGGTGACAATGTAGCAGTTGAAGGCAGATTGCAAATCAATTCATATAAATTGCCTAATGGTAAAGATAAAAAAGTTTTTGAAATTAGTGCAAATTCTGTTGAAAAAATTAGTGCAGCTCAAGGTGCAACAAACCCTTCTGCGGTTGCACAAAATGATAACATTGTTTCATTCAATCAAGATGAAATCGCTCAAGATTTGATTGATGAAGATGAAATTCCGTTTTAATAATAAAATGACATTGGTCGAATAAAAAACTAGAAAAGGACTTAATTAAAAATGGCTAAAGATTTAAAAGACGTAAAAAAGAAAAAAAATTGCGCTTTCTGTAATGATAAAATCGATACTTTAGATTATAAAGATACAGCTAAATTAAAAAGATTTTTATCAGAAGCAGGTAAAATTCTTCCAAGAAGAATTACAGGCACTTGCGCACATCATCAAAGAATGCTTTCAAATGCAGTTAAAAAAGCTAGAGAATCTGGCTTAATGGCTTACGTTTTTGAAAACTAATTCGATGAATAATATTTAAAAAAGCTCCAAGTTTTTGGGGCTTTTTAATTTTCATTTAAAATGATATAATTTGCTTGTTATAGTTAATTTTGGAGAATATATGAAAAAGTTATTTTTCGCTTTTTTATTGTTGAGTTTGTTTAATTCTTTTGTTTTTGCTGCTGATAATAGCGATAAAATTAATTCTTCAATGAATAATGATGATTCTCTAAAATCAACTGTTACCTATAATAAATATAAAAAAGACCCAAAATTAATTAAAATTACAAACACTAAACCTGTTTCTAAAGATAGCTACAATAAAAAACTTGCTAGTGATAATACTATTTATAGTACATACAAAAAGCAGTTGGTTGATGAACAAAAGGAATTATATGTCATTTTGGATAAATTAATTCGCGCTAATAAATTGCAATTTCAAAATTGGCGTGTTGGAGTTCAAGCAGAAACAGAGGATATAAATGCTTCAGCAGGTTCTGCAAATTTGATTTACATAAACAGTTCTTTATATGATAGTTTATATAATAATAAAGATGCTCTTGCTTTTGTTGTTGCTCATGAATTATCTCATTTAATTTTAAAACATGGTAAAACTTCTTATGAAAATTATTACAAAATAAAACAATTAGAAGAACAAATTAGTCGCTATCAAGCTGGCGCTCGATATGAAAATGCTATGGGGCGTATGGATAGCGCCTTAGGTAATTATGGTTCTTCCGCTGGTAGTGCGGTTGTAAGTACTGCATATTTAATTAGTGGTGCTGTTGCCAATGCTAATGTTAAAAAATTATATGAAGAAAATAGAAAACTAGAATATGAAGCAGATAGTGAGGCTCTAACTTTAATGACAAGAGCCGGATACAATCCATATAGAGCAAATGATTCAATGGAATTTTTATCGGCTTTACCTGGGGTGTATACAGAAAAAAGTTCTCATCCCGAAACACAACAAAGAATAAGTGCAATAAATACCGAAATTAGCTTACTTGATATTGATGAGCTTAAAAATCAAGGTATGAATAATATTTATAATTCAAAACCTTTGAAAATCAGAAAATCAAGTGATAAGAAAACATTTGTTATTGTAGGCGAGGGTTCTCTTAAAAATAACTATGTGTATGATACAAAAGAAAATAAATATATTAAAAAAGCCTATGTTGAATATTTAAATAATCAATTTACGGATGCTAAGTTGAATTTTGTGAATGCGGTTGTAATAAATCCGAAAAACGATATTCCTTGCTTATATCTTTCATATATTAGCGAACTTGAATATTACAATAATGACAACAAAAAATCTCTTAAACATGCAAGAAGATGGGCTAAAAAGTCTTTAAAGAATAATCCTGAAAATAAGTATGCTCAAAAACAATTGGATGATATAAATAAAATAATGGAAAATTTAAAAGCTGAAGCAAAAAATGAAGATAAATAAAAGGTAAACAATGATTTATGTTGGCGTAGATATAGAAGATGTTTCACGTTTTTTGAGCAAAACTTTGGAAAATGATTCAAAGTTTTTATATAGAATATTTACTCAAAATGAAATTGATTATTGCTTTGAAGCAAAAAACCCTGCACCTCGTTTAACTGCAAGATATTGCGCGAAAGAAGCAACTGTTAAAGCGTTTTCAAATATATACGATAAATTAATTCCTTATTCTAAAATCGAAGTCCTAAAAAATCAAAATGGCTCTGTTTATATTAATTTTTTGATTGACGAGCTGAATAAATACAAGGTTTCAATTTCTATTTCTCATGAAAAAGATAAAGCAATAGCTTTTGTTGTTGTTGAATATTAAGAAATGTAACAAAAAAATAAAGTAATGCAATTTTTATATTTGTATATACTTTATATATATGTAAGACATAAACCTTCCCCCTACATTCTAGTTTTAAACTATTCACACACTAACCTTTTTACACGAGAATTTAAAAGATTTTCACCGCCTTTCAATTATTGAAAGGCTTTTTATTTTTTATTTATTTTTGAGTTATTATAGTAGTGTAATTTAAGGAGTGCAAAAAATGTATAATGTATTTGTGAAAAAACAAGGGCAATACAACCCTGATTTAGTTGGCGAATTTTCAAATATTAATGACGCTGTAAATCTTGCAACAAGTTTAAAAGAAAAAGACTCTACAATTTCTTATACTATTGAAGAAACATCAGGACACTTTGATAGCTATGGTGAACCGATTTCAACAGTAGTTAAAAGAGGTTAATTAAAAAATACCCTGTTTTAAACAGGGTATTTTTTTGTAAAGAAAAGGGGGATAATTTATCCCCCACGTATGGTTTAAAAAATAACATGAAAAATTTAGTTAACAAGTATTATGACTACGCCAGAACCGCCTTTGCCGCCTAATTTTGTTCCTGCTGGTATATTGAAACCTCCGCCGCCACCGCCACCGCCGGTGTTAACAACTCCTGCAATTCCATTCTCACCGTTGCCGCCACCATCTCCGCCGCCGCCTTTTCCGCCTACTCCTTCGCCGCCGCCACCACCGCCACCAAACCACTCGCCATCAAATTGAATGCCGTCTTGTCCATTTTCTTCAGCATTTCCACCATATCCTTGACCAGCACCGCCAGAATTATTGGCACCACCTGCGCCACCCTCTGCTATAATTGTGCCAAATTTAGTTTTTGCACCACTTTTGGCATTGCTTTGCCCTCCTTGACCTATGGTTGTAATATATTCCGAATTTGTTGTTAAGTTAAATAATGTTTGATTAGTATAGCCGCCGCCACCACCGCCGCCGCCATTCCATTCGTGTGCACCTGCTCCACCACCACCAACCAAGAATAGTGTCACTTTCATGCTATTAAGTGCAGTAAAAGTACCTGATGATTTTAAATATATCTTTTGTTTTCCATTTGCATTTACGGTTTCAGAGTAGCTTCCTGTATACGTAAACAATAATTCATTACTTCCTTGTTCACACACTCCATTTTTCAATTCATACCCATCATTACAAGCACTGCATTGTCCTGTTG
>CALUYD010000017.1 GCA_944324915.1 Candidatus Gastranaerophilales bacterium | reverse complement strand
TTATTTACGTATACAGGAAGTTACTCTGAAACTGTAAATGCAAATGGAAAACAAAAAATATATCTGAAATCAGACGGTACATTAAAAGCATTGAATACAATAAAAGTTACATTGTTCTTAGTTGGTGGTGGAGGCGGCGGCGGGAATAATCATGCTGCAGCAGGAGGAGGAGGCTACACAAATCAAACTTTATTTACTTTTGCGGCAAATACAAACTATAATGTAACGAATGGCAGTGGTGGCGGAGGAGCAACTTGCAAGGACTGTTCAGGTGCGCGCGGGGGTACTACTTGGTTTGGCTCAATTTATGCAGAAGGAGGATACGGAGGCCAGGGAGGTACTAGTGGCGCTAGTAATGGTGGTGCAGGAACAGGGGCTGGAGGAGCATCATGTTTCGGATGTAGCGGAGCAAATGGAGGCAATGGAATAATGTTTGACGGTGAATGGTTCGCTGGTGGCGGAGGTGGCGGTGGAGATAAAGGCGACGGGCTTTATGGAAAAGCCGGAAACGGTGGCGGTGGAGACGGAGGAGTAATATGGGCCAATGGAAAACCGGGAGCATCAAACACAGGTGGTGGTGGAGGTGGAGGAGGAGGATGGTATGGTAATGGCGGTGCCGGTGGCTCAGGTGTCGTTGTTATCCTTGTAAACTAAATTTTCATGTTATTTTTAAACCATACAGGGGAAGATTACTCTTCCCCCTTTTCTTATGGTTAAAATAACATTTAAAGCTATTCATTATCTAAAACAACTATAGAACCGTCATGAGTTAATTCACACAAGAAATCTGATGATTTAATATAATCACTATCATCGTTTAAAAATATTGCACTTGTTGCTTTTGCATCATTCTTGATTTTATCATACTTAACATCTTCTAAATGAGCTACAAATTTGCCATTTTTAAAATGATAACTTAAAGACCATGATTGCGCGGTACTTGATATACCTTTAAAATCGGTACTATATTGAACAAAAGTTCCATTGTGATATGAATATTTTTCATTAGATAAACATACATTGTCAACACTTGAAACGTCACTAGAATAAGCCACTAATTCATCATTTTGGAATAAGTATGACTCTTTGCACATTGTAGGATTGTCAATACTTTGAGAAGATAATCCAACTAAACAAGATATCAATTTACCATTTTCAAAATTATACATGCAATCCGCAGAGCTACCTGTATTATTTTTCAAGACTGAAATTCTACCATTGACAAAAGAATACTCATCACGAATATTGTTATCATGATAATAAGTCACATTAAAATTGTTATGACCGAAATATTTAATACCTCTAACAGGATTTGAATCTTGATCTACCTCAACAAAAGTAAAAAACTTGCCTTGAGGAGTGAACGAAGGTTTAATTATTAAATTATTACCATTTTCAAGACTTACAACATATTCATCAGGATTTTTATTTGCAATAGATAATACACTTTGTGTATATTTAAATGCTTGTTTTGCTACCTTTAATTCACTATAAGCATTTTTTGCAATTTCTTTTGAATCTTCGTAATGTTTACTTGCTTCGTTTGACAACTTAAAAGCCTCTAATCTATATGGCTTGACTTCATCGAAACTTAGCGCTTTACCTTTAAAACTAACTGTATCAAAGTTATTTTTTAAAATAGGATTATTTTGAAAATCAGACTTATTGGTATGATTATTTCTATATATTTTTGTTGTTAATGCTATGGGTGATATTCTCATAAATCTCTCCAAATATAAGCTACAAAAGTATAAAACACAAAAAGCGCAAAATTTGCGCTTTTTGATATATGAACTAAAATAATCTATTTAATTACAATATTCACTAATTTATTAGGTACTACAATTACTTTTACAATCGTCTTACCTTCAATAAATTCTGCTGTTTTTGGTGCAGATTTGGCTAATTTTTCTAGTTCATCGTTAGATAATCCTTGGCTTACGTCTAATTTATCTTTAATTTTGCCGTTAACTTGAACAATTAAAGTAACAGATGAAGTTTTTGCAAAATTTTCATCATATTTTGGCCAAGGAAGTGTATGAATTGATTCTTTTGCGCCTAATTGAGAGTAAATTTCTTCACTCATAAATACACATACAGGTGAAATTAATTTTAATAAAGTTAAAAGTCCAAAACTTAAAACATCATAATTAATTTCATTTTCGCACTTAATATATTCATAAATTGCATTAGTTAATTCACGATATCTTGAAATTACTGTATTAAATTGAAATTCGTTTTCAATATCATGAGTAACTTTTTTAATTGCAATATGGACTTCACGAACAAAATTATCGTCTTTTTTAGATAGGTTATTAATATCAAAGCTATAATCAAGTTTGATTTTATCTTGATATTTAGAATACAAACGATAAACCCTTGATATAAATTTATAACAACCTTCTACACCAGCGTCTGTCCAATCAAAATCACGAGCAGGTGGTGAATCAGATAGAATAAATAATCTTGCAGTATCCGCTCCATAATTAGCATATATTTCATCAGGATCTACGGTATTACCTTTAGATTTAGACATTTTTGAGCCATCTTTTAATACCATACCTTGAGTTAAAAGGTTTGAAAAAGGTTCATCAAAATCTAATAAATTGCAATCACGCAACGCTTTTGTGAAAAATCTTGAATATAATAAATGTAAAATTGCATGCTCAATACCACCGATGTATTGATCAACAGGCAACCATTTATTTACTAATTCGCGGTTAAAACATTCTTTATCATTTTTAGCGTCAGCATATCTTAAATAATACCAGCTTGAGCACATAAATGTGTCCATTGTATCGGTATCACGAGTTGCTTTAGCTCCGCATTTAGGACAAATAGTTTCTTTGAATGTCGGACTAGTTTCAATTGGAGATTTACCTTTGACTGTAAAATCTACATCAGTTGGTAGCATTACAGGTAAATCTTTCTCATCAACCGCAACTTCTCCGCAATGAGGACAATATACAATAGGAATTGGAGCACCCCAATATCTTTGACGAGAAATCAGCCAATCACGAAGTCTATATTGGGTTTTAAATTCGCCAAATCCTTTTTCAAGCGCAAATTGTGTAATTTTATTTCTTGCATCATTTGCATTTAGTCCACTAAACTGTTCAGAATTAACCAAAGTACCTTTTTCTGTATAAGGTTCGCCTTCCTTAAATCCTTCGCCATCGATTACTTGAATCATAGGAAGATTGTATTTTTTAGCAAAAGCAAAATCTCTTTCGTCATGATAAGGAACAGCCATAACAGCGCCTGTACCATAATCAACAAGAGCATAATCTGCAACCCAAATAGGACAAACTCTTCCTGTAAATGGATTTATAATGTGAGTTCCTAAAGGTACACCTGTTTTAGGTCTTTCAGTTGATAAACGCTCAATTTCTGACATCTTTTTAGCATTTTCACGATATTGTTGAACTGCTTCAAGATTTTCTTTTGTAGTAAGTTTTTCAATATCTTTATATTCAGGAGCTACAACTAAATAAGTAACGCCATAAACAGTATCGGCTCTTGTTGTATAAACAGGAATTTCAACATCATCAAGCTCTTTTACTTTGAATTTCAAAATAGCGCCTGTTGATTTTCCAATCCAATTTTCTTGCATTGTTTTTACATTATCACCCCAGCCTTTTAAAAGATTTAAATCTTGCAAAAGTTCTTCAGAGTACTCTGTAATTTTCAAAAACCATTGAGATAAATTTTTCTTTGTAACTTCGCTATCACATCTCCAGCATTTACCGTCAATTACTTGCTCATTTGCTAAAACAGTAGCACAATTTTCGCACCAATTAACAGGAGCAGTTTTTTTATAAGCAAGTCCTTTTTTATAAAGTTGCAAAAATAGCCATTGAGTCCATTTATAATAATCAGGCAGGCATGTTGTAACTTCCCTATCCCAATCAACAGACAAACCAAGCATTTTTAATTGCTTAGTCATATATTTTATATTATCCAATGTCCAAGTCTTAGGATTAGCACCATGTTGAATTGCTGCATTTTCAGCAGGCAAACCAAAACTATCCCAGCCCATAGGATGTAATACATTATAGCCTTGAGCTCTTTTAAAACGAGCAACAACGTCAGTTATTGTATAGTTTCTAACATGGCCCATGTGGAGTTTTCCTGATGGATAAGGAAACATAGATAGCGCAAAATATTTTGGCTTATTTGAATTATCGTCTGCTTTATAAGGTTTTGTTTCTTCCCAAACATCAAACCATTTTTTTTCAATTTGTTGCGGATAGTATTCTTTTTCTAGCATTTTTTATTCCTGTTCATTTATGATTTCAATTATATCTTTTATATTTGATGATGATTTATGCACGATAGATTTTGAATGTTCTATTGCACATGTTGGATCTTTAAGTCCGTTTCCTGTAAGGATACAAACAATTTTTGAACCTTTTTTAATTTTATCTTTTAATTTAATCAAACCTGCAATTGAAGCAATTGAACCGGGTTCTGCAAAAACTCCTTCTGTTCTTGCCAATAGTCTATATGCGCTTAAAATTTCATCATCAGTAACCATATCGATTGTTCCATTTGATTCATTTTTAGCGTTTAGTGCGTATTGCCAACTTGCAGGGTTTCCTATTCTTATAGCTGTTGCAATAGTTTCTGGATTATCTACCTTATGTCCCAAAACAATAGGAGCAGCACCAGAGGCTTGAATACCCATCATCATAGGTAATTTAGTAGATAAATTATTTTCTTTGTATTCTTTATAACCTTTCCAATAAGCAGTAATATTTCCTGCATTACCAACAGGTATAAAATGATAATCAGGAGCATCACCAAGAGCATCAACTATTTCAAATGCACCTGTTTTTTGACCTTCAATTCTATAAGGGTTAACTGAATTAACCAAAGTAATCGGATGTTTTGAACTAATTTCTCTAACTGCATCAAGCGCTTCATCAAAATTACCGTTAATTGCAATTACTTTAGCGCCATACATCATCGCTTGAGAAAGTTTACCCATAGCAATATGACCATCAGGAATTAAAACATAACATTTAATTTTTGCCCTCGCAGCATAAGCTGCAGCAGAAGCAGAGGTATTACCTGTTGAAGCACAAATTATAGCGTTTGAGCCATCTTCAACAGCTTTTGTTACAGCCATTGTCATGCCTCTATCTTTAAAACTTCCTGTGGGGTTTAAACCCTCATATTTAAGATAAATTTCAGCATCCAATCCAATTGCACAAGCAAAATTATCTGCCTTGATTAACGGTGTATTTCCCTCACAAAGTGAAATTACAGGTGTAGAATCACTTACAGGCAAAAATTTTCTATATTTTTCAATTAATCCTAAATATCTCATATTACATAACCCTTATTCTATTTTCGACATGAATATTGTTTTCATTTTCAAGTTTATTTATCATGTTGTTAATATCTTTTTCATAACATTCTTCAGTTAAAACAATAATTGTCGCATTGTTATCTTCATTAATGCCTTTTTGAATTACATAAGAAATATTAATATTATGCTCAGCACAAGCGCAACCGATTTTACCTATTACACCAAGCTCGCTATGAGCTAAAATAGATAAATAATAGCAATTTTTAGTATCTTCAATATTAATCTGATTTGCATAATCACTATGTCTGCAAACTGTCATTGGAAGGACGTTTCCTTTATTAGCAATTTCAGATTTTATAGCTAAAATATCGCCAACAACAGAGCTTGCAGTAGGAAATTCCCCTGCCCCTGGACCAACAAACATAACTTTATCCACAGGAAAACCGTTTAGCATAACTGCATTTGTTGCATTTTTAATATCAGATAATGGATTAGTTTTAGATACCAACATCGGATGAACACGAATATCTAAACCACAATCTAATTGTTTAGCTTGCGCAATAAGTTTTATTTTATATCCTAACTCATCTGCTATATTCATATCTTGAGCGGATATTTTTGTTATTCCCTCACGATAAATTTTATTTATATCTATACGTTTTTTAAATACAATATTTGCTAAAATTGCGATTTTATACATCGCATCAAACCCTTCAACATCACCCGTAGGGTCAGTTTCAGCATATCCAAGTTCTTGAGCTTTAGAAAGGCAAACATCATACGGAATATTTTCTTCTTCCATTTTAGTTAAAATATAATTTGTTGTGCCGTTTAAAATACCTGCAACAGAATTAAAATCATTTGCAGCAAGACTTGTTTTAATTGGTAAAATAATTGGAATACCGCCTGCAACCGCAGCTTCATATAAAACAACAACGCCATATTCACGCGCTAAATCAAATAATTGAGCGCCATGACGAGCTAAGAGTTCTTTATTTGCCGTAACAATATGTTTTTTATTTTTGATAGCTTCAATTAAAACATCTAAAACCGCGCATCCGCCTGCTACTTCAACAACAATATCAATTTCAGGGTTACGAGCAATTTCATAAGAATCTGTTGTCAAATTTTCAATTTGAACATCTCTTTTTTTATCAATATTTTTTACGGATGCTTTTACAATCTCAATATCATTATATTTAGATAAAACTTTTACTACTCCGCATCCAACGGTTCCAAGACCGATAATCCCTATTTTAATTTTATTATTTTCCATAGAAAAATAATAACACAAATTTATTTTTGTTGTACTATTATCATAAAAGTTAATGAAAAGAGGGATATATGATTAACGAAAAAGTTAGAGTTAGAATTGCCCCATCTCCATCAGGTAATTTACACATAGGTACTGCAAGAACAGCTCTATTTAATTATCTGTTTGCAAAAAAGATGGGTGGAGAATATGTATTAAGAATAGAAGACACTGATTTAGACCGTTCATCAGAGGCATATAAACAAAATATTTTTGATAGTTTAAAAGCTCTTGGTCTAACTTGGGATGAAGGTCCGGATATTGGCGGAAAATATGGTCCATACAAACAATCTGAAAGATTTGATATATATCCTAAATTTGCTCAAATGCTAATCGATAAGGGTTATGCTTATGAATGTTTCTGTTCTAACGAAGATTTAGATAAAGAACACGAAATAGCTGAAGCAAATAAAGTTCCTTATAAATATTCAAGAAAATGCTTAAATTTATCCGAAGAAGAAAAAGCAGCACTTAAAGCAAAAGGAATTAAACCATCAATCAGATTTAAAGTTGATTATAAAGAATTAGTATTCAACGATTTAGTAAAAGGCGAATTAAAATTTGATACTTCATTAATAGGCGATTTTGCAATTATGAAATCAAACGGCACACCGACATATAACTTTGCCGTTGTTATTGATGATATGCTTATGAAAATAACTCATGTTATCAGAGGTGAAGACCATATCTCAAACACACCAAAACAAATTTTAATATACGAAGCACTTGGCGCTGAAGTTCCTCAATTTGGTCATTTAGGTATGATTTTAGCACCGGATAGAAGCAAATTATCAAAAAGACATGGTGCAACTGCAGTTTCAGACTTTATTAAACAAGGTTATCTAACAGACGCTTTATTAAACTTTGTTGCTCTTTTAGGCTGGTCACCATCTGATTCTCAAGAAATAAAAAATGTAGATGAAATTGCAGCAGACTTTAGAATTAACGAAATTTCAAGCTCAAATTCAATTTTTGAATATGAAAAATTAAATTGGATGAATGGTCAATATATCAAAAAAATGGATATATCTAAGTTAACTGACTTGGCACTTCCATTTTTATCTAAATATGACACTTCAAAATATACAAGAAAACAACTTGAACACATTATCGAAGTTACAAGAGAGCCTATTACTTTGCTATCTGAATTAGAAAATGATACTCAATATTTCTTTGAAAAACCAAACTATGACGAAGTAAAAGAAATTCTAGATGGCGAAGTTGCAAAAAAAGTTCTTCCAAAATTCCTTGAAGAAGCAAAAACTTGGAATTTTGACAACGAAGAAGAAATCCACGATAAATTAGGCGAATTAAGAACATATTTTAAAGAAAATAATGGTTATAAACCAAAAGAAACCATGTGGGCAATTCGCTCTGCTCTTACAGGCAGAACAAGAGGTGCTGATATGGTTGCAACAATTCAAATCTTAGGAAAAGATGAAGTAATAAAAAGAATTGAAGCACTAATTTAAAAAAGCCCCAAACGGGGCTTTTTTTTATTGAAACATTTCGCTTGATAAATACCTTGATGCACTATCAGGTAAAATTACCACAATATTTTTGTTTTTATTTTCTTGTTTGTTTGATATTTCAAGCGCACCAAAAATAGCAGCTCCAGAAGAAATTCCACAAAACAACCCTTCTTTTTTAACTAAAAGTTTTGCATAATTAATTGCATCTTCATCACTTACACAAATAACTTCATCAATTAACTCCGGCCAATAATTGTCAGGTACAAAATTTGCACCAATTCCTTGAATTTTATGTTGATTACTGTTGCCTTGGGTAATCATAGGCGAACTTTTAGGTTCAATTCCTATGACTTTTATTTTTTTGTTCTTTTCTTTAAAATATTTTGCAATGCCTGATATTGTTCCGCCTGTACCAATTCCGGCTACCAGAAAATCAATTTTACCGTTCATTGATTTATAAATTTCTAAAGCAGTTGTTTTATAATGCGCTAAAGGATTAGAGGGGTTTTCAAATTGAGATGGAATAAAAGAATTTTTTATACTGTTTTTAAGCTCAAGCGCCTTATCTATACTTCCTTTCATCCCTTCATTAGCAGGAGTTAAAACAATTTCAGCTCCATAAATTGATAAAATATCACGCCTTTCTTTGCTCATAGATTCAGGCATGGTAAGAATAAGTTTATATCCTTTAATAGCACATACTAAAGCTAAACCAATTCCTGTATTTCCGCTCGTAGGTTCAATAATTGTAGTATTTTCATCAATTAGACCGGCTTTTTTTGCTTCTTCGAGCATATTTAGCGCAACTCTATCTTTAATAGAACCTGCAGGATTAAAATATTCAACTTTGGCATAAATATTGGAATAGCCGTCATTTAATGAATTAATTTTAACTAACGGAGTATTTCCGATTGTTTCTAAAATATTATTATATACTTTCATTTTCACCTCGCTTATTTTTAGATTTTATCATTTAAAATGACTTTTGTTAAGAATTGTAATAATTTTATATTTTTTTAAAATAATTTTAAAAAATTAGGCGAACCATTTTTAAAAACAAACCTTAATATTTAAGATATTTTAGCAATGAATTAAAATTATCATTACAAGGGGGTAAGAATAGCTACCCTTGATATATAAAAAACATAAGACTAAAATAAACACAAAAAGGGAGTTAACAAAATGATTAAAATCACTTATAACAACAAATTGTATACCATAAGTAAAGATAAAATAAAATTTGTATTAGAAAAATTAGCTTCAAGAGAAATAAGCGAACCAGAAATTATCGAGTTATTAAAAGAATATAACTTGATGGATGAAGATTTTCTTGAAAATATAAGCAAAATTTAAACTATATTGCCCATCTAAAGCCGGCACTTAAAGATACACCGTTTCTTCCGCCATTTTGAACCATGGCTTGCAAGAAACCTTGAAATCTATCTTTAAATCTTTTTTGAACACCAACACCATATTGCACATAAGGTTTAATGCTCATTTCAGGAAGAATTACATCATTTGCCATAACTTTTGAATCAGCAATTATATTCCATACCATGTTAACTCCAAGATACGGTTGCCATCCATTTTCAAAGTTACCTATCAATTTAACACCGGGAGCAATTTGAATTGCATGTAAAGGATCGGATTTTATTTTAACGCCTGCAGAATTAGTATAATCAAAAGTATTTACAAACGTATAAGATAATAATAGGTTTGGTTGCAAAATTACTTTACCGTTTTTAAATTCAAAATTATAGCCTGTCTTATTACCTACACCGCCAAGTATCATATTAAGATCATCACTACCGTACATATTAGTATTTTTTGCGTGGTTGGCACCAACAGAAAGTGTAGTCGCATTAAAGAAATTACCTTTATAAAAGGTTGCAGTACCACCTAATAATCCGCCATTTAAGGTAGAATCGACACCACTATAACTTTGGCTTGCGCCATTATATCCAACGTATCCTGTTAATACACGTCCGAAACCGTTTTTCAATTTTTTCAATTTTGAATCAAAACCAACTAATGTTCCATAAGATATATTTGATACTTCAGGACCATTTTTCAAAGGTATATTTTCAAATGATGTATAAGGTTTTACCCAAATTGAAGCATCATCGTATTGAGAAAATATCGGAGAAAATACACCGGAATTTATCGGAACATCGCCATTATAAGCATATTTATTCTTATTTTCCAACATTATACGCTCTAAATAAGGAATATTCATAAAATTATCAGAATGTTGAAAAGCATAGTTGAATGTCTGCATTTGAGTTGAATATGCACCAGCTAACGATACAGCAGAAGGAGTTACAACAGACGGGTTAAAATCATTATAGGATGAACCTTCTCCTCTGGTAAAAGAGAAAAAGCCATTTGTATTATCATAAGCAACATCGTATTTATAAATCGGGGAATATGCAACAGGATTTTCTCCTGTATAACTAGTAGCAGAAGCTAAATCGCTATTATCAGTAAATTGAATTAAAGTTAAATCTTTATTTGCATCATTCAATAAATTCAAATAACTAACATTTAATTTTTCACCCGGTTCAACATAATAATTTTCAGCATTAATTGTATCCATCTTCTCATTTAATAAATCTACATCAACTTTCATAGATGAAGTAGTATCTAAATTAAACTCAGGAATAACGATACTTCCAACTGAATTATTAACCATAGATAATGAACTATTATCTAAGCTCAAAGATTGAGATTGATTAAATACATCATCTCTTCCAAGATAAATATTTGTATCTTGGGAATTAATATCAGCATTAATTACATCATTGTTAAATACAACAGCACCTGTTGTATCACCTTTTAATGATACTTTATATTGATCTGATCTTATGATTTCTGTTTTACCATTGCTACTGTATGTAGTGTAGCCACCATCAATTGTATCATCAATGATAAATATACCATTATTCAAAGTATTAAATGTAAGGGTTGGAAAAGTTGGAGCAAGGGTTGAATATACAACAGCACTTCTTTCAGGTGGTTCGAGACCAAAATCAACAAATATTGCATTATTAATCTTTCCTCTTTTATCTTGAGTATAATTTCCACTAAATATATTTGTATCATTATCAGCAATAAATGTTAAATCTGATGTTGTATATATAGCACCGCCTAGCGCAAGATAGTCGTTTGAATTAGTTGTAGCAAAATTATTGATAAAACTACCTGAAATATTATTTATTCCAGAATTAGACGCAATAGCGCCACCGTATACTGATTTAGTGCCTATTACTGAATTATCTATAAAATCGCCTTTAATATTGCCAATAGTGGCATTATTATATATAGCGCCACCACCCGAGTTACTACTAGAACTTATAGCACTATTGCCAATAAAATCGCCTGTAATGTCGCCAATAGTTGCATTATTATATATAGCACCGCCATCAGCATAAGTTCCATTAGAAGAATTATAAATAAAATTCCCTACAATATTTCCCATAGTGCCGTTATTATATATAGCACCACCTTGTACGAGCTTTCCGTTAATATAATTTCCGACAAAATCACCTGCAATGGAGTCTATTGAAGTGTTGTTATATATAGCACCACCATAAGCATTACTACCTTGTGCATAATTCCCAATAAAATTACCATTAATGGCATTTATTACACCACCAGAACCCACATAATATGTATTATATATTGCTCCACCAAAAGCATCACCGGAAGAAATAATACTATTATTAACAAAATCACTGTCAACGTTGCCAATAAAGCCATGGTTATACAATGCTCCGGCGCGGCCACTTCCATTTACAGACTCTGACAAATCCACAAAATCGCCACTAACAGAATCTACGGTATAATAACCGACACTTTTATAACTGTTTAACCTTGAATTATCAACAGAATAAGTAACATCTTTATCAAAGATATCTATATAGAAATTCTTGACTTCATCTGCCACATCTGTATGACCGTAATCATATTTCTTTAATTCGACATTATATTTTTGCTCTGTTAATTTATTATTTTCTTTATCATAAGATGGAATAATTATTGTATTACTTTGAATATTATCTGTTTTATTTAAAATATACGCTTTATCATAAACAATAATATTATCTGATGGATTTTGTACATTTGTATCATCAGGAGGAGCATATCCAGCAGAAACTGCAGATGTAACCCCTGTTAACGTTATTGCTAATAAAATATTTCCAAAACAGCACTTTAGTTGATATCCCATATTTTTCTATCCTTGAAACAAACAAACTAAATACTTCCATTTTAGAAAGAAAAATTTGCCATACTTTTATTTATTCCACAATTAAAGTAAAATTTATCGACTATCGGTCGTATGTTACTTTATTTTTATACTTATCAACAAATGAAGTATAATTTAAATTTTTAATATCGTTATATACATCATAGCCGCGAAGTTTTTTTAAGATTTGTTCGTCAAATTTTTCAACATTTGTTTCAATAATTCGTTTTTGAGATTCTAAATAAAATTTTTCTTGCAATTCTTGGGCTGTAACGAACAATAAATAAGAGTAGGAAGCATATTTGTGTTGCAAAAATGCATATTTTAAATTTTCATATAAATTTGATTTTTTTATATCATCTTCCATTAAATCAATGATTTTAAATATATCAAAGGATTTTCTGCCAAGACTGTTCATAATATTATCTTGAGTCCTAACATTATACATATAATATAAATTATTATTAACAATAATTGATTTTGCTCTTAAAAAAACCTTGATATAAAACAATTGATCTTCAAAAATTAAGCCGTAAGGAAAATTAATATTATTATTTTTTATAAAATCAGACCTATAAATTTTATTGTAAGCAGCAAAATTCCCACAAAAAGGATTAGAAAAATCGACAAAAGTATGAATATCATACAAAGAATTATGATTTCTTATTTCAAATACATTTAAAAAACAACTCAAAGACAAATTATTATCAGAACTTGAAATCTTAGATGCGTTAAAATTATATATATCAATATCTTTATTTATTTTATCTAATATTTTGCAAAAATCTTCATATAAAGCCAAAGAAACCCAATCATCGCAATCAATAAATGAAATATAATCGCCTGAAGAATTTTCTATACCAACATTTCTTGCACTCGATAAACCTTCATTATCTTTTGAAATTATTTTAAATCTTTTATCATTTTTCTTATATTCATTTAAGATAGAAAGCGAATTATCTTTTGAACCGTCATTTACGCAAATTATTTCCAAATCTTTATATGTTTGAAAAACAACAGAATTTAAACATTTTCTTAAATATTTTTCACCGTTATAAACAGGAATAATTACTGAAATCTTTGGCATACGCCCCCTTTAATTTCGAATTATATTTTTCAATAAAATCAGGATATTGTAATTGAAATAAATCATCAAAAATCAGTTTAACAGAATTTATTTTATCTTGATTAAAACTTAAATAGTCAAAATCCCTAAACTCATTTTTTAAGCTAACATAATTTTTTTCAAAATCATCATTTCCGGATTTTAATAGTGCTTTTAAACAATCTTCCATTTTTAAAATCAGCAAAACATTTTTGTATGTTTCATATTTTCCAAATTTCTTAAAAATCATTTGCTGAAAATTTCGTTCTTGAATTATTTTGGAGACCGAAAACATGTTTTGGTCAGAAAACAAAGAGTTTCTTTGCTTATAAAAATAATATGGGATTTTTTCAAAAGATATTCTATCTGCTAATAAAAAAGTCTCGCTTAACAAGGGGGTATCAGAATAATATTTTTCGTTTTGAAATTTTATTTTTTTTAAAAACTCTGATTTGTAAAACTTTCCGTAAATAGTCGTAGGATTAGAAGCAAAAACATCTTTTGCAGCACAATTTTTGCCGATATTATTAATAATATTTTGAAAATTAACAGAAGTAATGCCAATATCAAAAACATTACCTTTACTTAAATTATTTTTAAAATATCCAATATTAGAATACACAAAATCACTGTTACTTGATTCTAAAGTCTTTTTTAACTCATTTAAAGTTAACAAAGAAAGAGAATCAAATGAATTCACAAAATATAAATATTTACCTTTAGCTTCTCTTATTATTTTTTTTCTGGCTTTGTATATATCTATACCTGATAAGCACAAAAATTTTATTCTGGAATCAAATTTAGAATAACTTTTTAAAAGATTAATTACACGAATATCTTTTGAAAAAACTGCACATATAGCTTCAAAATCAGGATATTTTTGCAAAATTAAAGAATCTAAACAAAAATTTAAATTCTCTCTATTCATTACATCCACAATTACAGAAATCCTTGGCATATAACCATGATATTTTCTTATGCAATTTAATACATAATGCAAAAAGGTGATTTTTAGATATATATCGAGTCCACACAACTCAAGACAGCTAAGGTTGATTTTTCAATATACAAAAGCTAAAATTTCTTTAAGTAAAATAAGAGATTAGTATGAAATTAAGACAAGCGCAAAATTTATCAACCCTAAAAAAGATTGAAAATTTATATATTCAATCATTCCCAAAAGAAGAAAGAAAGCCATTTTCTTTGATTTTGCAAAAACAAAAAGAAGGAAAAGTTGAAATTTTATACATAGAAAAAGAAAATAATTTCTTTGGATTAATGATTTTAGCTAAAGATAATGACAATATTTTACTTGATTATTTTGCCATAAAAAAAGAATATCAGTCCCAAGGAATAGGCTCAAATTCTCTTAAATTGCTTTTTAACAAGTACAAAAATAAAAATATAATTATTGAAATTGAATCAACTAAAATTAATTCCAACAATCAAATTCTAAGACAAAAAAGGAAAGATTTTTATCTTAAAAACAACTTTAAAATTCAAGATTTTTGCGTTAATTTATTCAGCGTTGAAATGGAAATTTTAACAAACAATAATCCAATAAATTTTCAAGAATATCTTAATATATATAAAAATTCTTACGGAAATGATATTATAGAAAATATCAAACTAATTTAAGAATAATGGAATTTTATGAGTTTTATTTTTGAAAAACAAAAAATAGAAGATGTCATTTTAATTACGCCAAAAACTTTTGAAGATGAGCGAGGTTTTTTTATGGAAACATATAAAAAAACTGATTTTGAAGCAAATGGCATAATAGGAGAATTTAGTCAAGAAAACCATTCTAAATCAACAAAAGGCGTATTAAGAGGTTTGCATTTTCAAAAAGAACCTTATGCGCAGGCAAAATTGATAAGATGTATCAAAGGCAAAATTTACGATGTTGCAGTTGATATAAGAAAAAATTCTAAAACATTTGGAAAATATGTTAAAGTTGAATTATCGCAAGACAACAAAAAAATGTTATATATTCCAAAGGGGTTTGCCCATGGTTTTGTTGCACTGGATGATGAAGTTGAGGTTATATACAAAACTCAAGGCGAATATAATCCAAAATCTGAGTGCGGAATAATTTGGAATGATAAAAATATAAAAATCGATTGGGGAATTGATTTTGAACCGATTTTATCTCAAAAAGATAAAAATCATCCTAATTTTTCAGATATACAAGGAGCAATATGAAAATACTTACAACAGGCGGAGCAGGTTTTATAGGCAGTTGTTTTATAAGGCAAATGCTAAATAATCATCCGAATTATAAAATCATAAACCTTGATTGTCTAACATATTGCGGTAATTTATCCAATTTAAAAGATGTTGAAAACAATCCTAATTATGAATTTATATACGGAAATACAAACGATAAAAATCTTGTCAGAGATTTAATCAAGCAGGTAGATTGCGTTGTTAATTTTGCAGCAGAAACTCATGTTGATAATTCAATCAAAAACCCTGAAATTTTTATTGAAACAAATGTATCAGGAACATTAAATCTCCTTCAAGCATGTAAAGAAATTGGAATTGAAAGATTTGTTCAAATCAGCACAGATGAAGTATATGGAACATTAGGAAAAACGGGGTATTTTGATGAAAATTCACCACTTGCGCCAAATAACCCATATTCAGCAAGTAAAGCAAGCGCCGATATGCTTGTTAGAGCATATTATAAAACCTATAACTTGCCGGCAATAATCACACGCTGCACTAATAACTATGGACCATATCAATACCCGGAAAAACTCATACCATACTTTATTTCAAAACTTTTAAAAAATGAAAAAGTACCAATTTATGGTGACGGTTTAAATGTTAGAGATTGGCTGTATGTATATGACCACACAAGCGCAATTGATATAGTTTTAAACAAAGGAAAAACAGGTGAAATCTATAATATTGGCACAAATAATGAACAAACAAATCTTGAGATTGCAAAATTAATATTAAAAATAATGAATAAAGATGAATCATATATTGATTTTGTTGAAGATAGATTGGGCCATGATAAACGCTATGCTCTTTCAAGCAAAAAAATTCAAAATGAACTCAATTGGAAACCAAAAGTAGAATTTAATGAAGGCATAACACAAACAATAAATTGGTATTTAAACAATCAAAATTGGATTGAAAAAATAGAAAAAAGGACTGTTTGAGCGTGGAAAAAATACTTGTAACAGGTTCTAAAGGAATGCTTGGTTGCGACTTATGTCCAATTCTTAAAAAAGAGGGCTATAAGGTTATTGAAACCGATATAGATAATCTCGATATAACAAATTTTGAAATCACAGAAAAAAAGCTGGTAAAGCATAATCCAAATATCATAATACATTTAGCAGCATATACTGATGTGGATAAAGCAGAAGATAATATAGAAACAGCAAGAAAAATAAATTTTGAAGGAACGAAAAATCTTGCAAAAATATGCTCTAAATTAGATATTAAACTTATATATATTTCAACAGATTATGTATTTGACGGATTAAAAAATTCGCCATACGAACCGCAAGATAAACCAAACCCAATAAATAATTACGGTTTATCAAAACTTGAGGGTGAAAACGCCGTAAAAAAATATTGCAAAAATTACATAATAGCAAGAACATCATGGCTATATGGGATATATGGTAAAAACTTTGTAGAAACAATGCTTAAATTATCAAACAAAGAAAATCTAAAAGTCGTAAATGATCAAACAGGTTGTCCTACTTGGACAAAAGATTTATCTAATGCCCTAATTAAATTAATTAAAGAAAATAAAATCGGCATATTTCATGTTTGCTCAAGCGGTCAAACCACATGGTATAACTTTGCAAAAGAAATATTTAATCAAATGAATTTAAAAGTTAACATATCACCCTGCACAACAGAAGAATATAAAAGCACAGCAAAAAGACCAAAATATAGCGTTATGAATAATAATAACATCATAAGAAATTGGAAATCCGCACTATATGAATATTTAGAGTTAAGATAAAATTTAAAAATAATTGCAAAAGAAAAATAGATATGATAATATTCAAGCTGTGCGGAGTTATAATGACTAGTTTTGAGATAGATTTTAATGGCCAAATTTCTTTAGCTTAGTACAATCTGACGGATTTTTAAAAGAAGTTTATGTATATACCTTACGATAAAATATTTAACACATTAGCACTTTTTACATCAGCAAAAAATGGTGTAAAACTAAAAAAAATCGGTCAAAAACTAAAATTTAAAAATAACTTAAGATACATTTCAAAAAATAAAAAACAAGTCATTAAAAAGCTAAAACGTAAATTATCAGCCAACGAAAAAATAAACGTAGCATTCTATGTTTACGAAGAGAATAGATGGAAATCTCAAAGTGTTTATGACATTTTCGAGAACGATGAAAGATTTACACCCTATATCTTTGTCACAAAAAATTGTTCTGCAAAAAACAATATGAATTTCCAAACAATTAAAGATGTCAAAAAAACATATTCATTTTTTAAAAACAAAAACATGCGCGTGTTTTACGCTTACGATATTAAAAAAGATGATTATATTCCATTTGATAAAATGCCGATAAAACCGGATATTGTCTTTTATTCGCACCCTTGGTATATATATAAAACACAAGGCCCTGTAATGGTATCAAAATATGCACTTACTTGCTATGTACCATATTTTTTAGCAACTTCAATATCGCCAATCGAATACTACACAAGATTTCATCAATATATTGAAAATCATTATGTACCAAACAACTTAATAAAAAATTATTATTCGGAAAATATGAAAAACAATGGCTCAAACCTTAAATCAACAGGTCATCCAATGTTGGATTATTTTTATCTTAATAAAGACAAAACTTTTGAAAACAAAGGATACGTTATTTATGCTCCGCATTGGTCAGTAGATAAAAATAATAAGCTACATTGGGGAACATTTCTAAAATTAGGAAAAGAAATTTTAAATTATGCAAAAAAACATCCTGAAATTAAATGGGTGTATAGACCCCATCCTTGTCTTGAGAGTTACTTAGAAAAATGTAATTATATGACTAAAGAAGAAATTTTAGCATATAGAAAAGAATGGGCAAATATTGGCTTAGTTTCTCTTAATGGCGATTATATAGAAATGTTTATGAATTCAAAAGCAATGATTACAGATTGCGGGTCATTTGAAACCGAATATTTCCTAACCAAAAAACCATTAATACATCTTAAATCAGATATTGAACCAACACCTTTTAATCCTGCGGTACAAAAAATTGTGGATTCTTGTTATGAAGCACAAGATTTTGATGAATTAGAAAAAATATTAGATGAAGTCATAATTAAAAATAATGATTATAAAATTGATGATAGAAAAAAAGTTTATAAAGAATTGGGTTATGAAAATAATTATGCAGCAAAAAACATTTTAGAGGATATTACAAATTCCCTAAAATAAGCATTATTACACCATTTTATAATAGTGAAAAATATATCGAAAAATGTATTTCAAGCGTAACCAATCAAAGTTTTAGCGATTTTGAGCTAATTTTAATAAACGACGGCTCTATTGATAATTCAAGTCTATTCTAAAAATTATTCCAAACAGGACGAGAAAAGTTTTTGTACTATAATTAACCCATACTAAGG
>CALUYD010000016.1 GCA_944324915.1 Candidatus Gastranaerophilales bacterium | reverse complement strand
TTCCTTTCCTGCTTGCGGAGTTTGTTTTTGACCGCATTTACTACATTATCACTTCAAGATTTTTTGTCAAACGGTTTGTTTGAAAATTTTAAAAGAACTTAATGTTCTATGGGAATTATTCAAATTGATAAAATATATTTGAAATACTAATTGTTAACTTCGTGAAATGTACAACCAAACTAAACCGCTTGGGTAATTATTATATTACGACATCAAAAAATAATTGCAAGTATATTTTTTAAATTAATACTTTTATTTTTTTAAAGATAATGAACATTGCCTTTTTACGATACTTAGTCAACACAAAACTCTTCCCAAACGGAACTAATTAAATCTCTTTCTTTTATTTTTTTTGCTTCCTTGACCCAACAATCGCTTGATTTAATTCTTGCTTCAAAACAAGTAGAGCAATGATTGCAAAAAGCCGAAATAGTGCTTGGAAAATGCCTTCTTGAAGGATGTTCTTCATAAGCATCGTAAGCTATTTCTTCTTCATGCTCAATAGTAGTTTTATCCATATTTATTTTTATTTTAACAGGGATTAGCGTAGTTCTTTTACATTTTGGACACTTTTTGACAGTAAAATATTTTGATACAACAAGCCCTTCTCTTTCATCATAATCTCTCATATCGTTTGCGAAATTAACAACAGTGATAAATATTTCATTGTCAAAACGAGAATTGCAATATGGGTTAATTTGCCCTACGCCGATTACTTCAAAAAGCTCAATCGGAACTTCCCTAATTGTATAAGCCTGCAATTTTGTTTTTGGTATCAAAAAATTAAGCATAAATTAATAATACATTTTTTTTATTAATTTGAAAATAGACTTAACAAAACATTATACACTAGGATAACTTCCAAGAAATTTATAAAAATTACAACTAGATTTAATTTCATTCAAAGCGGATTCAATTAAATCTGAACCTTTATCAATATCAGCAAAGAAATTGTATTCTCCAAAGACTTTTTTAGATGGACGAGATTCAAGATAAACCAAATTTAAATCATATTTTTTGAAAATTTTTAAAATTTCTAATAATGCACCGGATTCATTTTTTGTATTAAAAACAATAGATGTTCTTGTTTTTTGCGCTAAATTTAAATCATTTTTAGAAATTAAAACAAATCTTGTTTTATTATCTTTGTTATCGCCAATATTTTCATCAAGCAAATTCAAATGTGATTTAATTCCAATATCGCAAGCGCTGATTGCTCCATAAGTATCATCTTTATCAAGAATATCAGATATTGCTTGAGCAGTTGAGTATGAATTAATCAATTCAATATTTTCATCAAAATTATTTAATATATATTTAGAACACTGCGCTATAGCCTGCGGATGAGAAATGATATGTTTTATATTTTCTTTTTTGCCTTTTGAAAAAAGACAATGTCTAATTACAACTTCAAGCTGAGCTTGAATTTTAATATCATTACATAACAAAGAATCAATTGTAGGGCGAACAATACCTTCTAAAGAATTTTCAATAGGCAAAATCGCAAGGGTATCAGAATTTGAATTAACCATATCAGCAATTTTTGCTATGGTAGAAATTGGAATTAATTCAACATCAAAATTTAAAAAATTTTTTATTTTATTTGCACCAAGCTCGCTATATGTCCCTTTAGGTCCTAAAAAATACAATTTTTTCATTTAGCTATGCCTTTTAATATCTCTTTCAATATCTTTTTTCTTTATAGATTCTCTTTTGTCATATAGCTTTTTACCTTTAGCTAAGGCAATTTCTACTTTTACCCAACGAGATGAAAAATACATTTGCGTAGGGACTATTGTATATTTTTCTTGTTTAATTTTATTTAAAATCTTTAATATTTCTTTTTTATTTAATAAAAGTTTTCGCTCTCTTAAGGGCTCATGATTATAAATATTGCCAAATTGATAAGGTGAAATATGACAATTTACAAGATATGCTTCTAAATTATCGCTAATTCTAATATAGCTATCTTTTAAATTTGCACCATTTTTTCGAATTGATTTAATTTCAGTTCCTAAAAGAGCAATTCCTGCTTCAAATTTATCAAACAAAAGATAATCAAAATGAGCTTTTTTGTTTGATGAGATTAACTTATTCGGTTGTTTTTTATCATTTGTCATAGTTTTAGTATAATCGAAATAAATTCATATAAAAAATATATCTTAAAATTTTAAATTATGTTACAATTTCAATTATGAAAAAGAAATTTAACATTGATTTAACTACCCAAAATAAATTAATTATTACAGCCCTCATTATCTCAACAACATTAATAGTATCAATAGCCTTTTGGGCAGTTAATCGAATAAAGATAGAATTAGATGAAAGTTACAGAAGTTTTGGACAATTATTGACCAAAACACTTGCAGTGCAAAATTATGAAATTACACAAACAAAAAATAATCCTACTGCACTAAATTCTGTTAAGGCACATGTAAATTCAATTTTATCATCCACAAAAGATATATCATATATTACATTTAAAGATAGATTAGGTAATGTTATCTATACAACAATAGAAACATACAATAACAGAGCCAAAAACGCTGATACCAATATCTCGTCCCCTATATATGATGATAATAAAGAACCGATTGGAAGTGTTGAAGTAGGTTTATCTAAAGATTTAGCTCAAAGCGTTACAAATACAACAAAAAATTCTATGTTTTGGGTGTTTAGCGCAGTTTGGCTAGTATTTACATTGGTAATTTTAGGTAATGCTTTTTTAATAAGAAGAGAATTAACCCTATTACACCATGGCGTTAAAGAAATTGAACAAGGCAAATTTGGAACGGTTTTAGATTACAATCAAGCGTCAGGCGAAATTAAAGAATTATTTGATGCATTCAATGATATGTCTAAAAAACTTCATAACTATGAAGAACAAAATATTGATCAATTAACTCTTGAGCGCAATAAACTTGAAGCAGTTTTAATGAGCATAGCTAACGGCGTTGTTGTTTGTGATAACTACGATAAAATTTCTATTATAAATTCAGCAGCGCAAAAAATATTAAACACATCTCAAGCAGAAATTTTAAACACATCAATACAAAATTATTGCGATACAACAGGAGAATTGTGTTTTAGAGAAAAAATCACAACATTTAAAAATACTCCATTAGATGTCATAGAAAAGAAACCTCTTGAATTTAACATCAATGTTGATAAAAGAGTTATTAAATCTATTATTTCTCCAATGTATTCTAAAATGCATGATTATTTAGGCTATATTATTGTTTTAATTGATATAACAAAAGAAGCTGAAGTTGATAAATTAAAAAATGATTTCATATCAAATGTATCTCATGAATTAAGAACTCCTGTTACAATTTTAAGCTCTTATGCGGATACTTTATATAATTTTGGAAATGAATTTAATTTCAATGAACAAAAAGAATTTATAGGAACAATTAACCAAGAAGTTATCAGATTAAATAAAATGGTTAATGATATTCTTGATTTTTCAAAACTTCAATCAGATAGAACATTAGAAAAAGAAAAACAAGATATAACCTCTACAATAGAAAAAATTATGCACAGCCATAAAGTTCTTGCTGATGAAAAAAATATTTCAATTTCATTTATAAAAGAAGATGAATTGCCTGAAATTTCATATAATTCTCAAAGCATAGAGCGTGTTATGAGTAATTTAATAACAAATGCTATAAAATATTCTCCTAATAATTCAAGAATAAAAATAAGAGCAGAAATAGCACGTGACCCTAATTATCTTGAAGTTACGGTTGAAGATAACGGTATGGGAATTGCTCCTGAACATCAAAAAATGATTTTTGAGAGATTTTATCGAATTGAAAACCAAGTTCACACCGTTAAAGGTACAGGGTTAGGCTTGCACCTTGTTAAAGTAGCTATTGAAAAACATCACCAAGGAAAAGTTTTTGTTAAATCAAAATTAAACGAAGGCTCAACATTTGGTTTTTGGCTTCCTTTAGATAAAGATAGTTCAACAAAAACATCAACTCCTAAAAAAATCGAAGAAATGCCACAACAAAACACAAAAGAATATCAAGAATATAAAATCGAAAAACTAGATGATTATTCTAAAAAAGCAGAATTTGATGCTCAATTTGTTGAACAAGATAACAAAGAAAAAATTGAAGAATCTAAAAATCTGATTTTTGAAGAATTAAACAGAAAAGACGAAAATCCTATTAAACAAGATGTTGAAACACCTCAAGAAAACACAAAAGAGGATGAATGGGAAATCACTTTTGAAGTAAGAGATAATTAAATTATTTAAAACTATTGAGCTTTAATATCAATCATAACATCTTGCGGATAAACTTCATTTATTAATTCATTTGTAGAATCTATAATGCAGAAATAAAACTCACGATTTTCAAAGCCTAAATCTTTAAAAGGAATTTTTAATTCAATTATATCTTTATATGCAATCTTAGAATCCTTAGAAATCATTTGGCTCCATAAACCATAAGGACAAGACTTATTAAAAAACAATCTTGAAATTTTATTGCTGTCAAAAACGAAGCGCACTTCTCTTGAAAATTGATTCATTAAAATCGGATAAATACTGTTATCGTTTTTGCTTACAAATCTAATTGGCGATAAAAATCTTTCGTTTTCATTAGCGAAATATATTGCAATTTGATTTTGAATATTCTCATAAGCCATTTTAACGGAATTTCTGTTCAAGATAAATCTAAAATATAAATATTCTTTGTCATATCCAAAATATATATTTTTAATTAAACTTGATATATTTGAAGTTGGTCCATCAGGAATAAATATAGAGCCTGCATTTTCCCATTCTTGAAGATTATCGTCAATATCACAACACAAACTTGGAGTAATCTCGCTTTTTGGATTTCTCAAAGGTTTATTTGCAACATTAGTTAATGTCATTGTTAGATAATTTGGAATAGCTAAATCCATAGCTTCATAAGCATTCATCAAATGACGTCTGAATAAATAATCAAAAATTCCATCTGATTTAGATTCATTTGGTTTGCCATACCACCAATAAAAATCCGAACTTTGAGAAATCAAAATTTCTCTTCTTGCTATATCAAATTTTTCTTGTAATTTCTTTTTATCTTCTTCTTTTTTAAGCTCTTTTAATTGCTCTAAATATTGAATTTCAATATCTTTAGATACACTATCTAAGTACAACCAAGCAACATTTTTAGTAGGTTCACCTATCCACAAATCAAAATTTCTATTAATCCATGAACCTGATTTTAAATTTTCTAATTGCGCAGGTTTATTTTCTTGGATAAAATCACCCACCAAAACAGTATTTAAAGTATCATCCTCATCTATCAAACTATAAATAGTATCTAAAAATTCACTACCGTCATTTTGATATGTTTCCCAACAGTTTTCGCCATCAAGCGCTATTGTTAATATATGATTTTCTTTTGGTGAACTTTGTAATTTGAATTGAATAGTTTTTATTTTTTCATACAAATCATTTGCGGCAACTCTTGAATCATAATTGCCGTATCCAAAGTTTAATAAATTCGCAAAAAATGAATCAGCAAAAACTATATTTAAAGGGTGTTTTCCCTTGGTTATATAATTAGTCATTAATTCATAAGGATTTTCAAGATTTCCTTCAAAATCTCTCATAAATTCTTTTTTTATTGATTTAGATAAAATTCCTTCATCAACAACAGTCCACAAAAAACCCTCTTTAGATAACAACTCTGCGGTTTTAGGACAAATACATTGTTCAGATAACCACATTCCTTTTGGTTTTTTATCAAAAATTTCTTGATATTTTTCAATAGCTAAATCAACTTGTAATTTTGCATCAGTATTATTTGAATAATTATCCGGAAGATTTTCAAGATTTTTAATCTCTTTACCTTTAAAATCAATCAATAAAGGCAACACCGGATGATAATAAGGGCTTGTTAAAACTTCAATTTTGCCGTCATTTTGATATTTTTTATATTCAACCAATATTCTTTTTATAATATCCGATTGAATTTCATAAATTCTTTGCCTGTCTTCAAAAGTATAATTTTTTTCTTTTTCAAATAATGTTTTTAAATCAGGATAATCTTTTATAAAATATTCATCTATCCAGCAAAGAGTATAATTAACCATAATATCAACATATTCATCCAGCGAAAACATTGATGTGGTTAGTTCTTTGGCGTTTGCTCTTTTATTATATAAAGAAGTATAATATGACCTTTTTAGCGCCATATTTTTATAATTTAAATCAAAATAATTATTTAAAATAAAAATCTTATCGTGCTCATCAAGCTCCTCTTTATGTTTTAGAAAGACTTTTAAATGTAAATCTTTTAAACCTTTTTCATATTTTTGAAGAGCAGTTAACAAAACAGGAGAAAAATTAAAATTAAGCTTTATATTTTTAAAATTATCAATTCGCTTAAGCATATCAAGATAATCTTTTGACGCATGAAGCCTTACCCAAGGCAATAAAAAATCACCGCTATAATTCTCTTGATAATTTGGTTGATGAAAATGCCAGACAAAAGCTATGTTTAATTTTTTCATACTAAAATTATAGCAATTTTTTCTAAAGTCGTAAACAAATAAATTTTAAATAATTTTCCCTTGAGAAATATTAACTATATCAACATTTTTCAAAAATTCATCATCAAAAGCTAAAGTATCAACGCTTGTTATAACCATTTGAATATCATCATCAATAGCACTTAAAAGATAGTTTTGACGAATATTATCAAGTTCTGCTAAGACATCATCTAAAAGCAATAAAGGAACTTCATTAATTTTTTCTTTTATAATCTGTAATTCTGCCAATTTTAAAGCCAAAACTATTGTCCTTTGCTGACCTTGAGAAGCATATTTTTTAGAATCAATATCATTTATATAAAAATCTATATCATCCCTATGAGCGCCGATTAAACACTGCGAGCGCCTTATTTCATCATTTTTTACTTCATTTAACTTTCTATAAATTAAATCCTTTAATTCTTCGATTGATAAAAATTCATCTGTTATTGTTTGATATTTTATCTTTAATTCTTCATTTTCTGCCATTGAAAAATGCTTTAATCTTGCAATTTTTTCAAGCTCTGAAAGATATTTCATTCTTAAATAAATCACATTAGCACTACTAACAGCCAATTGTTGATTAAAAACATCCAGCATATCATCTTGAATATTACCTAATGCAAGATAATTTGCCTTTTGAAGTCTTATTTTATTAAATTTAGCAAGTTTTTCAATATATAAAGGATAAACTTGAAAAATAGCCATATCAAGCCATTTTCTTCGATTTTGAGGTTCACCCCTTAACAAAAGTAAATCAGATGATGAAAAATTAACACTTGATAAAACTCTTAAAAAATCACGTGATTTTGTTTTTTTTAATCCATTTACTTTTAAAATTTTATTTTTTGGCGGATTTAAAACAATTTCAAGCTCAAGCTCTGTGTCATTTTTTTGAACAACAGCTTTAATATTTGCCATATCTTTATTAAATAAAATTAACTCCGAATCTTTTTTGATTCTGTTTGAATCAAGAGCACAAAGATAATAAATTGCTTCAAGTATATTTGTCTTGCCTTGAGCGTTTTTTCCAATTATTAAAGTTTTATTTGACGAAAAATTATATTCAAAATCTTCATAATTTCTATAATTTTTCAAAATTAATTTTTTCAACTTCATAAGATTATAGTATAATAAAAACGTTGTCTAGACAAAATAAGGAAAAAGAAATGTATGATTTTATAACTATCGGCTCAGCTACACAAGATGTTTTTATTCAATCTGACGTTGCAAGCATTGTTTCAGTTAGTCAAATAGCCAAAAAAAGCGAATTTATGTCTTTTCCATACGGTGCCAAAACAGAAATTGCCGATTTTTCAAAAAATCTTGGAGGAGGTGCGGTTAATACTGCAACTAATTTGGCAAATTTAGGATGCAAAACATCAACCATAATAAAATTAGGTAATGACGAATTAAACAGCATTATAAAATTAAAACTTGCAAAATCCGGCGTTGATATAAAAAACGTAATAGATTCAGAAAAACATTTAACGGGTTTTTCAATAATTTTAGTAAGTTTTCAAGGGGATAGAACAGTTTTAGCTCACAGGGGCGCAAATGCTCATGTCAGCGAAAAAGAAGTTAATTTTGAAGCAATAAAAAACTCAAGATGGGTCTATGTTTCACCGCTTTCAGGTAACAGTAATAAAATATTAGATAAAATTTCAAAATTTTGCCAAGAAAATAAAATTAACCTTGCAATTAATGCAGGTACTACGGCACTAAAAAAAGGTGAAAAATATTTTTCAAAAATTTTAAAAACCGCTCAAATTGTTGTTATGAATAAAGAAGAAGCAACTTTAATTACAAAAATCCACATTAGACAAGATACCAAAGAACAAAAATTCTCAAAATGCGAAATTCACCCTGATATAGTTGAAATGCTTAAAGCGCTAAGAGGAGATACCACAACAATTACAGTAATTACCGATGGAAAAAATGGTGCATATTGTTATGATGGAAAATCAATCTATATTTGCCCGACATTCCCTGCTGTTGTTACATCTACATTAGGAGCAGGAGATGCTTTTTCATCAACATTCTGTGCTTCAATGGATAAATTCAATTGGGATATTGAAAAATCTCTTAAATATGCATCAGTTAATTCAGCATCCGTTTGCACGCACTTTGGAGCACAAGAAGGCTTTTTAACTTTTGATGAAATTGAAAAAAAATTGAACCAAGAAAAAGACTTTAAAGTTAGAATAATTAAGGCAGATAAATGCGTTTAGATAAATTTTTAAAAGTTTCAAGATTAATTAAAAGGAGAACTGTTGCAAACGATGTCTGCGATAGCGCAAGAGTATTTGTAAACAATAATCCCGCAAAACCTGCTAAACAATTAAAAGTTGGGGATATAATTTCTATTGAATACAAAAATATGACAAAAACATATAAAGTTTTACAAATTCCTTTAGGAAATGTTCCTGTTAATATGGCATCTGAGCTTTATGAAGAATTGCAATAAAAAACTTTTATATGATAAGATTGACTAAAAAGAGGTAAAATATGAAATACGATTTTGGTGTTGTAAAAGAATTAAAAACAGATGAAACAAGAGTAGCAATTACTCCTGATGTAGTTTCAATGTTGAAAGCAGACGGATTAAACGTTATTATTGAATCCAATGCAGGCTTATTATCAGGTTTTAGCGATGAAGATTATATCTCAAGCGGAGCTAAAGTTGCAGATAACGCCAAAGAAGTATGGGATAATTCAAAAGTAATAATCAAGGTAAAAGAACCTCAACCCTCAGAATATCAATATTTTAGACCCGATTTAATAATCTTTTCATATTTACACCTTGCAATAGAAAAAGAATTAACTCAACAACTTTTATCAAAAAAAGTAACTACAATAGCTTCAGAATTAATCAAAACAAAAGACGGACAACTACCGCTATTAACTCCGATGTCAGAAGTAGCAGGAAGATTGGCTGTTCAAATAGGCTCAAGACTTTTAGAATCTCCAAACGGAGGCTCAGGCGTATTATTATCAGGTGTTCCGGGGGTTCAACCGGGTAAAGTTATTATTATTGGTGCAGGCGTTGTTGGCTTTAATGCTGCTCAAATTGCAATAGGTATGGGAGCTGACGTTTCAATTTTTGATATTAATCCCAAAAAACTTGTTCAAATAGACGGAATATATGGAACATCAATTAAAACACACTACTGCAACCCTGCAAGATTAGCTCAAGAAGTTCCAAAAGCAGATATTTTAATAACATGTGTATTTAAACCATCTCATGTTGCACCAAAATTAATCACTGAAGATATGGTTAAATCAATGAAAAAAGGTTCTGTTATAGTTGATGTTGCAATTGATCAAGGCGGAAATGTTGAAACAATTGAAAAATGCACAACCAGACAAAATCCAACATTTGAAAAATACGGAGTTATACACTACGCAATTCCAAACATTCCTTCAGCAGTTCCAAAAACAGCTTCTTATGCTTATTCTTACGCTATGTATCCTTATTTAAAATCTTTAGGCGAAAAAGGCATAATAGAAGCAATAAAAGAAAATCAAGACTTATCAAACGGTATTGCAACTTTTAACGGTCAAATTACAAATGAAGAATTAGCTCAAGTGCTAAATCAAGAATATACACAAATCGAGCTTTTGGTAGGTTTTAAAATAAAATGATAGAAAATTCAAAAAGAATAGTTTTTAAATTTGGTACAAACATATTGAGAAATGAAGACGGAGAAATTTCTCTATCTCATCTTTATTCTTTTATTGAAGATATTTCAAGATTATACAAACAAGATAAAGAAATTTTAATTGTAACATCAGGCGCAGTTGGATTGGGTGCTAAAAAACTCAAAATAGATACCTCAACTTCAACCACTCTAAAGCAAGCAGCAGCAAGTGTAGGGCAACCCTTGCTTATGAGCATTTGGCAAGACGGCTTTGAAAAGTACGGCATTACAACAGCGCAAATTCTATTAACAGAAGAAGATTTTGCAAACAGAAAAAAATATTTATCATTAAGATTAACTCTATCAAAACTTCTTGAAAATAAAGTTATTCCAATAATCAATCAAAATGACGCAGTGTCGCCTTCTGAGCTTGAACATGCTTGTTTTTCAGATAATGATAAATTATCTTCAATCGTAGCTTCTAAACTTGACGCTGATTTATTGGTAATGGTTTCAGATGTAGATGGATTATATGACAAAAACCCAAAAGAACACAAAGACGCTAAATTAATCAAACAAGTTGAAAAAGTTACCTCTAAAATTGAAGCATTGGCAACAGGAGCTTCAAGTGGCGGAAGAGGCGGTATGATTACAAAATTAACCGCAGCTAAAGTTGTTTCATCAAGCGGTTTATATGCAAAAATTGTAAACGGTAAAATTCCAAACATTATTAAAAAAGTATTTGATAATGAGATAGGGACAACTTTCTTACCAAGCAACAATTTATCTCATAAAAAACGCTGGATTGCTTATGCTACAAATATTATGGGCTCAATAAAAGTTAATGAGGGAGCAAAATCAGCAATCAAAGATAACCAAAAAAGTTTATTAAGCATTGGAATTACAGATGTTCAAGGCAAATTTAAAAAAGGAGAAATCATCTCTATTTTAGATGAAAATAATAAAGAATTTGCAAGAGGAATTTCAAGCTATAATTCCGATGATATTGAAAAAATCAAAGGTCATCATTCGGATAAAATTTCTGAAATTTTAGGATATAAATTTGATGATGATGTTGTAATTAAAGATAATTTAGTTTTAATATAGGCAAAATATGAATAACGCAAATATTATTGAAATAGCAAAAAATGCAAAAAATGCTTTTTTAAAAACAATGAACTTAAATGTTGAAGAAAAAAACAAAGCACTATTGCAAATTGCAAAAGAAATAGAGCAAAATAAAGACAAAATTTTCGAAGCAAATAAAAAAGATTTAGCTCAAGCGCAAATTATGCTTGAAGAAGGTAAAATCAACAAAGCAACATTTAATCGCCTAAAAATAAACGAAAACAAAATAAATGACCTAATAACAGGGCTCAATGATTTAGCAAAATTAGATGACCCTGTTAATCAAATCATTTGGCAAAAAGAGCTTGATAATGACTTGATTTTAAAGAAAATTTCAACTCCAATCGGAGTTATAGGAGTAATTTTTGAAGCAAGACCGGATTGTTTTATTCAAATTGCTTCTCTTATTATAAAATCAGGAAATTGCGCTATTTTAAAAGGCGGCAGGGAAGCAAACAACACAAATGAATTATTCTATGAATTAACACAATCTGCCCTAAAAAAAGTAAATTTTCCGCTAAATGCCATAAATTTGGTGTTTTCAAGAGAAGATATTAAAAATATGCTATCCCTTGATGAATATATCAATTTAATTATACCAAGAGGCTCAAATGAACTTGTAAAATTCATTAAAGAAAACACAAAAATACCCGTATTAGGTCATGCAAGCGGTATTTGCCATATTTATATTGATGACAGTGCAAAATATGAAAATGCGCTAAAGATAATAATTGATGCTAAAACTCAATATCCAAGCGCTTGTAATGCAGTTGAAACATTATTAATAAATAAAAATTGGGAATTTATCGAAAACCTCAAAGAAGATTTGATAAAAAATAATATCAAAATCATCGAAAACCCTGATAGTTACGCTTTTGAATATGGCGACACTGTTTTAGCCATAAAAATTGTAAATGATATTGATGAAGCCATAAATCACATAAATAAGTACGGTTCAAACCATACAGACTCAATTTTAAGCGAAAACAATGAAAATATTGAAAAATTTATGAATTTTGTTGATTCAGCTTGCGTTTTTTCAAATTGTTCAACAAGATTTTCAGATGGTTTTAGATTTGGTTTCGGCGCAGAAGTTGGAATTTCGACCAATAAAACCCATGCAAGAGGTCCTGTGGGGCTTAAAGGTCTTACAATTTATAAATACAAACTATACGGAAAAAATCAAATTGTAACTCCATACGCTAATGGCGAAAAATCATTTCACCATAAATTTATATAGTTATTCTTGAATGTGCTCAAGCGCCATATCTAAGACGGTTTTAATATGATAATCACACAAAGAATAAAAAACGTTTTTACCGCGTTTTTGAGCTTTAGTAAGTTTTGCGTTTTTTAATATCTTCAATTGATGAGATATAGCAGATTTTGTCATATTCAATTTTTTAGACATCTCGTTAACGCAAAGCTCACCGTTTTCTAAAACAAGCATAATTTTTATTCTTGTCGAATCACCCATTATTTTAAAAAAATCGGATAATTCATCAATTTTATCTGTATTTATAGGAAAAACATCACTCATATATTAATTATAATTGAACAGTTGTTCAATTGTCAAATTTTGTAAAGATTTTATATTTTAGTCTTGAAAGTTGAATAGTTGTTCAACTATAATATTAATATAGAAAATCGAGGTGAACTATGCACGAACATAACCACAAACACAATCATGAAATATCAACTGAAAACGAAAAAAGAGTATTATTGGTAATAATTTTTACACTTCTTGCTATGATAGCTGAAATATTGTATGGCTATCTTACAAATTCTATGGGGCTTTTAGCTGACGGATACCACATGGGAACACATGCATTAGCTCTTAGTTTAACTTATATTGCTTATATTCTTATGAGAAAATTTAAAAATTCTGATTTATTTATAAACGGTACAGATAAAATCGGCACTCTTGCAGGCTATACAAGCTCTTTATTTTTAGGTTTTACAGGTATTTGGATAATAATTGAATCAATAAATCGTTTTTTAAATCCATTAACTATAAAATTCGATGAAGCTATTTTGGTCGCTATAATCGGGCTTTTAGTAAACGCAATCAGTATTTTATTTATGGAATTTAAAAATTCTAATCATAAAAAAGATTATAACTATAAAGCTGCATATTACCACATTTTGGCTGATGCTATAACATCAATTCTTGCAATCAGCGCACTAATTATTGGAAAATTAACAAGTTTTGTCTACTTAGACTCTTTAATTGGTGTTCTAGGGGGTATTTTAATCTTAAAATGGGCAATTGGTTTAATTAAAAAAACAGTAACAATTTTAATCGATATTAAAAATTAGATAAATTTTTCATCCATTTTTCAATTCTAAATTCATAGCCTTGGGGTTTATTTGTTGTGATTGTATAGATTGATGAAATTATTAAAAATATCATTGAAAATATAAAAAATATAGCAATTATTTTTTCTTTTTTAGTCATAACTATTCCTTTTCTTGAATTGATTTTTGAAGCCATTCATCAGCTTTTGCGCCAAAAAATACTTTTCCATCTGCTCTAATACCATAGCCAAACGGGTTTACACCTTCATTAATTCCATCTATATCCATACAAAATATTTTGTATATTGGATCAATCGTGGGATTTTCGGGGTCAGGATAATAACCCCCAAACTGTCTTCTTGAATCATCATAAGGGCTTTCTATTCCTACTGTTTCGTATAGTTTTTTAATTGATATCCCAAATGGTGCTTTTGTATTTGATTCAAAAAAGTTTATTTTGTCATCTGTTATAACTCCGGCTTCTTGTGTGATAGCAGCACAAGTATCATCTACCCAAGTTGCCATTGCTTCATATCTTTCTTCTGTTGTTGTTGTGCCGTCAGGATATAAGTCTATCCAAGTGCGAACTTCGTTTGTTTCTATATCACAATTATCTGATTTAGTAGAAATTATATCTGCCAATGTTTTACAAAAATATGAATAATCGCCATCATGGGTTCCATCTAATAATTGTCCGTCGGCTCTAATTCCTAAATCTCCATCTAAATAGTACTTATCTGAGTTTGCTAATTCTCTTATAGCCGTTAATAGGGCATTATGCCCTTTTTTAAATTTCATTATATCTTCGTTAGGAGTTGAATTTATTGCCACAGGCAATAATACGGCAGTCAATACTCCGATGACCGCCAAGACTATCATAATCTCAGCCAGCGTAAAACCTTTTTTTATCATACTAAAATACTACTCCTACATGCATTTTGATGGGTTCTATATATAGATAACTGTTAATATAATTAAAGCATACAATTCTATATATGCAACATGTGAATTCAAAAAAAGCTAAAAAAGTTATAAAAATTCTTGCAAAATTAATAAAAGAAGAACGCTTAAAACAAAACAAATCTCAAAGACTTTTAGCTGACGAATTTGATATTCCAAAATCAATGTTAAGCAGGCTTGAAAATGGCATAAACGAGCCTAAATTAATCTCCTTAATGTCAATTTGTGAAGCATTAAATATAAGATTATCCGATTTAATTAAAAAATTAGAATTTGAATTAAGTGAAAATTTTTCACTTGCTGACAAATAATTTCTTAACAATTTTTACAAATTCAAATTTTATTTAGCAATTTTTGTATGTATATATTTTTTATATATATAGTATACAAAAGGTTCCCCCATGAAAATAACATCACTACTTGAAGATTTTTCACTATATCTTGAAAAAATTAACAATAATTCAGAAAATAAATATGTTTCTGATTCTTCAAGTGTTAGCATTTTTGCCCATTTTAGCGAATTTAAGAAATTTTTATCTCAAGAGTTAAAAATTGATGATAACATTTTTACAAAAAGCTATAACGACATAATGTCTTTAGAAGTAGTGGACGGAAAACTTGTTTCAAAAGAAGAATTAGAAGAACAAGAAACAGACCAAACAACGCAAGAAACACAAGAAGAAAAAGACGATAATTTAATTATAGATATTCTAAATAATATTTTAGAAGATGAAAATGTAATCTCAGCACTTGATACAGACGGAAATAAAACCTTAGATGAACAAGAAATTTTCAAATTCTTATCAGAAATAAGCTTAAACGATAATAATTCAGAAAACTTAAGTCTGGATGATGTTTTTGCTGGTGTTGAAAAAATAGAAAAACCACAAGAAAAAGAAGAAACAGTTACACCGGAAGAAAACAATATTGAAGAAACAAGACAAGAAAATACTCCATCAAAAGCCTCTGCTTCATATTCAGGTGGCGGAAGTTCATATTCTGGCGGCGGAAGTTCATATTCATCATATTCAGCAACAGCAAAACAAGAAACACAAGAAAAAACTCTTGATAATATGACAAAAGATGAGCTAAATTCAGAACTTGAAACAGCACAAAATGATTTATCTCAAAAACAAGATTCTCTAAATAATATCGTAAATGGCAATGACGCAAAAGTTGTTCAAATGGAAGAAAATGTTCAAGAAAAATATGATATATACCAAGAGGAACTTGAAAAAGTTGATGTAGATTTAGCAAATGAAGTTAACGAACTTAAAACAAATATAGATTCTCAACAACAAGCAATAAACGAACAAGAACATGAAATAATCAATTTAGAAAGCTCTGAAAAAGAAGCTCAAACAAACTATCAAAATGCTCAATCAACAAGACAAACTCTTGAAAATACTTTATCACAATTAGAAGCTCAAGATACATCTAACATGGAAAATGATGAGCTATCAAGCCATAACGCTAAAATATCAGAAGTTAAATCACAAATAGAAAGTGCAAAACAAAAAGAAGAAGAAGCACAAAAATCGCTCGAAAAAATACAAAAAGACCTTGAAACTACAAAAGAAACAAAAGAAAAACTACAAGTTGAGCTTGATGGACTAAATGAAGAAATGACACTACTTGAGGCTGAAATTTTAGAAAAACAACCCGAATTAAAAGAATATTTAGATAGCTATAATTCAGCAAAAGAAAATACTCAAAGCTATAAACAAAACGCTATTGAAAGCACAAGAAGCTCTATCAAAGATTCACAAAACTATATAAGCGAAATTCAAAACGCAATTAATAACTGTGATAATAAAGAATTAGAAAAAGAATACAGCCCTGATCCTAAGAGCCAATATGACGAAAAAGCAGGATTATTACTTGCGCAAAACGCACTAACAACAAGAGGAACAACAGGCTATTGCTTAGCCGGAGTATCAGATACAATGCTTGAAACATTCGGAGTAAACTTCGGCAATATGGGTTCTGCTTATTTAGCCGCCGAAGCCCTTAGAGGAAATACTCCAGGATATGAGGAGCTGGCAAGCCACTTTGTTGAAGTTGAAGTTGAACGCTCAGAATTAGCAAATCTTCCCGCAGGCGCAGTTGTTGTTTGGGATAACAATGCAAATGGCGGTGGTTCAAATGTTTCAGACGCAGGCAAAAAACATGGACACATTTCAATTTCACTTGGAGATGGCAGAGAATCAAGTGACCATATTCAAGACCAACAAGTAAATAGGGATGCAGAATACACTGTATTTTACCCTGTCAGCTTATATAATAAATTGTAAAGATTTATATCCTTAATATTGCAATATGGTAAATTTTATTTAAAAATTATAAGAAATACCATAATTGTAGTAGAGGGATAAAATGAGAATATCAAGTATCAGACCACAAGCCATTCGCCAAAAAAATGTTTCTTTTGGTTATTTCTATGACAGAAATGCTCTTAGAACATTAAAAGAATTTAGCGGACCACGCACAAAAAAGACTGATAGATATACAGGTGTGGTTATAAAAGAAATGATTAAAGACTTTAGAAACTGCGAATACTTAAATGTTTATACAGATCCCGGCGATAGAAAAATCAAAGCTCGTTTCGACAAAAAATGCATGACAGAATATTTAGAATATGCAAAGCTAAGTACAGATTTTCTAGATACGATAGATAATTCACAATATAATGATTTAGCAAGTATAGATGCTATAAAAAGACTTCACAAAAAATATTTGCAAACCGAAGAAGTAATTCGCCCTATAATCAAACAACAACAAGCAGAAAAAGAAGAAGAAAGAAGAAAAGCAGAAGAAGAAAGAAAACAAAAAGAATACGAGCATGATTGGTGGGTTTATACACATCTTGCACAATAAATTATAATTTTTTGTAAATTTTTATAACAATCAAGTCTTTTTAATAACAATATTTTTATTTAGGCAATTTATTTAATTTGAAATAAATCATAATTTAAGGAATAAATTGCCTAAATGAGATTAAATCCGTACAATTTCATAAAAACAGCTACGAATTTCAAACGTATGAAACCACCAACCGCTGATGAACTTCAAGCGATTGGTAAATTTGTTAATGAAAATATTGACGGATTTCAAGGTTCCTTAATGGCATCAATACCCAAAAAAGCAACAGGTTCAAAATTAATAAAACAAGTTGACGGGATTGATTGCATTGGGGATTTTTCAATTTTTAGTAAAATTTTAAATACCATTGGAGATGTTGCTCTAGCCCCATTAAGCCTGCTTGACGGATTGGCTAAAAAATTTCCAAAACTTGGTTTAAATAATTCAGAAATATTAAAAGCATATAGAGAACATACTCAACTTGTAAGCAAAGTCAATGCTTTGCAAGGCTTGCAAGAAAATACTCTTGAAGTTATAAGAAAATATACAAAAAATGGTGAAAATATTGCTGATTTTAGCGATGAAATAAGCAAAGAAGTTGGAATCAAACTTGATAAATTATTAAATAATCAAATGTCATACAATGTTGCTGATTATGACACCAAAAAAGAAAGATTGGCAACAAGAATTGTTTCAGGCTTTACTGCTGCGATATTTTTAGGAAATGATTTTTACAATAAAGCAATTCAAAAAGGCAAAAACGAACAAGAAGCTAAAAAAGAACAACACCTAAAACAAAATCAAGAATATAAAGAAAATATTTGCGAAGGTCTTTTACAATTTGGTTCATTAGCTCTTTTTTCAAAATTAATCAACAAAAGCATTTGGGCACCTGCTATTGTAAGCACTTCAATAGGCTTAATATCTCGTATTGTTTCAAGAAAAGTATCAAACATGCCAATTAAAAGAATTAAAGCCATAAACACAACAAATCAATTAACTTTCAATAAATTCCAAGAAAAAATTAAATCAAATCAAACTGATGAATTATTCGAAAGACAAAAAGAAGATAATACTCCTAAGAAAAAACCTATATTAAGTTTTAAAAATATTTTAATGTTCTGTGCTTTAAGTATCGCAAGTGGTTATGCACTAAAAAACATGAAAAATCCTTTTCCAGGCATAACAAGCAAAATAAAAAATCTATGTTCTGAAAAACATCCAAAAGCATTAGATGGAATAATAAAAGCTAAAGAATATCTATCTAATAAAAATTCTAAGGTAAATCTAATTGCAGAAAAAAGCAATTTAGAAAAACTATCAGAAATATTGACAAACTGTGGCGAAGGAAGACTTGCTGATAAAATCAGAAAAATTCAACCTAATTCCGATGGTGAAATTATACTTGGCGAAATTGAAGCTACAAGAAAAATACTTGGAATAGAAGTAAGTGAAAATGGATTAAAAAGATTAATAACCGCACCTTTTACGTTTGTTAAAGAAGCATTTTTCTACCCATACAAAATAGTAGAAAAATTAGAAAAAAGTATAAAAAATGTAAAAGCTCCAAAAGACGCTACTAAAGTAGAGTTTAAAAATGAAGATATTACAAATATCTATGCAAGATTTTTAGATTTCAAAGCAAAATATGGAAAAAACGAAGAAGAACTTGCTAAAGAGTTTTCAAATTATGTAAAAGAAATGCGCATAAACTCAAACAATTTAAAAACATCTTCTTCAACTGATGCATCTAAAATTGCAGTTATAGCGCAAACCTTGGGAACTCTAACAGGAATATGGTTCAATATGAATGACGAATATAACTTGTCAATTAGAAACGGTGCAACAAAATACGAAGCAGAAAAAGATGCAAGATTAAGAGGAATTAATAAATTCTTTAGAATGAGCGTTCAAATAGCAATTTCAGGAGCACTAAACACTATGTTATTTAAACAATATAATAGTTCAGTTGCAAAATCAGCTTGCGTTGTTGCAGTAAGCACATTCCTATCAGATAAAGTATCTCGTGTACTATCAGGAATGCCTAACAAAAAAATGACAAAAGAAGAACTTGAACAATATCAAAAAGAACACAAAGAAGGCATGATGTCTTGGTACTATAAATTAATTGATAAACTTGCTTCATAAATATTTTGCAACATTAAACATTTCTATGATAAATTATCTTTATAGCTAAAATCATAGGTAAAAAAATGTTTAAAATTAAGAATACTATTTTTAAGGTTTTTATTGAATTATTTATTTTAAATAAAGATAAAAGAGCACAATTAAAAGCCCAATGGGCAAAAAAACATTTGCAAAAATATGTTGATATTGCAATTAAAGAACCATTTAAACCAATAATAAATGAAAAAAATAACATCATTTGGCAATATTGGCACCAAGGAATTGAAAATGCTCCAGAAGTTATTCAAAAATGCCTCAATAGCATCAAAAGAGTTGAAAATGATAAAACTATAAATGTTTTAACTTTTGATACTATAAAAAATTATATTGAATTACCTCAAAGATACTATGATTTAGTTAATTCAGGTAAAATGCCAATAGCTTTATTTAGTGATTTATTAAGAGTCTATCTTTTAGAAAAATATGGCGGTACTTGGATTGACGCTACAATATATTTAAGTGAAAAAATCCCTCAAGATATTCTAAATTCTGATTTTTTTGCATTGCAAAATCCTCCGACATTAAAAAGTTTTACAGGAAACAAAGCTGTCTGCTATTTTCTGCATGCTAAAGCGCAAAGCGCTAATATTCAAGCAATTAAACGCTCGCTTGACGCTTATTGGGCTGAAAATGATTTTATGTTTAATTATTTTATGTTTGAACATATTGAAACTATTTTAATGAATAAAACTGATGAAACAAAAGCTGAATGGGATAAAATGCCATATTTCGAAAGAATAGATAGCGGCTTAAATCTAATAAAATATTCAAAATACGATGAAAAAAAATTAAATGAAACACTATATAAATCTTGGTATCATAAATTAACATACAAAAAATATAAAAACGAAATATTTGATGATGTTGAAGATAGAATTATTAATCATTTATAATTAATAATCATATTTAATTGCAATCTTTAAACATCCACTGTTTTTATCTTTAAAAAGCTCATAAGCACTTTCAATCTCATCAAATTTAAATTCATGGGTTATTAAAAAATTAGTATTTAATTTCTTTTTCGAAATTAAATCTAACAATAAATCGCACTTATTTGCTTGCACTCCGCCTGTTTTAAAAGTTAAATTTTTACCGTACATTTTAGGTAAAGGCAACTTTTGATTTTTTTCATACATTGCAACAACAGCAACAATAGCGCAAGAACGAGCTATTTTCCAAGCCATTTCAAAAGTATTTTTTGCGCCCGCGCATTCAATTACTTTGTCTGCTCCTCGATTAGAAGTTAAATTTAAAATTTCTTTTTGAATATCTGCTTTTAATGGATTAATACAGTAATCAGCTAAACCCTCTTTTTTAGCTATATTCAACCTATCCTCATTTATATCAATAGAAATAATTTTTTTAGGATTAAAACATTTTAAACATTGTAAAACTAAAAGCCCGACAGGACCTGCGCCAATTACTGCAACTATATCTTCATTATTAATTTCACACAATTCAGCGCCCCAATAGGCACTAGCTAAAATATCTCCAACAAATAATGCGTCTTTAAATGAAACATTATCAGGAATTTTATTTAAAGCATTATCCGCGTAAGGAATTCTGACAAATTCCGCTTGAGCTCCATCAATTGAACAACCTATAAGCCATCCGCCATTTTCGCAATTATTTACATAGCCTCTTTTGCAAAAGAAACATTCGCCACAAAAACTTTCACAATTCACGCTAACTCTATCGCCTTTTTTAAATTTTTTAACGCTAGAGCCAATTTCTTCAACAATTCCTACAAGTTCATGACCTAAAACCGTATTTTCCTTAGCTTTTGGTACAAAACCTTCTATAATATGTAAATCACTTGTGCAAATTGAAGAATATGTAACTTTAATTATTGCATCTGTTTCATTTATAATTTGAGGTTTATTTTTTTCAATAAACTCTATTGTTTTGTCTTTATTCCAAATCAAGGCTTTCATATAGATAATAGTAAATCTATATTGGAATTTTTGCAATTAATAAAAATTACAAAATTTCTCTTAAATTTTCAACCATTTTAGATGCAATTTGCGTTTTTCTATCAATAGGTGCAACAACTAAATCATTTACATTTTTTTCAAAATCTTTAGGTAAAATCCTGCAATGAGCTTTAGCGTATTGAACCAGCCTTTTTTCTCCGGGGTGCAATAATTCATTTTTTGCAAAAATTATATCAAAATAACTTTCTAAAAATGCTGTAATTCTATGATTTACGCTATTAAAATCATTTCTTTTAACTGCTTTTTGTAATTGACTGGAATAAGAAGCAAAAGGTTTATCATTTAATAACATCATATTTCTTTTAATTATATTTTCTTGCAATTTCTTAGGATATGGGGTATTTAGCTGAGTTTTTAAATTTTCAAGCCAACCTGTTTTATCATGTTTAACATCAAGTATGCTTAATGTATATAAAAAGCAAGTTGTATACCCGTTTGACGGATTAGCGTCTATCCAAACATTTTTATAATTATCTTCAATCCATTTTTTATCAAAATATACAATATCAAAATCTTTATTCATCGAATCAACATAAAATTCATCATCCGGACCAAAATAATCTTGCCCTACATCATATTTTGATGAATATTTTTGTATAATCTTTTTTCTTTGTTCTGTTGGAATATCTTTTGATGTAAATACGTATATATCAATATCAGAAGAAGAATCAGCTTTCTTTGAGGCACTTGACCCCCCAATTCCAATAGCTTCTACTCCATCTAATTCCTTAAATTCACTCAAGATTTTATCCAGCACTTCTTCGTTTTTCATTTGAATATTATTATCAGCACTTTTCACAAAAACATCCTGCCCCATAAAATTAATTTTTCTATTAGCTAAGTTGTACCTATAATTATTAAAACTAAAAGCAATCGGAGAAATTTTCAAAATATACCTCACACCTAATTTAAAATTTATACAACACCAAATAATTATAGTATTTATGATATTTTGATATGATTTCAATGTCAATATTTAAATCACATTTAGTTAACTTATGTTAGAATAATAATTATATACTCAAAGGTTTTCAAATGAATAAATCAATAAATCCGAAAATAAATGAAAAAGCTGCAAAATTATCTATATTTTCAAATTCATCTTTGATTTTATTAAAATTAATTGCAGGAGTAATTACAAATTCATTCAGTATAATCTCAGAAGCAATCCATTCAATGAGCGACTTGTTGGCTTCATTTATCGCTTTTTTTGCAGTAAAAAAATCTGCTATGCCAGCCGATAAAGACCATGCATTTGGACATGGAAAATACGAAGATTTTTCAGGATTAATTGAAGGTGCATTAATTATATTAGCAGGATTATACATTGTTTATGAAGCATCAAAAAAATTAATCAGCCAAACACAACATCAAATAAGCGTTGATTTAGCGATTTATATTATGCTTTTCTCGGTTATAATTAATGCTTTTGTTAGTTATCAACTTTTTAAAACCGCTAAAAAAACAGGCTCTATTGCACTTTTTGCAGACGCAGAACACCTAAGAACAGATATATACACTTCCTTAGGCGTTGTAGTTGGATTGTTTTTAATTAAAATTACAAATATCCATATTTTAGACCCCATAATTGCTTTAATTGTTGCAGTTTTAATTTTGCAAGCAGGTTATTCAATTTGTAAAAAGACTGTTTCAAATTTACTTGATGAAAGTCTTTCAGAAAAAGAAGAGCAAGAAATAATTTATGCAATAAATCTTTTAAAAAATAGCTGCGAATTTAAAATTCATAAACTAAAAACAAGAAAATCAGGTGCCAGAAAAAATATAGAAATAACTATTTGCGTAAATGGTGATATGAGTGTTAAAGACAGTCATAAATTCTGCAATGAAGTTGAAAATATTTTAAGCGAAAAAATCGGAAACACTGATACAATTATCCATATTGAACCCATTATTTACACTAAAATATAATCAATTATTTCGAAGCCAAATCACCAAAAATTGCAAAAATATTACTTATCTCATCTTCTTTTGCTTTTAGTAAAGATCCATAATTTACATTAGAAACTTTAAGAACAGTATCTAATTCAGCCGGAGCAAGTTTTATAGGTTTCTTATAAACATATTCAATCGGACGACCTTCATCAAAAAATTCTCTTATTCTTGATGTGTCATAGCCTTCAACCAATTCTTTTGGAAATTCATATTTATGTTGAAAAGGCCCGCCTGATTCAGCGTATGCCATGCACAATTTTCTAAATTTATCAGAATTTATATAACTGCAAACTTCATCTTGAGGTCTAATTCTGATTTTTGCCGTATCTAATTTTTCGGTTGGAATCTTTAACAAAACCAAACCGTCATCATATTTAATTGCTTGCAAAAGCAAAGAAAGAGAAATTGGCTGAGGAGTAGAAGAATATTTACATCCTATCCAATTTTTTTGAAAATCAGCCATATCAAACATAAAAACGCCGTCAATAATATCTTTGGATGGCTTTATTTCGCCTGACTCGACAATTTTATTAAAATTACTTTTATTCGTAAGATGATATAAAAATTCGGGTATTTGAGATTGTACTTTTACGGAATCTGAAATTTCTTTTGCCTTTTGAGCACTTTTTATAAAAACATCTTTTCCGCTATCGGCTAAACAACGCAAAGGAATTGTCGCCTTGCTTGAAAACGATAAACTTGAGGCTTTATTTATAAAATTATTTAAGCCAACATTCATATTTATATAAAAACAAAATCAGTATTTAAATTGATAAATATAGTTTTTCGGACACTTTTGAAATCGGTTTTTGCTATTTTTAATCGCGGTGTTTGGCTTTATGTTTGAGTTTCATCCGCTTCCCCAAGTCTGAGAGTCGAGGTTTTGAAAAGTCCAGAATGTCCGGTTATTAGGACTAAAATGTCCGGTATCTTTCCATATAATTTTATAAAATCTCCAAGCTTTCCTATTATATTTGAGTTACAGCCAAGTACAAAAAACGGACATTTTGTGTAATTTGCTAATTAGAATTTATACCCAACTCGGAAGAACCCCGCAAATTGTGCCTTTTAGAATTTTAATTATTTCGCATAATATCTATGATATTTACCCCTAAGTCGGAAGTTGGATTTTGCGTAGGCTGAAGTGAGCAAAAGCGAACGAAACGCCGAAGTAACACGGAGTATAGCGAATGTAATTTTGCAAAGCAAAATAAAATGAGCGACTACGGAGTGAGAAGCAATAATCCAATTAAATTTAGTGGGAAATCGCTTCCCTGACTTTATTTTTCAAATATTTTATCGAAACAAATTCCAAAACTTATACATGACTTTTCTAAAACTAAGTGTAAAAAATATCGGATTAATTTTACCCCTCAAAGACGGAAGTAGAATTGAGATAAAACAGCAGATTTTTTCAGAATAATAAATTCAAACCCCGTTTAAATTGTGTTTAAAAGGTGTTCAAAAGCAGTTTTATAAAATTTTCTGCTTAAAATTCAGATATAATCAGACACAAAACAACACATTTCCCCCTCAATGACTTCCATTTTGAGAGAAAGCAGTCTAACATACAGTAGCTTCAATAATAAATAAGGATACGGTATGGCAGACATTAATAATAATGATATTTGGATTGATGTTGAAACGCTTGCAAAATTGAAAAATATTACAAGAAGAGCAGTTCGGCTTGCATTAAATCAAAATAAGTATGAATACAAAGTTGAAAATATTAGAGGCGGCAAAACATACAAGATTAAATTATCAACACTTGAAGAAGAACTTCAGCTTAAATATTTTCAGGAATATTATGACGATTATAAAACCTGTGATAACGAGGTTATTGAACTAAGCAATCTCAATATCAAACAAGAAAAACTAATCTCTGAAAACCAAAGAAAAATTGCACTTGCTAAATATGATTTAATCTATGCGTGGCTTGATTTCAGGAAAGAATATAAAAGAGATAAGTTGAAAACAAGTGGCAACATCCCCGACAAAGAATTCTTGCAATTATATAATACAGGGATGTTTCAGGAAGAGATTTTTAGGATTTTAGGTAAAGTCTCAATCGGCTCGCTTTATCGCTGGCGGGCACTTTTGGATTACAACAAAGATTGGACTGCACTTGTTAGGCAATACAAATATTCAACAAGAAAAGAATACAGAACGACATTAAACGAAGAACAAATAAAAATATTTATACAGATTTTGCTCTCCCCAAGTGCATTTTCAATAGGTAAAGCAATTTCTTTAACCAAGCATATTCTAAAAGAACGCGGTCATGAGATTTTACCTAAAGATATTACATTCAGGCGGTATGCGGAGTGGTTCAGGGATAATAATTTCGATAAATGGACACTTGCAAGAGACGGCGAAAAAGCATTAAAGGATAAAGTGAGCCCGTTTATAGTAAGAAACGCAAGTCT
>CALUYD010000015.1 GCA_944324915.1 Candidatus Gastranaerophilales bacterium | reverse complement strand
GAGTTGTTTATTAACAACAGGACAATGCAGTGCATGTAATGATGGGTATGAATTGAAAAATGGAGTGTGTGAACAAGAAGATAGCGGATTAGTATATGTTTATTCAGGAAATGTAATTGAAACAACCAATTCTGCTGGAAAACAAAAGATATATTTAAAATCATCTGGCACCTTTATAGCTAAGAACAACGCAACAGTGTCAGTATTCTTAGTTGGCGGTGGTGGTGGCGGCGGTGCAGACAATGGAGGCGGAGGCGGCGGTGGATACACCTACAGTAATATACTTCAGCTTTCTGCTAATCAATCATTTACAGTTACCATTGGTAATGGGGGTAGTGGCGGAACAAGATACGGACGAGGCTCTACTGGCGAAACTACAAAATTTTCAACTTGGGAAGCAGCTGGCGGTGGCGGCGGACTACAAACGTTTAAAGCCGGTGGATTAGGAAGTGGAAATGGTGGACCAGGGAGCGAGAGCAACGGTGGTAGCCCTGGACAAGATGGGGTTCAATATGATGGTGAATGGTTTGGCGGTGGCGGCGGAAGCGGTGGCCATAGTTCTCAATATTTTCCAGGTGGCAAAGGCGGGGGTGGACGTGGTTCACCCGATGGTAAAGCAGGAGAATATGGAGCTACTAACACCGGAGGCGGCGGAGGCGGCGGAGGCGGAGAAGCCTATTCTGGTGGCGCTGGAGGCTCAGGCGTAGTAATAATTCTCGTAAACTAGATTTCATATTATTTTAAACCATACAGGAGAGTCTATGCTCTCCCTTTTTTTCACAAAAAACTATCAAAATTAAAATTTATATGTATAATAGTAATAACTATGAAAAACAAAGCAAAATTAATCATATTTACAGGTCCATCCGGTGTTGGAAAAGGGACAATACTTACAGACTTTTTTAAAAAAGTAGACAATAATATTGTCTATTCAATTTCTAACACCACAAGAAACCCTAGAGACGGCGAAATAAACGGCATGCATTATTTTTTCATCTCAAAAGAAGAGTTTGAAAAAATGATTAATGATAATCAATTTTTAGAATATGCTTGTTATAGCGGGAATTACTATGGCACAAATAAAAAATTCGTAGATGAAAAAATTAACGAAGGAAAAAGCGTTCTTTTAGAAATTGAACTTCAAGGCGCTTTGCAAGTTATGGAAAAATGCCCCAATGCAATTACAATTTTTATCAAACCGCCAACATTTGAAGAGTTAGAAAAAAGACTAAGAGGCAGACACACAGAATCAGAAGAAGTAATTCAAAAAAGATTACTTGCTGCAAAAGAAGAATTAAAAAATGCGGATAAATTCCACTATATTATCGAAAATGACATAGTGGAAAAAGCAGTAGACGAGTTAATTTCAATTTATAAAAAGGAAACTCGATAAATGAAAAACATACTAATTGGTATAACTTCATCAATTTCTGCATATAAAATATATGAATTAATAAGACTTTATAAAAAAAATAATTTCAATGTAAAAGTAATTACAACACCAAATGCGCTTAATTTTGTGTCACCTCTTGTTATTGAAACATTGAGCGAAAATAAAATTTATTGCGAGCAATTTAAATCAAGAGATGATGTGGAACATATTTCCCTTGCAAATTGGGCAGATATTTTTGTTATAGCGCCAATTAGCGCAAATACAATATCAAAACTTGCCCTGGGTTTAGCGGATAATCTTTTATCAAGTGTATTTTGCGCATATTTAGGATATAAAAAACCGATTTTATTGGCTCCTGCTATGAATACGGGAATGTGGGAAAATCCGATAATTCAAAATCATATTGAAACATTAAAAAAATATAATTGTGATTTTATTGAACCGCAAGAAGGTTTTTTAGCTTGCGGTACAGAAGGAAAAGGCAGATTAGCTCAAATTGATTTTATTTATCAAAAAACCTTAAGAAACCTATTTCAAAAAAAAGAAAATAACACAAAAAAAATACTGATAACGCTTGGCGGGACAAGAGAAAATATAGATTCAGTAAGATTTATAACTAACGCTTCATCAGGAAAAATGGGAACTGCAATTTCTGATTGGGCATATTATTTAGGGTTTGAAGTTAGCGTTATATCTACAATAAAATTAGATAAACCATATAAAATAATTAATGTTAATTCAGCAGATAAAATGCTTGAAGAACTTAAAAAACAAGATTTTGATTATTTGATTATGAGCGCAGCTGTTGGTGATTTTAAAGTTGAAAACAATTCAGAATTTAAAATATCAAAAGAAAATACAGGTGATTTTTTAGAATTAAAATTAATAAAAAACCCTGATGTTGTAGCAACAATAGCACAAAACAAAAAAGAAAATCAAAAAATCATAGGCTTTTGTTTAACTGACAAAGACTTGATAAATTGTGCGCAAAATAAACTAAAAAACAAAAATCTTGATTATATTATTGCAAACGATGTTAAAACAGCTCTTAACACTGATAAAAACAAGGTTACAATTATTGAAAAAAGTGGTAGAATTATAGATATAGATTTAGATACAAAAGAAAATATCGCCAAAAAAATCTTGGAGGTTGTTTGTGATTAAAACGGATTATATTATTTCAAAAATCGAAAAATATGCTTCACTAGAACTTGCTGAACCTTGGGATAATTCAGGTTGGCAAATCAATCTTGGTCATGATTATACAAATAAAGTTTTAGTTGCATTATCTATGACAAGAGATGTATTAGAGCAGGCAATTACAAACGATTGCGATTTAATTGTTACACATCATCCGATGATTTTTGACAGTATCAGAAAAATAGATAACGATTTAATTATTGATACAATCAAAAATAATATTTGCGTATATAGCGCACACACTAATCTTGATAAAACAAGCGGATCAACAACTGATCAGTTATGCGGTGTTTTAGGTTTGCAAAATCCGATACCGATTGATAATTATGTAAAAAATGTTTGTCTAAAAGACGAATTAGCGCTTGAACAACTAATTTCAAATATTAAACAATCACTTAACTTAGAACATGTAAAATTAATAAATCCAAACAATATTGAAATAGTTAAAAATATTGCAATTTGCGCAGGTGCAGGCGGCAGCTTCATAGATAAATTAAAAGAATACGATGTCGATGTTTATATTACAGGCGATGTTAAATTCCATAAAGCGCTTGAAGTAGAAGGTTTTGCAGTAATCGATATTGGTCATTTTGAATCAGAAATACCAATATTACCTTTAATGCAAGGTTTAATTGCAAAAACAAAAGTTGAAGTAATAATTGCAAAAGAAGAAAAACCCTGGGTAATTGTGTAATGGCGCTAAGATTTTTAACTTCGGGCGAATCCCACGGACAATGTTTAAATGCTATAATTGACGGCATTCCTTATGGATATGAGCTTGATTTTGATTTCATAAATTCAGAACTTTCAAATCGTCAAAAAGGCGCAGGTCGTGGCGGAAGAATGCAAATTGAACAAGATAAAATTGAGATTAAATCAGGCGTAAGACATTCAATTACGACTGCAAGTCCTATTTCAATAGAAATTAAAAATAAAGATTGGCAAAATTGGATTTATCCAATGAGCATTGAAAAAATAGATTTTAACTCATTGGATGAAAATTTAAAAAACGAAATTTTAGAAAAAATTGAAGAAAAGAAAATTACAAAATTTCGCCCCGCTCACGCTGATTTAGCAGGATGTATCAAATATGGTTTTGATGATATAAGATATGTTCTTGAGCGCTCAAGCGCTAGAGAAACGGCAACAAGAGTAGCGCTCGGTGCAATTTGTCAAAATATTTTAAAAAACTATAATATAGAATTTGACTTTGAAATTTTGCAAATTGGTGAATGCCAAGATAAAAACGAATTTGATAATTACATTAAAGAATACCAAGCTCAAGGGGATTCTTTAGGCGGAATTATTAAATTAACAATAAAAAATGTTCCTGTTGGTCTAGGAAGTTTTATTCAATGGGATAGAAGATTAGATGCAAAACTCGCAAATGCTTTAATGTCAATTCCTGCGATAAAATCTGTTGAATTTGGGCTAGGAAAAGATTATGCAAAAATATCAGGCTCAAAAAGCCATGATGAAATATATTATGAAAATGATAAATATAATCACAAAACAAACAATTCAGGCGGTATAGAAGGCGGAATGTCAAACGGCGAAGATATTGTAATTACAGTTGCAATGAAACCAATTCCTACTATGAAAAAAGCACTGAACTCTGTTGAAATTAAAACACACAACCCTACTCAAGCACATTTTGAGCGCGCAGATAATTGCGCAGTATATGCTTGTGGAGTTGTTGCAAAAAACATGAGTGCAATTATAATATTGGATGAATTTTTAGAAAAATTTGGAAAAGATAGCAAAAAAGATATAGATTTATCATTTGAAAATTATCAAAAGAGGATTAATGAAATATAAAAAAATTGCTCTAATTGGAATGATGGGTAGCGGAAAAAGCTCAACTGCAAAAGTTTTAGCCGAAAAATTAAACTTTGAATTACAAGAGCTTGATGAAATTTTTGAAAAAGAAGAAAATATTTCAATAGCTGATTTCTTTAAAAAAAATGGAGAAGAAAACTTTAGAACAAAAGAAACGCAAATTCTAAAAAATGCACTCAAAAAAGATAATACGGTAATTTCATGCGGTGGCGGAATAATAATCAAGGAAGAAAACAAGAATTTATTATTCAAAGACGATATTTTAACAATCTATTTAAAAGCAGATAAAAATACTATTTTAAAAAGAATTAAAAACGACACCACAAGACCATTGTTAAATACAAAAAATCAACTAGAAGCAATTGAAGAAATTTTATCAAAAAGAGAAATATTTTATAGACAAGCAAAATATACAATTGAAACAGACAATAAATCAATAGAAGAAATAATAAAAGAAATAGAGAAAATTAATGAATAAAATTGAAATTCACACACAAGAAAATATAAAAAGCGAAATTATAATCGAAGACGATTTAAGAAACAAAATTCATGATTATTTAAATGGCAAAAAAAGTTTTTTAATCACAAACACAACTTTATATAAGCTATATCCTGAAATAATCTATAAATTCAACCCAAAAAGAACAATAATAATAAAAGATGGCGAAAAATATAAAAATTTCAAAACTTTTGAATATATTATAAATAAATTACTTGAAGAAAAAATAGAAAGAAAAGATACAATTATAGCTCTTGGCGGTGGAGTTGTAGGAGATTTAGCAGGATATGTTGCAAGCTCAATATTAAGAGGAGTTAATTTAATTCAAGTTCCTACAACACTTTTAGCCATGTGCGATTCATCCATTGGCGGAAAAACCGGCTTTAACACAAAATACGGAAAAAATTTAATCGGTTCATTTTATTGTGCTAAAAAAATTCTTATCGACCCGCAATTTTTAAACACATTAAATGAATACGAATACAAATGCGGACTAGGCGAAGTTTTAAAATATGCATTTATTGAAAAATCTTGCAATAAAAATTCTGATTTTAATTTAATAGATTTTCTTACAATAAATCAAAAAGAAGATGTAAAAAGACAAATGAATTTTATAATTAATTCATGCGCAAGCCTAAAAGCAACCGTTGTTAATTTGGATAGATTAGAAGGCGGATTAAGAAAAATTCTTAACTTTGGTCATACTTATGCTCATCCGATTGAAACATTATCTAACTATAAAAAAATCTCACATGGTGAAGCAGTGGCTCATGGCATAAAATGCGCAAGCAAATTAGCGATTATAAAAGATAAAATTTCAAATGAATACTATAATCAAATTATTTCGTTATTAGAAAAATATGAACTTTTAGATAAAAAAATAAAATTTAAAAATTCAAAAATGATTGAACTTATGACACACGATAAAAAAGTTGAAAATTCAAAAATTAACTTGCTTCTTCCAATTGCAACTGCTGAAGTTGGACTTTTTGATAATATTGATTTGCCTTCAATTGAAGCTTCGCTGCTTTAGCATGATTACCTAATTTTCTCATAACATTTGCAGCTTGTTCATAATTATAAGCCATTTGCTCATAGCTTTCATCAGTTCTTGAAAAAATACTTAGTGCATTCTTATAGCTATCGATTGCTCTATCATTTTCACCTAAATATTGAGAATTTTGAGCATCATTAGAATAAGTATCCGCAATAAGTGCTTCATTATTTGTTTCTTTAGCAGTATCGATAGCTAAATCGCCATATTGTAGAGCGTTTTGTTTATCATATTGTCTTGTAAATAAACTTGAGATTTTAGATAGCACCCTTGTTTGCGCATCAGCATTATCAGCTTCAGCGCTATAAGCCACACTTGATAAATAATTATCCATAGCAGGATAAAATTCGCTAAATTCATCATAAATTTGTCCTGATTTATAATATGCTTGCGCTTTTAAATTGTAATCATCAGCTTTTGTAGCTTCATAATAATCGCGAAGCGCATAATCAACATAATCATAATTATCAAATATTTTTCCACGTTCAATATGGATTGCAGCTCTGATATTTTGATTAGCATTTTCATCTTGCGACATTATTCCTAATGCTTCATTTAAAAGGTTAATTGCATTAATATCGCCGTCATTAGTTTGCGGCATATTTTTTGCCTGTACAAATAAAATCCTTGCTCTAATATCAGCATCACATGTCGGGCTAAAAGAATTTTCCTGTTTTGACTCTTCTGAATCATCTTGAGATAATTCAAAGTCACTTTCAATATCAAGCTCATTATCTTCATATACCGGTTGTTGAGGCTCAATTTCTTCGACACTTGTTTCAAGTTCTGTTATTTTAACTTCACTTTGCGGGGTTTCAAATGAAATTTCTTTAGATTCATCTAATTTTTGAGCATCAATTTTTTCTTGAGCAGTTTTTGGAAATTCCAATTGAAAATCAGGATTTATTTCGTTAGGGTCAGCTTTTAGGTTTATTTTTTGCAAAAATAAAGTATCAATCCATTTTTCAACAACATCAGACGGTTTATTTAATGCACTTGAAATATATGCATCAGAAACTCTTGAAGCATTTTTTAAATTTGATACAATAATTTCTCTTGAGGGGTTTTCTTTGTGAGATTCTTTTTCAACAAGTCCTAAATATAAACCAACTTCTTCTTTAACATCATCAGGCGCATTAATTGCAATAATGGTGCTTCTAAAATCAGTTAAAACTTGAGAAATATTTATTTGACCTTTAGTATAGTCAATAGCGACTTTTGTGCCATTTGGAAAAGTTTGATTACCACTTGATTCATGACTTGGGGCATTTTGAGCATCAGAAGGTTTATCGCTATTTTTGCGATATTGATTATGATAATTTATATTAATCGGATAGATTGAATTATACAAAATAAACCTCTGTATTTTACCCCATGTGTATTATAGGAAAAATGTTTCATGATTTAGTCATACAAATATATTAAAAATAGTCTTTATACCAACAATTTAACAATTTTTTTTAAAAAATCAATTTAAAAAATTTTATTTAACAATACTTAAAAAAACAAGATTATTAGCATGTTTTGAATTATAATTGTATCAGATTACTAGGAGTTTATATTATATGGCCCAATATGTTTTCAAAATGAAAAAAGGCGATTTAGAGATAGAATTTTCTTCAGATGATGCGGATTTTGTTGAACAACAACTTGAAAAATGGAGAGAAGAAATACTCAAAAAACACGCATAGTTTGAATTTAAGGAAAAAACGTGTACTACAACATTAAAATAAAATCAAATGGATCAGAATTTAGTCTAGAATCTAACAACAAAGAAATTACGCAAAGAGAAATGGATATGTATTTTGCGTGCATTTTTGATGTTAGTGAAGAATTTAAATCCAAGATAAAAAAAGTTGAAGTAACAAACCAAAACGTAAAATCAATCCAAGAGATTGAAAAAATAGAACAAAAAACAGAAATTAAAAACGAAAACGCTACAAAAGAGCAAGAAGATAAAAAAAGCTACTTTGTAAAACCACAAGAAGTTTTTGAATTTAAAAACGAAAGTATAACAAAGCCAAAAGAAGAACCAAGCCAAATAATTGAAATAAAAAATGAAAAACAAGAAGAACAAAAACCGTCTTCTGAAATTAAATTTCAAAATGAAACAAAAATAATAAATATAAAAGATGATATTTCTCTAAAAGATTTACAAAATATTAATAGCGAACAACCATCAGCCCTTGATGACATTTCGCAATTAATCAGTCTTGCTCAAGAAAAAATAGATTCTCTTGAATCTTTAAATAAAACATCATCATCAATTTCAATCAAAAATGATGATATAGTTGACATAAATCCTAAAAACAATAAAGAGCAAGAAAGCCAAGCAATATTAAACGATATATTCAATACGCCTACTCCAAAACCATCGGTATTTGAAGAAATAGAAGAAAATAACGTTCAAACACCACAGATTGAACCAAGTGCACTAAATGACTTTGATTATGAACCTGATATTAGTTTAGCTGATATTGAAGTTTCTCTGCAAAATCAAGAAGAAATAACAAACACACCGACAGAAGAAATTATTTTTCAAAATGAAGTTTCACAAAATATTCAAACAATACAACAAAATGAAATTGAAGAAATAAAAATAGAACAACAAACAAAAGATGAATCCATAGCAACTCAAAGAATTTCTTTATCTCAAAGAGCTAATCAAGTTGATTTTAAACCATTTTTATCAGGTTTTATTTGCGATAATTTATCAGACAAAGTTATAGTTTGCGCATATTTTATAAAAAATGTTTTAAGGCAACCTGATTTTACAATGAAATACATCAATTCAAAACTATTTCAAGCAACAGGTGAAATTGCGGATTTATCCATTATTGACGAATTAATAACTAAAGAATATATTAGAATTATAGATAGCGAAGAAGGCAAAAAATACTGCATAACAATGGATGGCGAAAGCTATTTTGCAGAAAAATTCCAATAAAATGAACTATATATTTATCTTTTTAATTCTAATATCACTATTTTGCGCAACAATAAACGGCACAATGCCTCAAACTATTGATGCAATATTAAAATCAAGTCAAAAAGCAGTTGAAATATCAATTTCTTTAATTGGCATTATGGCATTTTGGCTAGGCATTGTTAATATTGCAAAAAATTCAGGATTAATGGAATTATTTTCAAAAATAATCAAAAAACCGCTTTTAAAAATTTTTCCTGATTTAAAAGAAAATAATGAAGCAATAAGCAATATTGCACTTAACATTAGCGCAAATGCACTAGGATTGATGAATGCAGCAACTCCATTCGGTATAAAAGCGATGGAAGAAATGCAAGCAAAAAACGAAGATAAAAAATATGCAACAAATTCAATGTGCACGTTTCTTGCTATAAATACGGCAGGTTTTCAAATTGTTCCTGCGGTAGTTATTGCAATTCTAAGCGCAAATGGAATGGAAAACCCTACACAAATCATACTTCCAACATTAATCGTTACAACAATTGCCTTTATTAGCGCATTGTTTTTCTCAAAATTATTAGAAAGGGTGTTTAAATGATTAATTTTTTAAATTCTCTTTCAATATTTATATTGCCTTTTATAATTGCAGTGATATTAATTTATGCTCTTTATAAAAAAACTCCTGCTTATGAAGATTTTACTCAAGGAGCAAAAGAAGGATTTAATATTGCAATTAAAATTATTCCTTATTTAGTTGCAATTATGGTAGCTACCGCAATGTTAAGAGCAAGCGGAGCAATTGAAACCATCCAAAATATTTTATCTCCGGTATTTGATTATTTTAAAATTCCAATAGAAACATCGATTATTATGCTCACTCGTTCACTATCAGGTTCTGCTACATTAGGAGTTTTAGCTGATATTATCAATCAAACAGGCGTTAATTCTTATGCTACAAAACTAGCTGCCGTTATTACAGGAAGCAGCGAAACAACATTTTATGTCGCAAGTGTATATTTTGGCTCAGTAGGTATAACAAAATTTCGCCATGCGCTATTAGCAGGAATTTTAGCAGATATTACAGGACTTATTGCAGCAATAATAGTTTGCTCTATCTTCTTTTTATAATTATTCAAAATAACCGATATAATCTAAATTTCTATAATATCCGCAATAATCAAGCCCAAAGCCTACAATAAATTTATCATCTATTTCAAAAGCTGAAAAATCGGGAATAACATCGTATTTTCGAGCACATTTCTTATCAAATAAAACGGCTAATTTAACATCTTTTGCACTACATTTCATCTTAATAAATTTAATTAAAAAATCTAAGGTTAAACCTGTATCTACAATATCTTCAACAATTAAAACATTTTCATCGTGCATATTTGGAAGATTTAAATTAAAAGATTTTATTTTTCCTGATGATTTTTGAGCATCACCATAGCTTGATAGTGAAACAAATTCCATTTTAACAGGCATTTTTAAATACTTGGATAGCTCTGAAAAAAACATAACAGCGCCTCTTAGAACACAAATTAATGTAAGAGGTTCATCCAAATTATAATTAGAATTTATTTCATCAGCCAATGTTTTAATTCTATCTTTTAATTCAGACGGTTTTATTAAAACTTTTAAATCTTTAATATCTTTTTCCATTTAAATCTTTCTAATCATAACCATGACATTCGATATAGAAAATTTTATTCCTTTTTATTTTTAAAAACAACTCTTTATTAATAGAAATTTGCGAATTTTTATTATTCAAAATAAAATCATCTATTTTTTTAATGTTTTTATAATTATGACATTTTAATTTATCACCTACAAAATCATTTAAAAATTCATACCTTAGAGCTTTTGATTTTGAAATATATTTTTCACGATTAATTGCTTCATTTTCAATTAATTCAGCTTTTAAATTTTTTAATTCTTCATCAACAATTTCTCTTGTTGAAATTGCATTTTTTATAAGATTTTCAATATTAATCATATAATTAGGATTTATCTCATCAAAAAGCGGAAGTATTTTTTTTCTGATTAAATTTCTTTTATATTTTGTATCATCATTAGATGAATCTATCATATAATCAAGATTATTTTCATCAATAAAATTTAAAATTTGCTCTTTTGTAATTTTAAGCATAGGTCGATAATAATTATCTCTTTTTTCAGGAATTGAACATAACCCTTTTATAGCCGTTCCTTTAATTATTCTATATATTAAAGTTTCGATATTATCATTTTTATTGTGCGCCAAAAAAACAACATCGGAATTATATTTATCCATAACCTCTTCAAAAAAAGCATATCTCAATTCCCTAGCAATTTCTTCAGTTTTAATGGAATTTTTGGGTGCTTTTTTTGTATAGAACAAAGCATTAATTTTGTTTGCAAAATCAAAAGAAAATTCTTCCTCTTTTTTTGCTTCATTTGGTCGCCAATTATGATTAAAATAAGCTAAAACAAGCTCTAAATTATATTCTTTAGCTAATCTTGACAAAATAAAAGCCATCGAAGTGCTATCAGGCCCTGCTGAAAAACCTACGATGACTCTTTTATTTTTAATATTATATTTATCTAAAAAACTTTTAACTTCTTCAATCATTTATTAATCCGGCAAATCACCTTTTACATCGGCAACTTGCGCACCATCTAAATCAAAAGCTCGACATAGGATTTTAGCTGCCAATTCACCATATTTCTTTTCAACAAGACAACTGATTTTAATTTCGCTTGTTGAAATCATTTTAATATTGATATTTGAATTAGCTAATGTATCAAACATTTTTGCTGCAATACCAGGTCTATCTATCATGCCGGCACCAACAATAGATACTTTTGCAATATCTTCATCAACATGAATATTACTTGCATGAACTATTTTATTAATATCATTAACAATAGAGTTGAATTTATCTAAATCACTTTTAGCAATAGTAAAAGCAATATCGTTAGTGTTGTTATGACTTCTTGCATAAGATTGAATAATCATATCAACACTTAAATTTTCACCTGCTAAAAGGTTGAATAATTTTGCAGCATTACCGGGTTCATCCACAACATCACAAATAACAACTCTTACTTGCGAATTATCACATGCAAATCCTGTAACAGGTTTATTTAGTTCCATTTCTTCAACTCCTATTATTAAAGTTCCTAAATCATCAAGTTTAAATGAGCTTCTAACCCTCATAGGCATTTTATATTGCTTTGCAGTTTCAACTGAGCGAGGATGTAAAACATTTGCACCTACTCTCGCTAGCTCAAGCATTTCTTCATAAGAAATTTTATCTAGTTTTTTTGCCGTTTTTATAACACGAGGATCCGCAGTATAAACACCTTCAACATCGGAATAAATATCACATCTGTCAGCCCTAAATGCACAAGCAAGTGCCACTGCTGTTGTATCAGATCCGCCACGACCCAATGTTGTTATTTCATTTCCTTCACATACACCTTGGAAACCTGCAACAATAACAATATTGCCTTCATTTAAAAGTCTTTTTACTCTTGTGGTTTCAATATCAATAATTCGAGCACACATGTGGCAATTTTCAGTTTTTATACCTACCTGATAACCTGTTAAACTTATTGCTTTGTATCCAAGCTCATTAATCGCCATAGCTAATAATGACATAGATATTTGTTCACCTGTTGATAACAACATATCCATTTCACGAGCTGAAGGGTTTAATGTAATTTCTTTTGATAATTTCAAAAGATTATCTGTTGTGTGTCCCATAGCAGAAACAACAACAATTACATCGTTACCGTTTAATTTTTCCTTAATAACAGCTTTTGCTACATTTTTAATTTTTTCGCTATCTGCTACCGATGTTCCGCCGAACTTTTGTACAATAAGTCCCATTTTTCTTACCTCTGCACAAATGTGCTAATTTAGTTGTCTTAATTCTTCAGCCATGGCATAATCGCCATAATCTTTCTGTATTTTATCACAAATCGCATTTATTTCATTTATTGTAACATCGTTTAAATTATTTTTCAAAATTTCTTTTAGCGCTAGCGCTCTAATCATTAGATAATTTTTCTCATTTTTTTCTTCATCAGATAAATTATCTAAAATTTCAATAGCTTCATTAGGTTTATTTTGCCTTACTTTACATTCTGATAATGCCAATTTCACATTTTTAAAATTTTCATCCAATTTAGCAACCTCTAAGAATTTTTCTTCAGCTCTATAAACATCATCTGTTTTTAACAAAATCAAACCATAATTAAAAACAACATCAATATTGTATTTATTTATTTCATAAGCGCTTCTAATGTATCTTAAGGCTTTAATTGTATCGTTTAATTCATTAATTGATGTCATAGCAAGGTTAATATAAGCGTTTTGATTTTGCTTATCATATTCAATTGTTTTTTCCCAATATTTAATAGCATTTTTAATATCTTTTTTATAATGATATGCTCCTGCAATGTTAAAATATGCTTTCTTTAAATTAATATCCAAGGACAATGCTTTTTTGTAAGAATCTATCGCTTCTTGATATAATTCTTTTCTCATATAAATTTGACCAAGATTATAATAGCAACCTGCCAAATCCGGTTTTATTCTTAAAACAGCTTCTATTTCATCTTTTGCTTCATCTAATCTGTTTAATTTAATTAAAGAATAAGAAAGTGAATCATGATTTATTGTTTCATCATTTTTCAATTCAATAGATTTTCTGAATTTATCAATTGATTCTTCATAATTTTCCCAATGTTGATATGCAATACCCCAAGAATTATAATATTTCCAATCATCGCAACAGTACTTTTCATATTTTTCAAAAGAACTCAAGCAATTTTGTTTATCTTCCAGATTTAAATACGCTTCACACAATAATATATAATTTTCTTTTTTATCAGGCATAATGCTTGAGCTTTTTTTGCAAAATTCAATACATTCATTGTAATTTTCTGTTTTCAATGAGCATAATCCGGATAAATAAAGCGCATCGACATTAAGCGGTTGTGCTTGTAATACTTTTTGAAATTTAAAAAATGCATTTTTATATTCTTTTTCATCCACTAAAAGCATTCCCCACATCATAAGAGGTTGAAGATTTGTTGGATCAACAATATATGCTTTTTTTAATAAATTTTTTGCTAAATCTCTTTGATTATTTTTAATGCAAAAAATTCCATAATTTAAGTAAGTATATGGATTTACTTTATCTAATTTTAACGATTTTTCAAATGCACTTTTTGCAAGAGAATTTTCATTTAATTCACTATAAGCACCTGCTAAATAACCCCATGCTCTTGCGTTTGTTTTATCTAATCGAACAGCTTTTTTAAAATTTTTCAGCGCTTCAGAAAAATTACCCCCTTGAGCATATGTTATACCGATATTTATATAAACTTCAGGATTTGATTTGTTCATCAAAACGCTTTGATTTAATTTTTCAAGTCCTTTTTCTAAATTACCCGAATTAATTAAATGCATACCCCAATTAATATAAGCATAAGAAGGCAATGCAGGTTCTTTTGAAACAAGTTTATACTGATTGATATGTTTATTAAACGTATCAACCGAATTTAAAAGATTAGTTATATATTTAACTATTCTATAAAACATTAACCCATTCCAACTAATGTATCTGCTATTTCTCTGATTGCGCCATCTCCACCTGTTGCATCGGTAATTTGTAAATTTTGAACCTTAAAAGTCAAAACAGGATTTAAATTTTTAGGAGCAATCCTAAATTCAACAAGCTCCATTGCTGCAATATCATTAATATCATCTCCGATATACAAAACTTCGCTTGGTTTTAGGTCATATTTTCTCATTATTTCATCTAAAACAATGCCTTTGTGACGAATACCGCCATGGATTTCATCTATGTTAAATTTATCCTTGAAATAATTTAAAATATTACTTTCTTCACCGGATATTATTGCAAAATTTCTTCCTGATTTTAATATCATAGAAACACCCATAATATCTTTAAAATTAAGTTTTTTTTGTACTTCATTTTTTTCTGAAATATATACTGAACCGTCAGTAAAAACTCCGTCAAAATCACTAACTATAAGTTTTATATCTTTTGATAATTTTAAAGTCATCAATTAACCTTTCTCAATTTCTTTTTGATGGGCAGCTCACTTTCATAAACAACTTTTTTGCCGTCGCCTAAAAATGCTTTTACATTTCTAATATCACGAACCATCTTTCTTAATCCTTCAGGCTCTAAACTTGCCGCCTGATCAGAACCCCACAAAGTTCTATCTAATGTAATATGACGCTCAACAGAACATGCTCCTAAAACCACCGCAATAGTTGATGAAACTATTCCTTTTTCATGCCCAGAATATCCAATAGGACAATCATATTTTTCTTTAAATGCTTTAATAACATTTAAATTAAGTTCAGAATTTTCGCTAGGATATGTAGATGTACAATGATAAATTATAGTATTATCGAGCCCTATAACATCAAGCGCTTTATCAATTTCATCTATTGTTGACATGCCTGTTGATAATAAAATCGGTTTATTTTTTTGTTTAGTATATTTTAAAAGTTCTATATCAGTTAATAAGGCTGATGGGATTTTATAAGCACAAACATCAAATTGCTCCATAAAATCTACGCTTTTTTTATCCCAGCAAGATGCGAACCATAAAATACCTAAATTTTTACAATATTTATCAATTTCTCTGTATTCATCATAGCCAAATTCAAGCCCTCGTTTTAAATCTCCGTTTGTGTTACCAAAAACGCTTTGTCTTGGAGTATTGAGTTCTTCTTTAGTATAAACATCTTCAACTGTTCTTTTTTGAAATTTTACAGCGTCACAACCAAAAAAATGAGCGATACTAATAAGTTTTTTTGCCATTTCTAATGAGCCGTTATGATTAATTCCAATTTCTGCAATTATAAAACAAGGATGATTATCACCTATTATTTTGTTTCCAATTCTAACCGTTTTTGCCATTTTCAACACCTTCGCTATCATCTTTATTTTGTAATTCAACGTCTTTTAAAAATGTTATATTATTTTGAGTTGAGCCTATTAAGCAGGCTTTATCTCCAATTTTTACAACATGCAGATTTCTGCCTTGCCCAATTGATGTAGTTGAGATAATTTGCGCTTTATTTAAATATAAATCGTTATTTACAATAGATGCTTTTGTTAGTTTTTGATACAAAAAACCTGTTATATAAATTAATCCGACAACCAAAAAAAGCCCTAAAATCATACCAAAATAATTAGGTTCATAAACATCTTGAGCTAAAATTTTTGAAACTTCTTCCGTTTTATTTATAACTTCGTCTTGTGCAAAACACATTGTTGATAAAAAGTTTAAAATCAATATCTTTTTCATTTATCCTCCAAAATTTTCTTTTACAATTTCGGAGATAAAAGGAATATATGATTTTGCACCTATAAGCGCTCTAAAAGCAAGATATGTAATTAATAATGTTACTAAAAGCCCGCTAATAGTAAAAGAAAAATACAAAGGAGTTTTATTAAAAAATATATCAAACATATTTGCCAATTTACCAACAAATGGTATTACCATCATAAAATTAATAGCAATACTATACAATAAAGAAATAACCGCCAATATAACAGAAATAAATATAGCTTGATATAGATTAAACATTAAAAAGGGTGTTATTCTTTTTTTTGTCAAATTTGCAAAAACTATCCAAATTATACTGAAAATTCCAAAAGTATAATAAGCTAAAACTGAAATAAATCTATCACTTAGCGCTGCTTTATTCATTTTATGCCTTTCATTTTATTATTTATATAACTATTAGCCATTTCAATATAAATCAATTTAATTTCGTTATCCTTAGGTGCAATTTTCATTGCTTTTTTGTAGTATTTAACCGCTTGAGTATAATTATTCATAAATACATAAGTATTTGCTATAAATGTAAGTATTTTTGGATTATCAGGGGCAATGCTTTGAACAGTTTTGTATAAATTCAACGCTTCATCATATCTTTTTTCATCGACCAAAATATTAGCCAAAACAACATAAGCATTTGATTTATTAGGGTCAATTTCAATAGCATGTTTTAATAATTCCATCGCTTTTTCAATATTGTTTTCATCGCAATATGTAATAGCACTGCAAACCCAAGCAGAATAATACGCCGGCTCAAGTTCAATAGCTTTTTTAAAACAATCCTGTGCACATTTAAATTCTTTCAATGCTGCATAAGAATTTGCAAGACAAAGCAACGCTTTAGCATCATTCGGATTAAGTTCGCATGCTCTTTGATAATTAATTACAGAATCTTCAATATTGCCCATTTTTTGCTCAACATTTGCAATATTTATATAATTTTCTGCATTAACGCAATCTAATTTTATTGCTTTTTCGTAATATTTTTTTGCTTCTTCTAAATTATCTACATCTTGAAACAAATATCCTAGCGCGCTATATATTTCAGCTTTATCAGGATTAATCGATAACGCTTTTTCATAATTAGATAGGGCAAGTTCAAAATTTTCTATTTCTGCATAAACATTACCCAAGTTATAGTATGGCGCAAAATTATTTTCATCAATTTTTATAACTTTATTAAAATACTCAATTGCTTCAGCATACATTTTTCTATAAAAACAAATACTTCCGATATTAAGTAAAGATTGAATATCACTCGGTGCAATTTCAATTAATTTTTTATACACCAAAAGCGCATTATTAAAATCTTCACATCCGACATAATAATTCGCAAGATTTCTATAATTTTCAGCATCATAAGGACTGCTCTCGATTTTTGCTTTAAGCTCCGCAATTATATTTTCTCTAAACAATATAAACTCCAAAATACAAATTAATTAGTTGTTAAAAACTTTGGTGTTTTCAAAAATATATCTGCTTTGAGCCAAAGCCATATTTTTAAAAGAACAAATCCCATCATTCTCGGCGCTAACTACGCCAATAGCTTTCAATCTGTTATACACCATTTCATTTAATTCTGTTGACTTTATAAACAAAGCACAAGATTCAGAACAAACTTCATTTTTAAACGGACAATTTTTCATAAAATTATTATACACTAAATTTTTTATTTGTTATAATTAAGTCATGAAAAATATATTAATCGTTATAGATGATATAGAATTCAAATATTTTGAATTTAATAAGCTCGTGACAAATTTTTGGTTTGTTTTTGAATATTTGAGGCGGGAAAATAAAGTATATATAACGCTCAAAAATAAGCTATTTCAAAGAAGAAATGTTCCCTACGCACTTGTTTTTGAAACGCACATAAAAAATAATGATATTATAAAAGAACAATCGCCAATAGCAAAATGCCTAAATGATTTTGATACAATTTTCTTTAGACCGGATCCACCTGTTGATATAGACTACATTAACGCAAGCTATGTTTTATCATATGTCAATAAAGATGTTTTTATAGTTAATAGCCCAAGTGCCATAAGAAATATAAATGAAAAACTTTATGTTAACGAATTTCAAGGTTTTATTCCGGATAACATAGTAAGTGCGGATGAAAAAATCATCAAAGAATTTTTATTTGAAAAAAAAGAAATCATAATAAAACCTCTAAACAGATGTTTTGGCTCAGGCGTATTTTATTTAAACGATAAAGATAAAAACATAAATGCAATTTTATCAAACGCTACAAATAACTATAAAACTCAAGTCATGGTTCAAGAATATATCCCTAAAGTCATGCAAGGAGATAAAAGACTTGTATATATTTGCGGAGAAATTTTTGAATATTGCGTAAGAAAAATTGCTTCAAACGACGATTTTAAATTTAACGAACATAATTCAAACACTCTTAAACCTGCTGAATTAACTCAAAAAGAAAAATCCATGCAAGAAGTATTGAAAAATAAATTTGAAAAAGATGGAATTTACACAGCCGGCTTAGATGTGATAGATGAAAAAATTATAGAAATTAACATCACAAGCCCATGCTTTTTTATAAAAGAAATTAATGAATTTTATAATATAGAATTTGAAAAAATAATAACAGATAAAATCGAGAATTACTCGAACAAAAGAAAATCAACATTGCTAAATTCGCAGAAATATTTTGTAACAAATTAAAATATAAGCGCAAAGAAAAAAATTCAGAGGTTTTGTATAAGTGTCATGAAAACAAATATAAATTATTCGCAATATAATAATATTAACAACAAAATGCTGATGCACAAAAGAAAAGCACAAGTGCAACAAAGCAAAGCTGAGACCAAACAAGAATACAATAAAAACCAAATCAGACCCGCACAAGCGATTAGCTTCGGCGGGTCTATAGGTTTAAATAAATTATTTCATTCAACAGTTGAATTTGTTTATGATAACGAAGCTGCATATAATGCAATATATTCTTTAATCATTGCAGGCATGCTAAAACCATTGTTTGTATTAAACATGCCCGGCTCAGAAGAAAAAGATAAACAAATTGTAGCTACTAAAAACTTCTTACAAGCGTTTTTGGGTAGTTTCTTAAGTTTAACAATCGGCGGTGGTTTTATTAAAAAAGCTATTGATGTTGTTAAAAACAACAGAAGTCTTCTTAAAATTGATGGCGACAAAATCGAAGCAATTGATGAAAGAAGCACAAAAGCACTTGAAATTGCAAAAAGCGCACTAAAAAAAGAAAAAACCAACTTTAAATTTAAAATAAATTCAGCAAAAGAGGCTGCTAAAGACTTATCGGGTCTTGATCAATTAAAAGCATTCTATAAAGGTTATTCTAAAGCAGAATATATTCCAAATATTGATGAAATTGCACAAAAAGCGTCTGAAATGGTTAAAAATTTAAAAAATAACCATCTTGAAACCTTCCAAAAAAATCCTGAATTTGTAAAAAATATTCTAAAAAAAGCAGGTGAACCTACTGATTATGCTGAAGCATTTGATGTATTCTGGAAAAATTCAACAGGGGCTATGACAGGCATTTTAAAAGCCAAGATTTCAAGCCTTCTATTACCTGGCGTTATGGCATTTTTATTCGCTAAGAAAAACCTTGAAAAACAACATAGACTTGAAGAAGCAAAGAAAAATTCAAAATTAAATAAAGAGCAAAATGAATTCAGACAAATGCTCAATAAAAACAACAATAAAAATATTACTTTTAAAGGTAGTGTTTTAACAAGCGCAATAGATGGAACAGCGTCCCTTATAGAAAAAGTCGGCATGTCAAAATTTGGCGAAGGTGCAACAAAAGTCGTTTCAACATTTAAAAAGCCGTCCGCAAGAATGGCTGATCTGGAATCAATTATTATCACAGGATATTGGGTTCAAAATACTTTAAGATCTGAAAAAATTGAACCTTCTCAAAAACTAGGATTAAATGTTCACTCTATTCTTGTTACGGCAGTATCAAGTACTGCAGCATTTATCATTGATTGGGCACTAGATGGCTTAATTGGTCAAGCTAAAGATAAATACAAATCAAGACTAAAAGATATAGTTAACAAAATTGAAAACAAAAACTCATATAAAGGATTAGATGAAATTATAAAAGATGCACCAAGTGCAGTTAAAATGGGTATAGAAGACGAAGTTGTACGCCTATTGGATAGCAAAATCACAAAAGACGGATTAAAAGAAGTAACAAATACTGAAGTTAAAACAATTTTAGATAAATTAAAACAATTAAAAACATTTGAAGGATTTAATCTAACAGAAGATATAATAGAAAATGCAATAACTGCATTAAAAAATACAGAACCAACAAGAAAAGAAATTCTCGAATTAAGCCAAGATATGCTTGGAAGCAAGAAAATAGCTAAGGAATTATCTCGTGCCATTGGAGATGAAAAAGCAATAGACAAAGCAATAAACTCTCTAACAAGTTCTTACGGCAAAAAACTAAGTAAATTCAAATCACTAACAATATTTACTTTAGTTGTAAGATTTTTAGTTCCCGTTCTTATGGTGCCATTCAGCGGAAAACTTAAAAAGAAAATCGTTCAATGGCAAGAAAAAAGAATTGCAGAGAAAAAAGAAGCAAAATAATTCAACAAAGTTAATACATTTTCAAAATTTTTGGGAATTTAATAATTACAAAATCAACCAAAGAAATGAAGTCCGCCAAAAAAATAAATGGTAGCATAATTTAAGGTGGAATTGTGAAAAAAAGTGTATTTTTATTAGTATTAACAATATTATTATTCTTTAGCAATAATGCTTTTTGTAATACCAACGAAGAATTTTTGCAAAACCTTTCAAGCTGCAATTATCACATTGATAACAATGATAATGGTATCTTTATGATTTTAGGCTGGTCAAATAGAAGATGTTACTACAAAGAAGTAGGATACAAGGAAGAATTATCCTGCAGTTTTAAGATTTTAGAACTTGAAGATTTAATCAATATAATGAGAAATGAAAATTATTACTACACCAAAGGTCTAAAAAACCTCAAAGGTGCTCAAAAATACGTTAAATCTCCAAATTATTGTTCAATAACTAAATCAAAATAATTTTATTTTATTTTTTCTGCTATTAACTCAGTCATTTTAGTTGTAGTACACAATTTGTTTTCTTTTAAACAAATATCGCGTGTTCTAAAGCCATCTTTTAAAACATCTCTTACGGCTCTATAAATAGAATCAGCTGCTGATTTTTGATTAAAAGAATATTCTAACATCATTGCAGCAGATAAAATAGTGGCTATTGGGTTGACCACATTTTTACCTGCTATATCAGGAGCAGAACCATGGATTGGCTCATACATAAAAGGCGTTTTTCCATCTGACATAGATGCAGAAGGTAACATCCCTAAAGAACCGCAAATTGTTGACGCTTCATCAGATAAAATATCGCCAAAAATATTTCCTGTTAATATAACATCAAATTGTCTTGGATTTAATATTAATTGCATAGCACAATTATCAACATACATATATGACAATTCAACATCACCATATTCTTTGGATACTTCAGTTGTTACTTCTCTAAATAATCGTGAAACATCTAAAACGTTTGCTTTATCAACGCAACAAACTCTTTTTTTGCGCATTTTGGCAGATTTAAAGGCAACATGAGCTATTCTTCTTATCTCATCTTCATCATAAATCATATTATTAAAGCCAACTTTAATTTCTCGATTATCAAGAGTTGTCTTTTTAATTATACCTTTGGGTTCTCCAAAATAAACATCACCTGTTAGTTCTCTAACTATCATTACATCTACATCTTGAGCAATTTCTGATTTTAGAGGAGATGAATAAAGTAGTTCATCAAACACTTTTACAGGTCTTAAATTAGCAAACAGATTTAATCTTTTTCTAATACCTAATAAAGCTCGCTCAGGTCTTAATTCAGGTGGCAAAGTATCATATTTCCAATCGCCGACTGCACCCAATAAAACTGCATCTGATTTTAAACATGCTTCAATTGTTTTATCCGGCAAAGGCGTACCTGTTTCATCATAAGCTCTACCTCCGATTGGAGCGTAATTATAATTAAATTTTAAATCATAAACAGATGAAACTTTATCCAATACACAAACTGCACTGTCTAATATTTCACTTGCTACACCATCGCCCATTAAGACTGCTATATTATACATAATTAATTCCTTTTTTGTTTTGTATATTCAACCAACCCGCCTGCTTCTATTAATTTTTGAATTTCACTTGGATAAGGTTTAAAAAAATATTCTTTCTTTTTTGTTTTATTATATATTTTTCCACAAGATAAGTCGATTGAAATTTCATCATTTTCATCAACATCATTTTGTATTTCATCATTTTCGATAATAACAAGACCAATATTTATAGCATTTCTGTAAAATATTCTCGCGAATGTTTTAGCAATAACTGCCTTAACTGCGCATGATTTTATTGCCAAAGGAGCATGTTCTCTTGATGAACCGCAACCAAAATTATTTCCTGCAATAATAAAATCACCTTCTTTTACAGAGCTTGAAAAAGTTTTATCAATATCTTCCATACAATGTAAAGCTAATTCTTTTGGGTTTTGCGTATTTAAATAACGAGCGGGTATAATAACGTCTGTATCTACATTGTCGCCATAAATCCAATTTTTATTCATAAGTTTTTTTCATCCATTTAAACTATATACAATAACTATAATATAAATTAACATAATTATACAAACAGGAATTTGTTAATACAAATTCACACACAGTAGTAAACTTGTATACAGCATTTAAAAAGGAGTAAACAATGCAAGAAACAATTATCGAAACAGCAGGAAAAATTTGGGAATACCTAAACGAAAACGGCGAAGTTACAACTAAAAAAATGAACAAAGATCTAGGTATCAACGAAAACTTTGCTAGCCTTGGCTTAGGTTGGTTAGCTCGTGAAGACAAAGTTAACTTCTCTAAAAAAGGTTCTTACACAAAAGTTAGCTTAAGATAGTTTTAAAATTAATTTTAATAAAGAAGTCCTTGTTAAATTATTGACAAGGACTTCTTTTTTTACGACAATAGAATATAGTCGAGTTTAATATAGATATACAATTAATAAGAAAAGGAAATAAAAATGGCTACACCAAAGAAAAGAACAGGAAAAGCAAGTCAGGCAACAAGAAGAGCAAATTGGAAAGGATCAACTCCTGCTACAACAACTTGCCCAAATTGCAAAGCAATTGTTTTAACACACACAGTTTGTCCTGAATGCGGATATTATAAAGACGGTTTTGCTTCAATTAAAAAACAACCAAAAGAAGAAGTTAAAACTGAAGAAGTAAAAGAAGAAACTAAAAAAACTAGAAAACCAAGAGCAAAAAAAGCTGAAACTGAAACAAAAACTGAAGAAGTAAAAGAAGAAGTTAAAGCTGAAGCTGAAGAAAAAACTGAAGAATAGTTTGTAGTTAACAGTTGGGGTAATTAGTATGACAAGGATTGCAGTCGATGCAATGGGAGGAGATTTCGCCCCCTCAGAAATCGTTAAAGGTGCAGTATGGGCTGCGCATGATTACAACGTAGCAATTGAGCTCGTTGGACAAGTTGACAAAATCAAAGAAGTCTTGAATGAAATATCAAAAAAGGGTATTCGTTCAAATCGTGGCGGTTATTATATCAAAAAAATTAAAGTTGATTTGTCAAAACTTGATATAAAATTAACTCAAGCCGATGAAATTATCGAAATGGGCGAAGCTGTTGGAACTGCAATTCGCAAAAAGAAAAATTCTTCTATTGTTTTAGCCGTTGATGCCGTTGCAAAAGGAAGCTCTGATGCTGTTGTTGCAGCAGGCTCAACAGGTGCTGCTATGGCAAGCTCTTTATTTGGATTGGGAAGAATAAGAGGAATTGAGCGCCCCGCTATTGCTGCAACACTACCAACCAGAAAAGAACCCGTTGTCTTAATAGATGCCGGTGCTAATTCTGAAAGCTCTGCTGAAATGCTTTTGCAATTCGCTCTTATGGGTTCAACTTTTGTTGAAAAAGTATACAACAGAAAAAATCCAAAAGTTGGAATAATGAATATTGGCGAAGAAGAAGAAAAAGGTAACCAATTAGTTAAAGAAACACACAAACTGTTAAAAGAAAACACTCTTGGTTTAAACTTTATCGGAAATATTGAAGGAAAAGAATTATTCCAAGGCGATGTTGATGTTGTTGTTTGCGATGGTTTTGTCGGCAATGTTGCGCTTAAAACTATCGAAGGTTGTTCAATGATGTTATTCAAATTAATCAAAGAACAATTCAAAAGTGACATAATTTCAATGGTTGTAGGCTTACTTGCCAAACCATTTATGAAAAGAATATACAAAAAAATTAATTACGAAGAATTTGGCGGTGCCTTGTTGTTAGGCGTTAAAGGCATTACTGTAATATCACATGGCAGAAGCTCGTCTTATGCAATTAAAAATGCAATAAGAGTAGCTAAAGAAGCTGTTGAATCAGGTGTTTGCAATAAAATCGCCGAAACATTAAACTAGACAATAAAGTAGAGGAAAAAAATGAAAAAAATTGCTTTTATATTCCCTGGACAAGGCTCACAAAGCACAGGCATGGGATTAGATTTGTATAACAATTACGAAAGTGCTAAAAAAGTATACGATGTAGCAGATAAAACATTAGGTAAAGATATTTCAAAAATCTGTTTTAATGGTCCCGATGAAGATTTAAAACTTACAATCAATGCTCAAAGCGCTATTGTAGCGACTTCAATTGCAGCACTTGTTGCGTTTAAATCACTATGTCCTGATATTAAACCAAGCGTTACAATGGGTCATTCATTAGGTGAATATTGCGCTATGTATTGCGCTGAAGTTATGGATTTAGAAACAACAATGCAAGCAATTCAAAAACGTTCTGAATTGATGGATCAAGCAACAAAAACAACAAAAGGAACAATGGCAGCTGTATTAGGCGCAACAATTGAAACTATTGAAGAGGTTTTAAAAGAAGTTTCTTCATTAGGTTTGGCGCAAATTGCAAACTATAACGATCCAACTCAAATTGTTATAACAGGCGAAGTTGAAGCAATCAATAAAGCATGTGAATTAATTAAAGAACGTGGCGCAAAAAGAGTTGTACCTCTAGCTGTTTCAGGTGGTTTTCACTCTAAACTTATGGATAGCGCACGTGACGGTTTTGTTGATTTTGTAAAAAATCTAAAATTAAATGATGCAAAAATTCCTGTTATAACTAATGTTGATGCTAAAAAAACAACTAAATCAGACGATTTCAGAGAAAAAATGCCAAATCAAATAAATTCATCAGTAATGTGGGTTCAAACAATCCAAAATGCCATAGATATGGGCGTTGATACTTTTATTGAATTTGGCAACGGAAAAGTTTTAGCAGGCTTAAATCGTAAAATTTCATCAGAAATTAAAACATACAATGTTTACGATTCAGAATCACTAAAAGCAACAGTAAATGAATTAATGGTAGGAGTTTAATATAATGAGTGAAAAATTAGCATTAGTTACAGGCGGCTCTCGCGGTATAGGAAAAGCATGTGCTCTAGAATTAGCTAAATGCGGTTATGATATTGTTATTAACTATGCAGGTAACACAGAAGCTGCAAACAAAACAGTAGAAGAAATAAAAGCTCTTGGAGTTGAAGCTGAAGCATTCAAGTTTGATGTTTCAAATCAGGCAGAAGTTGAAGAAAATATAGCAAAAATCATTGAAAAATACGGCAGAATTGATATTTTAGTAAATAACGCAGGTATTACAAGAGATGATTTATTTATTCGCATGGGCGAAGATAAATGGAGTGCTGTTATCAATACAAACTTAAATTCAGCATTTTATGTATCAAAACCTGTTGTTAAAATCATGATGAAACAAAGAAGCGGTGCTATCGTTAATATGTCAAGCGTAGTTGGTGTTTCAGGAAACATCGGACAAGCTAACTATTCATCAGCTAAAGCCGGTTTAATCGGTTTTACTAAATCTTTAGCAAAAGAATTAGGTGCAAGAAACATAAGAGTTAACGCTGTTGCTCCCGGTTTCATTGCAACAGATATGACAAAAGATTTAGCTAACACAGAAGAAATGATGAAATTAATTCCTCTAAAACGTATGGGGGCTCCGGAAGACATAGCAAAAGCTGTTAAATTCTTGGCAGTTGATTCAAGCTATGTTACAGGTCAAGTTCTTGAAGTTGATGGCGGATTAATTATTTAATGAAAAATAAACTAACTAAAATATTTTTATTGCTTATGCCGGTACTTTTTATTAAAGCACCGGCTTTAGCAATTGATTTAAATGACTTTGGAGATTTCTCATCACGCTCTATAATAATGAATGCGCAAAAAAACACCCTAACGCAAGAGCAAAAAGACATACTAAATTCTAAAAAATTAAATTTAAGTACTCAATGCCTTATTGACCAAATCAAAAAAAATAAAAATGAAAACGTGGAAATTCTCCTAAATGCAGGTTTAAATCCTAACAATAGTTATATGGCGGAATACCCTATCTATATAGCTGCAAGAGAAAATAATTTTACTGCTTTAAAATTGCTTTATGAAAAAGGTGCAAAACTAGATAGAGGCTTTAATAGCGAACTATATGAGGCGGTAAAACACAAAAACAATGATATGGCGCAATATTTGCTGGATAGAAAAGCAAATATATTCTACAAAGATTCTATTACAGATAACACAATATTATACGTTGCTCTAAAAAATGATATGATTCCAATTGCTCAACAATTAATCGAAAAAGGAGCAAAGGCAGATAGAAAATCTGTCTTGATGATTAAAAAGAAAAAACTTTTCAACCTTATTCAAGATAAATAATTCTTTTTTAGAATTGTTTTAAAAATCTTACATCATCATTAAAAAATAAGCGTATATCATCTATTGCATATTTAAGCATAGTTAATCTTTCTACACCTGTACCGAATGCAAAACCTGAATATACATTAGGGTCAATTCCAACATCCCTTAATACATTAGGATCAACCATACCGGCACCTAGAATTTCAAGCCAGCCTGTATGAGAGCATACGCTACAACCCTTGCCTTGACACATTATACATTGAACATCAATTTCAACTGATGGTTCTGTAAATGGGAAAAAGCTACTTCTAAAACGTGTTGGACGGCTTGAGCCAAAATAAAGACGAATAAATTCATTTAAAACGCCTTTTAAGTGTCCCATTGTAACGTTTTTATCAACATATAAGCCTTCAATTTGATGAAATAAATTATTTTTTCTTGCAGAAACATTTTCATTTCTATAAACTCTGCCAGGAGAAATAATTTTAATCGGAGGTTTTGAATTCATCATTTGGCGAGCTTGCGCATTTGATGTTTGACTTCTTAGTACAACATTAGGCATATTTTCGCAATAAAATGTATCTTGAACATCTCTTGCGGGGTGTTCTTTTGGAACATTTAATAAATCAAAATTATATTTTTCCAATTCAACTTCAGGAGAAAACTCTGGTTTTATTAAAGAAAAACCAAGATGACCGAAAATTTCTACAATTTCATTTACTGTTTGAGTTAAAGGATGAACATGTCCTTGCGGAATATAGTCACCATCTAATGTAACATCAATTTTTTCTTTTAAAAGTCTTTCATTTAATTCTTTTATATAAAATAGTTCAAATTTTTCATTAACAAGTTTTTCTAATTCTGATGAAACCTTGTTTAATAAAGAACCAATTACAGGTTTTTTATCATTAGGCAAATCTTTCATGCCTTTTTTCAAATTATTAAATTCAGAATTTCTTGAAAGATATTTATTTTTTGCTTCCTCTAATGATTTTAAATCAGTACTTGCTTCGATTTCAGCTATTGCTTGTGTTCTAATTTCGTTAATTTTGTTTTCCATAAGTATTCTCCTAAAACTAATAATAGCTTAAACAAAAAATTTATACTATAATTTTGCTATGGATTTTATTTTTTATTTGACTCTTGCTCTTTTTATATTACTTTTTAGTTCACTTGATTGCGGTATTGATTATGATTTTTGGGCAAGATTAATCGTAGGAAAAAGTTTTTTTCAAACAGGAACACTATTTAATTATGATTTTTATTCTTACGGCACAACACACGAATTTATTGACCATGAATGGGGTTCAAGTTTAATATTTTACCTGATACAAAATAATTTTGGCGATATTGGACTATTTATTTTTAAATCATTAATAATTTTTCTTACAATTTTTACAATAATTAAAACGATTAAACTTGATAATAAAGATATTAAATTACATTTTTTATTTTTCTTTTTTGCAATTCAAGCAATATCATATAACATCTTTTCAACAATAAGATGTCAAACATTCTCGTTTTTATTTTTTGCTATATTTTTCTACATTTTAAAATATGCAAAAATAAACAAAAATTATAGAATTTTATGGTGCTTGCCAATTTTAAACATAATTTGGGCAAATATGCATGGCGGTTTTGTTTTGGGGATTGCTCTTATTGTTTTATTTTGCATAGGAGAATTTTTAAATAATAATAAAAAATATTCAAAATATCTTGCTATAACTGCACTATTGTGCGGATTTACAACACTCATTAACCCATACGGAATAAAATACATAAATTTTATAATTGATGCATTTAAATTAAATCGAATTTATATAACAGAATGGCAAAGCGCATTTTTTAGCAAATATTTTAAATATTCACTTTTGAAATTTAAAATATTCTTTTTTATAACATTATCATTATTTTTATATTCAATAGTAAAAAATATCAAAAATAGCGGTTTTATTGAATTTTATAAAAAAATAGACAAAACAAAATACATAATTCTTCTTTTTATGATGTTAATTTCAATAAAAGCTCTAAGATGCCATGTGTTTTTTGTATATAGCGTTATAATCCTTTGTTATGGTGATTTTTATGACATTTTCAATAAAAAACTACCAAAAACAATAGATAACACAAAAGAAATAATTATTTTTGTATTAATTGCAATATCTACAATTTCGCATCTATATGATTATAAATTTATAAATAGAATAGATAAAACAGATTATCCTTATCAAATGGTTGAATTTATAAAAGAAAATAACATCAAAGGTAATGTTTTTGTTAATTTTCACGATGCAAGTTATGTAATTTATAAATTATATCCAAATAACCATATATTTATGGATGGAAGATATGAAGAAGTCTATGACAATGAATTAATTAATAAAATGGCTAATTTCTTTTTAGCAAAAGATTATAGAAAATTTTTAAACGAATTTCATCATGATATTTTAATTATAGATAATTCATATCCTATAAAAAAAGCTCTTAATAAAGATAATGATTGGTTTTTAGCGTTTGAAAACAAAAAACATTCTCTTTATTTAAATAAAAAAATGAAAAAAAACTATAAAAAACCGACTGATGACATAAATTACTATAACAAGACAAAATATATAACAGATATTGATTGGCAAAAATAATGTTAATATTTGTGTTATAAATACTTTATCAAATAGTTTTATAGTATAATAATTAAAAATTATATTGGGGGGTAGAATATGAATAAATTCCTAAAGATATTTTTAATTACATTAGCTTCAATTGTAGCTTTTTTGTATATTTTATTTTTAGCAATACCTCCAATATTAAATGCAACGCTTGATTTTGACAAATATAAAAGCGATATTCAAAAAATAGTTAAAGAAACATCTAAATTAAATCTTAACTATTCAAAAATTAAACTATACACTACTCCACTTTTATCAATAGGTCTTATTGTTGATGATATAGAGGTAAAATTTGATGATAATTCAACGCTATTTAAATCATCAAAAATTAAAGGAGGAATAGCACTTCCATCTTTATTAACACTAACTATAAAAACAGCGAAATGCAATATAGAAAACCCTAATATAAACCTTGAAATTATAGACAACAAAGAATATAAAATAATAACTCTTGTTGAAGAAATTATCAATGAAAATATCTCAAAACCCCAACAAGCTCAAAACGAAAATGAATTTGTAAATAAAATTGTTGAAAAAATCAGAATAAAAGTCCCCTCAATAAAAATAACAAACTATAATGCGCTTGTTGATGACTTAAAAACTAATCATAATCTAAAATTAAACGGCGAAGAATTAATTTTAGGATACAATAGTGCAAATAACTCATTTAAAATTAAAACAAACGCTAAATTATTATCAGATGATATAGAAAATATTTTAGCAAACATCGATATAAGAGCAAGTTTGCCTAAAGCATCCACAAAAGATAAAAAACAAATACAAAATGAAAAAATTGATATACCATTTATAAATCTTGTTACAATTTATCAAACATACGACCTAAAAGCGAAAATTAACTCAAAAATAAACATAAAAAACGCAAATGAACACTTTATTTCAAACGGATATTTTAATGTTGATGATATTAATTTAAAATTATCAGATATAAGACTTCCAAATAGCTATATACATATCAAAACAAATGGAGAACATGTTGAATTTGATAGCAATTTATACGCAAAAGAAAATGAAAAAATTACATTATTTGGAAACTTGAAATATGGAAAAAACCCAAAAATCGAAACAAATATAAAAACAGATAAAATTTACTTTAAAAGTTTAAATGAACTTTTAGAAGCACTTTTAGATAGCTTAAATATCAAAAATAATCTAAATGAAATTAGTGCAAGCGGTTATTTTAGCGCAAATGCATCGATTAAAACCGATTTAAAAAAATTAACATCAAATGGTTCAATCATTGTTAAAGACGGTGCTTTTATAAATCCTAAATACAATTTAAAAATTCAAAACTTTATAGCAAATATACTTTTAGATAACAATAATTTAAATATTGATAATACATCAGTTTTAATCAACAACACAAAACTAAGCGCAAAAGGTACAATAGATTCAAATTCTAACACAAATATTACGATAAATACAGATAAATTATCTTTAAGTGAATTGTATAAAACATTTGCTCCAAAAGAAATAAAAAGTCTTTATACTCTAAATTCCGGTATTTTGACTGCAGATGTAAATATTACAGGAAAATTAGAAGATCTAAAAGCAAAACTAAACACAAAATTAAACAACTTAAATATTCAAGATAACAACAAAACATTGTTTATCACAAATAAAGATTTAAATATGGATTTTGATTTTAATCCAAAAACAATGCAAGGAACTCTTTTAAATTCAGGCTTTAGCTTGAATATGCCACAAGCAAAAATTAAAACAACGATAAATAATGCAAACATAAATATTGATAACAAAACAATTACAATAAAACCATTTGATTTAATATATAACAACTCATCAAAAATTAATGTTAAAGGCAACATTAATAATTATCTAGATGACGCCGATATTGATTTATTTATTGACGGCAAAATTGCAACCAATGATATTATTCAAACTCTTGGAAAAGAAATTGCTTTCTATTTGCCACACAAAGGCTCAATTCCTGCAAAAATATCCATAAAAGGAAATCTAGAAAAACAAGCAATATTAGCTCAGCTTTATGCTGATTCAAATAACTACATAACACCAATAAATCTTAACAGTTTATTAAACAATAAATCAATAATACACATTGATACAAAAATAGATAAAAACAAAATAAAAATTAAAAATTCAGGTCTATATAAAACCCAAAATAATTTTAGCGATAACCTTGAAAACAACATTTTAAATGCACAAAAAATTGCAGACTTAAACGCTTCAATTAATGGCGATAATATAGAAACATTTAAAATCAACATTTCAAATGAACAAAAAGGACAAATTGCAATTTTTAAAAATTCCTCTTTTAAAACAAAAGGCAAATTATCAATTAATGGCAAGCTAAATGATTTAAATTACGGAGGAGATTTAAAAATTTGGGATATAAATATTCCGGAATTATTAATCAAAGCAAATTCGATTGATTTAGATTTCATTTCTCAAGGTTTAAACTTAAAAGGAAATCAAATTGATGTTAACGGTTCAAAAGTTGATGGCTCAATGAAAATAAACTTAAAGCCATCAAAGATATTAAAAATAAATAACGTTGATATAAAATCTGATTTGATTAATGTAGATAATATGATGAAAACTCTTGATTTAGCAATGAAAAAAGCAATGCCACAAGCAACGTCAAGTGCTTCATCAAGCCAAAGTGCCAATATTCCAATATATATGGATGGAGCATACAATATTAAAAAATTAACAACAGGCGCAATAGTTATTGAAAATATCACAGGTGATTTAAAAATACAAAATAATGACTTATATCTTGATAACTTGAACTGTAAAGCATTTAAAGGCGATGTTTCAGGCAAAATCAAGATGAATTTAATAAATTCACTTTTAACAATTAATTTAAAAGGTAAAAACCTTGATACAAATGAAGCTCTTGTAAAAGCAGCCAATATAAAAGATACGCTATCGGGAAAATTAAAATTCAGCACTGATATAAGCCTAAAAGGTGCAACATATTATGAACAAATGAAATCACTAAAAGGTAAAGTTGATTTTGAAATAGATAACGGTCAATACGGACCTTTTGCAAAAATAGAAAATTTCATATTAGCTCAAAATATAAGAGAAAATTCATTCTTTAAAAACACAATTGGAACTATTGTAACACCGCTTGCAACAATAGATACAACTCATTTTGAAAAATTAAAAGGCGATGTTAGCTTTAATAATGGCATAGCAACATTTAGCTCAATAACATCTCAAGGAGATATTTTAAGTGCACTTGTAAGTGGTAAAATGAACTTATTAAATAATAAAATTGACGCTAAAGTTAGAGGCAGATTAGCTTCTTCTGTTTCAGATTTAATGGGTCCATTAGCTTTAGCAAATCCTATTAATTTAGTTCAAAAAACCCCTGGGGTTGATATTGTAAGCGCTAAATTATTTTCAACATTCTCTCAGGTTGTAACTCAAAAAGAATATGACGCAATTCCGGATTTTTCAAAAAATCACTCTGACGAATATGCAACAAAATTCCAAATTATCTTAAATGGGGATACAACAAAACCGCTAACTGTCGTTAAATCATTTAAGTGGCTTGTTTTGCAAGACGATATGAACAAAGCAAACACATTCAGCACATCAATTTTAAAGAAACAAGAAGAACAATTAAAAAAACAACTAAATGAAACATTGCAAAATGCTCAAGAAGCCAAAAAAGCAGTTATTGATAATACAAAACAAACAATCCAAAATACAATAGAAACAAAAAAACAAGAAGCAAAAGACCAAATAAAATCGAAACTTCAAAACACACTAAAATTACCAAGTGTTCTATCAAATTAATACTAAAAAGCATTGGCTAAAAACCAATGCTTTTTAATTATAAACCTAATTCATTTAATTCTTTTTGAAATGGTGAAATTTTAGCAAGTTTTTTAATTACTTCAGGAACTTTTTCAATTGCATAATCAATTTCATCTTCTGTTGTAAATCTGGATAAAGAAAAACGAATTGAACCATGCAATGAGGTAAATGGAACTTTTTGCGCTCTTAAAACATGAGATGGATCAAGACTTCCTGATGTACAAGCGCTTCCTGATGAAGCATAAATTCCAAGTTCATTTAAATATAATAAAATTAATTCGCCCTCAATATATTCAAAACCGATATTTGTTGTGTTTGGAACTCGTTTTTTTGCTTTTGAATTTAATTTAGCATTTTTTAATTGAGATAAAATTCCGTTTTCTAATTTATCTCTCAATCTTTTAACTTCAGATAACTCAAAGTCAAGGCTATCTTTAGCCAATTTTGCAGCTTCTCCAAGTGCAACTATATATGGTGTATTATATGTTCCTGCTCTTAGCGAATTTTCTTGATGTCCGCCAAGCATAAAAGGTTCAAATAAAGTGCCTTCTTTAATATAAAGCGCACCAATTCCTTTTGGAGCATGGAATTTATGACCGGAAATTGAATAAAAATCAATATCGCTATTTCTAAGCTCAATTGGGATTTTGCCTGCTGCTTGAACGCCATCAACAAAAACTTTAGTATCTTTATTTATTTTTTTAACTTCTCTTGCTATATCATAAACAGGATATATTGCCCCTGTTTCATTATTGGCATGCATTACAGATACAAGAATTGTTTTATCATCAACTTTATTCAATAGCGCTTCAACATCCAAGTCACCATTTTCATCAACTCCGATGTATGAAACTTTATATCCTTTTTTTTCGTAATTTTCATATACAGATAATACGCAAGGATGTTCAACTCTTGTTGTTATAATATGATTTTTATTTTCTAAATTTCCAAATTTAGATACAACGCCTTTTATAGCAGTATTAGCACCTTCTGTTCCGCAAGATGTAAAAATTATTGTATTAGGATTATCAACTCCTAAAAAATCTGCAATCTGACTTCTGGAGTTTTCAATAGCCTTAGCACTATATCTTGCAGGCTCATACATACTTGAAGGGTTAGCATAATTTTCCTTTAGATAAGGAAGCATTGCTTCTAGAACTTTTTCATCAACGCAAGTTGTAGCGTTATTATCTAAATATACTTTTTTCATTATTTTTCTTCAAAAACTACTATATCATCATCGACCAACTCTTTTAATTTTGTTTCAACAAAATTTTTAAGAGTCAATTTTGCATTAGCACATTGCGAACAATGTCCTTTTAATTTAACATAAACGTTGTTATTATCAACATTCACCAACTCGATATCTCCAAAATCTTTTTGAAGCTCCGGCGAAATAACTGTTTCAATAACATTGTTTATTTTTATAATTTTTTGAACAGGCGTTAAAGTTTTCTTTTCATCATTTTTAACATATCTTGAAATAATCGCTTTTATATTTTCTCGACATCTTCCGCAAGCTAAACCTGCCGAAGTTATTTTAGAAATATCATCAAATGTCTTAGCGCCGTTATTTAATATCGCATCAATTATTTGTTTTTCCGATACACCAAAACAATGACAGATAATCATTGAGCCTTCTTCAACATCGTCTTCTAAATCTTCCCAATCTTCTTGGTAATAATTTTTAAGAGCGTCTTCAAGGGCTTCTCTGCCCATAACAGAGCAGTGCATTTTCTCAGGTGGCAAACCGTCTAGTTCATCCGCTATTTGCTTATTTGTAATTTTTCTTGCTTCATCGAGTGTTTTTCCAATAAGCATTTCAGTCAAAACACTACTAGCTGCAACAGCAGACCCGCAACCAAATGTTTGAAATTTTGCATCTGTAATTTTATTGCCGTCTATTTTTAAATATAATTTTAATTTATCTCCACATGACAAAGCCCCTGCTTGACCAACAGCATCAGCGTTTTCAATTGAACCCACATTTTTTGGGTTAGTAAAATGTTCTTTAACTTTATCTGAATATTCCCACATATAAACCTATTTTTTGACATCTCTACTCTATATTTTGAATTATATATCAAAAATCCTACTTGTATATGGCAAAAAAAATTATATTTAAGTGCATAATATTTTTATGAGCGATTTGAATTATAATTCATTAGTTGAAAAACTAAAACAAAGCGGTATCATACCCAACGAAGAAATTGAAGAAAAAAACAGCGAAAATATTTTTGAGCGCATAAATGAAGAAAATGAAACAACTTCTCCATTTTCAAATTTAGAAACAGAAATACCGCAAGAATTTAAAAAACCCCATAAAAGACTAAATAAATCCGATATAGAAATGGTATCAGAGGATAATAATGCACAAATAAGCGATAATTCGTATAAAATAATCAAGCGTTTTTTAAATTTCAAACAAAAACTTGCTTCAAAAGGTTCACTCAACAGTATTGAAAATTTTTTATTTGCATTTTTTCCAAAATTATACAAGGCAAAACTAGTAAAAGATGCAATGATAAAATTAAAAGAGTTAAATATCGATACACAAAAACTTATGGAAAAAACATTTCCATACGGCGAAAATGAAGCACGATATGAAAACCTTGTAAAATATATTAATTATGCAAACGAAATTCAAACAAAAATAAACAAAGAAATAAATTAAACGATTTCATCAAGATGATTGCCTTCAACCATCTTTCTTAAATTTCTTCTGCTTGCATATTGATTGCGTTTAGAAAGAGTTTGCTTATATAACATATTTAATTTAGAGGTTATAAACAATTCAGAATTATCTGAGCAAGTACGTTTTGTGTACAAGCTCATTGTGTTGTTGTTAATATTGTAACCTATTCCGTTAATTCGACTCATTATTTACCTTTTTTTAAGCAAATTCTATTCTATCAAATGAGCGTAAAAAGTCAAGTTTGCTAATAATGTAGCACTTTTTCAGATAAATTTTACTTTTCTTAATATTTGATTTTAGTCAATGTTTTATATTAAAATAATTACATTATGTTAAAGAATTATTTTATAAATATTACAAAAGAAGCTATTGAAAAAGCGATTGAATTAAAAGAATTAAATGAAACTCAAGAGATTAATTTTGAATTAGTTTGCGATACTCCAAAAAATAAAGATTTTGGAGATTTTGCAATTAATATTTCTGCTCTTGCAAGAACAGCAAAAATGGCACCGCCATTAATAGCTCAAACTATAGTTAAACATATTGAGCCAAAAAATTTCTCAATAAATATTGTTGCAGGTTTTATCAACTTCAAATTAGAAAAAGAATTTTTAAATGAAGTTGTTAAAAACATTTTAGAAAAAAAAGAAAATTATCTAAAATCCGATATTGGACATGGTGAAAAAGTTAACATTGAATATGTTAGCGCAAACCCGACAGGTCCATTCCACATAGGACATGGCAGATGGGCAGCATTGGGTTCTGCTTTAGCCAATATTATGAAATATTGTAATTATGACGTATTTCAAGAATTTTATATAAATGACGCCGGAAATCAAATTAATAAACTCGGAAAATCTTTAGAAGTTCGTGTTCGCCAACTTCAAGGTGAAAACATAGAACTTGAAGAAGATATGTACCCTGGAGAATACTTAATTGACTGCGCTAAAAGATATATAGAACAAAAATCAACATTGCCTTATGCAGAATTTGCTAAAGCTGATATGCTAAGACTTCAAAAGGAATTGCTTGAGAAGTTTGGAACACATTTTGATTTATTTTTCTCTGAACTTTCATTATACGAAAACAAAGAAGTTGATAAATGTCTTGAAACTTTGAAAAAATCAGGCAAGATATATGAAAAAGACGGCGCTGTTTGGTTTAAAAGCTCAGACTATGGAGATGACCAAGATAGAGTTTTAATCAAAACAGACGGCAAAAACACATATCTTACAGCGGATATTGCATATCATAAAAACAAATTAGATAGAGGTTTTGAAAGATTAATCAATATCTGGGGCGCAGATCATCATGGCTACATTCCAAGAATGAAAGCAGCAATTGACGCTCTAGGATATGATTCAAATAAACTTGAAGTGCTTTTGGGTCAATTAGTTAATTTAATCCAAGACGGCGAACAACAAAGAATGGGCAAACGTAAAAAAATGGTTACTCTTGATGATTTGATTGAAGAAGTTGGAGTTGATGCTACAAGATTTTGGATGTTAATGAGATCATCAGATACAACTATTGATTTTGATATTGATTTGGCTAAATCTCAATCAGATAAAAACCCTGTATTTTATGTTCAATATGCACATGCAAGAGCATGCTCGATTATAAGAAAAGCAACCGAAAAAAGATTGGATGTAGATAATAAAACAGAGCTTCAAGCGCTACTTACAAAAGAAGAAATCGATAAATTCAATAACAATCCAAATATATTAAGTATGTTTGAAAATTTATCGCAAGAAAGCTATGAAGCAACAAAAGCTCTGATTTTAAAAATGGAAGAAGGAAAAGCGCTTTTAGCAAACGCTGTTAAGTATAGAGCTCCTTATATGCTATGCAAATATTTAACAGAATTAGCAAATTCATTCCACCATTTTTACAATTACACAAGAGTATTATCTGAAGATACCCAAGATAGCCTAATGAAATTATCTTTGGTTAATTGCTTTAGAATAATTATGTCTACTATGCTTAATTTAATCGGAGTTAATCCTGTTGAAAAAATGTAGTTGACTTTAAATTTTGTTCTTGGTAATCTAGTTTTTGCAAAAGGTTACCGATTGCAAGATTAGTATTAAGGGCTATTAGCTCACGTGCTCTGGGTGGGATTCCAGACTAACGGGTGAAAGTTCAATAGACTAAAGTGACAATTAAATAAGTTTAACAAACAATATAAGGGCTATTAGCTCACGTGCTCTGGGTGGGATTCCAGACTAACGGGTGAAAGTTCAATAGACTAAAGTGACAATTAAATAAGTTTAACAAACAATATAAGGGCTATTAGCTCAGGTGGCTAGAGCGCACCCCTGATAAGGGTGAGGTCCCTGGTTCGAGTCCAGGATGGCCCACCA
>CALUYD010000014.1 GCA_944324915.1 Candidatus Gastranaerophilales bacterium | reverse complement strand
GGGGACACTCGCATGCCCGACGGTTTTCAAGACCGCTCCGATCAACCACTCCGGCAATCCTCCGAAAAGTTACTTTACTATAATAACTGAAAAAAATATTATGTAAAGTACTTTTTTAAAATTTATTTAGCAGTTGGATTGTTTAATTGCTTTACAACCTTATCTGTTAAATCAATACCGCCATAGAATATAACTGTTTTTTCAACAACTGTTGTAACTTTAGATGTCATTGCAACTTGTTTAATTGCATTTTTAATTGCTGTATCAATTTCTGCTTCTTTCTTTTCTTTTAATTTTAAGTATGCTTCTTGTTTTTTAGCTAGCTCACGAGCTACATTTTCTTCGAAATTTTTACGTTCTAAAGGAGTTGAAAGTTTTTTGTATTCTCTTTCTTTATCCAAGCTATATCTTTGAATTTCTGCGTATTTATCAGAAATTTCATTAGAAACGGTTTTAACTTTTGCATAGTTGTCAACGATTTTATCGAAATCAACAACACCGATAACTTCCGCATTTGCAGCACCAAACATTAAAAACATTGTTGCGCTTAAAAGTAATAATTTTTTCATTCAATTCTCCTTTTTGTAAAAAATTATAGCACAAGTTTATTTATTTAGTATAATTTTAGCATAATATTTTATTAAGGTAAAAAATGAGTAGAGATTATCAAAAAAGAAGCTCAAGAGAATATAATTTATTTAGAGGAATATTTCAATGGATAACCTGCAACTTAGTTTACGGTCTATATTACAGAATTGCTTTTGGCTTAAGAGTTGAAGGAAGAGAAAATGTTCCAAAAAAAGGAATGATAATTATTGCATCAAACCATGTAAGCGCAATTGACCCTTTTTTGGTTGTACATGCCACACAAAGAAATATTGCATATATGGCAAAAGTAGAGCTTTTTGAAAAGAAAATTGCAAGATTATTTTTAAATCTTTTAGGAGCATTTGCGGTAGATAGAAATAAATTATCGGTATCTACCATAAAGACCGTTATCGGCTTAAAAGACACAAATTGGTGCCTTGGGATATTTCCGCAAGGAACAAGGGAGCGTGATGGCAATATGGATAATATAAATAAGGGTTTTGCAAGTTTTGCTAAAACCTTAAAATGTGACATACTTCCAATTTCAATAACAGGGGTTACAAAGGACCAAAGAAAACTATTTAAAAGCCATATGAAAATTAAAATCGGAAAACCAATTCCATATAGCAATGATATAGATGAAATGATTAACCAATGGAGTAAAAGTGTAATTGAGCTGTCGGAGGGAAAAAGATAATGAATATAAAAAATATTAATTTTGCACAAAAAAAAGCTAAAGACTTTAATATTTTAACAAGATTATATCAATTTTATTCATTATACATTTTGTTTTTTCCAATATTTGGATTTTTATTTTACAACTTTAAAATCAATAGAAATAAAAAACTAGACAAGAAAAAATTATATATAATTGCACCAAACCATGTATCTTATTTGGATGTATTTATCGTAAACCATGCTATGGGTATACCATTAGCTTACATGGCAAAACAAGAATTATTCAGAATTTCAACAAAATTACAAAGATATGTTGCAAGAAACATATATAGACTTGGAGCATTCGCGGTAAACAGAGAAAAAGTAAGTGTTTCTACCATAAGAACAACAAAAGAAGTATTTAAGGCAAAATACAATCTTTGCATTTTTCCTCAAGGCGGTATTAGAAAAAACAAAACAATAGAAAATATTAATGGCGGTTTTATATATTTTGCAAAAACAAATAAAGTTGATATAATTCCTGTTGGAATATCAGGACTTGAAGAATATAATTGGAAACCTTTTAAGAAAAAAGAAATTAAAATAAATGTAGGTGAACCAATTTCATGGGAACTTGATGAGTGCGAAATTTTATCACAATGGTGTGAGCAAATTTCACAACTTACAGGATATAAAAATTTACAAAAATAATAGGCAATTTTTTTGCTTCAGTAGTTTTATACAAAAGCAAATACTAATAAGGTGATATTTTGTCTATTAATAATCCTATACAATATTCAAATTTAGCAAAGACTATTACCCACTTGAAAGACCCCAATGCTCTAACAGGTACGGTATTAATTGAAGTACCAGCTGATATAGGAAAAGCATATAATGGATACAAAAGAGGCGGTGTTATTGAGGGTTCTGAAAAATTCAGAAGAGAAGTAATGTCTGCTGCTGTTTGGCTTTGCGGTATTCCATTGTTTAATAAAGCAGGAAATTTAATATGCGAAAAAATATTTAAATTACCCATGAATATTGATTATTCAAACGCAAAACAAGGACGAGATGCTATTAAAGATAGTATTAATTTTATTGCAAACGGATTAAATGAAAACAATTTAGATACTAGTGATTTAAAAAAATACATCGGCAAAATAGAGATAAAAGATGTAGAAAAAACAATAAAAAATGTAAAAATCGCAAAACAAGCTATCTCAATTGGAGCATGGGTTCTAAACTGTGCATTAATGGGTGTTGTTTTACCTAAATTAAACCAAAAAATCACAGCAAACAAAATGAAGAAAAACCAAGAAGCTAAGCAAAATAAAATAAAAGAACAAATCTCCATGGATGATTATATAAATCAAACTAAAAAAGAAAACAAAAAAGAAGTATCTTTTAAGGGGTTATCTCAAACTGCTGATTGGTTTACATACGGAATAAACAACAATAATCGCTTTAGATTAGTTTCAACAGATGTTCCTATGATTATAGGAAGATGCGCAACTGCAAGAAACAAAAATGAAGCATTTGAAATATTTATGATGGATAGCGCTGCAATATTTTTCTATAATTATTGCACAAGTTTTGTTGAAAAATTATTAAGAAAAACATTTAAAACACCAAACATAAGCGCAACAATTGCAGAAATACTTGCAAATACAGATAAAGGAAAACTACAAGAAGCAATTTCAATAGCGTGTGATAATAACAAAAAATTTAAATTATCTGAATTATTTGATAAAGAAATTGCAGATGAAATATACAAACAAGGCACAAACGGAAGATTTGGCAAAATCAATAAATTTGTTAAAGATAGTGAACTTGATGAAATTAATGATAGCGTTAAAAAGTTCTTAAAATATATTAGTTCAACAAATATATTTGAAAATGGCTCAATCGATACAGAAAAATTAATGAAAATAGTTAAAAAAGCAAATATAAAAAATACAACATTTTATGCGCTAGGGACAATTGCAAGTTTCTTGGGACTTGGCATGTTAATACCTAAAGTTGCATATTTTATAACTAAAAAAATAACAGGAAAAGACGGTTTTGTGGGCGTTGAAGATACGAATAATGAAAATAAAAATATCAAAGAAGAAGACAAAATACCTGCAAACAATCAAAATAATGCAATAGAAGAACATAAAAAATTTATAAATGAATACATAAATACAGAAACAATTGAAAATGCAATAAAAAATAATCCAAACATAAAAAGAATTCTAAATAAATATAATCTAAGTATTGAGTACAATTATAATTATATGCAAAAATTATCAGACACACATTTAATTAATGTTGCCAGCTTAGCACAAAAACTTTACAAAAACGCAGGACACAACGAAAATGAAGATGAATATATTTATTTAACACAAGCAGCTTTGTTGCATGACATCGGAAAAGGTTTTATACCAAAAACAATTTTAAACAAAAAAGGAAAACCAACTCCAAAAGAAAAAGCAATAATAGAACTACACAGTATATTAGGATATGAAATACTAAAAACTACCAAGCTAAATCCAAAAGTAGCAAAGTTGGTGTTAGAACACCACGACTACAACAACAACGCTAAAACACAAGAAAATCAAATATTACAAATTGCGGACAATTACTGCGCACTAAGAGAAGAAAGACCTTATAAAAAAGCGTACGATGATATGTATTCCAAAGTTTTGCTTTACGATATGCATTCAAAAGGCAAATTCAACTTAAATTATGCCGGCATGTAATAAAATGTTAATAATTATTAAAATCGTATATACAAATACGCAATAGAAAACCAAAAAAATACTTTAAATAAACATATAGGAAAGTGTGTTTATTAAATTAGTAGGTTAGAATGGGTTTTTTAGAGCGAATTGGCTTAAAAAAAGTTGATAGCAAAGGTGTTCAAAATAATGCCAATGTGACATCTCCTTATAAAAACTATTTTGAATTTCACAATTCAAAACAAGGAAATTTAGCTTACAATGTCGATTTATCAAAAGCGCTTGAAGCAAATAAAAAATTTGCCACAAGTGTTGATTTTAACGAAGCAAATTTGGCTTTAATTCAGCCAATACGCTTTATTAGAAAATATGTTAACGAAGCAACGATTAATAATGCGATTAAAAATAATCCAAGAATTTCAAAAATAATTAAAGAAAATAATTTAAATATTGAATTCAACTATGAAAATGTAAATTCAATCATAATGTCGCATTTGATTCCGACTTGCAAAACTGCACAAAGATTATACTGCAATATGGGGCATGATAAAAAAGAAATCACATATTTATATTTAACTCAAGCAGCATTATTGCATGACATTGGAAAAGGTTTTATACCAAGCGAAATCTTAAACAAAAGAGGTAAATTAACACTAAAAGAACGCGCGACAATAGAACTGCATAATCTATTAAGCTATGAAATATTAATTACGACAGATTTAAATCCTATTGTTGCAAAATTAACGCACGAACATCATGACTACGAAAAAAATGTAAAAAGAAATCATGAAAATCAAGCATTGACGATATCTGATGTGTATTGTGCACTAAAAGAAGATAGACCATATAAAAAGCCGTTAAATGACATTTGCGCAAAAATTGTGCTTTATGATATGGGAACAAAAGGAAGTTTCGATAGCCAATATATAAGCTATTTAAATATTTAAACAACTCCTATTATAACTAACTACAAAAAAACTCTGCATATAGCAGAGCTTTTTCTTTTTTATTTTATCTTTAGAATTTGTTTTCTATTTTTATCTTTTCTATACGAGATATGAACCCATTTATCATATTCATTAATTAATTGATCGTATTCAATATTCGAGTTTTTTATTTTTTGAATTATTTTATCAGGTGTTAAAGATTTAATTTTAAAATCTGCAGCACAACCAACTAAATGTTGCGAGTTAGCTGAACCGCCTACAATTTTATTTAATTTTTGACATCGAAACCCTGATGTTATAATTACAGGTAAATTAAATAAATTTCTAATTGGTTGCATACAATTAATTATTAAATCCAAAATATTATCCAAAGAATTAAAATCAGGAATATTGTTGATATTATTTTTAGCTGCCGTATCAGATTTTAAAAATTCAGAAATTTTAAAATTAATCAATCTCATCACCTTTCATTCTTTCTAACACCAAATCCATTTTTGCATCAAGACGCACAAGCAAATCTCTATCTTTGTTAATTGTTTCATATATTAAATTTCTACATTTTTCACAATCATCTTTAGTGCGATATTTTGTAGAAATCAACCAATCAACACTTTTGAATACGCCAACTAAAGCGCCTGTTGCAATTATGGAATAATAAGCTATATCCGTATAATGAACCATCACCACCCGCAAAACTTTTGAAAATTATCTACGCTATGTTTAATCATCCAACGATTAAAAGCATTAACCCTTGAAACATATAAAAGTCTTTCAAAGACACAAGTTGAAAAATATCTGTCATTATCAATATAATTGTGATTTTCACACAATACATCATGGATTAAAGACGGAATTAAAAATTTATTATCCGTTTTAGAACCTATTAATCGCCAAAATACTCTAGGAATAGTTGCCCCATCCCAAGTATAATTTTTTAAAATTTGAAAATTGTAACTTTTATTTTTATTAAAATCATTCAAATTTACATTTAAATTGGCAAGATTAATAAAAGGTTTTTTATTTATTTGTTCAATTTCCTCTGCAGATGATAGCGGAGTAATATATCTTATTGAGACCCTTGGAATATTATCAAAAACTATTTTAAGATTTTTATCCTGATACCAACAAATGTTCATAATTACCATCCTCAAAAAATGCGTCGAGTTGATTTTTGCTAAAACCTAAAATTTCGCCGACTTTGGCAACATAAGGATTACCGCGATAAAAATTATTCGCCTTAAGCTCAATTTTTAATGCTTTTATATCAACTTGAGGTGTGCCATCTTCGCTTAATGGTTGAGCCTCTAAAAAAGCGATAACATCATCAAAATCCATACCACGAGCCTTATATATCGCTCGCTCTACATCGGCTCTTGTTAAATTCAACATTGCAATTCGCTCTTTTTCAATTTGTGCTTGTTCTTTTTCATATTCGATGATATTATCTACAACTTCATCATTGACTAATTTTTCAAATGGTTCTAGAGCATATAAAGCCGTATCTGTTTCTTCAATAATTAAGCCTTGATTGTGATTATATTCAACTATAAAATCTGCTCTTTGTTTATCTGTATATGGTTTATTTAATTTATAGCTCATTTTTACTCCTTACTTGCCACAAGCGTACCAAATCCCGTAAAACGAATCTTGGTCACTATTCCAAACTCTGAAATTACTTATAGTCAAAGTTGCCACAGTTAAACCGCCATTATATGTTTCTGGTTTTTCAGTTGTACGCAAACCTGTTACTAAAACACAGTAATTCAAATCAGAAAATTCTTTAAGCAATGCAACTGTTTTATATGAATCCTGTTTAATTAGAGCAGTCCTACCACCTTGTTCAATAAAGCCGTCCGACCATACACGATACCAAGATTTACCATTCTTATATGCTTCAATAATATAAGCAGTACACTCTTGCTTGTCGATTTTATTATTTAAGGATGTAAGAACACTCGATACATCTAAAATTTCAAGATTTTGAAGCGCATTCGCAACTTTAAAATAAAGATTTTCACCACCTTGAAAATAAGATGTTTTACTTGGCGCTTGAAAAGATAAATTATCTTGATTTACTACCCAATATTGAGAATAGTCAAAATCACTATCCATATTTAAAATATCAACTACTTTTATTTTATTTGGATTAACACCATTCAGCGCCTTAATTAATTCATCGTAACATGTTTTATAAATACCAGCACTATAAAGCGTTTCACCGGCTTTAATCCATGATGGGTTATTTGGAATAAAATCAAAATTCATAGCTGAAAATAAAGGCAAATTATCATTTGTTGATGTAGTAATTTCATCAACATTAGTTATTGCATTTTCAACTTTTGTATTTCCTGTGCAGTAATACAAAACTTTGGATGTTGGAGAAGATGAAGTTATTTCAGATGAATCAACATCAAACATTAAAAAAGAATTATTTCTTGGAAGTAAAATCCTCTCATTTTCGACATCAACCCCGTAAAATTCTGCATTTCCTTCTTGACTAAACCAATTATCTATAAAAGTTTTATCCTGTATATCATAAAACTTATGACCATTGGGATTAACATAAATATTGATATTTTCATCTAACAATGAAAGTTGTTCAACATTAGAATTTTCCTTTTGAGAAATGCAACTTTGATAAAAATCAGGATAATCAGAAGCATTAACATAACTTCCTTGAATTGACCAGCCTTTTAATTCAATATCATTTAATATATAATCGCTAATTCTAATATCAAACAAATTATGTTTAAACATTCCACATGAAATAATTTCATCTTTTATATCTTTTGTTTGCTCTAGAATTTCATCAGCCGTATCTTTTGCTTGATTAGCGCTTTGAGCTAATAATTCAGCTTGATTTTTGCTTTCTTGAGCAGAATTAGCGGATAAATTTGCACTTATACTTGCACTATTTAATGAATTTATTAAATCTTCAGGAGTATTATTCGAACATTCTTCAACTTTTACACAAAGAGAAATTTTTCTTTTTAAAATTTGAATTAATCTTGTTAAATAATCAAAAGAATATTCTAACGAGCTCAAATTCAATAAAGAACTATTATTAAATTCTGTTTCTTGAGAAACGGGTATATCAAGTTCAATAGATAATTTTTGATTACTTTTTAAAATAGAATAACCAGATCCTTCCAAAGGAAAAGTAACAGACCCGCCATTGAGGCTTTTAGACCCATTTACAGAATAATCTAAATCCATGGTAAGTGTATGTTTAATATTATTTTCATCAAATAAATAAACCTTTATTTGCGAAGCATTATCAATATAAAAATTAAAATCAAATATTGTAGTTGTATCATTACCTACGTAATTATTAACGGGTGAAATATCGTATATCAAAACAATTTTCTCCTTTACCAAAATAAAATAATTTATAATCAGCCCTATTGGTATCTAAAACGCTAAAACCACAGGCTTTTAACCACTTTAGTGAACTAAAATTAGATTTAAAAATATAATTAAATAAAAAATTGTATTTTCTTTTGAAAAAATCAATCTTATTTTTAATGTACTTATACAATTCTTTCTTGTTTTTGTTGATATATTTTGTGCACAATAGCCAAACACTCGCCTGATTGGGAAAATCTGAACAACTGTAAGCACCGCCTAAAGCTAAAGGCAAATAATTATCAGTCAATAAAAAATAAGTATCTTGATTTTCATCTAAACAAACTTTATAAAATTCATCTAAAGAAGAATTCTTATATAATTCATTAAACTCTAATAAATCAGATTCTCTTAAATTAGAAATAAATTCATAAAGTAATCTTTTAGTTGGTTTTACTTCAATCATAATTGCTCAACCTCTTGTATAGATATTGTGGTTGAAATATCTAATATGCAAAGAGGAAGAGGATATTTTTGAACTAAAACCACATTTTCTTCTTTTGACGGATTAGAAAGAGGGCAAAACTCTACACTCTTAGAAAAAACATTTTTTGGGTTATTGATACTGTCAACACTCCTTGGGTTTTGAGAAATAGTTTTATCATCATTTTGAATAAAAAAATCTTCTCTTGAATTATAAATTTTTACCTCTACTTTATTAATTAATTTTTCAACTCCAAGAGTACCTTGTGCTTCAAGATTTAAAGTTTCTAAAATAAATTCATAAGGTAAACCTACAATAATATTTTTAGCTTTGTATGGAAGTTTTAAAGTACCTAAAGAATCAATGCTGAGATTTTCTACAACCCCATAATCAAGAAGAGCGTTAACTTTTTCATTAGCTAAATGTTCAAGTCCGCTTATAGTATCAACAGCCTCGTCAAATTTAACACTAAGAGCACTATCTAAGAAAAACGCATTTTCAAGAGAATTAATTACTCTTGATTTAAATCTTTCAATATATCTAACGTCTTGGTTATTTATAGTTCTTTTAACAACAAAATAAGCAATGTCTTCGTTATTTTCTCGAACAACGCTAACGCTTTCAAATTTGCCCTTTGTTTTGTGAGTGTGCCATGCAGATATTTTTTGCTTAGGGTTATAAGTAAGCGCATTTATAGTGCCATCATCCATTACGCACCATAAAATCCTGTATGGCTCTTTAGAATATGCCATATCAATTATTTGTTTGCCTTCAAACAAATGATTGCACAACAAAGTTAATTCCTCGCCATCATAAGAATCGGATAAATAACTATACCCTAAATCCCTTACGATATTTCCGCCTGATTGCACAAATAAAACCATTGAGCCTGATATGACGGGTTTTATTTTAGATGAACCGTAACAAGATTGCATACTAGATACAGGCGAAGGATTTGCACAAAAAACACCATCTGAGCCATTTACAACCCATTCAGCGTTAGTTGTCATAACAATTAAATCATCAAACGGGATTAAATGTTGAATAACATTTGCAACATTATCATAAATAGACATTGTAATTGAATCTGTTGCATTTAGAGGTCTTGAGATATTAAAGTTTTTATTTGAACCACTTTGTGTTGCCCAAAAAGTTTGAGGAGAATTTTGAGATGATGCAAATATTTTTCTTTGTTGGAAATAACAAACACAAGAAGGATTTTCTTCTTCAAAGGGATTCGTAAAAATTGGAGCACAACTTGATAAATCAGGTTCTATATTATTATCTCTAAAAGTTGTATTACTTGTAGTTCCAACATAACCAAAAATTCCATTTACTGCACGATATATATTATATTCAAGAGCGCCATCAACTTTATCCCAAGTTAAATCAATATATTCAGCTGTTGTCCAATATGCTTCAAGATGACCTAATACATCAACAACTTCGCTTCTTGAGCTTTCTTCATTTGTTTCTTTATCAACAGAACAAATTACATATTCATAAGTTGTTGTATTTGATGAGGTTGAACCCGTATAAACGGCTTTTAAGTTTTTAGGCGGTTTAATAGATGCTTCAAAAGCGATTTCTGATAAAGACCAATTATTATGAGCCAATCTTGATAGTTCGCAAGGTTTATAATCTTTATGAACAAAAGTTATAACATCAGCTTGTTGCACATAATCGATTGAAAATAAATCTTTTTCCAAATAAGGAGTTTCAATTTCATATATTTGATTTTCATCGTCCAAAATATATCCGCCTTTATTTATAAATCGAATATATTTATCACCAAACTCTAAAATATAATTTTCATCTTGATTAAAAACAAAAGGGAATAAACGAACTTTTTTGTTTGGATATTTAACACTTCCAATATATTCAAGACCAGCTCTATTTATAACACAACCTTCTTGAAGAACAATTCCGTTTTCTAATTTTTTTAAACCTAAAGAATATTGATTTAAATCTATTCTTCCTTGTAATGACGGCGACAATACTCCCTTAGAAAATGAATTTTGACTTACTCTTATACTCATAATCAGCACCTCATATCCAAATAAGTTTCTTCATTGTATAGATTTTCACCTGTTTCATAAGCATTAAGAACTTTTGCATGAGCTAAAATTTTATTATATTTTTCCCAAGCCAATTCGCCCTTTTGAACGCTGCCCAAGATAACTCCAGAAGTCAAAGAAGCTAAATAATAAGATAGTGCCATAACAAATTCGCAAGAAAAATAAATCTCTTTGTCAACTCGCCTTGTGTATCTTAATACTGCATTTTCAACATCACTTAAAATTACAACAGAACTATCTAAGGCAGAAGATATGCAGAATTTTTGCTGATTGTAAAACCCTTTTTGAAATATATCACGAGCACATACACAATCATTAGGATAAGCATAAGTATATTTATAATTTGATTGTGCAAGTTGATTATCAGATAATGCTAATTCTCTAAATGTTGAAGCAAAGTTCCAATCAAAATCTTTTAAAACATAATCACGAGCTAATTCATAATAATTATTCAAAAGAATAGCACGGTTATCATCAGAATTTGGATTTTCCAAAGGCATTGATACACCTAAAATATTTAAAGTAATATTAAAAATTTGTGCTTTAGAAAACGTCATCAACTACCTCCTTTTGGATTTATACCAACTATCTGCAACATTTTGAGTTCTTCCAAGTGCACTGAGCGCATAATCAAACAAAGATTGGTTAGATAACTTGTTATATTGTTGAACATCCTCTAAATAACTGTTTGCTTGATCAAAATAATTATTTGCATTTTGCTCATACTGATTTAATATATTTTCTGCATTAAAATCGGAATATTCTAAAATATCCTCATAAGCAAGCATGCTGGTTTCAGAATTAATATCTAAATTAGAAGCAGAATTTATCGCCTTTAATTGATTTGCTTTTTGTATGCCTTCAATTTTTTCTTGACGGGATTTCTCTATTCCGAGTTGTTCTTGCCTTCTTGCTTCATTTTCAGCTTTTTTAGCGTTATTTAGCGCAACTTGAGTCCTATATTCGTAATTTTGTTTTTCTTTTCTATATTCCCAATAATCGTTTGTACCGCCAACAATAGTAGAAATAGCCTGCATCGTCCCATCTGATGGAATACACATATTTTTATTTTCTCCTTTCGATTAAAAAAAGTGGGCAAAAAATGCCCACGCAAAGATGACAAAAGAAATAGAGGTTAAATTTCATGATATGAAAGGCTATTTGATGCAACTACACCGGATGTAATTTTTCCTGTTGTTTCAGTACCATTAACTACAAAAGCTAATCTCATAAAGCCAAGATTACCTTGGGGTAAAAATTTAATAGGAAATGTTGCACCACTTTTTAATTTTTCTAAAGTTAATTTAGAGCTTGCAAGTTCAGTAGCTTCATCAAAATCTTTATTAGCACAAGTTTCAATTTTCACTTCTAAGTCAACCAGAGCGCTAAAATCTGACACAGCTTGAATTAAAACAGGAACAAAAGAAACATCATTTTTACCAAATGCAATAACATTTTGAGAATATATTGTTCCTGATGTAATTTCTTGATTTTCACAAAATAAATTTTGACTATCTAATAACATTTTTCCTCCTTATTTAAACAACCGCTTTTTCATCATTTCTAATTTGATCTGCACATTTAATTGGAATACCAAGGAATGATACAAGAGGTTTTCCTGCAAAATCTTCAATAGCCAATTTAACATTTGTTTTATTCATAGCTTGGAAATGCAGATGAGTTTGAATAATATCATTACAATAAATTACAGTCTTACCTGTTTTTGCAAAGCGGTTAATACGATGATATGCTTGAACCATTAATTTAATTAAATCAGGCGCATCTTCGCTATCCAGCGTTGTAACATCAATATTAGCAATTCTGCATGTTGAGCGAAAATCTCTAACTGTCATACCAATATCCCATTTAAAATGATCACGATAAACTTCATACATATTGCCGTTTGAATCAGTGGCAGTTTGAGCGCCTTTATCAGTATGAACAAGACCTGCTTGAGAACCTTTTGGATATAAAAGATGTGTATGCAAATCGCCCCAAGTAATAAACCAAATAGATGTATTGGTGTTACCTGAACCGCCCGCATCTAAAACTCTATAACCAATAGAATTTTTATCATCTGAAGTTTTATTGTAACGCACTGCCAAACCATCAAAACCAGCAGGATTTGTAGCTTTTGAACCATAAAAAATATTTTCTTGAACAGTATTATTCATTGATTCTAAAAACGCTTGAGCTTCATTCATTCTGAATTGTTGAGTATCACCTTCTAAATCCGCTAAAGATTTATCAACTTGAGAATAAACTTCAAGCATACCTGTTGTATCTGTTATTTGAGTATATTCACCCTTAGATGATGAAACACCTTGATAAAATTTTCTAAATTCAACTTCAGGTAAACCGTTTCTTACAGTAGTTTTATGAGTTGAACCTTCGTTACATTCTCTTACAACCGCATCTTCAATCAATACATTAGATTGAGCCAATAAATCTACAATTGCGGTAGCTGCACGACCATTTTCAGTTTGTGCTAATTTGTCTTTTAAAGTAATGTAAGTATTTCCGACTAATGCCATTTTTCTCTCCTTTTTTAGCTGTTACCGTATAAAATTTGCGCAGGTGTCAATTCTTCAATCGCAGGCTTTCCACAGTGGGATAAATTATCCTCTTGAGAAAGTTCACCAATTTTGTAAAACATCTTAATTAATTCCGGATGATACACTAACCCTGTTTTTTCTAAGATTTCTTTTAATTTTGGTGAAGTAAATTCACTGTATGCATTATTAGCCAATTGCATATATTGTCTTAATTGCAAAGAATTAGCACTCGGCAATTCACTATCTTCATTAAATAATTTGTTATAACCCATAACATTATCTTGATATTTGGCAATTTCATCTTTTTCATAAGCCATTTTTTGCTTTTGCGACATCTCAAGAGCAATATCTAAAAGCATTTCTAAAGATTCTTGAGATAAATTAAGTTTTTGTGCGAGCGGAGATAATTTGTTCATCAATTCTTCATCCCAGCCAAATTCTTCAATTGATGAAAATTTTGAAAAGTCATATTTATCAGGCTTTCCAAAGAAATTTTGTTCCTTTTTGTCACTTAATTTTAAATTGTTGTTTAATTGTTGTTGCATTTTTATCCTTTCTATGTGTTATAATTTTTACAGGGGAGTAAAAAGTATGAAAAAAATATTATCAATTATCTCAATCGTTTTATTATTTTGCGCTGTTACAATGAAAATATATGCTCAAAATGATTTTATAAAAGCAATTAAAACTTGCGAAAGTTATTCTCAAGACGGCGCAATAGAACATGACGGAGAAGTATTTAATATTCGTATAACCCTTGATAAAGCTAAAGATAACAAATGTATTTACAGAGAAAAAATTTACCAAGATAAAAAATATCAAATGCTAACTTGTGAATTTAATCAAACCCAACAAGATTTTATTGCAAATTCAATGACAAGATTTAGCGATATGTTTAAAAAACAGATTGCAAAAAATAGAATATTTGAAGCAAAACTAACAACAAACGGTGAAGTTTTCCAAAAATATCTTGCAAATCCACAATATTGCAAAATTACTCATTCGAAGAAATAATCAACTTTTTAAAATAATTTTTTTCTTTTTTGTTTTTGTCACAAAAAAGCTCACATCTGCGCTTAATTAAATTAATTTTTTCTTCTTCGGTAATTTTTTTATTTTGCTCAAGAAAAGTTATTAAGTCATAGTTTATTTGTTTAATAAAATCGAATATTTCATCATTTTTTTCAAGTTTTAAATTATTAATCGCTGTTGAAATCATATAAATTTCATCTAAGACATAGTTTCTTTTATAAGAAGCAAGTTTCTTTTTGATATTTTCAAAATATGATAAATCTTCCTTTGTAAATTTATTACTATACTTTGTAAAATCGCAATTTAAAAAAGACTCAACATCATCCAAAATCGAATTCCATAATTTCACAAACTCAGCACAATCTGTTTTTTGAGGAATTGGGTTTTTTGTATAATCGCTATCTTTGCTCTTGAGAGCAGATTCAAATCTTTTTGTAAATTTTTTCAAAATTTGATTTTGTTCTTCTTTAGGTAATCCTTTTACATCGCAAATCCAGCGAATAGATTTGACTAATTGGCTATAATATTCTTTAGCTTTATTTTTATTTATCGAAACAGCAAAAAGACAATTTTCAACAAGGTTATCAAAAACTTCATCAGCCCAAACTAAAACCTCTTGGTTATAATGTTTTTGAATTTGCAAAATCAAATCTTTTCTTTTTGAATTGACTAAAGTTTCAACTTCAGAATAATCTAAATCTTTTGAAAGTTTTATAGCTTCGTTATCAAATTTTTTAACAACATCACAAAAACCGACTATGGCATTTTTAGATTTTAAATTTGTATACCCTTCGCCTGAAGAATATAAAAGCCGATTTATGAGGGTGTTGATGTTATTTACAAATTCTAAAAAAGAAATGCTCGATACAATATTTTTATTTTCCATAAATACTCCTAAATAACACCAAAACGAGCTAACAAATCAGCTCCATAAGAATCAACTCCGCCCATATTTTGAATAATTTGACTGCTTTCTTTTAGAGCATTTATTTGAGATTGCTGATTTTGCGAATTTTTCATTTCATTTCTAATTTTTTCAATTTCGTCAGACGGCACAATTTGAGTTGGACTAATATTTGCAAAAGTTGCATAATCTTCAATGATTTTTTCACCGTTTAATTTAGATTTCAAAACAGGATCAATCGCATTAGCGATATTGGATACAAATGTTGTAAAGCGCTCCATACTTGAAATATTAGAAACTTTTTGCGCTTGAGCAAGACTTGATATAAATTCTATCTGAAATCTGCAATTTTGATATTGCTTTTTAAGCGGTTCAATAATTCCTACACGAATTTGTTCATCATAAATCCAAGTTAAAATCTCTCTTAGCGCACAATGAATTTGCTCTAATAATGGCGATAAAAGAACCATTTTTTCTTCTTTTAATTCGTTAACCTCGGTTGCTGTTCTTCCGCGCTCTGCAGTATTTAAAATCATTGCAAATAAATCATTATAAAAATGCTCTTTAATTGTTTGTTTTAATTCATCTTTTTCTTGCTTTAATTCTAAAACTCTAGGATTTACTTCATATACAGGACTAATACCTCTGCCATTTTCATCTTCTTCAATGTATGCTCCTGGAACATCAGCTAATTTTTTATTTTTTAAGCTGGCAGGACCCTTATATGTTGGACAAACTATCTTTTTAACTGCTTTAGCATATTCCTTAACCATCATCATTAATTGCTTAACATCAGCAAGCGCATTAACTCCGGGGCAATCATTAGGATAATCAGAATCAGAAGGATTTGATGATTCAAAAACGACATAAGGAAATTTAGAAAAACCTTTCAAAGATAAAAATTCATTTTTAGAAGATAAAATAACTGCAGAAATATATTTAGCATATTTTGAGCTTAAATGTTTAATCCTATGATATTTATTTTTCTCAACAAAATGAATTAATTCATATTGTTTTAAAGGATTTTCTTTTGCAACTTCGACTATTTCTAAAGGACAAGAATCTCCATATTTTTCAACAATATTTTTTGCTGTTTCCATATACACACGACAAAAAGTATCGATTTTTCCTTTTGAATTTCTTGCATAATAATATGAACCCAAAGGCAAAACCTTAAAGTTAACTACATTATCATAATCAGGCTCCATACCAACAGCGCAAAATCCAAAAACACCAAGTTGCTTATATATTTCAGGTAAACACTGATAAAAATTTGAACTATATAATATTTTTCTTGTTAATTCTTCTTGATTTGAGCACCAATTTTTTAAATAATAATCATTTGCCAAATCAGCGTTTGTAAAAACCGTCTTAAACCACCTATTGGTAGGACTTGTAGCACCGGACATCATACCGGATGAAAAGTTTCTTAAAGCAATTAATGGAGTTGAATCGATAATTTTTTTGCTTTTTACATAAGGTTTTCTTGTATTTCTTGCAATAAATTGAGCGCTTCTTGGAAGAAAATAATCTGCAAGCTCTTGTAAATCCGGCTTAATCACATTAAAAACATCTTCCATTTCTTTTTTTCTTTTTTGAAAATATTCAACATTATAAAAAGTCATTTTATTCTCCTAAAAGAGTCTTTTTCTCGGTGTTTGCACTATCTTCCAAGCCAAGTGCAGTCGTTTTAATATTTTGTTTAAAAATCCCCTGTTTATTATCAGTGTTGGAATTTTTAGTTAAAGAAGCGTCAGCTTCATGTCTTACAACACTATCCTGCACAGCAGGCACAACCGTTGGTTCACTTTTTGCAAAGCACATTTTTTTCTCCTTTCTTAGGTTAATCAAAAATATCAAAATCACTCTCTACAAAACAATCATAATTTTGTGAACTTCTAATGATTACATTTGAACAATAGTTAATTGCATATAAAGCCATCATGGAACAATCTGCAAAATCAGGGCTTTCATTGTGGAGTTTTCGAATTTCTTTTTTATCTTGGATTGCAATTAGACCATTGGGCTTATAAATCTTTTTTATATATTCAAGTTGTCTGATTGCATTTTTATCGGTTAATTTTAAATATCCTTTATCAAGATAATCCCTAAGCGCTAAATACCCATCAGCTCTTGAATTAAGCGCAAATTTTGATGAGGGTTTATGAGCGCCTCTAAAACCTATTGCATTTTGAATAACTTTTTGAATACTAATCCAAATAGGATAACCAAGCCCATCAGCATCCATAATCAAAATCTTAGGCTGCCAATCAGAATAAAGACTTATAATTTTTCCTTTAGTTATATCAGTATCAGATTCTTGCCAAGTTGTTGTATATTTTTCAAGCCAAACAGTTTGATTTTGTTGAACAAACAACTTAGCAACACATAAATCAGCGCCACAAGCTGATAAATCAACACTCATAACAGAATTTATAAAATAAGAACTATCCGCTTCATATTCAAGACTTATTGATTTATCAATCATATCTGATGATAAAAGAAATTCATTATTATTAGCCAAAGGATACCCCAACCAAATATGATTATAGTCATTTATATTGGTATTTTTGCATACTTGAGCTTCATTTATTATTTTGCTATCTACAAAAGGATTATCAAAATAACAAATATTGATATGCAAACAATCTTTTCTTTTTGCGCAAAAATTATAAACAGAATCAAATCTTGTGTATCGGTTCATTGTAAAAATGACAACAGAATTCTTTTTTCTAATGGTAGGAACTATAACATCCAAGGTGGTTTTAGTGATTGCTTGAGCTTCATCAATCCATAATATATCAATACCTTCTAAACCTTTGATGTTGACACTGCCTTGTTCTCTAAAGCCTTTAAAAAATATCTTAGAGCCTGTTTTTTTATTAATTAAACTATCTCTTTTAATGTCGTAAGAAAGATTATATTTTTCAATTAAATCTACAAAAACGGTTCTTACAGATTCATTTATTGAATTTTGTATTTCTCTTCCGCAACAAATTCTAACAAGCCTATTTTGTGCGATATAGAGTAAAAATCTTGCAACGCTTTGAGTTTTACCGCTTGCCCTTCCGCCTTCTAAAAGAAAATAACTGTAATTATTAAAATGAAAAATAAAAGGATATAATTTAGGAGGAATATTTAATATTTCTGGAACACTATAATTCATTTAAATAATCTTCGCCGATATTTAACTTTAATTGCTCGCCATCAATGGTAATTTCACCCATATTTACTATGCAATTTGCTTGTTGTTTTGTGTTTGTATATAATCCAGCAACTTTTGCTTTATTTTCCAGTGCCCTAAGGGCTGCTGAAATATTAGGATTTCCATTCTTATCAAAACAATTAAGAGCAATATTTTTGAGCTCATCAAATTCTTTTAGCGCATCAATTTTTGAATAATTATTAATATTTTCAATTTTAGTTATATTTTGAATATCATTTTTTGAAATTATCTCATTATCCATTTTCGATTTTTTTAACTAAAATCTTATTCCCCCAAAAATCACAAGAATATTGTTCAATGGCAATTATTTTACCGTTTTTCTTAATTTCTTTATTTTCGCCATATTTAAAGCCTGACGGCATTTTGTATTTTGTCTTAAAACCTAACATGGTTGATGTTACATCTTTTTTTAATCTTTCTTTGACTTTTTTAGCGCCAAATGAATAATAATATTTTTCAAAATATTCTCCATTAGCATCAACACAAGAATATAACGCCATTTCTTTGTTACAAATAGGACAATTTGCAATATATAATTTTCTTTTGGTACAATCGTCCCTATCCAATAAAAACCAAATATCAGACGCACTAAATACACTGTTACAATGACGCACAGTTATCCCCTCCTTGTTTTCGTCAGCCTCGTTTCTCAATCTTAAAGATGATACAAATTTGAATTGTCCGAAAATTACTTTTTTAGATTAACATATTTTTTTGAAAAACTCTCGTTTTTTGGCATTTTTTTGTAAGGTCTTACAACTTTTTGCGATTTTTCTTGAAAATTTTTTTTGTTTATTTTATAATTTTTTAGCGGTTATTTTAACTTGCAAACAAAAATGGCGGGTGTCGCCAAGTGGTTAAGGCCTCGGATTGTGGTTCCGATATTCGTGGGTTCGACCCCCATCACCCGCCCCATAAAACAGGTTACAATTTTTGTTGTAACCTGTTTTATTTTGGTTGTGTTTAAACCCACACAGGTCGCAAGACCCGTAAAGTGGGTGAGAACCTAAAAAAATCCAAAATTACACATATATAAAACAAAACAAACAAAAAAAGATAAGGCATAAAAACCTTATCTTTTTTTAATTATTTAACAAATTACTTATTTTCAGTATTTTTTGATGCGTTGGCATTTTTAACAAGATTTACCAATAAAGCAATACCACCAACTATTGCAGCACCTTGAGCAGCAGACTTTAGACCAGATTTTACAATCTCTGATTTTACAATTTTATTGCCAGACTCTATTATTTTTTTAGATAAATTTTCAACCATTTCTGCGCTTTTTTGTAATAGTTTACTATCGCCTAAAACCAAAGGTTTAACAGAATTACACCCAGGATTTTGTTTAGCTAATTCAATAATATCTTTTTGTAATGAATGATTGCTTAAGGCTCCAAGAGTACCAAATACACCAGCACCAATTGTAGCTGCTTTTGCAGTATTTGAAACGATTTTTTTAGACTCTTGATTTTTTACACTAGAAATTTCCATATTTAAATTTCCTTTTTACACTACTATATATATACAAAAACTGTAATAATATTTATTTTGATATTTACAACATATTTATTTAACAAAAGTTTACATACTCTTTGTATAATTTTTCAACAAGCCTAAATGCGTAATAAATTCAATACTGTTGCCATCACCCGCCCCATATACTAAAAGACCCTTAATAGGATCTTTTTAACGCTCAATTTTAGGGTATGAAATTTACCTTAACATCTTTTATTTTTCTTCTTTTTTGTTGCCTTTAGTGATTATTAGTTTATCATTTTCGATTGTGTATTTAACCATATCAACTTCGGGGTTTACATCTAACAACGCAAGAATTGTTGAATTTATGCTAAGTGCCCAACCGTTTCCGTTTCTCATTAATTTTCTTTCAACTGCCATAATTTTTAACCTTACATAATACTTGACAATATTATGCCGTTTGTATATATTATTTTCTAATCTTACAAGGTATGGTTAAATGTATATATGAACGGTATAAAATGCAAAATATTATTTCTTTTTCTTATTTTATTAAACTTGCCAGCTAATTCTGAAAATAAAATTTCTACTGAGTTAGTAAAAATTATCGATGGTGATACAATTATTTTAAAGGTTGATAAAAATGAATTTTCAGCTCGCCTTGTTGGAATTGATTGTTTTGAAACAAATGCAAATAATAGAGCTTATAGGCAAGCGTATTTGAATAATTTATCTATTGATGATGTATTATCGAGAGGAAAGAATTCTAAAAAATATTTAGAGGATTTCTATAAGAATGCAGATAAAATATATTTTGAATTTAAAGGGTTAGATATTTATAAAAGAGTTTTAGCGGTTGTCTATTTTGACAATATAAACGTAAACGATTCTATGAAAACTTTTGGCGGTTGTAGCGCATATTAATTTATAGGTTGAGGATAAAAAACAGCAACCTTTATAATGGCAATTAGAGAAATTGTAAATGATAGAATGTCTATCTATTCAATAATTACTTTTCAGACCAACGCAGGCTCAAAGATGTAACAATTAAGACACATAAACACAACATTTGCAAAACTTGTATTAAGTATATAATTTTGTTATATAATTTACTAATTTATTCAACAATAAATATAAAGCAATTAAACCATGTGACTTTTATGGTGATATTAATGAAAATATTTGAATAAAAATATATGGGTAACGAAAGTGATAAAGATATAATAAAATTATTTTAATAAAAAAGAGACTTAAATTAGTCTCTTTTGTTTATAAAAAATATTCTGTATTCATGTAAATATACAAAATAATTTTGTGTCTAATCAAATTTATTGTATATATTTTCACTAAAACTGCCAGGTTTAAATTTAATAGCAGATATACGTTTTTCACCATCTGAATTAGCATAATTAACTATTTGTTTTGAAAGATTAGAGAAAAACTCACTAATCATAATAGCAGCATTATCTCGAAATGTATATACAGAACCTATACATTGCAATTCAAAATTACCATTAAAAGCCTGATTCTGATTTAAACCATCTTTACATTTTGTTTTTATAGTAAAAATATGATTTATTTTACTAACATAATCAAAATCATCATCAATACTTTTTCGTCTTGTCTTATAGTTCATATCAAGAAAACAATCAAAATTATCCGGAGTAGATTCTTCTACACTTCTTTTGAGTGCATTAATACCTTCGACTATTTTAGGAGCAAGACTTTCTATCTCAGTATCTTCTAAAGCTGCTATTTTTTCAGTTAGAGCAATTCGGTCATATTTTAATCTCCCTGCAAATGATGTATTAGCACCAATTGGACGTATATTCATTCAAATCCCTTTCTAAACGTTTATTAACACAAGTATAAAGCATATAATTTTCTTTTTTTGTTAATAAAAAGAATTATCTTAACAAAAATTAAAATAAAAAATAACATGTAAAATATACTTAACATAATTACAGCTTAATAACAAATAATAAATATTTCGGTTTTTATATAAGCATACAAAAATACAAAATAAGGTTAGTGTAATAATAACTAATGCAAAAGCTAAGGAACTAGCAGAACAACAATTAGCCAAAGTAAACGACACTTTTTCAAGAATATTTAGCAAAGTAAAATACACACTTCCCACTGAAAAGGAAATACAGAAATAACAATAAATGAATTTAACGGTCTACATCAATAATTAATATTTAATATAAATTTGTTACATAGTCATAATACAAAGGAGGATATAATGCCCAAAATTTACTCATTAAACTTAAATCAAACCACTAAACAGTCATTTGGAAACGAAGTTTCAAAAAAATCACCATACAATATTATTAATATCACAACCGCAGAAGAAGCTGGTAGAATCGCAAACAAAAAAATTGGCACAATGCCATATCGTATTGCAACGGCAGGATATTCAGCACCTCCTGCTGGATACGAAGAACCTACAAAAGCATTTTTAAAGGGATTAAATGCAGAACTAGGAACAAGAAGTACTGCGTTCATTACAAGCCCGACAGCAGATAGAGGCAGTATTGATGCAATTACAACTGAAGTAACAGGATTAAACAAAGACAAAATATTCTATATTACAGCTCAAAATTATGTAAAATACATTAATCCTGACAACTTCCCTTCCACAATCAATACTCAAACATATTCAGAAATTCCCAAGTATATTTTGCCAGATAATTCAGAATATTCAAAAGCAACAGCAGAGGCATCAAATATCTTTGTTGCAACCGGCGGAAGAAATGCGACAGTAAGCGATTTTTGTAACGCATTAAACAAAGGCAATAAAATTATTGTCTTAGACAATCCATACATTGATACTCCTGCATGGGGAGAAGCAAAAAATAGAGTAGAAAATGCGTCAAAATATTTAATAGACCAATTAGAAGCATTTAAGAATAGAGAAAGATTACCCCATCCGCAAGTTGCAGGACTGACAGAAGATTTTCTTAAAAATTGCAATTTAGATAACATTAAAATCATTACCCTAGAGGGCAATGATAGCAAAGCAATTAATAATGCTGTAAAAAAAGCAGTACAGTTTATATTTGAAAAATAATTTTATTTATAAAGACCCTTTTAAGGGTCTTTATAAATAACAAAATAAATTTAGAATATTTCAACTTCATCTAAATCACAACACACAAATTCAGATGTTTTCTTTAATTCATCAACATCTATTTGACCTGTTGCGATAAGAATTGTTTTATCAATTCCGGCATTTTTAGCACTTATATAATCCATTGGGGCGTCACCTATCATAACCGTATTTTTAGGATTTGAATTTAGCTCATTCAATGCCATAATTGTTGGCTTTCCGCTTTCTTTTATATCAGTGCAAGATTCTCTTCCGATTAAAGATTTAAAATACTTCTCAAGCTCAAATTGTTTTACGGTTAATTGCGTTGAAACAATTGAATCAGAAGTAACTATACCAATTTTAACATTATTTTTATATAGTTTTTCGACAAATCTAAATGCCGAATCTATTGGTTTTGTATAATCTAAAATATTTTTATAAAAATCATCTGAAACCTTATCAAAGATTTCTTCAATTTCAGCTGTTGTTGCAACAACACCGAATTTAGCTAAATCTTTGATAAAAAGTTCAATAATTTTTGGTCTTGAATATAGCGCAGTAATGCCATCAGGAAGCATTTTTTGTGTATTAATATCGTAACCTAGGCAATAGCATAAATGGTCAAAAAAAGTTAAATCAAAATTGTATTTTTGAATAACTTCATCAACTCTAAGCTCGGTCATTTTGCCCCAAAAATAATGTAAATCAATCAATGTACCGTCTTTATCAAAAATAACTGTATCAATATTATCAATTTGCCAATTTTTTGTTTTTAAGCTAATCATCCCATATTCTCCAATGAAACATCTACAAGACTTTTTGCAATTTTAACTGCTTCATCAATTGCTTTTTTGTCATTGAAAAGATTTTCATTATCTAAATATTTTTTTATAATTTTTCTTGCGTAAGAACCAACAGCAAGACAATGAGGATGAACATCGCACAATTTAGCTAATTGAATTGATTTTGTGTTTGTTCCGCCTGACATCATAATATAAGCCGGAACTTTTGAATTTTGAAACATTTGAGCAGTCGCAACCGCTTGCAGGGTTGTTCCAAATTCGTCATTATTTCCGCTCATAGCAACGCCATCAGCTTGAATTATTGTTGTGTATGGTGCTTTTTTAGATACCATTTTTCTAACTAATTCAACTAAATCTTTATCACCTGATGTTGATCTATCAACCGAAATGCAAGTTAAACCACTGAAACAAGAGTTAATTTTGTCCCATTTTTCTAAAACATCATCTTCATCTTTAGAAATTGCATGAAATTCAATACAATCAACTCCTTTTTCGACAATTTTAGGTAAAATCTCATTATAGTCTTGAATTTTTGTATGCATTGTAATAGCTTTATTTGGACATAGGTTTTTACATATATTGCAGCCTAAACATCTTTTTTCATTAATTTCAATATTTTCATCAATTGCTTGATGAGGACAATTATTTTTACAAATAGCGCATTTTACGCATTTATCATAATCGATTTTTGCTTTTGTAATATGAGGGTCACCTTCAATACCAACGCTAACACAAAGATATTTATTGCTTTCATCTCCGGCTTTTTTAATTGCACGCTTAGCAGCGTCAATAACATCTAAATTAGCGCAAACATCAAAAAATCTAACGCCAGCAAGAGAATAGATATAAACAAGTTTTTCAACTTCTACTACATCTTCATTTCCTGCACCACAAACCAATTTAAAACATTTTTTATTATTTAATAAATCTTGTAACATATTTGCCCTTTTCTAAAATTCCAAGGAAAATTTTAGTACGACAGATATTTATTTGTAAAGGGGTTTTATGAATATACCAAATTATTCCAAAGAAATTTTAATAAAATTACTAAAAGGAAATGAACAATTTGTAAATGGGAAATATGAAGCTAAAAATATAACAATAGAAACTCTTAAAGCATTATCTCATCATCAAAATCCCCATGCATGCGTTTTAAGCTGTTCTGATTCAAGAGTTGTTCCTGAATTAATCTTTGAAGCAGGAATAGGAGAATTATTCGTAGTTAGAATTGCAGGAATTACAGTAGGACCAAATGTAATGGAGAGCATTGAATATGCCGTAAAAAAATTAAAAGTGCCCCTATTAATACTTTTAGGACATGATAATTGCGGTGTTATGGAATATGCACAAGAAAATTATCCTAATATTGCGGATAATTTTCAAGGAATATTGAAATGTGTATATCCTGCTATTGAGTGTGACAAAAATGCACTTACATCTGAAAATCAGCTTGCAAAGCAACATACTCTTTGGGCTGAAGAATATATTTTAAATCATTCCAAAATAATTAAAAAAGCAGTGGAAAATAAAGAGCTATACATTGCAAAATGCCACTTATCGCACGAAACAGGTCATGTACATCTTCTAAATTCTAATTTAGAATATATTGAAATTAAAGATATTTAGAGATTGGATAATTACGAACGATAAAATCAATATCTTTATCACCACGACCTGAAAGATTAACAAGTATTTTCTTGTTTTTTACTGTTTTAGATAATTTAATTGCATAAGCAAGAGCATGAGAACTCTCAAGTGCAGGAATAATACCTTCACATCGTGATAATTCATAAAAGGCACTAATTGCTTCATCATCGGTTATTGTTTCATATTTGGCACGTTTAGTTTCATTCAAATAACAATGTTTAGGTCCAACCCCAGGGTAATCAAGTCCGCAGGCTACACTATATGCGTCAATTATATTACCGTTATCATCTTGTAAAACTTTACATTTAAAGCCATGGATTATGCCGTCTTTGCCAAAATTTATACTTGCGGCGTTCTCGCCTATTTTAGCACCTTTTCCTAAAGGTTCAACGCCCACCAATTGAACACTTTCATCATTAATAAAACCATTAAACATACCAATTGCATTAGAGCCACCACCAACACAAGCAACGACATAATCAGGTAAAGTTAAGTTATAATCCAAAAATTGCAATCTTGCTTCCATGCCAATTCTTGATTGAAAGTATTCAACTATCATCGGAAAAGGATGAGGTCCAACAACAGAACCTATTGCATATAAAGCTGTTTTGTATTCATTTTTATATGCGCTAAATGCAGCATCAACTGCTTCTTTAAGAGTTTTTGTCCCAAATGTAACAGGTATAATATTAGCGCCCAATAACCTCATTTTATCGACATTTTGTTTTGCCTTTTGAATATCAACTTCACCCATATAAATGTCGCATTCAAGCCCCAATAGTGCACATGTTGTTGCAAGAGCCAAGCCATGCTGACCTGCACCTGTTTCACCAATAATTTTAGTTTTACCCATTTTTTTTGCTAATAATGCTTCACCTATGCAATGATTAATCTTGTGTGCACCTGTATGATTTAAATCTTCACGTTTTAAAAAAATTTTATTCCCGTATTTATTTGATAGATTTTGTGCAAAATATATAGGACTTGGTCTGCCTACATAATTTTTCATTAAATAATCTAATTCATTTTGAAAATTTTCATCATTAATTATCTCTAAAAAATTTTTTTCTATATTTTTAAATTCATCTAATAACTCTTGATTATCAATAAATTGACCGCCATAATTTCCAAAAAATCCGTTTTTATTTGGCACGAAATTATTCAACATATTATTTCTCCTTTATCAAAAATTTAGTAACGATTGCATTTTTATCTTTTAGTATTTTAGAACCTCTTGTAACCTTACATAGACTTACTCCAAGTTCATCCGAAATTTCTCTTTGAGTATGATTCTTAACAAGCATTTCTAAAATACGCCATCGCTTTGATAAAGTTTTAATTTCATTTATAGTAAAAATTTCACAAAAAAGCTTTTCAATATCTTTAGGGTTTTTTATTTGTGCAACCAAATTATAAAAATCTTTCATATATATACCTTGTTTCTATATATAGTAACATACATTATATTAATACATTTGTCAACTTAAAGAATTTATAAAGAAATTGCACATAAAAAACAAATGATGATATAATCAATAAGCATATAAGGAGTCGGCATTATGAACAGATACACAGAAAAAGTACTAGCAAGTGTACATGAAAAAAATTCACACGAAAAAGAATTCATCCAAGCAGTAGATGAAGTTTTAAAAAGTATTGCTCCAATGGTTGAAAAAAATCCAAATTTTGAAGCTACATCACTTTTAGAAAGACTTGTAGAACCGGAAAGAATTATCTCTTTTAGAGTACCTTGGGTTGATGACAACGGGAAAGTTCAAGTTAACAGAGGTTTTAGAGTACAATTTAATGGCGCAATCGGACCATACAAAGGTGGTTTAAGATTTCATCCGTCAGTAAATCAAAGCATAATGAAATTTTTAGCATTTGAACAAATTTTTAAAAACGCTCTAACAGGTCTTCCAATAGGCGGTGGTAAAGGCGGTTCTGATTTTGATCCTAAAGGCAAATCAGATAATGAAATTATGCGTTTTTGCCAAAGTTTCATGAATGAATTACAAAGACATATTGGACACAACCTAGATGTTCCTGCTGGCGATATAGGTGTTGGCGGTCGTGAAATCGGATATTTATTCGGTCAATATAGAAAAATTAAAAACCAATATGAAGCAGGCGTTCTAACAGGTAAAGGTTTAGAATACGGCGGTTCACTAGCAAGAAAAGAAGCAACAGGCTTTGGTTTAATCTATTTTATGAGAGAAATGCTAGAAGCAAACAATCTAAATCTAAAAGATAAAATCACAACTATTTCAGGCTCAGGCAACGTTGCAATTTATGCTGCTCAAAAAGCAGTAGAATACGGTGCAAAAGTTGTTGCAATGAGTGATTCAAACGGATGTATATATGATGAAAACGGTATTGATTTAGACGAAATCAAAAGACTAAAAGAAGTTGAAAGATTAAGAATAAAAGAATACTTAACAAAACATCCTAATGCAAAATACATGGAAAATATCAAAGGTGAAACACCAAAAGTTTACACAATTAAAGCAGATATAGTTCTTCCATGTGCAACACAAAACGATATTAATCTTGAAACAGCTAAATTATTAGTTGAAAATGGCACTATTGCAGTTGGAGAAGGCGCAAATATGCCAACAACAATAGAGGCTATTGATTACTTAATCGAACACAAAGTTCTTTTAGCTCCAGCTAAAGCAGCAAATGCAGGTGGCGTTGCAACATCAGCACTTGAAATGAGCCAAAACTCAATGAGATATTCTTGGTCATTTGAAGAAGTAGATGAAAAACTAAATGAAATTATGACAAATATTTTCAAAGCATGCAAAGAAACTTCAAAAGAATACAATCTTGGAATTAACTATGTAGCAAGTGCAAACATTGCAGGCTTTAAAAAAGTTGCTCATGCAATGATGGCACAAGGAATTATATAATTCAAATTCCAAACAAGACATAATTAAGCCCGCTTATTGAGCGGGCTTAACTTTATATTTTAGAGCTATTTTTTATTGGAGAAGTTATTTCAAACATTCTTTCAATACATCTTGTTGCTTTTTTTGCAACATCTAAATCGATTTCAATAACATTTTCTTCTTTTAAAAGTGTGTCATAGATACTATCAAGCGTATTTTTTTTCATATCAGGACAAACAATATTTTCATCGATTAAAATAAATTCTTTATCCCAGCCTTCTTTTTTAGAATCACGATTTAATCTTTCTACTACACCTTTTTCTGTTGCAATTACAAATTGTTTTTTATCTGATTTTTTAACATATTCCATAATTTCTTTAGTTGAACCAATGAAATCAGAACGTTTTGCAACTTCTTGATTGCACTCAGGATGAGTTAAAATCATTGCGTTAGGATAATTTTTCCTTGCTCGCTCTATTTCTTCAAGTCTAATTCTTTGATGTATAGGACAATAACCGTTAAATGTAATTATTTCAACACTAGGCAATTTATGTTGAACATATTTACCTAAGAAATTATCAGGAACAAATAAAACCTTATTCGAATTTAAATTTTTAACAACTTCAATAGCATTAGATGATGTACAACAAACATCACAATTTGCTTTAACTTCAGCGGTTGAATTGATATAGCAAACCACGGGAATATTGGGATTTCTATCCTTGAATGATTTTAAATTTTGAACATTTATCATATCCGCCATCATACAACCGGAATTAAGATTTGGAAGCAATACTTTTTTATTAGGAGAAAGCAATTTAGCACTCTGTGCCATAAAATAAACGCCCGCAAAAACAATAATATCAGCATTTGTTTGTGCCGCCATTTTGCTTAAATACAAAGAATCGCCAACAAAATCTGAAACATCATCTATTTCAATATTTTGATAACAATGAGTTAAGATTATTGCATTCTTCTCTTTTTTTAACTCTTTTATTTTACTTACTAAATCCATATTTATTCCCAATAATAAGCCGTATGCTTGTGTGTATTATTTAATTAAACTACAACAAAAGCATACGGTCAATATTATTTTTATGATTACAACATAGTTGAAATTAATTCTTGATTTGATTTAGGACTTAAATATGCAGGAGCAATATCAAAAACAGTTTTGCAACCGCATTGACCTTCTTTATTCAATCTATGTGCCGCTCTTGCATAAGCAATCAATACGCTTGAAGTAAATTCGGGATTTGAATCTAGTTTCAGACTATATTCAATTAAATGTTTTGTATTATCTGAAGTTTCACCACATCTTAATACAAAACCACCATGAGGAATAGCTGAATGATTTTTATCAAGTTCTTCTTTAGAAATAAAATGAACGGTTGTATCGTAATCAGCAAAATAATTTGGCATAGTTACAATTTCTTGCTCAACTTTTTTAGCATCAGCACCCTCTTTTAAAACAACAAAACATTCTCTTGTGTGTTTTTGTCTTGTTGATAGCTCAGGATTTTTACCACTCCTTACAGCTTCAAGTGCCTCATTTACAGGAATTGTATATTGTCTAGCGTCTAATACACCATCAATTCTTCGAATAGCGTCAGAATGCCCTTGACTTACTCCTTTGCCCCAGAATGTATAATCTTTTCCATCAGGCAAAATACAATTAGCATATAAACGATTTAGTGAAAACATGCCAGGATCCCAGCCAACTGAAATAATTCCGATTTTTTTAGAAGATTTAGCTATTTCATCAACCGCAGAAAAATGTTGAGGTATATTTGCATGGGTATCAAAACTATCCACAACATTAAATAATTTTGCATATTTAGGAGTTTGAACAGGTAAATCAGTAGCGCTTCCGCCACAAATTATCAATACATCAATTTTATCTTTCCAATTTTCAATATCATCAACAGAACAAACTTGAGCTGATGAGTTTACTTTTAAATCCTTAGGATTTCTTCTTGTAAATATAGCTTTTAGCTCAATATCGCTATTTTTTAATACAGCTTTTTCAACGCCTCTGCCTAAATTGCCGTACCCTAAAATACCTATTTTTGTTGTCATGCTTACCTCCTGTTTTTTCTAAATATAACACTATTTCAAGAGGTATGCAAAATTTTTATACTTTTTCAACAGTACCTAAAGTTTTTAAATATGGTAATTGAGAATTAATTGTGTTTTCACTTGCTAAAATTGAAACAGTAGGGTTGTATGAGAATATAAAGTTTGCTGCTTGCTTAATATCTTCTTTAGTCATTTTATCAATTGCTTCAATATATTTATCAATACGCTTAATACCATAAGGTTCAAGCATATTCATTGCAAGAAGCTCAGTTTCAGATAAAGGATTTTGACATTGACCGATAATTTTTTGCTTTAAGCGCATTTTAGCACTTTCAAGTTCTTCATCTGTCACATATTCATTTTTTAATAATTCAATATGCTTTTTAAAACCATCCAATGACTTTTGAACATTATCATAGCTTACAATGCTTTCATCAGGATTATCGGTTGTTGTTTGAATTTGAAGAGTTAAAATGCCTGTATTTTCAAAAGATTGAATAGTAGATGAAACGCTATACGCAAGATTTTGTTTTTCTCTTAAATCTGAAAATAATCTTGAATTAGTACTTCCGCCTAAAATTGTATGAACTAATTCAAATTTAACTTCATCTTCAATATTTCCTGACATTGGAAATTTATAAGATTGACAAATTTGTGCTTGATTTAAATCATCAATATCATACACAACATTACTATATGGATTTGCTTCAAAAATTGGTGTTAATTTTTGAATATTTTCCTTAAAAATAACATTTGGCATACTTTGATGAGCAATAACACTATTTGCAAGCTCCAGATGAGTATCTAAAGGCAGAGTTGCGACAAATGATGATTTAGCATTTTTTAAAAGCTCGTTATAAAAATCTTTAACATCATCTAGTGTTAATTTATCAATGTCATTAAGCATTTTTTGATAAGTCGGGAAGTATCCCGGGTATAATCTATCTAATAAATTAGATGCAGCGTCTTTTTGACTTGTTTGCAAGATAGATTTAACAAATTTCTTAGCTGCTTCAAAATCTTCTTGTGTTAATTTTGGATGATACATCAACTCATTTATAATCGCCAAGGTTTTTTCAGTGTTTTCAGGCATACAATCTGCTGAAATCTCTATACTTCTACCATTTACATAAGCAGATACATCAATTGCATTTAGTTCTTTATATCTATCTAATTCATTTTGATTATGGTATTGAGTGCCTTTTTTGAACATGTGACGCAAAATCAAAGGTATATTAGGATTTTTTGCTTTAATCGGAGGAATATTTAAACTCCAATTAAAAAAGCACAAATTAGAATTTGTTTTATTTATTGCAAGATGAGTATTGTTTACAAGCTGATATTCTTGCACATCATCAGTACCTATATTTTTAATACCTGTAAATGAAATATTGAATGAATTTTTAGATACATTATTGAATGAATACTTCGATTGAGCATAATTTTGCTTAATTTGAGATTCGCTTACACTTGATGGATGAACTACAACAATTGATGCTTTATTTAAATTATAGTATCTGCGAGCAAAATTCATAATATCTTCTTTTGTAATATTTGATAGAATTTCTCTATAATTTGTAAAGTAATCAAGAGAATTATCTCTTAAAGAATCACCCAAAACATCGCAAATTGATTCAGAATCACACATTGCAAATTCTAAATTTTTATTTAGAGAATTTTTAATAGCAGTCATATCATCGTCTGATAATAATTCTGTTTGCAATTTATATATAGCATCATAAAATATATCGAGCCCTTTTTGCTCATCATTAGGATTAGATTCTATCGCTGCAACTAAAGCATAAGGATCTTTTTCTTTTAAACCGACTTTTTGTGTTGCATAACTATATGAAGCGTCAATATTATCCAAACCCTTTTTCAATAGCGAAGTTGAACAATTCGCAAGATAATATTGAACCATTTCATTTAAAATAAAATCCTTTGAATTTGTATTAACAGGTCCCGCAAAAGCAAGATAAGATGTTGTTGAATTTGTTTTTGAACTTATAATATCTTCTCTTTTTGACACTTGAATAGGTGTTAAATCTTCTTTTTTAACTTCTATTTTTTTATCATGATTATATGCAGATTTAAAACTTTCAGACACCTTTTTCATAATTACATCAACAGGTATAGTTTCATCTGCGATAATTACAGTATGAAGATTTTCAGGAGTATAATAAGTTTGATGATAATTATGCATATCATCTTTAGTTAGGCCCATAACAGTATCAATAGAGCCTGCCACAAGATTTTTTGAATTTGATTTAATTTGGAATAGATTTCTAATTACTTTATCATAAGCAACAGTAGAAGGGTCATCATTAATCATGGAAATTTCAGAACATATTGGTCCTTTTTCCGATTCCATTGCTTCATAATCAAAATTTGGATTATAAATCATATCTCCTTGTATTTCAATTGTTTTATTAAGCTCATCAAGACCCATGTAAGGAGCCATAATATAATAATTTATCTGAGCAAAATCGGTTGAAGCATTTGTAGAAGCGCCCATTTTACCGACAAGCCTAAATACATCACCGTCTTTTAATTTTGAAGAACCTTTAAATAAACCATGTTCATTAACATGTTGAACACCTCTTTTTTCGTCTGTTTCATTCATTGAACCTGCATCAACAAAAGTTTTAACTATGGTTTGTTCGTCTTTTCTTTGCATTATAGCAACTTCATGACCGTTTGAAAGTCTGAATAAATGCGTTTTTTCGCCGTTTGGCGCAACAAGTTCACCAATTTTTACATAAGAATTATTTTTTGGTTGCAAAAATGGCAAATAAGGATAAGCAACATTTTGATTATAAAAACTTGCTTGGTATGGATTTTGCGCATAATTTTGTACAGGATAAGCCATAGTTCTATTTTGAATAGGCATACGTACAAAGTTATTTAAATAATACGGATTTATATTTTGTAAAGACATAATTATTCCCAAAAGATATATATTTATTTTAAAACAAATTATAATAAAAAATTGACATGCCAATATGATTATTTTTGGTGTAATATGATTATATTGAGAGAATTTGGACTAATTTATGAATAAAGAAAAAATTATCGGAATACCGAAAGCAATGCTATACTATACATATTTTCCTTTTTGGTATGGCTTTTTTAACGATTTAGGAATTAAAATTATTTTGTCAGACAATACAACAAAAAAGACAATTTCAGACGGCGCATCTTTAGTTGTAACTGAAACTTGTTTACCTATTAAAGTATTTGTAGGACATGTTTTAAATTTAATAGATAAAGGTGTAAAAAATATTTTCGTGCCTTCAATTCAATCAATTGCGCATAAAATATATAACTGCTCAAAAATCAGAGGACTTCCCGATTTAATAAGGAATGTTGTTAGAGGCGATTTTAATATAATTGAAGCAACTCTTGATAAATCAGAAAAAGACAAAAACTTAATAGATTTCTTGACTGAAATCGCTAATCAATTTGATATTAAAGATTTTGAGACCATAAAAAAAGCTCAAAAAGCAGGCTTTGTTGTTCAAAATAATTTTAATGTTATGGTACAAAACGGACTTAATTTTGAAGAAGCGCTTAAAAATGCTAAAGAAGGAAAAGTTATAATTCCTCCTAAAAAAGAAGAAAAACCAATCAGCATCGCTCTAATTGGACATGGATATAATATATACGATAAAAGAACCTGCATGGATATCTTTAAAAAATTAGAAAATATGGATGTTAGAGTTTATAGCGCATACGAACTTACACTTGAACAACTAAAAGGCGGTATGCATTCTCTAAATTCAACCTTATATTGGGCAAATCAATATGAAATGACGGGTTGCGCGGGACACTATCTTCAAGATGATAAAATAGATGGTATAATTACACTAACTGCATTTGGTTGTGGACCGGATAGTTTAATGCTTGAAGATATAAGAAGAAAAGCTAAAAATTTCAACAAACCGCTTTTAAATTTAACTATTGATGAACACACAGGAGAAGCAGGCTTTATAACTCGTCTTGAAGCATTTTGTGATATGTTATACAGAAATAAAAGAGCTAAAATATTAAAACAAAAAGAAAAAGTTGAACAAATAATACAAAGGAGCTAATTAAAGCTCCTTTTTTATTATTCTTCCTCAAATTCATCGCCGTCAGTTATTGCACTTGCAACCATATTAAACTCATCATCATCTTCAATTACTTCAAAAGTGCAATCATCATCGGTTTTAATCATTCTCATTATAACAATTTCATCATCGTCGTTATCAGAAGTTGGCAGAGTATCTTCCTCAACAATTGATAAAAGCGCATAATCTTTATCTTCGACAGTTATAATCTCTTGTAACTTCATAAAAATTTCTTCGCCTTCTTCGCCAATAACTTTAATAATTTCAGGTGAATTTTCTTGCATTTTTTCTTCCTTTATCTATTATCTTCTAAATATTGCGTTAATATTACACATGCTGCGGTAGAATCAACTAAAGCTTTATCTTTAGTATATTTTTTGCCTTTTGAGCGCAAAATTTCTTCAGCGGTTGAGGATGATAATCTTTCATCTTGTTCAAGTATAACATATTCTTTTCTTAGAGGCTCAATAAAATCAAGACAATTTTTCGCTTGAAAACCTAATGAACCATCCATATTATAAGGAACACCGATTAAAATTGTATCTGTTGTATATTCATTGCATATTTTTTTAATTTCTTCAAGAGCAACTTTATCATTTTTTCGATTAATAGTTTTAATAGGAGTAGCGCCAATCCATAGCGCGTCGCATACTGCAACACCTATTCTTTTAGTACCTATATCAAGTGCTACAATTCTTTTTTTTATGACCATTTTTCCTCTAATTGTGCCATTATAAGCTCAAGCTCATCTTGAGTAAATTTAGTTGGCAATTCTTTTTTAAAAATGTTCTCACTTGCTAATTCTTCTAACTTAGAAGCTAAAATATAATAAATACTTTTATCCACGATTGATGTAATAAACAATTTTAAATATGGATTTTTAAAGCATAAACTATAAGCGCACGCAGAAGTAAGCCTTAATTTAGCAAGAGATGCTACATAGCTTTGAATTAAAAGCCTGCTTTGCATTTCTTGCAAAAAAATCTTATCATTAAGGAAATTATCATCGATTGATTTTGATACAATTTCATTAATACTATCTAAATCAACACAATGATTTTTTTCTATTTTATTGATTATTTCATCAATATATTTATTTTCGCCGTACAGATAAAACCAAGTATCTACAATTTTCGAGCTAACGAATTTTTCAACTTTTGTTTTTGTTAATTTCATAATTTCAAGTTTAGAATTAATAAATTCTGAAATATCGAAATTAACCGCCCTAACATCATTTAGCATATTTTTCCAAACAATTAATTCATAAGGTAAATCAATATGATTTTTACCGGCTTTAATTAAATAATGTAAATACAAACTCTTAAGCGCAATAGGATTGATTTTAACAGGAACAAAATCGCTAAATAAACGCTTTATAATTGAATTAAAATTATCTTCTTCAATCAAGCAAAAGCCCATACAAGAAGTTATACCTTGCATTATATTTACGCTGAACAATATTGCATGCAATAATCCGTCAGCTCTTTTTCTTGAAAATACTAAAGAAAAATTAGATTTTCCATCAACAAAACTAATAAAACATTTATAAATAGAGCTGTCTTTAATCAATAAATCATTCACAAAATCAGGATTAAGTGATTTTATCTTTTTGATTTTACGTTTTATTTTTGCTTTTGTTTTAGTATCTAAAGAAGAATTTTCTAAAATAAATTCCAAACCTTGTATCGAATAAGGCGAATTTGAATTAATTAAAACATCAAAAACTATTTCATATTCTTCATTTTCTAAATTAAGCTGAGCCAAAATAGAAAAAGCATTAACTAAATCATCGCCAATAAACTCGGATTTTAAATTTTCCAAAAAATTTATTTTTTCATCTTTTGGAATGTTGATATAAAAATCCAATAAATCTATTTGAACATCAGCATCAAAAATAGCGTTGCTTAAAAAACTCTTAATTCCTCTATGTGCTAAATCCTCCGGATCATCAATATAATCTACTATATCTCTATAATTGAAATCTAAGCCCTTTTGGCGCATAAGAGACATAATCAAAAACTTTTTATCATCATCAACTTTTTTGTCTTTCAGATAATTTATAGCGACATCTTCAAAAACATCGCCATCAATTGCTTCAAATGCAATAATAGAGCATATATCGCAATATAGACCCTTGGATGAAACTATTTCTTGAAGAATTATTCTAAAAACTGATTTTTTATCGTCCAAAGCAGAAATATAATCAATATCTTTTTTTAGCCCTATATTATCAATATTTGTTGCATTTCTGTATTTGTTTAAAATAGCAACAATATCTGCTCTTAATTTAAGTTTTTGAGAATTATCGGACATTATTTTCGATTAACGCCCCATAATAAATCTAAAATTCTTTGAGCTTCAGCGCTCATCAATCCGTCTTGCAAAATTAAATATTGAACAGCAATCAATGTACATTCTGAGCAAATATTGACCCCAGGGCCTTTTACCATTTTGGGAACTTGAGTATTTGGTCTTTTACAAAAACTACAATATTCTATCTCATTATTTTTTTCATTTGAAGGTTTAGAATGTTTCTTTTCAAAAGAAACTACTTTTTTCTCGTCCAACTTTTTCTCCTTGGCTTTTATAATTAATTATATTTTAAAGCATTTTTAGATTTTTTAATAAAATATTAACTTTTGTAACAACATTAATCACAAAATTGTCAATTTTTTAATCAAAAAAAACTTTATATAAATACGAGAGATATTTAAGGAATTATTATTATGGCAGTTGGTGCTCAAGATAAATTAGATAAAGCATTAGTTAAAAAATATCAAACATTAAAAGTTGATAATGCAATAATTCAAAGTTCAATGATTGACCCTAACAAAATGTTAGGAGTAATGAATGATTATGCTAATGCACATATGGAAGCATTTAGAATACAAAATGCACTGAAAGATATTTGTCAAAAAGCAATTTCAATGAATATTCAATATACAAAAATGAAATCAGTTAAATCTAAAAAAGAAAGAATGGCGGAAGCAGCAAGAAAAGTTGTTGCAGCTCAAATGGCAAAGAAAAATGCACTTGCTCAAAAACTTGCGAAAGAACCAAGACCGTCATTTGCATAAAAAGTTTACTTATTGGTTTTGTGTGTGTTAAATTTACCTCTTTTGTTAAAAAAGAGGTTTCTTTTTATGTGTTTACATATTAATAAAAGTGTTGTTTAATAGAAATATACCCCCTAAAAAGGAAATGTGGTAATCATGATAGAAATTTTAAAAACCACTGATGAAAAATTGATAGAACTTGGAATTAATGAAGCGCAAAGCGGTTCTTGGTTTAATCTTATAAATCCAACGTATGATGAAATTCAGAAAGTTTCTCTAATTTTAAATTTAGATGAAAGCTTTTTAAGAAATTCATTGGACGTTGATGAAAGATCACGTATAGAATTTGAAGATGATTGCCTGTTAATAATCACAAACATTCCCGTTATGGAAGATGAAGGCGCTTATGACACCTTGCCTTTAGGTATAATTTTTACACAAAGGGGCTTTATTACAGTTTGCTCTAAGAAAAACAGAATTATTTCCTCATTCAATAAAGACACATCAACCTCATTCGATACAAGAAATAAAACAAAATTTTTGCTTGATATATTATTTCGATCAACAAAATATTATTTGAGATATTTGAATAATATTTATAAAAAATCAGAAGAAATAGAAGAAGAATTAAGAAAAACAATGAAAAATAAAGCACTTTTCCAATTATTCGAAGTGCAAAAATCACTTGTTTATTTTACAACAGCGCTAAAAGATAACTATATGGTGCTTCAAAAAATAATGAGAATAAGCCAAAGCACAAAACAAAGCTCATTATTAAAATTCAGCGAAGATGATATTGATTTATTGGAAGATGTAATCATTGAAAACAAACAGGCGCTTGAAATGGTTGAAATGCACAGAAATATCTTAGAAAATATGATGGATGCATTCGCTTCAATTATTTCCAACAATTTAAATATTGTTATGAAGTTTTTAACATCAATTGCAATTATTTTTGCAATACCTACCATGTTTTCAAGTTTTTGGGGAATGAATGTCGCAGTTCCTTTTGCACATAATGAATTCGGATTTTTAATAGTAAGTATTATATCTTTAATAGCGGCAATTCTTGCTGCAATATTCTTTGTAAAAAAAGGAATGTTTTAATAGATTTTAAATTAAAAATAAGCAATAAAAAACTCTCAAAAATGAGAGTTTTTAAATTCTGGGGCGGAAGGACTCGAACCTCCGAAATGCCTGGACCAAAACCAGGTGCCTTACCACTTGGCGACGCCCCATCAGGCAATTACTATAATAATATATAAAACTTATTTGTCAACTAATTTTATTTATAGAGAGAAATGTTTATCATGCAAAACTGAAACAATTGCATCAATTAATTGTTGAACAATTTCTTCAATATAGACTTGTGTTGTCATACCATTAATTACAACATCAGCTATATCCATTGAAGGACGGATATGTCTAAATGCTGTTTGGTTAACATCATGAAATTGCATTTGAGCAGCAAGACCGGTTTTACCTCTGCTTGTAGCTCTAGCAAACCATCTATCCTTAATAACTTCAAAAGGAGTATATACATAAATTTTTACATCAGCAATATCTCTTACTTTTTCATGTAAAACATATAAACCCTCATTTAAAATTAATTTTGCCGGTTTTTTCAAAACTGTATCTTTTTTGCTCTCGCAAGTAACAAAATCATACAATGGAGAGTATATTTCTTCACCATTTTTTAACTTAATCAAGTGCTCTTTCATCAAATCCAAATCGATTGCATCAGGAGTATCAAAAGAAAAACCGGATTCAAACAATTTTTCATAGCTTCCTGCATTTTTTAATTCCAAAGAAGCATCTTTATAATAATCATCACAGCAAACAACGGTGTATACATTATTTGTATCAGATTTAACACATGCTTTAGCAGCATTTCTAACTAAAGTTGTTTTTCCTGAAGCACTTTCACCTGCTATTGCCATAATAAATGTAGAATTTTTTTCTTCGATTGCTTTTCTTGCAATATTAAATATAAAACCTTCATTAATTCTTAAAATCAATGGCTGCTTTTGCATTCTATCATGAGCAATAACTTTTCTAATGTTTTCTAAAATTTGTGACATTTTAGACATAGAAACCATTCTTTTTGCTTGCTTTATTTGATTTTCAGTTAAATTAGTCATAATAATATCTTATTTCCAAATCAATCTATTTTCAAATTATTCTTCTTCAAAATCAACAAAATCTTCACTATTTTGATTTTCAAGAAGTTTATAAGCCATATAAGCTCCTGTTGCAAGCGCTTTTGGTTCTAAATCTGTTTTTTGTGACAGCTCAATTATTGCAGTATTTAACTCGGGGTTTTCATCTTTAATATAATGAATCATGTCCTTTCTCCACTTAGGAAGATCAGTTATAATCTCATTAATTAAATTTTCTACATCATCAATTGAAATTAGCGGTTGCATAAACTAATTATATTAAAAGTTTATACCAAGGTCAAATTAATTATCTTTTTTTAATGTCAACACCCTCGAAAACTGATTTATCTATGCAGTTTTTAACGATATTTTTCCAATTTTTATTTCTTCTTGCAAAAGATATTTTATAATTTCTCTTAATTGCATCAGGATTACTCTTTGCAACATCGCCGCAATGAGCAGCAACTTTTGTGCTAATTATCCCTTCTCTTAATTGAGCGGTTGTGCTTGGCATCAAAAAATCAACATTAGCAGTAACATTTAATAAATTAGCACCACTTGAAGCTGCAATTGAGCCTGCAATAGATGATGAAATATTATCATATCCGATAGCGCAATCACAAGCATAAGCAGATGAAACAAACAAAGGCACTTGCAAATTAATTTCTTTAATTAAATTAACAAGAGAAGGAATTTTATCTATTGAAACATGTCCAATTCCATCAGACATCACTTGAACACCTTTAGCTAAGGCTTTTCTAGTTAATTCGCCCATTGTTGAATATTCTGACATTTGAAGCAAATCAAAAGAATCTGAAATACTTCCGCTTTTAAAAGCACAAGCTAAATGTAGTACAACATCATATTTAGCTAATATATCGAGCAATTCATCAAATCTTTCATAATATGGATTTTCACATTGGTGTTTTTCAATCCAATCAAATAATACTTGAGCTCCTCTGGTTGTAATTTGAGATAGTCTGCCTTGAGAAACATATTGCTCAGCTAATGATTTTGTAAGAGTACAATTTAAAGACACAAAATCAACGCCATCACGACAATGTTGCTCAACAATATCAAGCATATCTTGACTTGTAATATTATCTAATTCATCGCTATTATTAATTGCTTTATAGCCAACCTCTAAAAATGGATTTGTTCCAACAGGAATAAAAGAATTAGATAAAATATTTTGTCTTATTTCTTTAATATATGAACTTGCAGTTATATCAAAAATGCAATCAACTTCAGTAACTTGCGCAACTCGCAATTTATCTGTTTCAAGTTCAAAAGATTCTTTATTTTCATTTACTGCTAAAGCAGTGCACACTTTAGTTCTAAGCCCATTACCTATTGCTATTGGGGTTGTCTTTTTTCTAAGTTTATTTTTTAGAATAACAACTCTACCAAGCGCAAGCGAATCTTTAATAAATTTATCGCTAACGCCCTCTAATTTAGCAACTTGCTTCATTTCATCGGTAATTCTAGCCATTTGAGCATTTAAAATACGAGTTGGCATATATTCTCCATATTACTTTCTATATAATTTTTTAATCTCATTAACCGCTTTTTTGGATAACGCCTTAGCTCCGCCTAAAACTTCTGCTCCAAAATAAGCTTCAGCGTAAGTTCTAATTAATTCTAATTTATAAAACGCATTTTGCAAAGAGGTATCACCAAGAACAATACCATGGTTTTTTAATAATGCTACATCATTTTTTTCAAAAATTTCACCCACCTTTAGCGCTAATTCTATACTCGATGGACAAAAATAAGGAACTAATGGAATTTCATCATACAATAGAGCAAAATCAGGCAATATCGGTTTTTTAATAGGAACGCTCGCAACTGCAAAAGCAGTAATTACAGGACAATGACAATGAATTATAGCGTTTATATCATCTCGTCTTGTATAAATTTCGCTATGCATGATTTTTTCGCTAGACGGTTTTTTAGATCCCTCTTTGACATTGCCGTTATAATCGATAAGAACAATGTCATTTTCATCCATATCGTTAAGACAAGTCCCACTTGCGCTAATTAAGATACCGTCTTGTGTTTTAATAGAAATATTTCCGCTCGTAGCCGGACTCATGCCCTTTTGATAAAGTCGTTTAGACCAATACAAAATACTATTTTTAGGCTCTTTATCATTAAATTCCATTTCAACTCCAAAAAAATATATTTATATTGTACTAAAAAAATGTTTGTGTTTAAATATTCTTAGCAATATTTAATAAATATTGACTTTAAAAGAAAGTTGGTTCAAGACCATTAAAAGAACAATAAAATTAGCCAAAAACGCAGGTTTTTGCTATGGTGTCAAAAGAGCAGTCGACACAACAAAAAAAATCAAACAAGAAAATCCAAATAAAACAGTTTCAGTATTAGGTGAATTAATTCATAATTCACATGTTACTTCTGAATTAGAAAATCTTGGCATAAAAACTATCACAAACCTTCCTCAAAAAGGAGAGGGTATTTGCATTATAAGAAGCCATGGTGAAAGCGATGAAGTTTTTAAAGAAATCGAAAATAAGGGATATGAATTAGTTGATCTAACATGCTTTGATGTTAAAAAAGTTCAGCAAAAAGCGGTTGAAATGGTTAAAGAGGGATATTTTGTAATTATTTTAGGAAAAAATGATCATCCGGAAGTAATCGCAATATATACAAATGCTAAAAATTGTGCAAAAAATAAAGAAAATGTTTTTGTAGCGCAAAATCTTGAAACACTAAAATCTGTTGAAGAAAAAATAAAAAATTCAAAAAAAATAGGAATAGTCTTGCAAACCACCCAAACAAAAGAATATTTATTAGAAGTAATTAATTATTTATCAGGCAAATGTAAAATTTTAAGAGTTCAAAATACAATTTGCCCATCAACCACTCTAAGGCAAGAAGAAGCAAAAAAATTAGGCAAAGAATCAGATTTAATGGTAGTTGTAGGCTCTAAAAAAAGTGCAAATACAACACATTTAGCACAAATTCTTCAAAAGATAACAAAAACAATTCATATCGAAAACCAAAACGAGCTTGAAAATTATAAAGATAAAATTTTAAAAGCTCAAAATATTGGCGTAACTGCAGGGGCTTCAACTCCTGATTCGATAATTAAAGCAGTAATTGAAAAACTAGAAAATATAAATTAGAAAGGATAAAAAAATGACAGAAACTATGTCAAATCAAGAATTTGAACAATTATTAGCAAATTCTTACACTTACAAAATCAACGTAGCTGATGTTGTAAAAGGCGTTGTTGTAAAAAAAGAAAAAGACGGTTTTTTAGTAGATATCGGCGCTAAAACTGAAGCATTTTTACCAAACAGAGAAATTTCAAACATTCCTGATAAAAATGTTGATGAAGTTGTTAAATTATGGGACGAAAAAGAATTCTACATAATTAAAGATGAAGAAGATGATGAAGTAGCAATTCTTTCTCTTAAAAAAGTATCTTGCGCTCAAGCATGGCAAAAACTTGCAGAAATCAAAAACAACAACGAAACTGCAATTGCAAAAGTTTTATCTTCTGTTAAAGGCGGTTTAATTGCTGAAATCGAAGGCTTAAGAGGTTTTATTCCATCTAGCCAATTAAGAACAGGTGCTCCATCTGAAATGCAAGTTGGTCAAGAAATTGAAGTTAAAATTCTTGAAGCTGATCCAAAAAGAAATAAACTTATTTTATCTCAAAGACAAGTTTACACTCAACAAAGAGAAATGGTTGCAGATGAAATCATTTCAAAATTAGCAGTTGATCAAGTTGTTGAAGGTGAAGTTGTAAGAATTGCAGACTTCGGTGCTTTTGTTGATATTGAAGGTATTGATGGCTTACTTCCAATTTCTGAAATTTCATGGGAAAGAATTAAACATCCATCTGATGTTATTCAACTTGGTCAAAAAATTGAAGTTAAAATCATTAAAATTGATGAAGATTTAAAACGTATTTCTCTATCATTAAAGAGAATGGGCGCTAACCCTTGGGAAGAAATCGTTGATAAATTCAAAGAAGGCGATGTAATTAAAGGTACAATCAATAAAATTACTTCATTCGGCGCATTTATTAATATTTACCCCGGAGTTGAAGCATTATTGCCATCTTCAGAAATTGCAGACGGTCAAGTAAATATCAATTCTATGTTCAATCTAGGTGATGAAATTGAAGTATTAATCAAAAAATTCACTCCACAAGAACACAGAATCGGTTTATCAATGAAAGATATTGTTAAATAATTAACTAAAAAACCAAAAACAGCAATGCGATTTTTCGTGTTGCTGTTTTTTTATTCTTCATCATCCAATTTAAAACTCGAGCCTAATTCCTCTTCTAGCGCATCAATAATATCGCCTAATTTTACGCCCAAGGCTTCAGATATTTTCCATAAAGTTGTAAACTTACAATCAATTAAACCATTTTCTATGCGGTTTAAGTTTCCTTTATCTATATCAAATTGATAGGCAAATTTAGTACACGAAACATCTTTAGATGTTCTTATTTTCCTTAGTACAACACCTAATTTTTTTGTTAATTGTAAAGATTTTTCACTGTGTCGTTGCATAGATACATAATAGCTGGTATATTTTTATTGTTCGTTGTATACATACAACATCTGGAGAAAGAATATGTTTAAGCGTGGATTTAGTTTAGTTGAAATAGTTGTAGCATTAATTATTTTAAGTGTCATAACGGCTGCTCTGGCACCTATCATAACTAAAAGGCTACAAAGTAATAATGTAACTGTAGGATCACTTGGTAGTGGTGGTGGAGGTTCTACCAATACAAATTGTGATGATTTTGGTCCTAATTGCAGTTTTTGTACTAGTGATACTTGTATTGTGTGTGGACTATCTTGTCTTGAAAGTCAAGCATTAGATATTCCTGAGTGTTCTTGTAAGGAATGCGTAGAGCTTCACGGTGA
>CALUYD010000013.1 GCA_944324915.1 Candidatus Gastranaerophilales bacterium | reverse complement strand
ATTTTGTTTTAGAAATTGAAGAAGTATCTAGATAAATATTGTCGCTAACTTTTACCCATTTACCATTTTCATTTTTAACAGTCATTATAGCGCTTTGTATTTGCTCTTTAACTGAATTGCGAACTTCAGGAAAAGATAGAGGAACTACATAAATAAGAATAATAACTGTGATTATGATAAATTTTTTCATAGGATTATTATATTTCAAATTTTAAAACAGAGAAACTACTTTTTAAAATTTTAACATTCTAAATTAATTTATAATTTTAGAATAATATTTTTCAGCTTTATCAAATATTAAAATTGCCTCAGGCTCTTTTAATGAAGTACAATAATGAATTTACGCTCGCTGCATCTGAGGCTGTATTTGCTCGATATAACTCGCAAACAGCCACACAGGATTCGCCCCTCTCGGCAAGCCTCTCGGGTTCGACTTGCTAGTTTAATCAAATATTAAAAAAGAACCCAAAAGGGTTCTTTTTTAATTCGGAAAAAGAGGCACTCTCGCTAATTTCTATGGACTAACGTCCAAGAAATTTACGCTCGCTGCATCTGAGGCTGTATTTGCTCGATAAACTCGCAAACAGCCACACAGGATTCGCCCCTCTCGGCAAGCCTCTCGGGTTCGACTTGCTAGTTTAATCAAATATTAAAAAAGAACCCAAAAGGGTTCTTTTTTAATTCGGAAAAAGAGGGATTCGAACCCTCGAGGCAGATTACTCCACCTAACACCTTAGCAGGGTGCCGCCTTCAGCCACTCGGCCATTTTTCCATTTGCTATCTTAAATTCTAACACAAGCATACATTTTTTAGCAAGTTTTGAATTAAATTTATAATAAATACTACAAATATAATAATATACAATGCCCTATTTATAAAGGTTTCAGCTACACAAGCTACACCATGGGTTGCAAAAATAATATATCTGTGGTATATTAATATCGAACTTGGGATTTGTGACTTATAAAAAGTTTTTTATCCCTGTCCAATACAAAAATGAGGATTATTTTATGACGAAAAAGCTAGTCAAAACTTTGTTAGTAGCTATTTGCGTTGCTTTAATTGCTCCTAACACAGCATTTGCTTCCCAATCGCCACAAGAAAATGCTAAAAAACTTATTGTAAAAACAGCTCAAAAACTTGGTGTAGACCCCCATATAGCACTAAGCATAGCAAAAATCGAATCAAACTTTAATACAAGTGCAAAAAGCTCAAGAGGTGCTATCGGTTTATATCAATTAACCCCTTCAACAGCTAAAAAACTTGGTGTTAACCCTTATATCGTAAGCGAAAACATCGAAGGCGGGCTAAAATATTATCAAATGCTGTATAAAAAATATGGCTCCATGGATTTAGCTCTGGCGGCATATAATGCGGGTCCCGGAAATGTTGCAAAATACAACGGAATTCCTCCTTTTGGCGCAACAAAATGCTTTATAAAGAATGTTAAAAGAGAATATAACGACTTCAAAGCAGATGAGACAACGCAAGCAATTATATCAGAAACCTTATAACAAAAACCCTTGGCAAAACCAAGGGTTTTTTATGCTAAACTATTTTTTATGAAAAACATACAAATGAAATTGGATACGGAAAATAACGAAAAAGCAAAATATTACGCCGCTTTTAGTTATTTAAATACCAAAACAATTTTCAAAACAAAACTCTTAGAATATTTTGATTTTGATATTAAAAGAGCTTGGCAATGTGATAAAAACGAACTAAGCGAATTTTGCAAAAAGGAAGATTTATCTATACCAAGAAATTTTTTATCTCAAAAATCAAAGCTGGATATTGATGAATGCTGCACAAAAGCATTCTTAGATAAAGATGTTAAACTTTTAACGATAGAAGATGAAAAATATCCACCCTTATTAAAAGAAATTCCGGATTACCCTATTTCTTTATATTACAAAGGAAACTTAGAAGATATTTCATACGATTGCACACTAGCAATAGTAGGCTCAAGAAATGCTTCAGTTGAGGCAAAATTAGCACTAAATAAAATAATAAGTTTTTTCAAAGACACAAATATCACAATAGTTTCAGGGCTTGCGTACGGAATTGATGCACAAGCTCATACAAGCGCAATTAAAAATAATATAAAAACAATCGGCGTAATTGGTTGTGGTTTGGATATTGTATATCCAAGTCAAAATAGACAAATTTATGAAGATATTATCAATAAAGCGGGGGCAATTTTTAGCGAATACCCTCTAAAAACCCCTCCTATGGGACACAATTTTCCTCAAAGAAATAGGATTGTAACAGGAATGTCTAAAGGGACACTAGTTGCTGAAGCTCAAATGAAATCAGGAGCTATGATTAGCGCAAACCTCACACTTGACTATAATAGAGAGCTTATGTGTATGCCAGGAAATATTTTAAACCCAAACACCGAAGGCATATATCATTTAATAAAACAAGGCGCAAGTATAGCAATAGACGGGCAAGATATAATAAATCATCTAAATTGGGAAATAATGTCCGAAAAAAATGAGCAAAAAATAAATTTAAACAATTCTCAAAAAAAAGTTTTAGATATAATATCTATTGAAGCAAAATCTTTTGATGAGATAATGAGTGTTATAAACATAGATACGTCAGAATTAATGATTGCACTTACAGAATTAGAAATAAGAGGATTAATTCTTCAAAATAACGGTAAATACTACAAATGTTAATAGGTAGAAAATGGCAAATACAAAAGAAAAAACATTAGTAATAGTAGAGTCACCCGCTAAATCAAAAACAATCGGAAAAATTTTAGGCAGTAATTATATAATACAAGCCTCAATGGGTCATGTTAGAGATTTAGCCTCCAAAGGACTTGGTTTTGACATTGAAAACAATTTTAAACCAACATTTGAAGTAATACCGGAAAAAAAGAAAGTAATCACAGAACTAAATAAAATAGCTAAAACAGTCGATAAAATCTATCTTGCATCCGACCCTGACAGAGAAGGAGAAGCTATCGCATGGCATGTTAAAGAATGCTTAAAATTCCCTGAAGATAAAATCTTTAGAATTGTATTCAATGAAATTACGCCCCATGCCATAAAAGAAGCTGTTGCCAACTATCATCAAATTGATATGTTAAAAGTTGAGGCTCAAAAAACAAGGCAAATTTTAGATAAACTTGTAGGTTTCAAAATTAGCCCAATTTTATGGGAAACAATGAAAAACTATAAACTATCAGCAGGTAGAGTTCAATCGGTCGCTCTTAAAATGATTTGCGAAAGAGAAGATGAAATTGAAGCATTCAAACCTGTTGAATATTGGAGCATTGACGCCATTTTAAATAAATTAAAGACAGATTTTAAAGCCGAATTATCAAGAATTATAAAAGGTGATAAAGACGAAAAACTTGAAATTCATAACGAAAAAGAAATTCAAGAAATTCTAAAAAATCTTGAAAATGCAAAATATATAGTTTCAAAAATTACACCAAGAGATACTACAAGAAAAGCTCAAGCACCTTTTATAACATCAACCCTACAAAGAGAAGCAAGCTCAAAATTGGGTTATGGTGTATCTAAAACTATGCAAATAGCTCAAAAATTATATGAAGGTATAGACCTAGGCGAAGGCTCTGTCGGTCTTATAACATATATGAGAACAGATTCTACAAGAATTTCAGACGATGCTCAAAAAGCTGCAAAAGACTATATTTTAGAAAACTTTGGAGAAGAATATTATCCAAAAACTCCTAATGTTTATGCTAAGAAAAAACAAAATACACAAGACGCTCACGAGGCAATTCGTCCGTCATACATAGATAAAACCCCTGAAAGCATTAAAAAATATTTAACAAGCGAACAATATAAATTATATAAATTAATTTGGGACAGATTTGTTGCATCTCAAATGTCTAACGCTAAAGTTAAAAATTTAACAGTTGATATAACCGCAAACAAATATATCTTTAAAATGGGTTCATCAAAAGTTGTTTTTGATGGTTTTTCAAAAATATATAAAGATGAAGAAGATGTTGAAATTCAAAAATTCCCAGATTTAAAAGTAGGAGACGAATTAAATCTAAAAGAATTAATTCCGCAACAACATTTCACTCAACCGCCGGCAAGATTTTCTGAAGCAAGTCTTGTAAAACAACTTGAAGAATACGGCATAGGAAGACCATCTACTTATGCTCCAATTATTACTAAAATTCAACAAAGAAATTATGTTGAAAAAATTGACAATAAATCTCTAAAACCAACTCCACTAGGCAGAGCAGTATGCAAACAATTAAATGATAATTTTACAGATATCATGGATTACAAATTTACCGCTAAAATGGAATCAAGTCTTGATGATATAGCAGAAAACAAACAAGACAGTATTAAATTTTTAAATGATTTTTGGAAACCATTTTCAAAAACATTAAATGAAGCATCAAAAAATATGAAAAGAGTTGATGTTGAAACAGACAAAGTTTGCCCAAACTGCGGTAGAAAAATGGTTGTTAAAATTTCTCGCTACGGTAAGCAATTTTTAGCATGCTCAGGATACCCCGAATGTAAAACAGCGCTTCCTATGGATGGAGAAAGTCAAAAAGTTGAGGTTCCGGAGGATGAACCTACAGATAAAAAATGCGAAAAATGCGGATCTGATATGGTTATTAAAACAGGTCCTTATGGCAAATATTATCAATGTTTAAATGACAAATGCAAAAAAAGATTTTCAATAGTGGAATCATCAGGCGTAAAATGTCCTGAATGCGAAAAAGCAGGCAGAGATGGCGAACTCGTGAAAAGAAAATCACGCTACGGAACATTTTTCTGGGGTTGCTCTAAATATCCTGATTGCTCTTTTGCTCTTTGGGCAGAGCCAAACGGCGAAAAATGTCCTGATTGCGGAAGTTTACTTGTAAAAAAATATTTAAAAAGAGGAAATAAAATAGCTTGTTCAAACAAGGCTTGTAAATATTCAAGAGATATGGAAGAAAATGATGGATAAACAAAAATTTGCTCTAATTGGCTACCCTTTAGGACACTCGCTAAGTCCAATTTTATACAAAACGGCTTTTGAAGATTTAAATATAGAAGCCGAATATGAAATTTTACCAACTCAAAGCGAAGATTTAATCAACAGAATAAAATTTCTTCGCTCGCATAGATATTCAGGATTTAACGTAACAATTCCTCATAAAGTACCCACAACATTATTTTTAGCAAAATATGACGAATATGTTAATATGACAGGCTCTGTTAACTGCGTTAAAATCGAGGAAGATATGAGTTTATCAGGATTTAATACAGATGTTTGGGGTTTTGTTGAAGCTATAAAAGATGTTGATTTACAAGGCAAAAAAGCTGCAATTTTAGGAACAGGCGGAGCTTCAAGAGCAGTTTGCGCCGGACTTTACAGTAAAGGTGTTTCAAAGATAGATTTTTATACAAGAAATGTAATTAATTCAAAAGACACAATAGAAACACTAAGAAACAGATTTGATAAAATTGAGATTAAATCAATTCAATTAAGTTTAATGGAAACAATGGAAGATGTTGATATTTTAGTTAATACAACACCATTAGGCATGAAAAATTTTGATGAAGAAAATTGCGCCATTCAAGATAAACAAGTTGAAAGTTTACCTGATAGCGCAATAGTTTATGATATAGTTTATAACCCATTAAGAACACCGTTGATTTCAAAAGCAATTAAATATAACAAAAAATTTGTTTGCGGTCTTGATATGCTTGTATATCAAGCTCAAAAGGCGGTTGAGATTTGGTATAATAAAAAACCGGACGCAAAAGCTATGAAAATAAAGGCACTTGAGGAATTTCTTCTAAACGAAAACTAAAATTGTAATTTATATAAAGGATTTTTCTTAACATTATTGCCTTTATAAAGTTTTTGGTATTTAATAAATATATAATACGATAGAATAATCTTGTATACGGAATAACAAAATATAAATGATTTATAAATCAACTAAAACAAAAAAAGCTTTTACATTGGCTGAGGCGTTGATAACCCTTATAATTATCGGCGTTATCGCAGCATTAACTATTCCTGCGATTTTAATTAATACAGAACAACACGAATACAAATCCGCTCTTAAAAAAGCTCTAACTACGCTAAACCAAATTATTGAGCTCAACATAGCGCTTGATGGATACGGCCCAATTGAAGCAGGTTATATGGATAATCCAACTGCTGAAGATAGCCTGTTTGAAATGTTTAAAAACAGAATGAGCATTATCTCAACCTCTGATGATTTTGCTTGGGGTAACACTTCAAATTTTGCATTTTTCACAGCTGACGGTATGAGATATGAATTTCCAACAACACCAAACCAAGCTATGGGTGGAACTTTCTCTATTACAAACGGAAAATGCGCAACTCCAGGAAGAAAAGTTGAAGATTTAGAAGGTAATACATACGATAAACCTTGTCTTGTTGTTGTTGATGTTAACGGACAAAGAAGACCAAACCCAAGAAAAACCGCAGGCTCATATAAAGTTCCTGGTGCAAAAAGCGGTACTAGAATATTGGATGTATTTCCTATTATTATTACAGATAAAAACGCTTATCCTTTTGGCGTTGCAGCACAACGCGCAATGTTCCAAAACGATTAAATTATATAGTATGAAAAAGACTAAAAAAGCCCTTAAACAGGGCTTTTTTAGTTTAAATATTTCTTAAATTATTTTATTAATTCATTAAATGAATTAACTTTAACTTGTTCACCTGTTTCAAGATTTTTAACACTGTAAAAACCTTCTTTTATTTCGTCTTCGCCTAAAATAAGAGCATATTTTGCAACTTTTGATGCTTTTTCCAATTGTTTTGAGAACTTTCTTTTTTGCATATCAAAGTCAACAACTAAATTATTATCTCTCAATTTTTGAGCTAATTTCATAGTTTCATTTATATCAGTTGAAACAATGTAATAATCGATTTTTTTAGGATTAATTTTATCTACAAGAGTATACAATCTCTCTACTCCCATAGCAAACCCAACAGCAGGAGTTGCTTGCCCTCCAAGCATTTCAACTAATCCGTCATATCTACCGCCGCCACAAACTGCGCTTTGAGAGCCTAGGGCAGATGATTTAATCTCAAAAACAGTTCTATTATAATAGTCTAAACCTCTTACGAGTAATTTATTTCTTGAATATTTAATATTCAAACTGTCTAAATATCCTAAAAGCTCGCTAAAATGATTAGAACATTCTTCACAAACATAATCTTTATAGATTATTTCTTTAATTTCAGGTAATTCAAATATTTTTTGGCAATTTTCATTTTTGCAATCTAAAATCCTTAGAGGATTTTTTTCATAGCGCATTTTACAATCATCGCAAAGCTCATTTAAATGTGGTTTTAGAGCTTCTTTTATGGAATTTCTATAATCATTTTTACACTTTGGACACCCTAGGGTATTTAATTCAACTTCTAAATCGCCTAAACCTACTGATTTTAAGAAATTAACGGCAGCCAAAATAACTTCGGCATCCGCTGTTGGTTCTTTTATTCCAAACATTTCAACGCCGATTTGATGAAATTGTCTTTGGCGTCCTGCTTGAGGTCTTTCATATCTAAACATCGGTCCAAAATACCAAAATTTTTGAGGAGGACTTTGGCGAAAGATATTATGTTCAATAAAAGCCCTAACAACGCCTGCGGTATTTTCAGGGCGCAATGTAATTGATGAAGAATCTTTATCGGCGCCACCAACTGAAAAAGTATACATCTCTTTATTTACAATATCAGTTGAATCGCCAACGCCACGAGCAAAAAGCTCTGTTGCTTCAAAAATCGGAGTTTTGATTTCGCTAAAACAAGCGTTTTGAAAAACTTTCTTAGCATTATCTAAAATCCACTGCCAAGTATAAATTTCATCACCAAATATATCTTTTGTTCCACGTTGTGCTTTAATCATCAATAATTCCTTAATAAAATACAATTTTATTGTACTATAAAAATTTATTTTGTTTCTAAATAAGCATCAAGTGTCTTTTTGAAAAATTGTAAATCAGCCAAAGACAAGGTTTTTAAAATATTTAAAATTTCATCAAATAATTCATCCTTGCTTTTTATATGACCAAAATCAAATAAATCCTTTGCTTCGACATTTAAAACTTTACAAAGTTTTTCTAGATTTTCCTTTTTTGGTAATTGCTCGCCTGTTTCTAATTTGCTGATATTATTTAAAGATTCCATTCCGACAAGCTCTGCAAGCTGTTGTTGGGATAAACCAGCTTTTTTTCTAAGTTCTTTTAGTCTTTTTCCAAATTTTACGGTTAATTTCATAAATACCTCATCTACAATAGTAAAGAGGTTTTTAGTTTAATTAAATAAATTACTAATACAAATATTGACATGATATTCATATTAGTATTACAATATTTATTAAAAGTTACCCCTATTAATAATAATTTTAATAATAAATTTATATTTAAAATATGAATTACGATACAGGAGAAATATGAAAAAAGGTTTTACACTAGCAGAAATTATGATAGTTTTAGCAGTTATCGGAGTATTAACTGCAATCTTGTTGCCTGTTGCAATAAATTCAAGCCCAAATGAAGATATTATGAAATTTAAAAAAGGGCATAATGCACTATTGAGCGCCATAAGAGAGCTTGTTAATTCTGATAAATATTATTTAGATGGGGATTTAGGAATTAGAGCTAATGGGACAATGATTGATGGAACTCATGATGGCGATAAAACATATTTTTGCGAAACTTTGGGAGAAATCCTTACATCTAATAAAATCAGTTGCTCTGAAAAAACAATAAACAAAGAACAACAACAAATTATACAACAAGGAATTTATGGCAGTGATGACAATTACGAAATGTACAATGAAAATGCCGATAAATACTGCAAAGAATTAGCTGAAACAATAGAGGAAGAAATTGTAACTCCCGATGGTATTGTTTTTTATCAAACTGCACCCAATATAACTTTTGGAATAAGTTATTATGACCAACAAAGTTCAAGAGATCCCGATGAGCCAAATTTTTGTTTAAATAACTTAGATTGTGTAAATATGAGATTATTTAATGGTCCTCACGTTGATAATAATGGCTTTGATAGAATATATAAAATATTTTGCATGGATATTGATGGCATAGGCAAGGGTGAAGACCCATTTGGCTATGGAATAAGAGTAGATGGAAAAGTCGCGCTTGATTTACGTGCAAAAGAATGGCTTCAAAAATCAATCCAAGAAAAGGAATAGCTATGACTAAAAAAGAAAAAATAATCGCTATATTTTTTATATTTTCAATGATACTTTTAATTACTTCATCAATTTACACAATTACAACAAATAAACCTCAAGGTTATGAATTTAAAATTGAAAAATGGATGAAAACCATCACCCTAAACTAACCCTGTCACCCTGAACCAACCCCGTCACCCTAAACTAAGCCCGTCACCCTGAACTCGTTTCAGGGTCTTCTCCACTCCGTCACCCTGAACTTGTTTCAGGGTCTTAAAGATTAAAAGCACATACATAAAATTAATAAGATGCTGAAACTAGTTCAGCTGACAATATAAAATAAATTATTCTACAAAGAAGCCTGTGCTCTTAAATAAGCCTCAATAAAGCCATCGAGCTCTCCATTCATAACATCATCAACATTTGCGGTTTCAAAAGAAGTTCTATGATCTTTAACCATTTTATAAGGATGGAAAACATAAGAGCGAATTTGAGAGCCAAAATTCACATCCATAACTTCACCCTTTAATTGACCCATTTTTTTATCATATTCAGCTTGTTTCAGCGCCAAAAGTTTTGATGCCAACATTTGCATAGCAGTTTCTTTATTTTGCAATTGAGAGCGTTGTTGCTGACATTTAACAACAATTCCTGTTGGAATATGTTTAATTCTAACCGCTGTTTCAACTTTATTAACATTTTGACCGCCGGCACCGCCTGAGCGCATAGTATCAACCTCAATATCTTCAGCGCGTATTTCTATTTTTGATTCAAAATCATCTATTATTGGAGATACTTCTAAAGAAGCAAAACTCGTCTGTCTTTTTCCGTTCGCATTAAACGGCGAAATTCTAACGAGCCTATGTACCCCTTTTTCAGCTTTTAAATATCCGTAAGCATATAAACCTGATACTTTAACTGTTGCTGATTTTATACCTGCTTCTTCGCCATCTGATTTATCTAAAATTTCTGCTGTATAGCCTTTTAATTGAGCCCATCTAAGATACATTCTAAATAACATATCCGCCCAATCCTGAGCATCAACACCACCAGCTCCCGAGTTAACCGTAAAAATAGCGTCACACTTATCATATTCGCCATTGAGCATATTTTCTAAATCAAACTTATCAAAATCTTGTTGAAGTTTTTTAAGATTATCTTTTGTTTCCAAAATCAAAGCAACATCTTCTAATTCAATTGCAACTATTGAATCATCCAAAATATTTTTCCAAGAAGATAAATTCTCGAGCTTAGATTTTATTTCTTTTTGCTCTTTTAAAAGTTTTGAAGATAACTCTTGATTAGACCAAATATTTTCTTCTTTTAATTTTTCTTCTATTTCAACTAGACGTTTATTTAAATCATCTACGTCAAAGATACCTCTTAATAGCGCTAAAGCGCTCATTTAAGGAAGCAATTTGTGATTTTAATTCATCAATTAAAAGATTAGTATCCATAAAATTATTCTACGACAAAGCCACTAGCCCAACAAGCTAATTTAAAAAAATATTAAAATGAGAAAAAATTCTTATATGAGAAAGTTCTTAATTATAATATTTTTTCAACTTTATTTATGTGCAAATGCGCTACCTATAAACATTGATTTTTTCAAATGTTTTAACGATATTTATCTTGAAAAATATATCCAAGAAGCACTTGAAAATAACCATGATTTAAAACAAGTAAATCATAAAGTTGAACAATACAGATACGAAATCTCAAGCCAATTTTCGCAACAATTACCAAGTTTATCAGTCTCAAGTAATTACTTAGGAGCAAGCCCTCCTAAAGGCGATTCTAACGTTTTTATTAATAGAAATTCTTATATTTTACCGTTTAGAGTAAATTATGAACCGGATTTTCTTTTAAAAAACAGGGATAAAACACTATCAAAAAAGAAATTATATCAAGCATCATTGGCTAATGAAAAAAGCGCTTATATTTCTTTAGTTTCAGATGTTGCAAATACTTATATTAATATTTTACTTTACGATTATTTAATCGAAAAACAAATTGAAATAGTAAAAGATAAAGAACTAAATAAAGACTTTAATCAAAACAAATATAATTTTGGAACAATAAGTTTTATTGATTTAAATGATATTTTCTCAGAATTAAACAGCCAAAAAATAGTGCTTGAAAGATTAATAAGACAGCAAAAAACAAACCTTTATAATTTTTCTGTTTTAATCGGAAAAAGCGCTTATGATAGCGAAAATATCCTAAGAGGAAAACTCGAAAATTTTGAATATCAAAAAGAAATACCAAATAAAATAAATTCTGATTTAATTTATTCAAGACCCGATTTAATTGAAATAGAAAATATGCTAAAAAGCGCAAAAATAGATGTTCGTGTAGCTAAAAAAGAATTTTTGCCCTCTTTTAATGTAATTGGTTTTCTTGCTTTTGATACGGCAGGAGGGGGTAATTTCTTTTCTTGGGATTCATCTTTTGCATATTTAATAGCCGGTTTAACCCAAGATATATTTAAAGGCGGATATAAAATTGCTAATTTAAAAATCAAAAAAGCTCGCTATATGGAGCTTTTAGAAAAATATTTACAGGCTGACTTAAATGCAATTAAAGAAATAAATAACGCTCTTAATTTAATCAAACAAGACACCCTTGCTCAAAATTATTCAAAAGAGCAGACCGATTTAGAATACAAAAATTTTCTTGCTTCCAAAAGAAAACTTAATGCCGGAACAATATCAAAAATTGATTATCTTAAAAATAAAAATTCTCTAAATCAAAAATATCAACTTTTTGCATACACAAAAGCTAATAAATTAAACGATTATTTTGCATTATATAAAGCATTAGGCGGTCAACTATGAAAAAGAAAAAACTAATAACAATAGCAATTTTAATATTTATATTTGGAATGATTTTGTTGATTTATCATCTTTTAAATAGACCAAAAACAAACATAATAAAAACTTACGGTAATATTGAAATAAGACAAGTTGATTTGTCTTTTCAAGTTGATGGAATAATTAAAAATTTATATGTTGAAGAAGGCGATTACGTTAAAAAAGGTCAGCTTTTAGCAGAGCTTATAGATAAAGATTATCTTGCAAATTATAATCAAGCTCTGTATTTAGAGCAATCATCAAAAGCGAAAGCTAAGGATGATTTAGAAAAATACAAAAGAAATCTGCCATTATGTTCTGATGGAACAATTTCAAAACAAGAATGTGACACTCTTTTAAATAATAAAGATTATTCAAGTGCAACTTATAAAAAAAATAAAGAAAATCGCATTTTTCAAAAAAATCAACTTGAATACACTAAAATGTATGCCCCTCAAGATGGCATTATTACAACAAGAGTTCATGAAATTGGCGCTAGAGTGAGCAAAAATCAAATAGTCTATGTTCTTAGTTTAAATAAACCTGTATGGATTAGAACATACATAAAAGAAACAGATTTAGGAAACATAAAATATAATCAAAAAGCAAAAATATACACAGATACAATTGACCCTATAACAAAAAAGAAAAAAGAATATACAGGCTATATAGGATATATTTCGCCCGTTGCGGAATTTACTCCCAAAACCGTTCAAACAGAAGACTTAAGAGCTGATTTAGTTTATAGAATAAGAGTATATGTCTATGATGTTGACAAATACCTTAGACAAGGTATGCCAACAAGCGTAGAAATAGATTTAAACGACAAAAAAGATGAATTGCATTGAAATAAAAAACTTAGAAAAAAAATTCGATAATACAGTTGCCCTAAAAGACATTAATCTAAATTTTGAACAAGATAAAATAATTGCTCTTTTAGGAGCGGATGGTGCAGGAAAAAGCACGGTTTTAAGGCTGATTATAGGTTTATTATGTCAAGACAGCGGTGAAATTATCACTCTTGGTTTTAATCCTAAAAAAGACAAAGAAAAAATCGTAAATCTTACAGGATATATGCCCCAAAAATTCGGACTTTACGAGGATTTAACCGTTATTGAAAACTTGAATTTATATTCAAAATTAAAAAAAAGCTCAAATGATTTTGAAGAATTATTGGATTTTACCACTCTAAAACCCTTTAAAAATAGACTTGCAGGCAATCTATCAGGAGGAATGAAGCAAAAATTGGGGCTTGCTTGTGCTCTTTTGGGCAATCCTAAACTATTAATTTTAGATGAACCCTCTGTTGGGGTTGACCCGTTATCAAGATTAGAGCTTTTAGAACTCGTTAAAAAATCAATATCTAAAAACACAAGCGTTATTTGGTCAAGCTCTTATTTAGATGAGGCATTTAATTTTGATTTAAGCATTATTTTAGACAAAGGAAAAGTAATATTTAGCGGAAAAACGAAAGATTTAGGAAATAATTATGAAAAATTTGAAAAAGAAGTAATAAAATTAATGGGAGGATATAAAGAAAAAGAATCCCTTGTTGCAAAAAATTATCATATAGCTCAAATTGATAGAGAGTGTACCGTTTTAGCAGATAACCTATCAAAAAAATTTGGTGATTTTTGGGCAGTTAAAAACAATTCCTTCTGTATTAAAAAAGGAGAAATCTTTGGTCTTTTAGGTCCAAACGGCGCAGGAAAATCAACAACTTTTAAAATGATGTGCGCTCTTTTAAAACCCACTAGCGGAAATGGTTATGTTATGGGAATTGATGTTGAAAAAGAACCAACCAAAGCAAGGGGTTATTTAGGCTATATGGCACAAAAATTCTCTCTTTATTCAAGATTATCACTTTATGATAATTTAGACTTTTTCTCAGGAGTATACGGGCTTTTTGGCAAAGATAAAAAAGAAAAAATAGAAAGAATTATAAAAATTTTTGAACTTGAAGAATATAAAAATCAAATTACTTCACTTTTGCCTTTAGGCTTTAAACAAAGATTATCACTGGCGTGCGCTTTAATTCATGAACCTCCTGTTTTATTTTTAGATGAACCAACATCAGGAGTTGATGCTATTCAAAGAAAAGAATTCTGGAATCATATAAACGCTCTTTCTGATATTGGCGTAAGCGTTCTTGTTACTACGCATTTTATGGATGAAGCAAGGTTTTGCGATAATATAAGCCTTTTTTATAATGGCGAAATAATTGCACTTGATAAACCGGATAACCTTATAAAAAACGCTAAAGCAAAAGATATGAACGATGCATTTATTAAACTTATAAACGAAAAGAAAAAAGAAAAATGAACGCATATACAGCATTAATAAAAAAAGAATTTTTTCAAATAATAAGAGATTTTTCAAGCATATTAATTGCTTTTGTTTTACCGCTTGTTATTCTCATTTTATATCGTTATGGAGTTAATTTAGATACGGTTAATATAACCCTTGGAATAAAAAATGATGATAATAACCCTAAAATTTCAACTCTGATTAATTCTTTTAACCATAGCAAATATATTAAAACCTCATATTTTAACAACAAAGATGAAATGTATTCCAAAATAAAAAATTCAAAACTAAAAGGCGGGGTTATTTTTCCTGTTAATTTTGTTGAAAATTTATATAAAAATCAAACAGCGGATGTTTTTGTTATAACAGATGGCTCTGAAGCAAATATGGCAAATTTTACCCAAAGTTATGTTAATACAATTGTTAATTCTTGGCTTAGCGATTCATCTGATTTTAAATATTCTATTCAAAAACCTCTTGTAAATCCAATAATAAGACATTGGTACAATCAAGACATAAATTCGCACTATTTCATTTTACCGGGGTCTTTAGCCATAACAATGAATTTAATAGGAATGCTTTTAACTGCTCTTGTTATTGCAAGAGAATGGGAAAGGGGCACAATAGAAGCAATATATTCTACAAACGTTACCAAGATGAATTTTATAGTCGGAAAATATGTTCCTTATTTTGTTTTAGGATTTAGCTCGTTTTTATTTAATATTTTTCTTTGCATTGTAGTTTTTAGGATACCTTTTCGGGGAAATTTTTTCATTTTATTAATCATCGGAGGATTATACCTAATTTGTTGTTTAGGGATAGGTTTAACCATAAGTTCATCATTTAAAGAGCAATTTAGCGCATCTCAAAGCGCATTATCTTTTGGTTTATTGCCTGCAATGTTATTATCAGGATTAATTTATCCAATTTCATCCATGCCTGTAATTTTTCAATATTTAACAGCAATTTTACCTCCAAGATATTTTATTATTTTTATTCAAAGCGAATTTATGGCAGGCTCAATTCCAAGTATTATTCTGATAAACTCCGCATATCTCACTATTTTAGGACTTATTTTATTCTTTATGGTTTATAGAAACATTAATCTAAGGCTTGAAAAATGTCAGCAAAATTAACAAGAATACTTTCATTAATCAAAAAAGAGTTTTTATCAATATTTAAAGACCCAAAAAGCAGAGCGCTAATTGTTATACCTCCAATTTTACAATTAGTTGTCTTTGTAAATGCAATTACAATGGAAGTTAAAAACATCGATATATCTGTTCTTGATTATTCTAAAAGCTATGAATCAAGAGAATTAATTTCAAGATTTTCAAATTCATCTTGGTTTAGAAAAATCTATAAAGTAGACACTCAAAAACAATTAAAAAACGATATTGATTTAAAAAAATCACAACTCGGTATAATTATTCAAAATGATTTTTCTAAAAATATCAAAAAAGGCGCAACCTCAGACGTCTTAATTATAGCAGACGGCAGACAAACAAACTCCGCTGCATTAGCTTCAGGCTATGCAAATACAATAATATCAAATTATAATTATGAACTTCAAACCAACAAAAATTCACCAAAAATCAACGTCATAACAAGGAATTGGTACAACCCAAATATTGAATACAAATGGTTTTTAACTGTCAGTTTAATTGTAATGTTATCTATGGTTTTATGCCTGTTATTATCAGCTCTATCCATTGCAAGAGAAAGAGAATTAGGAACATTTAACCAGCTTTTAGTAAGCCCTTTATCAAATGATGAAATTCTTTTTTCAAAAACCGTACCGCCATTAATTACAGCATTTATCTCAAGCATTATCATAACTTTAATTATAATTTTTTGCTTCAAAATTCCCTTTGGAGGCGAAGTTTTAACTTACCTAATTGCAACATTAATATCATTATGTTCCATTGTTTCAATCGGGATTTTTATATCTTCCTTTTCATACACCCAACAACAAGCAGTCTTGGGAGTTTTTTCTTTTCAAACGCCTGCGGTTTTATTATCCGGCTTTGTATCCCCTATTGAAGATATGCCGATTTTTTTCCAATATATAAGCGCATTTAACCCTATTAGATACTATATGCTCTTAATTAAAGGTATTTATTTTAAAGGAATGGATATACAAACAGTAATACAAAATCTTATTCCGCTTATTGGAATAAGTATTCTAATGTTTATATTTGCGAGATTGAGCTTTAAATTAAGAGTTGAATAATTAATTTTTGCAATGAAGAACCACTTCGCCTTGCGCTAGAGTTTGTTTAACATCAATTATTCTTTGATTAGAACTTCCAATCCATTTTAAATTGTTATCATTTAATTCTTTTTTAAATTCGCCGTCAACTAAAACATCGATGTTAGTTAAATCAATAGCATTTTTTATTTCTTCAAAAGTAAAACCTGTATATAACCAAACAGTTTTATTCGGCATTTTTTCTTTAATTTCTTTAGCTAAAGCTAAAACTTCATCTCTATTAAAAGGATGTAATGGGTCACCTCCGGAGAATGTAATTCCAGCAATATAATCAGGCTCTAAATCTTCAAAAAGCTCTTTTTTAGCTGCTTCATCAAATTCAATTCCGCCTGCAACATCCCAAGTTTCAGGGTTTTGACAACCATCACAACAATGCGTACAGCCTGCTGTCCATAAAACAACTCTTAAACCATCCCCATTTAGCATGTCGTCTTTTGTAATATTGTGATAATTCATCTTAACCCCTTTTTGTAATACTTATTTTACTCCAAATAAAAAAAGCATGGCAATTTAATTAAGAAAGTTTACTTTAAACTTTGAAATTCGCCTTTTACGCCCTCAAAAGGAAAAGTTAGAGAATCTTTATAAGTTAGAGCAAGCTCTAAACAATCATGTCTTGATTGTTCATCACCGTTGAGCTCAAAAATTCTTGCCATTAAATAATATATATCGCCATTTTCATTATTTTGAGCAACATCAGTCAAAATCTCAAATGCTTCATCTATTTTTTCTTGTTTAATCAATATTTGACACAATAATTTATATGCTTCAATATCTTTAGGATTTTTCTCAACTGTTTTTTTAAGCATAATAACAGCGTCGTCATATCTTTCAAGTTCATAATAGATTTGAGCTATATTAAAATATGCCCAAGAATAATCAGGCGATAATTCAAGAACTTTTCTATATTCAGACAATGCAAAATCGATTTCACCAAGTTTTTTATACTCTTCAGCCAAATAAAAATGAGCAAAATAATCACTATAATTATATTCAATCGCTTTTTTAAAACATTTTATAGCAGTTTTAGGCTCATTTTTCTTTGAATACAATATTCCGATTGAAAAAAACGCATTAGCGTCTTCATTCTTATAATAAATAACTTTTTTAAAATTCTCCATTGCAGAATCTATATCGCCGACTTGTTCATATAAAAGCGCTAAATTATACAAAAAATCAGCTTCATCAGGCTTTAGTTCAACTGCTTTTTTATAGGCAATAAGAGCATTTTCATAATTTTTTAATTTTTCCCAGCAAATCCCTGCATTAAAATACAAATTGGCATCATCAGGAAAAATATCAAGCAAATACTTAATATGAGCCATTGCAACCTGCTCAAAACCTAAATCAAGACAAAGCATGATAAGCTCTCTTCTTGCTTGAAAATTTTTAGGATTTAATTTTATAGTTGTTTGAAGATTTTCAAATCTCTCAATATCATTCATCTTCGCTATTTATAATTCTATCTAAATCTATATCGATTTCTTTGCCGTCTATTTCAACTGTTGTTTTATTTTCTTGAGCTTGAGCATCAGCTTCTTCTTTTTCAATTTCGTCTTTATCTTCGTCTTGAATAATCTTTTCAATTACAAGCTGAGCCATTTCAAGGGCAACTTTTTTCTTTGTCTCAGGAGAGCATTTTTCAAGCATTTGAATAGCTGTTCTAACGGTAGAATCAATATCATACCAACGACAATGACCCCTTTGTATTCTTCCGTCTTCAACCGCTGCCATAATATCTTCTACATTTTCATATTTGTTATCTTGAATATTATGTTCAATAATAACTTTAATCAAATTAAGGGCAACTGCTATTTGTCTTTCATCGGATGAATTTGCCAATGTCCTTATAGACATTGATAAAATCGGATCTTTATCATACCATCTTGAAAAATATTGATTTTCCATATTTGCTCCTTAATTGTTTTTGAAAATTACTCCACAGCCTGATGACGGATATTCCCACGATATTGCGCCTTTTGGACAAGCTATTCTACATGCGCCACACTCTAGGCAATTTTCATATTGAACTATAATTTCTTCTTGATTTTCATCTAACTCATACACTTTAGCAGGGCATATTTTAGTACAAACTTTTTCTTTACATTTTGCACATTTTTTTTGATCCACAACTAAATGTGACTTGTTATCACAATTATACTTAATAGTTGTTAATTTGTCTTGTATTGATTTTTTATTTTTATCATTTTGCATAATTTATTTACCAAAAAATATATCTAGCGCACATTTCAACCCCATAAAGACATCTTTAAATAATTCTGAGATTTTTCTATCTTTAAAAAAGCTGAAAAAAAACTCTCTAAATTGTTTGCTTTTTGAAATACAATTTGCGCTTGTAACTATTTCAAAAAATTCTTTAATTTTTTTAGGATAATAAACAGATATTGAATTAGATCTTGAATATAAATTTTCTATCACATTTCTATATGAATATAAATCCTGCAATATAAAAGATTTTTCAAGTTTTTTATTATAAATTGAAAGCGTATTTTGAGAATAATTATTGTTATCAAGCGCAACTAAAGCAGATTCACCTGCTAATTTGCCTGAAATCAGCGCAAAATTAGTTCCTTCAAAATGAACTCCGTTAACAAATCCTGCAGCATCCCCTGTTATAATCACACCATTTGAAGTAAGTTTCGGTATTTTTTTATAACCGCCTTCCGGTATCAAATGAGCGCTATATTCAATAGTTTCACCGTCTTTAATCAAAGGATAAATATCAGGATGTTTTTTAGTTTCTTCTAAAATTTCATTGATATTCAATTTATTTTTAGATAAATCAGCTAAATTTACCCCAACGCCAAGCATAACGGTATCTTTAAACGTATATAAAAATGTCATCATAAAAAGATTTTTATATTGCTTCAAAGAACCAAAATCGGTGCCAAAATATTGTTTGCTAACACCATTTGTGCAATCTTCTTTTAAGTTAAATCTTTCTTCTATTGTTTTTTTGTCGAGCTTAATTGCCTCTTTTACTGATAAAATAATATCTTTTGACTGATAATTATTTCTTAAATTCAATTCTTTAGCTAAAAGCGAATTAACACCATCCGCTAAAATGGTAACAGGCGCAAAATATTCTTCTTGTTCAGTTTTAATGCCCACTACATAATTATTTTTTTGAATTAAATTTTTAACTAAAGTATTTGGAATATAATAAACGCCGTATTTTTTAGCTATTTCAATCATTTGGCTTTCAAGATTAAATCTTTTTATAGCATAAGCATATCTTGAAGTGTCATTTTTTGTTGTCAATTCAAAAGAGCCTTCATCATTTAAAAAAGCCCAGCTATGCGAATTGATTACTCTTTCAAATTTAAATTTATCAAAATCATCCCCAAAAACTTCTTCTAGTGCAGTCGTATAAACAGCTCCACCATACATATTCTTAGACCCCGGATAAGAAGCTCTTTCAACAAGGATAACTTTTTTTCCTTCTTTTGCAACACTTAACGCTGCAGAAACTCCGCTTGGCCCTGCGCCTACTACTATCACATCCGCATTATATTTTATATCCATAATCTAATTTTACGATTTATTTAACAAAATTGCAATTATTTGCCCAGATAACAAGATAGGACTAAAATAAATATATGAAGACATTAAGCCTTGTTATACCTATATATAATGAAGAAAAAACTCTGGAAAATATCGTTTCAAAAACCTTGAAAATTGAACAAGATGAATTTGCTAAAAAAAACGATATAAAATTAGAATTAGTTCTTATTGATGATTGTTCCAGCGATAAAAGCCTTGAAGTTGCAAAAAATTTAGCTATGAATAATCCCAAAATAAAAGTTTTTGCACACAAAAAAAATCAAGGAAAAGGTGCTGCTCTTAAAACAGGTTTTCAATATGCAACAGGGGATTATATAGGTATTCAAGATGCGGATGATGAATATAATCCAAATGATTATTTAAAACTTATTAAACCAATTTTAGATAACAAAGCAGACGTTGTCTATGGTTCAAGATATTTAAAACGTGATGTCAGAAGAATACTTTATTTTTGGCATACATTTATGAATAAAGGCTTAACTCTTTTGACAAATATGTATACCAATCTTGATATTACAGATATGGAGACTTGCTATAAGCTATTTAGAGCAGATGTTATAAAAAATATTGTTCCAAAATTAAAAGAAAACAGATTTGGTTTTGAACCTGAAGTTACAATTTATGTTGCTAAAGGAAAATATAGAGTTTATGAGTGCGCTATAAGCTATAATCCAAGAACATACGAAGAAGGTAAAAAAATAAAAGCAAAAGATGGTTTAAGAGCTCTTTATTGCATTATGCACTATGGCGGACATTGCGCACCATTGCCTATGCAAATTTTAATTTATTTATTTATAGGCGGTGTAAGCGCTATTATAAATATAACTTTGTTTTTAATATTTACCAAATTTTTTGACAGCTTATTTATAAATATAGCTCTTGCTTTCGTATTATCAGCGTTAGTTAATTATTTATTGTGTATTTCTTTATTATTTAGACACAAAGCTCGCTGGAGTTCATTCACAGAAATAATTACATACATTCTAACCTTAATAATAATGGGCGGAGCAGATTATTTAGCAACATTTTTATTCTTAAACATAGGAATGAATAATTTTTGGGCAAAATCCCTATCAAGCCTGATTGGCACAATAGGGAATTTTGTACTTAGAAAATATTTTGTATTCCTCGAAAAAAAATAATTACATACCAGGAAGCGGAACAGCTGAATCAATTGGTTTTTCATCATCATATTCAATTAATTCATCTTTATTTTCACTGAATTGTTTATTTGGTTTTGTTGGTTTTAATGGTTTTGCTTGTTCAATCGGATTTTGATTTGAAGTTGGCAGTGGAGCTGATGGTTTTTGTTGCGCTTTTATATCTGCTTCTTTTTCTTCTGTTTCATCAACAGTTTCATCAGCGTCGCCAATGTTTAAATATTCTTGAGAATTACCGGACATTTTTGGATAATCAAACACGCTTTTTGGGAAATTTTCGCTTGCAACTTTCATATATCCCGCAAAAACTCTTGCAGGCATAGCGCCACCCGTAATTCCAGGTAATTTCGTATTGTTATCGTTTCCAACCCAAACGCCTGTAACTATATCAGGAGTAAAACCTACAAACCAAGCATCCCTGTAATCGTTTGTTGTGCCTGTTTTACCGGCAACATTCGGTGCGTAGTTAGCAGCTTTACCTGTTCCAACTTCAACTACTTTTCTTAGCATATATGCCATGCCTGCTGCTGTTTCAAGGTTAATTACTTTAACAATCTTAGGACCTGAATTTTCATAGATTGTAACGCCTCTGGAGTTTTCAACACGCTCAACGCTATATGGTTTAACTCTATAACCGCCGTTAGCAAAAGCACCGTATGCTACAACCATATCATATAATTTTACACCGTTTGAACCTAGTGCAATTGTCATATCGCTTGCTAAATGAGTAGTTATACCCATTTCTCTAGCCGTTTGTATTACAGCATCTACTCCTGATTTTTTAATCAAACGAACGGCAGCAACGTTTGATGAAATAGCTAACGCTTGCCAAATAGTAATTTTTCCACGATATTTTTTACCATAGTTCTTTGGTGACCAATCTTGAATTGTTAATGGTGTATCTTCAATAGTATCATCTACGCTAACACCTTGTTGCAGCGCTGTTGCATACACAAAAGGTTTAAAAGATGAACCTGATGGTCTAATTGCTTTTGAAACTCTATCGTATTGACTTTGTTCATAATTTTTACCGCCAATATAAGCATAAACCCTACCTGTTGTAGGAGAAAATGAAAATAGAGCAATTTGATTAGTCGGTTTTGTTAATCCTGCTTTTGCTAAAGCTGATGTTGCAGTTGATTGAGCAACATTTTGAGATTTATAATCCAAAGTAGTGTAGATTTTTAAACCGCCTTGGGAAATCTCTTGTTCTTCAAAACCGATATTTTTTAATTCATTCAATACAAAATCTATAAAATAAGGTGCTTTATTGTATGAATAAATTCTTGGTTTATTTGATAACTTGAGTCCCTCCTTTTGAGCAGCTTGCATTTGTTCTAGAGTAATGTATTTATTGCGATACATTCTTCTTAAAACTTGATCACGGCGCTTCAAGCCTGCTTTTTTATTCGCAAAAGGTGAATAAATAGAAGGAGCTTGAGGTAAACCCGCAATTAAAGCCTGCTCAGCTAGAGTAAGTTGGGATAAATCTTTATCAAAAAATGTTCGAGCAGCACTTGAAACACCATAAACGCCCGAACCTAAATACACAGAATTTAAATACATTTCTAAAATTTCATCTTTAGAAATAGTTTTTTCAATTCTATGAGCTATTATTAATTCTTTAATTTTTCTATCAAATGTTCTTTCGTTTGATAAGAATAAAATTCTTGCCAACTGTTGAGTTATTGTAGATGCACCTTGTTTAACTTGACCGGACATAATGTTGGTTATTGTAGAGCGCACCATACCCATAGTATCAAAACCTCTGTGGCGATAAAAATTCTTATCTTCAGTAGCAATAACCGCCTGTTTTAAATAATCAGGGATTTTATCTATTGATACTTTTTCAAATTTAAACGCCGTAAAAGTTTTAATTACTTCACCGTCAGCTGAATATATTGTTGTAACAGGATTTGGCTTAATGTCCTCAAAATTTGAAATTGGAGGCAGAGAAGCCAAATATAAATTAAAGGCAAATATAGCTGCCGTAAATGCCGCAGCGCACATCAACAAGAAACAAAAAAATATGTTTCTTTTTTGAGGTCCTTTGCGAGCAGTTCTTTTTCTTCTTACACTATTCATAGCAACATATTATAGCATAAAATTCAATATGCAATATAATAATTATTTTGAGCGTGAAAGTTTAAATTGATGATTGTCTAATAGCTCTTTATTTGAGCCTAACATCATACTTTCAGCCTGCTCTAAAATCTTAACTATCATATAGCCGTTTTCACCGTCTGAGCGAGGAGTTTTATCGTTTTTAATACAATTTAGAAAATGTTGACATTCAAGTTTTAAAGGTTCGATTTCTAAATAATCAAAAACTTCTATCTCATTTTGAGAACCTTTTTTATTATCATAAACTTTTAATTTACCTTCTTGAATTGTATCATCCAAAATTGCAGTAGCTTTAGTTCCTCTAACCAACAACGAAACTCTTTTTTGCGGATGAATCCAACTATCGCTTACTTGTCCTATAACTCCATCTTCAAATTCAATAGTTAGATGAGTTATATCATATATATTTTCAAACTCACTTGCGCAACCTGTTGCGCTAATTACTCTTAGGGGAGCCTTACCTGTAACATGAGCTATCATTGAAACATCATGCGGAGCTAAATCCCACATAACACTTCTATCATTTTTGAAATAATTAATATTTAATCTATCAGATTGAGCATATTTTATTTCACCCAAAACGCCTTCTGCAATAAGCATTTTAAGTCTGTTTACGGCAGGATGATATAACAAAAGATGTCCAACCAATAATTTCACATTCATTTGCTCAGCTAATTCTTTTAGTTCCTTTGCTTCTTGAGCCTTAGTTGAAATCGGTTTTTCTACATAAACGTGTTTACCTGCTAAAATTGCTTTTTTAACAAGATTAAAATGCGTATGACTTGGAGTAACTATGCAAAGTGCAATTATTTCAGGGTTAGAAATAATACTATTAAAATCATTTGTAACTTCAACATCCGGATATAACTCCTGAATCATTTTTAAATTATCGTTATCTAAATCACACACGCTATGAAGTGCGCCAAGATTATAAAAATTTCTTACAATATTTCTTCCCCAAATACCACAACCAACTACTGCAGTGCATCTTTTCATTAGAAATTCCTTTATAGCTATCTTAATAATATATTAAAATTCTAATAAACAAATATTTCATAGTCAAACAAAGATTTTATAAAGAAAATTTTTAAAAATTTTATATTTATGATAGGATTTTATTATGAGTATGAAAGCCTTTGTATTAAATTGTCCGATTGATTTATGTAGCTTAGATGAAGCCTTAAACAAGGCAAATGATGCCATTCGAAACAATATAAATTTTCAAATTATCACAATAAATCCCGAAATGATTATGAATGCACAAAAAAATGAGCATTTCTTTAATATTTTGTCAAATTCGGATTTAAATATAGCAGATGGCGTCGGAGTTAAAATAGCCTTAAAGCTCAAAAAAATCAAACAAAATCAAATAAGAGGGGTTGATTTTTCAAGAGAATTAATTAAATTGGCCTCTGAAAATAACTATCGTATAGCTTTTTTGGGCGCTAAAGAAGAAATTATTCAAAAAGCAAAAGAAAATTTCTTAAAAAAATATCCAAACTTAAATTTTGTTTACACGAGAAACGGCTATTTTGATGATGAAAACAAAATAATCGAAGAAATTAAATCCGCAAATCCGCAAATTCTGCTTGTGGGCTTGGGTTCACCAAAACAAGAAGAAATAATCGTAAAACTAAAATCTGTTTTACAAGGTTGCACCATGGTAGGCGTTGGAGGTAGTTTTGATGTATTTTCGGGAATTGTAAAAGAATCACCGATGATATATAGAAAACTAGGACTTGAATGGCTTTATAGGACTATTTTACAACCTGAAAGATTTAAGCGAATATTCCCTGTTTTGCCAATATTTTTAATAAAGTGTATAATAGAATCCATACAAAAGAAGGGTTGATATTTTGAAAACATTTACAAACAAACTCAGACAAGACATCATCAAAATGATACACAATGCAAAATCAGGACACCCCGGAGGTGCGTTTTCTTGTGTTGATATTTTAGCGGTACTATACAAAAAAGTTTTAAATGTACCCGTTGAATGGGATAAATCAATTGATTTTAATAAAAGAGACAGGTTTGTATTATCAAAAGGTCATGCTTCAACTGCGCTATATGCAACATTAGCTCATTGCGGATTTTTCCCTGTTAATATGCTTATGAGCTTTAGAATGTTAGGCTCAAAACTCCAAGGACATCCAAGCTCAAGAGCTCAATTACCGGGGATTGAAGTTTCAACAGGCTCATTGGGTCAAGGGCTTTCAATCGGTGTTGGAATGGCTTTAGCACTTCGCCTTGATAAAAACGAAACATCAAAAGTTTTTGTTCTTTTAGGAGATGGCGAAATGCAGGAAGGAAGCGTTTGGGAAAGTTTAATGAACGCTAACAATCAAAAACTTAATAATTTAATTGTTATAATTGATAAAAACGAACTTCAAATTGACGGTAGAACTTGCGATATAAAATCGCTTGAACCGTTAGATGAAAAATTAAAGGCTTTCGGATTTAGCGTTTATTCAATAGATGGTCATAATTATGATGAAATTGAACACACCTTGCTTGAAGCAAAGAATTCAAACAAATTATGTGCCATAATAGCTAACACAATTAAAGGCAAAGGCGTTTCATTTATGGAAAATAACGCAGGCTGGCATGGCAAAGCTCCAAACGATGAACAACTAGCTAAAGCATTGGAGGAATTAAATGTTTAGTAAAAATATTGAAATCAAATCTCCAAGAAATGTTTATGGTGATACATTAGTTGAATTAGGGGCTAAAAACCCAAATATAGTTGTATTAGACGCAGATTTGTCATGTTCTACTCAAACTTGCAGGTTTGCAAAAGCATATCCTGAGCGCTTTTTTAACTGCGGTATTGCAGAACAAGACATGATGGGAACAGCAGCAGGTCTTGCTTATGGCGGTAAAACAGTTTTTGCAAGCACTTTTGCAATGTTTGCAACAGCAAGATGCTTAGATCAAATCAGAAACACAATTTGTTATTCAAAATTAGATGTAAAAATTGTTGCAACCCATGGTGGTATCACAGTAGGCGAAGACGGTGCTTCTCACCAAGCATTGGAAGATATTTCTTATATGCGCTCAATTCCTGATATGAAAGTAATTGTGCCGGGGGATTGCGAAGAAGTTAAACAAGTAATTGAATACGCCGCAAATACCCCAGGGCCAATGTATATAAGAATACCAAGAACTAACTTAAAATCTGTTTTTTCTGAAGAATACAAATTCAACCCTGCAACAGGCGTTAAAGTTAAAGAAGGAAATGATATAACAATAGTTACAAATGGCGAAACATTATATGAAGTAATTGAAGCATCAAAAAAACTTCAAGAAGTTGGAATTGAAGCAGAAATTCTTCACTATCCTGTTGTAAAACCATTTAAGCATATTGCCTTAAAACAAAGTGTACAAAAAACAGGAAAAGTTGTAGTTGTAGAAAACCACAGCATAATAGGGGGCTTAGGAAGCGCTGTATGCGAATCTTTATGCGAACACTATCCTGCAAGAGTGTACAGAATAGGCACTAAAGACACATTTGGTCAATCCGGAGAACAACGTCAATTAATGGAATTTTACGGATTAACCGATAAAAAAATATACGAAAAAATAATTGAATTTATGGATGTAAAATGATAATACTTAAAGATGTAGTAAAACAATATAAAAATAAATACGCACTCCGTGGAATAAATCTGCATATTCGCCCCGGCGAATTTGTATTTTTGGTTGGTTCATCAGGTGCCGGAAAATCAACATTAATGAAAATGTTATACCTTGAAGAACGCCCCACAAGAGGAGATGTATATGTTGCAGGGATTAACATAGGAAATCTATCGCCCAATAAAATCCCAAGTCTAAGACGTTGTATGGGTATAGTTTTTCAAGATTATAAACTTCTTCAAAACCATACGGTTTATGATAATATTGCCTATGTTATCCGTACTATGGGAATTTCATCAAGAGAAATTGAAACTCGCGTAATGGGTGCTCTTAAAGTTGTTGGGCTTGAAGATAAATACCGCTCAAAACCTTGCGAATTATCAGGCGGAGAGCAACAAAGAGTATCTATTGCTCGTGCTATTGTTAATGGCCCACCGTTATTAATCGCAGACGAACCGACAGGAAACTTAGATCCTAAAAATTCTCTTGAAGTTATGCAAATTTTAGAACAAGTTAACCAAAGAGGAATTACAATTCTTGTATCAACTCACGATCAAGCAATGGTTAATTATTTCAGAAAAAGAGTAGTAACCGTAGACCATGGGCAAATTATAAGAGATATGCAAGCAGGAACTTATGACTAGAAAAGCTAAAAATCAAAACTTTAAACAAAAAGTTAAATCACGTATTCCAAAAGATTGGATGTCTGAGATAAGAATAACTTACAGAATAGCAATAGAAACAATCAAAAGTATTGCTCAAACAGGTCTTGTCAATATTGCAATTATTACAACAATAGCTGCAATCTTAACTATTTTTGGCTCAATTTTTAGAATAACTCTTGCTCTTAATTCATTTGTAAGCTCTATGGGCTCAGCCCTCGAAGTAAGTGCTTATTTATCACCCGAAGCAGATGTAAATGCTACAATAACAAAAATTAGAGGCCTAGAGCACGTTCAAAAAGTAACATTTATTTCAAAAGAAAACTCTTGGATACAATTAAAAAAAGAAATAGATGTTCCTGATATTACAAATCCCCTGCCTGATACATTACATGTAAAACTTGATGATACAAAAAATATCAATGCCGTTATGAATAGCTTAAAGAAAATCGATGGCGTAAACGATACAAGCTATGCAAAAGATTTGGTTCAGAAATTTGAAGCAATTAATACAATCATAAACACAGCAACATTAATGTTTGTGGTAATTGTATGTATTCTAACGATAGCGATTATCAACAACACAATAGAATTAGTAATACAATCAAGAAAAGAAGAAATAGAAATCATGCGCTTAATGGGTGTATCGAATTGGTATATTAAAACACCATTAATATTACAAGGCGCAATCTACGGCTTTTTAGGAGCATTGGTTGCAATTATTCCTATTGATATGGTTCAAAAATATATCATAAAAATGCATGAATTTTTCATGATTTCAATTGACCCATTAGCACAATTTACCGTACTATTTAGTGTATTAACATTAGGAGTTGCATTTAGCTCAATAGGAAGTTTCCTAAGCATTAAAAAACACTTACAGGTATAACCAAAATGATGAACAACAATCCAAACAGACTAGACCCACAACAAGTTGTGGCGGAATTTAAAGATATACCACCTATGCCCAATGTTATGGTTAAAGCATTGAGTGTTATCAAAAACCCTGCAACAGGAATAGCAGAGCTTGCAAAAATTATGCAAGTTGACCAAGCTATTTCTACTAAAACGCTAAGTTTGGTAAATTCAGCATTTTACGGTTTTAGACAACAAATCACATCAATCCAAAAAGCACTTGTTGTACTTGGTATGATGAAAGCAAAAAATATAATTATGAGCCTTGCGCTAAAGCAAATGATGACAGCACAAGGAAGCAGAGAATTATGGGAACATTCCATAAGATGTGCGGTTGCTGCTGAAATATTAGCTAAAGAATACAAAGTAATTAATCCTGATGACGCTTTTGTAATCGGATTTTTGCATGACATCGGAAAAATGCTTTTAAACTCAAAAAATCCTCTTAAATATTCAAAAGTAAGATATTTAGCTGCCCAAGATAATGTTAATTTGGTAGATATTGAAGATGCACAATTTGGCACAAACCATTGTGTTTTAGGTGCGTTAATTTCAAAAAAATGGCAATTACCTGTAATTTTAACAAATTGCATAAGATACCATCACGACCCTGCGCAAAGTTCACTTCCTACTGTTTGCGGTATAGTATATTGCGCGGACAGATTAGTTCAAGCAAATATGCCAAACCCTCTTTTAGAGCCTAAAGTTATGAATAAAATGGATTTTACAATTAATGACCCTGTTGCACTAAGAGAAACAATTTTAGCAAAATCATCCATTTTCTTAAAAGAAATGTCAACTCCAAGCTAGCAGTGTTCTATTTCTAGTTCTTGGCATAATTGTGAAAAATAATCAACAGATTCAAATAAATCATCTTTTTCAAAAATTTCAAAAGTAATAGTAGGATAAAGATGTAATTCTTTGAGTGTTTTTAATATTTCTTTTATATCTATTGAGCCCCTTTTAAGGCTGGAGTGAGAATCTTCGTCTTTATAATTATTATGAAAATGCATGTGTTTTAGCATTATTCCATATTCTCTAATCCAATCCGATGGCTTTAATTCAGAATGTAAATTGCAATGTCCAATATCAATAGTGGTTCCTAAATTAGGAGAATTAACCGCAGCAACAAGATTTCTTATGAATTCAGGATTTGGTTCATGGACATTTTCGATTGTTACCATAATTCCTAAATCTTCAAAATTTTTGACAAATTCTTTATAAAATTCAATGTTCTTTAAAAAAAACATTTGCTGATATTGCTTGTGCTTCAATAAATTATTGTAACAAGTATGAAAAACAACTGTTCTTACATCAAATTCGCTTGCAAGCTCTAAACTTTGATAATATCTTTTCTTGCTAATTTGAGCAATAAGAGGGTCTTTTGCAGCAATATTTAAATTAGAAAAGAAACCATGCAAAGTAACTTCATTTTCAAAATCAGCTAAAATTGCTTTGTATTCTTTTTTGTTTTTTTCAAAATCATCTTCAATATCAATCAATCTTCCAAAACGAGAAATCTCAATACCGCAATTTAATTTTCGAGCAATATTAACGGCTTCTCTAAAATCGTGATATGATACTGTTGAGGATATGAATTTGTGTAGTTTATTATCCATAATTAAATTATAAATTAAAAATGTACATAATAGAACTATTTTTAAAATTAAAAGAAGATTTTAAATCAGGAAAATTTAAAAAACAGCCTCCAAAAAAAGAGGTTGAAATAGAAAAATGCGACCATTTATTTGTTCCGATTGATTCTACTAAAAGAATTTTAGCCTGCTCAAAATGCGGTGAAATATACAAACTCAAAAAAGGCGAAACAAATCCTTTCGAATAATTAAAATAAAACTTAAAATTTATTTTATTAATGCTTTTTTTGAGATAAAATTATTCTATACGAGAATTTATTGGAGAAAACTTTGCAATTTAATTTAAAAGAAATAACAAAAGCGCTGGAGTGCGAAATTTTATACAAAAATGAACTTGCTAATGATGAAATTTTATTCGATATTTCAACAGATACAAGAAAATTAAAACAAGGGGATGTATATTTACCTCTTAGAGGTGAAAATTTTGACGGACATAATTTCATAGATAAAGCTCTAAGCTCAGGTGCTCGTGGATATTTCACCCAAGATAAATATAAAATAAACCAAGAAGCTGATTTTATAATATATGTTCCAAATGCTCTTGTTGCATATTTAAAATTAGCAAACTATATAAGAAACAAAATTAATCCGCTTGTTGTAGCAATAACAGGTTCATGCGGAAAAACTACAACAAAAGAAATGTTATATCGAGTTTTTTCAACTCAATATCGAACATATAAAACTTTTCTAAACCACAACAATGAAATCGGTTTATGCGAAACATTTTTCAATATGCCAACTAATTGCGAAGTTTGTATTGTTGAAATGGGTATGAGAAATTTAGGTGAAATTGAGCTTTTATCAAACTATTCAAACCCTGATATAGGCATTATTTCAAATATAGGTTCAGCCCATGTTGAAAGATTAGGAACACTTAAAAATATTGCAATAGCTAAATGTGAAATTGCTAAAAACCTTAAAAAAGAAGGGCTATTTATAGGAGTTGAAAGCGATAATCTAAAAGAAAATCTTAATTATGAAGGCAAAAAAATCTTCACAAAATTAGAAGATGCAAAAAACATTGAAATTGCAATCAATTCAACAAAATTTGACTACAAGGGTGAAACTTGGGAAATCAACCAACCGGGGGAATACAATGTATCAAACGCTATGCTTGCAATTGAAGCAGGTCTAAGCCAAGGAATAACTCCTCAAAATATTAAAAAAGGGCTTTTGGCTTATAAACCAATTGAAAAACGCTGGGAAAAAACCGAAATCAAAGGCTTAACATTCATAAACGATAGCTATAATGCTAATCCCGAATCAATGAATGCGGTTTTAAAAACTTTTCTTAAAATTTATCCAAAACCAATTACTCTGGTTTTAGGCGATATGGGAGAATTAGGAAAAGATGAAATAATGTATCACAAACAAATTGGTGAATTTTTATCAAATTACAGCGATATTAAACTTTTAACCGTAGGAAATCTCGCTAAACACATCGCAAGAAATACAACTTTAGAAAGTGTTGCATTTGAAAATAACGAACAATGCGCTAAATATATTGTTGAAAACACTCAAAAAGGAACAACAATTTTACTTAAAGCATCTCGTTCAATGAAGTTCGAACAAATAATTGAAATGGTGGAAAAATATGATAATGATTAGTGTAGCAGGGCTTATTGCCTTGATTTTATGTTTATTATTCGGCATTCCTTACATAAACTTTATGAAAAAGAAAGCCTATTCTCAATATTTAAGAGAAGAAGTTGCTCAAATGCACTCATATAAAGAAAAAACACCAACAACAGGCGGTGTGTTTATAATTGCTTCAATTATTATAGCTTCTATCATTGCTCTTTTTATGGCGCAAAAAGCTACAACAGGAGCAATAATCGTTCTTATGACATTAATTTTTTACACATTTACAGGCTTTGAAGATGACATCAAAAAAATAAAAGCTCATCAAAACTTGGGACTATCTGCAAGGGCAAAATTAATGTTACAAATTGCAGTTGCTATGCTTCCTGCATTTTACATTATTTTTTCAAATCAAACAGAAGTTACTTTCTTAAATTTCAGTTTTGATTTAGGCTGGTTTTATCCTGTTTTTGTTGTGTTTATGATGGTTGGGGCGTCAAACGCTCTTAATCTTACTGACGGATTAGACGGTTTAGCTGCAAATTCTTCAGTTATTGCATTTTTAGCTTGCGCTATCATTTGCTTTTTAAATAATAATCTTGATTTAGCAATTATATCAATTGCAGCAAGCGCTTCATGCTTGGGCTTTTTATATTACAATAAAAAACCTGCTAAAATCTTTATGGGAGATACAGGCTCATTAGCCCTAGGCGGCTTATTAGCCACAATTGCCATTATGGGAAAATTTGAACTATGGTTAATCCCTATTGCCATTGTTTTTATATGCGAAACACTATCTGTTATGATACAAGTTACAAGTTTTAAACTAACAGGAAAAAGAGTTTTCAAAATGAGCCCTATTCATCATCATTTTGAACTATCCGGCTGGAGTGAAAACAAGATTGTATTTGTATTTTCTTTAGTAACTTTCATAAGCTGTTTATTAACTATATTGGTTTATTATTTTAGTAAGGCATAAAAATGGATAATTTAAAAAACAAAAAAGTGCTAATTCTTGGCTTTTCGACAACAGGGATAGGATCTGCAAAATATTTTATAAAACATGGCGCAAATGTTTATATAAGCGAATTTTCTGATTTAAAAGAAAAAGATAAAACAATCGCGCAAGAGCTAAAAAATATGGGTATAAATATTGAATTCAACGATCATAGCGATGAGTTCATAAACAATAGTGATTTTTGTATATTAAGCCCTTCAATTCCAACCGATGCACCTGTATTGAAAAAATTGGAAGAAAAAAACATTCCTTATTTTTCAGATATAGAATATATTTCAAAATTTGATAGCAAAAAAATGGTGCTAATCACAGGAACAAACGGAAAAACAACTACAACAGCGCTATGTTCTCATATATTATCTAAAAAATACAATGCACCATATTGCGGAAATATAGGCATAAGCCCTATTGAATATATTGACAAAAACGTTGATTATTACGTTGTTGAAGCAAGTTCATATCAATTAAATTATTCACCAAAATGCGCTCCTTTTATTGGAATATTTTGCAATTTAACGCCTGATCATATATTATGGCATAAAACATTAGAAAATTATTTTGAAGCAAAAGCAAAACCATTTAGAAATATGGATGAAAACTGCAATGCTATTTTAAATTATGATGATGAAATGACTAAAAAATTGGGCAATGAAATTAAAGCCAAGGTTTATTATTTCTCATTAACAAAACAAAATATAAAAAATTGTATCTATCTTGAAGATGATGAAATAATCTATAATAACGAAAAAATAATCAACACAAAAGAGCTTCAAATAGTAGGTTCGCACAATATTCAAAATGCAATGTGCTCAATTTTAGCTGCAAAAATAATCGGTTTAAGCACCAATGAAATTAAAGAAGCTCTAAAATCTTTCAAAGCAATTGAGCATAGACTTGAATTTATAAGAACAATAGAAAACACTGATTATTACAACGACTCAAAAGCAACAAACCCCGAAGCAAGCATTGTTGCAATAAATTCATTTGAAAATAAAAAAGTTGTTTTAATAGCAGGCGGCAGAGATAAAAAAACAACTCTAAAAGATTTTATCAAAGCAGTTAAAGAAAGAATATCCAAAGTCATCTTAATAGGAGAAGCAACTGAGCGATTTAAAGATGAACTATCCAAAAACGGATACATGAATATAGTTAACTCTAAAACGCTTGAAGAAGCGATTGATATAGCCTCTTTGGATAAACCGGATGTAGTATTGTTATCTCCGGCATGTGCAAGTTTTGATATGTTTGAAAGCTACGAAAAAAGAGGGGATGCTTTTAGAAATTATGTATTATCAAAAAAATAAACAACATACACATACTAATACAACCTACACCCAAACTCCTGCTGACAATATTTTAATCGTTGTTACGATTTTTATTGTCGTTTTTGGAATAATGGCAGTATTTTCAGCATCCGCACCAAAAGCCATAAGCTATGGCGAAAATCCAATTAGCTTTACCTTAAAACAATTTATCTGGCTAATTGGAGGAGTTTTTGGAGCATGCTTTTTTTCAAAATTTGATTATAGAAAATTAAAGCCTTTTGCCGGTTTTATGGGTTTAACTGTGCTTATTTTGCTTGCTTTAGTTAAATTTTCACCTTTAGGTGTAACTGTAAACGAAGCAAAAAGATGGCTTGTAATAGGTCCTATGCAATTCCAACCCTCAGAAATGGCAAAACCTGCTTTAGTTTTATATTTTGCAACATTATTTTCAAAAAATTGTAAAATTTTAGACCCTGCAAAATACCCGTTTTATTTTATTTTTGCAGCAATGTTGCTATTGATTTATATGCAACCTAACTTATCAATGATAATTCTTTTGCTTACAACCTCTCTTGTAATGTATTATGTGGCAGGCGGTTCAACTAAAATCATTACAAGTGCTTTTGTTTTGGGGGTTATTGGCGTTGCAACAACAATAAGAGGTTATCAATTACAACGTATAAAAGTTTGGTGGAATCCTTTTTCAGACGCATTAGGAGCAGGTTACAACATCATTCAATCAATGGTAGCTTTTTCATCAGGCGGATTTTTTGGCGTTGGCTTTGGTAATTCCAAACAAAAACTGTCTTGGCTTCCGGAAGGTCATACAGACTTTATTTTTGCAATAATCGGAGAAGAATTCGGATTTTTAGGATGTTTCTTTTTGATATGTTTATTCTGCGTATTTTTGCATAGAGGCTTTATCATAGCCAAAAAATGTCCCGATATGTTCGGTAAAATTTTAGCAGTCGGAATAACATTTTCAATTTGTTTCCAAGCGTTTACAAATATGTCTGTTGCAAGCTCATTCGTTCCTGCAACAGGTATACCATTACCGCTTATCAGCTATGGCGGATCAAGTTTATTTGTAACATTATGCATGATAGGTGTTTTAATTAACATTTCAAAGAAAAAAGTTCAAAGGATAGTTCATTATGTACAATAACAATAAAATTTATTTTATAACAGGAGGCGGAACAGGAGGACACATCTATCCAGCAGTTTCTGTTATAAATGAATTATTAAATACAGGCGTTAAAAATGAAAATATTTATTATTTAGGCAACAAAAAAAATTTAGAATATGAAATAGCTCAAAAAAACGGGTATAATTTCTTATCTCACAGCGCAAAAGGTATGCCAAGAAAGCTAAGTCTTAAATTCATAAGCTGGCTTTTTGGACTTTTATTTTCCACAATAAAAGTTATGAGCTACTTTATAAAATATAAACCCGATGTCGTGTTTGCGACAGGCGGTTATGTATGCGCTCCAGCTTTAATTTGTGCTATTTTATTTAAAGTTCCTTACGTACTTCATGATTGCGATGCAATCCCGGGGATTGTAACAAGAGCATTCAGCTCAAAAGCAAATAGCGTATCTTTAGCATTTGAAGAAGCTAAAAAATACATCCATGCTAAAAAAATAGAAGTAAACGGAAATCCAATCCGACAAGAATTTAGCACAATATCTAAAAAACAAGCACGAGAAGAATTATCTCTAAAAGATAATTTTACTATTTTAATTATGGGTGGCTCTTTAGGAGCACGCACAATAAACAATTCATCTTTTAAAATTCTAAAAGAATTTGCAAACAAAAAAGGTATAACAATTCTATGGCAAACAGGCAAAAAGAACTTTGATGAAGTAACCAAAAAAGTTCTTGATGAATTTGAAGAATTGCCTGATAATCTCGTTTTGCAGCCATATTTTGATAAAATGTATCTTGCTTTATTATCAGCGGATATTGTAATTTCAAGAGCCGGCTCATTGAGCTTATCTGAAATTTGTGCTTGTTCTCTACCGTCAATTTTAATACCATATCCTTATGCAGCAGCAGACCACCAAAAGAAAAACGCTATGAATTTAGCAAATAACAACGTTGCTTTAATGTTAGAAGATAAAGATTGTAATAATGAAAGTTTATACGAGCTTGTAAATAATTTGATGACAGACAAAGAAAAGCTATCAAATTTATCATACAATGCACATAAAATAGCAAAATTAAACTCTGCTAAAAAAATAGTGGAGCAAATAAATTCTGCAATGGAAAAATAAATGAAAACTGCTGAAGAAATTTTAACAAGTCATAATAAATTCCATATTAAATTGGGGCTTGAGAGAATAACCAAAATTTTAAATTTACTTGATAATCCGCAAGAAAAATATAAAATAATCCACATAGCAGGAACAAACGGAAAAGGCTCAACAAGCAAAATTATAAATGAAATTTTGCTTGAACATTTTCAAGATAAAAATATAGGTCTTTTCACAAGCCCGCATTTATTTTCATACACTGAGCGAATTTGCGTAAATAGCGAAAATATCAGCGAATATATTTTCAATAAATTAACCAATGAAATTGACTTATTAGCTCAAAAAAACAATATTGAATTATCAGAATTTGAATTAATCACAGCGGTAGCTTTTTACTATTTCTACATTAAAAAAGTAAATTATGTTGTCTTAGAAGTCGGTCTTGGCGGTTTATACGATTCAACAAACGTCATAAAAAATTCAACTTCAGTTATAACAACCATTGATTTTGATCATACCGAAAGATTAGGCAACAATATTGATGAAATCGCCATCCAAAAAGCAGGTATAATCAAAGAAAATTCAAATGTTGCAGTTTCAAAAGATAATCTGGGTTATGAAACAATTAAAAATATAGCCAAAAAAAAGAACGCTAAAATTATTGATTTAGATGATATTCAAGTAATTTTAGAAGATAAAAATTATGCAATAATTAACAACAAAAAATATGAATTTAATTTATTAGGCGTACATCAAGCTCAAAACCTAGCACTTGCCTTAGGAGCAGTAAAATCTCTCAATTTAAATATTAAAGATGAAACTATAAAAAACGCACTAAAAAAAGTCAAATGGCGCTTTAGATTAGAATTCCATAAAGAAAAAAATATACTGATTGATGCAGGGCATAACCCCTCAGGAATTAAAACTTTGAGGAATTTTTTAGATGAAAATTTTAAAAATGATAAAAAAACATTCATTTTTGGATGTCTAAAAAATAAAGACTACAAAAATATGTTAAAAACATTAATTCAAGAAAATGATGAATTTTATTTTTATGAATTTGATTATCCAAATGCGCTTAAATTTAGCGAATTACCAAAAGAATACCAAATAAATAAGCTGGAAAACATTGAACAAATAAAAGAAATAATCAAAAATAAGAAAAATTTAAAAATCTTTTGCGGTTCTATATATATGCTTGGAAAAATTTTTAATAATATCGATATTAAATGACAAAAAATATTTTCACAAGCGTTATATATAAAAAAGGCAAAAATATGAAAATAAACAGTATTCAAAATTTTAGCAGAATAAACTTTACAAAAAATAAAACATCAAAAACAGATAGGCCGATTAAAACGAGTGTTGCCCAAGATACTTTAGATATGAGCTTTATAAATATTAAAAATGCTCCAAATTATGATGAAGCTATGGCAATTTTAAATGTTGCATTTGAAGAAACTTCTGATATAGATAAAAGAATATTCCTTAATCTATATTGCAAAAATGCCGATGGTTCAATAAATCTTCAAACCGCAATGACATTTTCAGCATACGTTTTAATAAATGATTTATCAAGCTATGAAGAAATCAATAATGCTTATATGATGTTATTAAATGAAAATGACCAATTTGATTACGATAAAGCCGATTTTATCATGTTTGGTATAGGGGAAATGTCAAAATATTATTTTCAAAACAATCATCAATCAATAAAATTAATTCAAGAAGATCCAAATCTTGCAAGAGCATATATGCAAATTATATTATCTAATATTGCAGATTCAAACAGAAAAGAAGATGGCTCAATAGATTTTCCTAAAGCCGAACAAGCCCTAAATGATTGGCTTGAATATACATCAAGCGATAAATTTTATCTAAATTCAAATATAATGATAGATATTATAAACGAAAATCAAGAAGAAGAAATTCTTCCTATGAATCAAGCAATTAAAAAATACCCAAGCCTTGCTCAAGGCTATGACAATGGTCTATTCAAGCTCTATACAATATCAGAAAATCGAACAACGCCTTATTTAAATTAATTATTTTCTTGATTTTGATTTGCAATATAAAAATATTGGCAACCATTCCAAATCAAAATCTCATTTTGAGAAACTTGACACTTGCCATTTAAGCAATCAAGTGTGCCGTCAGGCGAAATTGAAAAATGATTGCAATTTTGACATATCTTTAAAGTTATGCCTTTTGTTTTTAATTTATAAGTCATATCAGCTAATGCATCATACATTCTAAGATATGAATCAGTGACAATAAAGCGATTGCCTTCTCTAAAGACAACTTTTCTCATACCATCTTCAGAAACCAAATCTAATTTGCAAACAAAATCTTTTTTGCCATTACTTGCAACAGCATTAATTGTGGCAGAGCTTACATTTTCTTCTTCATATTCACTATTTATTATTGAGCGCATTGTAAGCGCATTAATTAAAATTTTTAATTTTTGCCAACTCAAACATAAAGGATAAAGCATTAGCCAAAAGATTTCTTTTATTTGTATTTGCGAAACTTTTACAGAAACCGCAAAATTTATCAATAAACACACGCCCAAAAGCGCAACAACTTTTTGTGCCACATGATTTGGCATATAAATCGATAATATAAATAATAAAATATAGCTAAATAAAACAACCAAAGAATTTGGCTTTAATAAAAATAAAATAAACTCTTTAAATGGATTGCTCTTGAATATCAAAAGAGGAAAATAATAAGCAAAAAGCGAAAATTTATTTCTCCAGCTTGGAGATGAAAAATCATAATTTTTAACATCAACAGCCGTAATAATATAAGGAGAATATATTGATTTTATGCCGTTAGAAGCTAAATCAAGAGAATATTCAAGCTCTGAATCTTTATCTTCAATTCCGACATAGCCCATTTTTTCTAAAACATCTGATGTTATAACAAGATTTTCACCATCTACAAAAAACGGTAATTCAAACAATGAACGAACAATACTATTTGTGCGATTAACATATTTTAAATAAGCGCTTATTATAGATGCTTTAATTCTTTTTGCAAGCTGCGGGTTTTCATTTGTACAAACTTTAGAACCCACCAAAACGCAAGATTCTCCAAGAGATTTATTTATATTTTCCAAATATTTTTCACCAATCATACGATTAGCACCAAGGAACACAAAAGCGTCAAATTTTTGTTCTTCAATCATTTTTTGCACAAATAAATTTACTGCTTTATCTTTTGAAAAATAATCAGGATTTTGAATATTATGTATTCTTGCGCCAAGCGCGAAATCTCTTGTTGCAGATGTATCATTTTCTTCTTTTTGATAAACAACATGCACTTCATAATTTTCTTTTGAATAAGATTGACTATTTAATACACTCAAAAGTTTATCTAAATTTTTATCTTTACAAGTCGCCCAAATAATAACACAAAGTTTGCGCTTATCAATCATTATACTTCTTGTTTTTTCGTGCATTTCAAAATATTTTTCAATATCTCTTGCTTTAATATAGAAAAACAACTGATAACCACAATAAACAAAAAGATAAATTATCAATAATATAAACAATATGTCAAATACTATCATAACGCTATTTTATAAAAAAATAAAAATAAAATCTAGCTTTTTTTAATTTATATGGATATAATTGCACTATGATTAGTTTCTTGGGTCAATGCGTTCAAAATTTTATTCAAGCTACAAAATACACTCTTAAAGGCAATGTCAGATTATCAAGCGTTATTTCCCAAATTAACGCAATAGGCTTTGACTCTTTAGGAATTTGTATATCTATTGTTTTTATTTCATCTTGCGTTATAGCTCTGCAAGTTGCAAAACAATTCTTAATGTCCGGAGCAGATAGCTACATAGGAGGCTTTTTAACAGTTGCGCTAATTAGAGAAATTGCCCCAGGCTTTGCTGCGCTAGCTTTAGCAGCTAGAGCAGGAACAGCAATTACTGCTCAAGTTGCAAATATGCAAGTAACTAATCAAATTGATGCTATTGAAGTATTAAAAGTAGATTCTATCGGATATTATTTTGCGCCAAGAATAATAGCAGGAGCGCTCAGCGTATTTTTTATAGTATTAATATCGGAATTAATAGGAGTTTTAGGCGGAGCATTAGTAAGCTATTTTTCAATCGGTTTACATCCTATCAGATTTTTTAATTCTGTTTGGTTAATGCTTGTTTTAAAAGATTTATATGTAAGCCTTCTGAAAGGTTTAATTTTTGGAGGATTAATCGCTCTTGTGTGCTCTACTGTGGGATATAATACAAGAGGTGGTGCAAAAGACGTTGGTATTTCAACAACTAAATCAGCGATTTTATGCACTGTTTATATTTTGGTTGCTGATTTAATTATCGGTATTTTATTTTATATGAATTAACTTTGTTATATAATCATTTAAAAAAAGGTGAAAAATGCAAAAAAGAACAAGCGAAATCAAACTTCAAGATAAAACTGAACTAGAATTAATGCGACATTACAAAGAATTATCCGATAAAAATTTCTGTATAGAAAAAGGGTTTTATCCGCTCGGCTCTTGTACTATGAAATACAACCCAAGAATCAACGAATGGGCATCAAGACTTGAAGGTTTTGTTAATTTGCACCCAAACCAAGATGATGAAGATTGCCAAGGCGCTCTTAAATTAATGTATGAGCTTCAAAATTTCCTAAAAATTATAACAGGCATGGACGAAATATCTCTGCAACCTTGTGCTGGAGCACATGGCGAATTTTCAGGAATGATGGTAATTAAAAAATATTTTGAAGATATTAATGAAATCGAAACAAGAAAAAAAGTAATAATTCCAGATAACGCTCATGGGACAAACCCTGCAAGCGCTGCTATGTGCGGTTTTGAAATATTAGAAGTTAAATCAAACTCTAAAGGACTTGTTGATATTGATGAGCTTAAAAAATTAGTTGATGAATATCAAAATCAAATAGCTGCAATTATGATGACAAATCCTAATACATTAGGGCTTTTTGATGATAATATCGTAGAAATTTCTGAAATTATGCACAAAAACGGCTCTTTATTGTATTATGACGGAGCTAATTACAATGCAATTATGGGACATACTAACCCTAAATTAATGGGATTTGACGTTGTCCATCTTAACTTACATAAAACATTTGCAACACCTCATGCAGGCGGCGGTCCGGGTTCTGGTCCTATTGGTGTAATTGAAAAATTAAAAGATTATTTACCAATTCCAAAAATTGAATTTGACGGCGAAAAATATAAAAGAAATTATAACTATCCAAAATCAATTGGAAAAGTTGCAACATTTTTCGGTAATTTCAGCGTTTTAATTAAAGCATATACATATATCTATATGATGGGAAAATCATTAAAAGATATATCATCTGACGCAGTTTTAGCTGCAAATTATTTAAAATCAAAATTAAAAGATTACTATCATATCGCATACGATACGCATTGCGCGCATGAATTTGTTATTGATAATACCGATAAAAAAGAAAAAGGGGTTTCAACCCTTGATATAGCAAAAAGGCTTATGGATGAAGATATTCATCCTGCAACAATATATTTTCCATTAATTGTTCATGAAGCCTTTATGGTTGAACCTACTGAATCAGAAACAAAAGCTGTTTTAGATAATTTTGTTGATGTCATGATAAAAATTGCAAAAGAAATAGACGATGGAATTGATTTCCACCAATTCCCCAAAACTACTCCTATATCAAGAGCAGATGAAGTAAGAGCAGCTCGTCAATTGGATTTAAAAGAATAATGAAAACATCTGACTTTGATTATTATCTTCCCAGCGAATTGATAGCACAAAATCCTCTTTCAAAGAGAGAGGATTGCAGAATGCTATATCTGAATAAAACCGATAAAACTTATAAAGATAAGCATTTTTACGACATTTTAGAACATTTAAACAAAGATGATATTTTAATTTTAAACGACACAAAAGTCTATCCTGCAAGAATTATTGCACACAGAAAAAGCGGTGCTGAAGTTGAAATATTTTTACTAAATCCGATTGATAATTCTAATCATTGGGAGGCATTAACTAAAAATGCAAAAAGGGTTAAAGAAGGTGAAATTCTTGATGTTGCAGACGATTTTAAAATTAAATTAACAGAAAAAAGACAAGCAAAAGAAGAAAATGAAATTCCAAAATACATAGTGGAAGTAATTTTTGATGGAGATGACATTTATAAAACCTTGGATAAATATGGTTCAATCCCGCTTCCTCCATATATTTCAAGAGAAGTTAAAGAGGATGACAAAGATAACTATCAAACAGTATTTGCAAAAAATATAGGCTCTGCTGCTGCTCCTACTGCGGGTTTACATTTTTCAAAAGAATTATTGGAAAAAATTAAACAAAAAGGAGTTCATATAGCATACGTTACTCTAAATGTCGGCTTAGGAACGTTTATGCCTGTTAAAACAGAAGATATTCAAAAACACACAATGCATTATGAAAGTTTTGAAATTCCAAAAGAAACACAAGAATTAATAGAAAACAAAAAAGGTTCAACAATAGCAGTAGGAACAACCGTTTTAAGATGTCTTGAAGCAACTTATCAAAAACATGGAAAAATTATTGCAACAAAAGATAAAACAAATATCTTTATTTATCCGCCTTATGAAATCAAATCAGTTGATAAATTAATTACAAATTTTCACTTGCCAAAATCCACTCTTATTATGTTAGTATCTGCATTTGCAGGCAAAGATTTCATATTTAGCGCATATAATCACGCTGTTAGTGAAAAATATCGATTTTTTAGCTATGGCGATTGCATGTTTATAGATAAATAATTATAATAAACAAAAAAGGGGGATTTTATGGAAAAAATAGAGAAATTTCAGATTCTTATTTCTTGCATTATCATTACTTTAGGGCTTTTATTTGCATCATTAATTTTTGCATCTAAAATTCAAAGAAATGATAATATCACAGTTACAGGCTCAGCCTCTAAAATAGTAAAATCAGACAGTGCAAGACTGACATTATCCGTTTGCGCAAGAGAAATAAACCAAAAAGCAAGCTATACAGCCATAAAAAATCAAACTCCTATTGTAATTAAATATTTAGAAGATAAAGGTATTAAAAAAGAAGATATAGATGTAAAATCAATCCACGGATACAAAATCTACAAACAAAATGAACGCGGATATAATACAAATGAGGCTATTGCTTTTGAAGGAAATCAAACAATCGAATTAAAATCAAATGATGTTGAAAAAATAAAAGATATTTCAACAGATATACAAAATTTAATCAGTAAAGGAATTAATATTGAAGTATTTGCACCGGAATATTTTTATTCTGATTTAGCTTCAATTAAGATTGATTTATTAAAAGAAGCAACGCTTGACGCTAAACAAAGGGCAAAATCCATGCTTGAAGCAGCAAACTCAAGAGTAGGCAAAGTAAAATCAATGAGAATGGGTGTTTTTCAAATCACTCCTGTTGATTCAACCATGGTATCTGATATGGGAATTAACGACACATCAAGCATAGACAAAAAAGTAACAGCGGTAGCAAACGTTGTATTTAAAGTAAAATAAATAAATTAAATAAATAAGTCACATAACCATCTTCAAAAAATTATACTTTTCGGTATTTAAAAATACAAAAATAAAATGCATAATACTAAAGTAAGAATTAATGGAGATGGTTATGACTTTTATGAATATTGTTAAATGGACTATGTACACTTTTGTCCTTATAGGAGCTATAAATTGGGGCTTAGTCGGAGCATTTAATTTTAATTTAGTAAGTTTCCTATTTGGAGATATGAGCGCACTATCAAGAATAATATATACTGCAGTAGGTCTTTGTGCAATAGGTTACTTCATTTTATCATTCAGAGATAGCGAAGAATGCAGTACTTACAACTACTAAAAATTATAATTAAATGTTATTAACAAAAAACCTCCCAAATCGGGAGGTTTTTATTTATTAAATTGTAAATTAAATTATTCGATAATTTTATCTACAACGCCGGCACCAACAGTTCTACCGCCTTCACGGATAGCGAATTTCATACCTTGTTCAATAGCAACAGGGTTGATTAATTCAACTTCCATTACAACGTTATCACCAGGCATTACCATTTCGCCATCGAATTTGATTGAACCTGTTACGTCAGTTGTTCTGATGTAGAATTGAGGTCTGTAACCAGGGAAGAATGGAGTGTGACGTCCGCCTTCTTCTTTTTTCAATACATAAACGTTAGCAGTGAATTTGTGATGAGGTGTAATTGAACCAGGTTTTGCTAAAACTTGACCACGTTGGATTTCAGTTTTATCAATACCACGAAGCAATGCACCAATGTTGTCACCAGCTTGACCTTGATCAAGTTGTTTTCTAAACATTTCAACACCGGTTACAGTTGTTTTCTTAGTTTCGCCTAAACCAACAAGCTCAACTTCGTCACCAACTTTAACGATACCACGTTCTACTCTACCTGTTGCAACAGTACCACGACCTGTAATTGAGAATACGTCTTCAACAGGCATTAAGAATGGTTTATCTAGGTCACGAACAGGTTCTGGGAAGTAAGAATCGATAGCATCCATAAGTTCCCAAATTTTATCAACCCATTTATCTTGACCACGAGCGATTGTGCTATTTGCTTGAACAGCTTCTAGAGCTTTTAGAGCTGAACCTCTGATGAATGGAATATTATCTCCGTCAAATTCGTAAGAAGAAAGTAATTCTCTAACTTCCATTTCAACTAAGTCTAATAATTCATCATCGTCTACCATATCACATTTGTTTAAGAATACAACGATGTTTGGAACACCAACTTGACGAGCAAGTAGAATGTGTTCTTTAGTTTGAGGCATAGCACCGTCAGTAGCAGCAACTACAAGAATAGCACCGTCCATTTGAGCAGCACCTGTAATCATGTTTTTAACATAGTCAGCGTGGCCTGGGCAGTCAACGTGTGCATAGTGACGAGTAGCTGTTTCATATTCAACGTGAGCAGTTGAAATGGTGATACCACGTGCTTTTTCTTCTGGAGCAGCATCGATTTCATCGAATTTTTTTGCTTCAGCTTGACCAGCAGCAGCCATACAACCTGTAATAGCAGCAGTTAATGTTGTTTTACCATGGTCAACGTGACCAATTGTACCAACGTTAACGTGTGGCTTTGTTCTTTCGAATTTTTCTCTAGCCATAAGATAAGTTCTCCTTCGTTCTTATTTTTTGTTTTATTGTTTTTAAGTAATAACGTTTTGGCAAAATGCCGTTTTATATTTAAAGATATGGGCAGAGGTGGATTCGAACCACCGTACCCTCGCGGGAACAGATTTACAGTCTGTCGCCTTTAGCCACTCGGCCATCTACCCATATCAAATTTATTTCATTATAGATAGTTAATCGAATATTTAATTGTCAATTTGCGACTTTGACTTGTAATTTTGAGGGTAAAATGCCCTCGATGAGACTTGAACTCACGACCTCTCCCTTACCAAGGGAGTGCGCTACCTCTGCGCTACGAGGGCACATTATTGAATTTACCTTACGCACACTCGGGAGTGCTTATCTGTCGTCATTCATAATTACAAGGTTCAATTAATAAAAATAGCCGATGATGGGACTCGAACCCGCAACCTACGGTTTACAAAACCGTTGCTCTACCATTGAGCTACATCGGCA
>CALUYD010000012.1 GCA_944324915.1 Candidatus Gastranaerophilales bacterium | reverse complement strand
TTACTTATTTTTTCTTCTACTCTAAAAAGCTCTGTTGAATCAGTTATTCCTAATTTGTTTTCTAAAGTCATAATTACCTCTATACAACTATTTTATCATAAAATTGTTAATTATTTTGTCTTTAAATTTCAACAATATCTGTCCATATTATTTAACTTTAAAGCACCCGATTGGGTGCTTTTTTAGTATCGTTATTTATTATGACATTTACACTTAGAATAACTGCATTTTTGCTCTTTATTCAACTTTAAAATATCATTTGTAACATATTCTGTATCAATTTTATACTCTTCGCCTATTTTTTGAACTCTTTTAAAATAAATCATTTGTTTATAAGGCTCATCAAGAATTAATATAACCTTGGGTTTCTTGCCTGTCATAACGCTATAATGCAGTGCTTGACCTAAACTTTGCGCCCATTTATCTGCAAAATCAAACTCTATCGCATGAGTATTTGTGAGACAATCCACCCTTGTAAAATCTTTATTTTTAAATTCCGCAATACCACCATTTAAAGAACACCAAGCATTTTGATAGCTTGCTTCATTGTGTTTATGAGATATGTGTTTCCAGCCCAAATTACAAATTTTATATTCAAAAGGTGTCGCCATTGGCAATAACAAAATATAAACAATTGCTGAATTAATCATTGCACTAACTTTCATCATGTTGATTAGTTTAACATAAAGTGTTATTTACGACAATAATTTAATCATTTCAAATTGCCGTTCTTGTTGTGTTGCAACAGATAAAAATAGTACAAAATAAAAAATAAAGAGGGTGCTATGAGCAACAAGAAACAAAATAAACAAAACATCACTTTCGGAGAAAGATTAAAGGCTCTAAGAAAAGCAAAAGGCTTAACGCAACAAGCGTTAGCAGAAAAAGCAAATATTGATGACAAACACTTATGTCGAATTGAAAACGGCAAATATTTTCCCACATATACAACTTTAAACAAGCTACTAAAGGCACTAGGATTAACTTTAGAACAAGCCGGTTTTGATTTAGAACAAATCAAAATTAATGAAAACCCTATTATGGCAAAGGCTTTACAAATCCTAAATTCCGCAAAAGACGACAATGAACTCAACTGCTATTTAGAATCACTAAAAGCTACTCAAAAAGCGCTAAACATAAAATAATTATTCAACTAAAAAAGCACCCGATTGGGTGCTTTTTTAGTATGTAATTAAGTCATGCATTCCAATCTTAGCAACTATATAAATTCACCTGTTTTATAAAAATATGAAAATAAATTTTATAAATCAAGCAATACAAATCAACAAGCCTAAAAATAAAAACATAACAACAACAAACAACAACTTTAGCACAATAAATTTCTGTGCAAATAAAATCAAAAAAGATACTTTTGTATCATCTATATCAAATAATCCAAGCCATATTTCAAGAAGCGAAATAAGAGAGCTATACAACAAAATATTTGAACAACAAAAAGATGTTTTATCTCAAAATTATGGCGGAATTGAAATAATTAAACCCAAAATCAAATTCAGCGATGAAGATTTTCGCACAGGATATGATTTTACAATAAATGAAATTCAAATCCCAACATCTTTTACTGATGGCGATTTTGTAGTGAGCTCCAATTCGAAAAAACTCTGGAAGGGTTCAGAAGATGATTTTGAAATATTTTTTAGCTATGTAGCTTGCCAAAATAAAGATGAAACCCAAATGACGCTTAAAGAAAATCCGAATACAAGAATAGCAACAAAAGAAGAAAAAATGGCAATAATAGCAAGCTGCCTATTTCATGAATTAGAACATAGCGCACAAATTCAATGTTCGCTATGTAGCAATGGAGCAGTTGATAAATTCAACAAAATGATTCAAGAAGATTCGGCTCTAAGTGATGAAGATATGGAGCTTGAAGAAGTAAAATCTCAACTGCTGGAATTTTACCCATTTATCTATTCATATCAACCAAAAATTAAGATTGACGAAAATTCAAGACTAAGAGTGCTTGAAGAATCTGAAATAAGTTTTGAAGAATTCAGGCAAGATTTTCTAATTCCAACATGTTCAAGTGGCGATATGAAATCATATTATTCAAACACAAATGAAATACTTGCGCTAAAATCCGAAGTTGAATTTTGGGAAAACAAAGCAAAAAAATTATTCCCAAATCTTTCAGAAGATTTTATAAATAATCAAAAAATGTCACCTGAATATAACTCTCTAAACGGTTTATTATATAGAAAAACTCATAAAAATTAACATTCCATAACCAAGATTTTATGTTAAACTTTATTTTGAGGTGAATATGGATAAAATTTTTTCAGATAAAATAAACATTTTAAAAGCATTAGCAATTATTTTAGTTGTCTCAGGACACCTGGAATTTCGCTTTTTTGATATGTTTCCGCCATATTCTTTTCAATTGTCTTTATTCTTCTTTATTTCAGGAATGCTTTTTAAAGATAAATATTTAGATAATGTATATCAATATATTAAAAGAAGAATTAAAAGTTTACTAGTTTTATATTTCATATATTCTGCTTTTTATTGCATAATTACTATTATAATCGACAAATTGACAGGTAAATTTTGGGGTATGGAATTAAATTTAAAAAATTTCTTTATAACTCCTTTTTTAAACGGACACCAATTTGACCTTTCATGCCCTATGTGGTTTGTAGTTCAATTATTTATAACTATGATTGCTTTTCTATATTTTCAACGTATGTTAAGAGAAAAGAATGAAAAACTAAAATTTATAATATACGCTATAATGGGTCTAAGTGCTATTCCACTCTCAAAAAGTTTTGAATTAACACCTTTATTTCTAGTAATTGTAAGAACATTATTTTCGTTGTTTTTTGTATATTTAGGACACTTTTATACAACAAAAATCGAAGGAAAATATAATATTTTTACCCCTAAAATTTTAGCTTGGGTGGTTTGTATTCAAGCAATTTTATGGCATTTTAACAGAGATTTTGACCCCGAGCATGGTATAGGTTTAAGCTATGTTCTTGTTTGGGCAAGATTTGACAGTCAAATTATAGTTCCAATTTTAACAAGTATTACAGGAATTTGGTTTTCATTATTTTTTATACATGTTACATACGAATATTTAAAAGATATAAAATTTATAAAAGTAATAGGCGAAAACACATATCATATTATGGCAAACCATCTTTTTGTAATGTATATAATGACTGCTATAATATTTAAAATAAATGGTATTCCAATGTCTGAAAGAAATATACATGACATTTATTGGATTTACAATCCAATTCAAAACACTTACCTTTATTTTGTTTTAACAATGATAATATCAACATATTCAGGCGTTGTTTTAAAATATATAAAAAGCAAATTACCCTTAATTAAAGATTTATAAATCAGAAGCAACTTTATTAAATAATTCAATAACGGTTTTGGGCTTATCAGGAATGTTGCCTGCCTTAAAATTTACGTTTCTTTTAGTTTCTTTTCCAATCGACCATCTCAAACCTAATTGCAAGCCTACGCCATTTCTTCCGCCGTTTGTTATATAAGTTTGAAAAAATGCAGTCAAATTATCGCCCCAGCGTTTTTGAATACCTGCACCATATCTAACATAAGGTTTTATTGATAATTCAGGCAACATAACATCATTAGCATAAAATCTTGCATCATCCATAATATTCCAAGCAACAGACACAGCAAGATAAGGTTGTAATAAATCCCCAAAATTACCTATTAATTTAATTTGAGGTTCTATATGTAAAACATTTAAAGGTTTTGCATCAATTTGAACATCTGAAGAATTAGTAAAATCAAAAGTATTAACAAAACTATAAGATAGCATTAAATTAGGTTGAATAATAAATTTATCATTAAACAAACCTAAATTAAACCCTGATTTTTGAGCAATGCCTGTATACAACATATTAAAATCATCATTTCCAAAACTAGTGTGAGCTTTAGCTGAATTTGCACCAACGTTTGCGCTCCACAAACTAAAAAAGTTATTTTTATATAAAGCACCGCTCAAGCCCAATAAACCACCGTTATTATATATTCCGATACCGTCATAAGATTGATGAGAGCCATTGTAAGAGCCATATCCGCCATACAAGCCTCTCCAACCTCTTTTAAGATTGACTAAGCCGCTTTCCGCACCTAATATACCGCCATAGCCTACATTTGAAACATCAGGACCATTTTTTAAAGGAACAGAAGAAAAAGTAGCATAAGGTTTATACCAAATTCCATTGTTTGCTTCAGGAATTGATAGTGGAGAATAAATATACTGATTTTGCCCATTGTATGCGATTTTATCTTTAAAATCCAAGGCGGTTTTTTTATCTTTATTTAAAATCATAACCATATCTAAATTAGAAAAAACATTATTAAATGTATCAATCTGAAGTAAATATCCTGCTAATTGAGCTGAAACCATGGGTGCTAATATACCGCTATTAAAACCTGTTCTTGAAAAATCAAAATTACCGTTTTGGATATCATAAGAAGAAAGATAATCATAAATAGGCGTTTTTATAATTTTTGAATTATATACAACCGAATTTTTTAATATCGAATTTGCAAAAGGTATGGTAATAAATTCAGCCTCAGGCACGCCAATTGTTGCTAAATCAGGTACAAGTATTGTACCTCCACCTGTTAAATAAGAAGCTGATATTGTATCCATCGTATTATTATTAAAATCAACATCAGGATAAATATTTGATTGTCCGTGTAAAGTTGTTATTTCAAAATCAACATTATCTATCTGACCATTTTGCATATTAAAATTAACACCGTTTTCAAAATCAGTCGTTTTAACGTTAAAATATGTTGAATTTGCTAAAAGATTTATTGTGCCGTCATAAAACGAAAAAGCCCCTGTATATCTTGAATTATTTCCGCCCAAATTCAAAGTACCGTTATCATTTTTATTTATATTACCTGTACCCCTTATACCGTCTAAAATATTAGTTGTACCATCGCCATCAAAGTTTAAAATACCAAAATTATATATATCATTCAAACCATCTGTGTCTTTGTTGCCAACAAAAGTTGAATTTATTATAGACATTGTGCCTTGATTGCCAATTGCACCACCTCTACTATTTTGGGCATTTAAATAGTTGTTTTTAAAAAGAGAGTTTTCTATTGTTACACTACCGTCTGCATAATTAAATATAGCACCACCTGAAGTATCAATATCAGAGGTAATATAGTTATTATCAAAAGTAGTATTTGTAATTGTAAGGTTTGAATTATTATGAATTGCGCCGCCATAAGCGAAAGAATCAAGATTTCCTTCTATATAATTATTTGAAAAGTAACTGTTATCAATTGTCATATCACCTGTATTATAAATACTCCCACCGTATAAATAAACACCATTGCTTTTAGCTAAAGAATGATTATTATAAAACAGGCTATCTTTAATATTCATAATTGCTCCGTTATTATTATAAATTGCACCTCCATAAGACAAAACAGAGCCATCAGCATAATTATTATTAAATACACTATCATAAATATTGATAATCGTATTTGAGCCCACATTTCCGACAGCGCCGCCTTGAGCACTCGCTCCGTTAGTATAATTATTATCAAAAAGAGTTGCATTTAGAGAAACATTTCCGCCATTCTCATTATATAAAGCCCCTGCAACTGCAAAATTATTACCTTGAGCATCAGCATAATTATTGCTAAAAGCCGAATTTGTAATGTTTGTTTGATTTGATGAATTATAAATAGCCCCTGCAATCACATAAGTATTATAATCTTGACCCACACAATTAATCATTCTGACTTTATCAAATGAACCACCTTCATTTAATAAAAATCCGCCAAAATTATCTCCTCCATCAATGTTGAAATTTTGTCCTAAAAAAGTAAGATCCATTAGTGAAAAAGTGCCGCCAATGGTACTATCTGAATATAAATTATCCAAAATTGTTATACTATCACCACTAATACTTTGAGAAGCAGAAGAAATAAGCTCATCAAAAGTTTTTACATTTATATTATTTGCACTTGCTGAACCTACAAAAAAAATTAAAAAAATAACCAAGAATCTAAAAATCATTAATTAATAATAATGATTAATACTTACAAATAAATTAGACATTATGGCAATACAAAAGTATATATTAAACTGTTTTATCGAAATTATTTTCTTTTTTTTCTATTCCAAGTTTTTTCATAATAGGATGAATAATTCTATTTACTATTTGAGGGGTAATCATAGCTAAAATTACGCCCGAAGCCAAAATAGATATTACTTCATTAGCGCCCCTTACTCTAGTTTTATCAATACCTTCGGACATATTTTTAAACAATACATCAAATTCTTCTTTAGTTTGTGCCTTTACTACATCTAAATCTTTAATAGGTTTAAAATATTTCAAAAATTTATAACTAATTTGTTTAAAAGGCGAAATTATCAAAAAATAAGCACTCATAGATAACGATTGATACAAAAATTCCTTTGTAGCACTATATTTTCGCTCTTCTTCGCTTGCTGATTTATCTAGTAAAGTAAATGTGGGTCTGCCTACCGCTTTTAAACATCCTTCAGATAAAACTTGTGCAGTTGAATTTTGAACAAAATCTGCAGCAGCATTGCTGGTTAGAGCGTTAATAATTAAGGACATTTAACCCTCCTAACCTTGTTTTTGCCATATATTCAGACATTTTCTCTCTTTTAATTGGTGCATAATTTAGAGTTTGTATATTACTTTGCACTTCAGGTTTATTTTTTCTTTTTGAATAAAATTCTAAAATTTTATTAGTAATCATAGGAATAAGAGTTAAAGCAAGCGTACAAACGCAAATATGAGAAATAGTTTTCTTGGTATTTAAATATAATTTTTGCGGTAAATGCAAAGAAAATTTTTCAGCAATATTTTGTAAATTTTTAATATATTCTTTTTCGCTATCTTCTAGTGATAATTCTTTTATACTTTTTTTAATGAGTTTAGAATCGGTATTTACTAACGTTTTAAAATCATCACTATTTATATCGAGTTTTCCTGATTTAGCTAGTTCATTAGCTTTTTGTTTATAATATTTAGAGCAAATTGGAGCTGTCAAATTATTTTTAATAAGCCCTGTAATTCCAATATAGCCCATAAGAGCAACAAGCTCAGTAACTAAATCTCTTTTTATTGCGTAAGACTTTTGCTTTGGGGTAACTTCTTTATCAGACATTGTTGCAACAGGAATAAATATTAATTTAAACGCAGCAAGGCTTGCTGTAACAATTTCAGAATCATTAGAGCTTCCTATGCGAACTAAAATCTTATCTATAATGCCCGATGTATTCTTCATTATAATTACATAACACCTCTAAATAAAAAAATTTGCAAAAATATAACACATTACTTAATAAAAACTTAAAAGTTATTTTTCTTAATATTTGTGGCATTAAGAAAATGTGGTTACTTAGGTGTATTATGAAAAAAATCTCATCTATAATGCTATTAAGTCTGATTTTTTTATTTGCCCAAAATGTAAGTGCAAAAATGTATGAGTGCACATACAAAAATGATAACGGTTCAACCGTTGTTTCTTCATATAACACTTTAATTTTTGACCAACCAAATCATGATAAATTGGTTAATGCGCTAAGAACAGGAAATTGCAAAGAATTAATAGTAAAAAGATATTTTATTGACGGTACAATCTGCAATATACAATTTTACAAATATAATAACAAAATAGGCAATCTTACTTGCAATGGAAACAAGCAAAGCGCCCTTATAAAACTCAAAGAAATAGCAAGGAAAGATTATGGTTATTTTGGCAAATAATACAGTTTGCCTCTCTAGTTGAGCAGTTAAATTAAAATTTATTTTTGTTTAACATATTTTAGTTATGTTAGATACATTATTTTGTAAACAATTAGTTGCTCACGTTATAAGGCATAAAAAAATATTATTAAATGAAAAAGAAAAAATGCTAAAGGGTGAAATGTATGACCCCTCACTTGATTATAAACTTTTTAAAGAAAGGCAAAATTGTAAGGCTTTATGTCATAAATACAACCAATTATCTCCTGATAACCTCAAAGAAAGAAGTCAACTTATAAGTAAAATTCTTGGAAAAACAGGATTAATATTTTTGCTCGAACAACCATTTATGTGCGATTATGGCTACAATATTGAAATAGGTGAAAATTTTGCTTCCAATCATAATCTTTTAATTTTAGATTGTGCTAAAGTTACTTTTGGAAAAAATGTTATGGTGGGTCCAAATAACGGATTTTTCACAACTTCACACCCACTAAGGGCAGATATCAGAATAAAAAATCTTCAATGGGCAAAACCCATTACAATAGAAGACAATGTTTGGCTTGGGGCAAATGTAACAGTATTGGGCGGTGTAACCATTGGAAAAAATTCAGTCATAGGCGCAGGAAGCGTTGTGAGAAAAAATATTCCTCCAAACTCTCTTGCTGTTGGAAATCCTTGCAAAATCATAAAAATAATAAAAAACCCTGTCAATTAGACAGGGTCTAAGATTATTCTAACTTTTCCTTATTCTTCAGTTGTTGTTTCTTCTTCAAAAACTTCTTTAATAGTTTCAGAAGCAGTAACTTCAACATTTAATTGTGCTTTTACTTTTGAAGAAAGTTTAACTGTCATAACAAAATTACCGATATGATTGATTGGTCTATCTAAAATAATAGATTTTTTATCAACTTCAATACCGCATTTTGCTAATAACTCTTCAGCAAGTTTTTTAGTTGTAATTGTACCGAATAATTTACCTGATTCACCGGCACGAGCACTTAGCGCGATAACTTCAACTTTTTCAATTTCTTCTTTTGATTTAAGAGCTTCTTGGTGCAATTTTTCAGCTTTTGCTTTAATTCTTGCAATGTTTCTTTCTCTTTGTGCTAAAGCGCCTTGTGTTGCAACTTCAGCTAATGAGTTAGGAATTAAGTAGTTTCTGGCATAACCGTCTTTAACGTTAACTAAGTCGCCTACTTCACCTATATTTTGTACATCTTTTTTTAATATAACCTGCATTGGTTTTCTCCTTATGTTATTGTGATGAGCTAATTTTAATCTTATTTAAAACATAACTAAATTTCAAGCCATGTTTAAGATTTGATTATTTGCTCTTTTTTTCTTTTTTTTCTTCTTCTTTGTTATCTTCTTCTTTATCGTCTTTTTCTTCTTCTAAAGATTCTTCTGTTTCTTCACTGTCAGCATCTTTAGATTGTTCATCATTTAATTGTTCAGCTAACTCTTGAGCTTTTTCTTTAACAAGTTCTTGCAATTCGCCAACAATTTCTTGAGTTTTTTCAATTTTTTGTTTTTCTTGAGCGCTAAGAGCTTCATCTATTTCTTCATCTGTTTTTGTTCTAATTACAGGAATGCTTAAATTTAAAACAGTAGCGCTCTCTGTTGCATCAATACTCAAATCAAAAGATTCTTCTTCTATTTCAAGATATTTAGAAATAGAATTCAATAAATCATCTTTAAGCATTTGCATAGCACGTTCTGAAAAGCCAACTCTATCTTGCATTAAAACCGTTCTTAAACGACTTTTTGCAACTATTTTTGTATCGTCTGCGCTTTGAGATGTAAAGAAACTCAAAACTCTATCATATAAATCTGAAAAAATATCTTTCATTCTTTAGCCCTACGCTTTCTTCGCAAAAAATTTCTTAATCTTATCTATTAAAGTTATAGGTTCATCAATATCCAATAAAGGAACATCTTCGCCTGTTATTCTTTTTGCAACATTAATATAAGCCATACCTGCCAAAGATTTTTCATCATTTACAACAGGTTCACCTTTATTTGTAGAAGTAATAATATTTGTATCTTCAGGAATTACGCCGATTAAATCACAAGACAATATTTCAACTACATCATCTACGCCCATCATATCATTAGATTTGATTAATTTTGGACGTACACGATTTACTAATAATCTATATCTTTCAACGCCTTCTTTTGATTCTAATAAACCAATAATTCTATCAGCGTCACGAATAGCGCTCATTTCAGGTGTTGTTACAACAATTGCTTCATTAGCACCTGCTACTGCGTTTTGGAAACCTTGTTCAATACCAGCAGGGCAATCAACTAAAACATAATCAAAATCTTCTTTTAATTTTTCACATATATCTTTTAATTGATCTGCATCAACTGCTGATTTATCACGTGTTTGAGCAGCGGCTAACAAGCATAAATTAGGATTTTTCTTATCTTTTACAAGAGCTTGTTTTAACTTGCAACGTTCTTCAACAACATCAACAATTGTGTATACAATTCTATTTTCTAAACCTAATAATAAATCTAAATTTCTTAATCCGATATCTGTATCAATTAAAACAACTTTATATCCCAAATGAGCTAAAGCTGTACCAATATTGGCAGATGTTGTGGTTTTGCCAACTCCGCCCTTTCCAGATGTAATAACAATAACAGAACCTGCCATTTTATTTTGCTCCTTTAATTTTGATTAATCTTAAACAACATAATTTCGCCATCTATAACACGTGCTTCTTCGGGTGTAAATATAGATGATCTGATGATATAAGGAATATTAGTGCCGTCCGGACGTCTTGAATAGCAATTACCTATTCTTAACTGTACCGCATTCATTTTAAGCGCACGCACTCTTGCATTAATATTTCCTTTGCATCCTGCATGGGCAATACCTGATAAAACACCCCAAACTGTAATATCGCCGACAGCACGAATTTCGCTTCCGGGGTGACAATCGCCAATTATAACGACATTTCCATCAGCTTCTAGAATTTGCCCTGAGCGCAATGTTTGGTTAATATATGTTGTATTTTTTGTATCAGATACCACAGGGTCATTTGTAGGAGTTTCATAGAAATCTACTTCTTCCCACTCATCATCCTGTAATTGATTTTCATCATAAGCCTTTTTATATACACCGATTGAATTTTTTTCAGCGTTTTCAAATTCTTTGTTTTCTTCTTGTTGAACTTCAGGAAAATCCATCATTTCAATCGGAGAAGCAATTTTAGAATATTCTTCAACATTTGGAATAATTTCTTCCGCTTTAGTATATTGATTTGAAATTTGATTTTCTATTGTTTCAAAATCGCTTCTTGGATTAACTCCGGCCTCTTTTAAATCCAAATTTATATTAATATCATTTTGTTGTCTTTGAATAGCATCTAAATCAGCCTCAAAATGAAGTCCTGTAACATCTTTTAGTGCAATATCATCAGTTTTTTTTGATTGCAATGTAAACGGTTCAAATTCACCGGTTTTAGGAGTGTCATAATTTTCTTCCACTCTTTTTTCAATTGGCTTTTGAACAATTATATTCATATTTTCAGCAATTCTTGCTGTATCCGGATTAATTGTCTCAACAGTATCTAAAATACAGCCGTAGCTTGTTATTAAAGATTGTATGCTAAGCATTTGTGATTGATTTAAATAACTTTCGTTTAATTTTAAAACTATCTTCTTGCCTGAATGATTAAGTGTTTCAAGCGCTAATGAAAGACTGTTAATAATTTCACCGGTTGATGTGCAAGACGCCATGTCTACCACAAAGTATTCATTGTCATACATAAATAAAAACTACCTTAAATTCTAATACTTTAGTTAAGATTACATTAAAAATTATTCATCTACAATTATTTATAAAGGAATGTAAAAATAATTTATTTTAGCTAAATATAAGTGTACAAACTACAATTAACCGCTAAGTATATTAAAAAGCCTTATCGAAAACCGATAAGGCTGTTGTTTGTTGTTTATGCTTCGAGATTGTGTTGTTAGGTGTTGATAATGCTTTTTACACGATTGTGTTAATTTTGTTTTCTGCTTCCAATCCTTTTTCAATGCTTGCTTGACGTTTCATAAAAGTTTCAAAGAATAAAGGAGATTGTTTAATTGTTCCTAAGAAATCTGTTAAGAAACTTGCTTCATTTTTTGAGCTTGTATTATTTATAACGTCAGCGCCGTAGTTAGATTGAACGCCTGCTTTAAAACTTATATTTCTATTAATTGTACTTTGTACATTTTTTATTGAACTTACTGTTAACATTTTGGTTATCTCACCTCTTTGTTTCTTTTAGTTTTTAGTGTTTGTTTAACACTTGTTCTTTATATTTTTATTATGCACCTAAAAATTTTATTTGTCAACCCCTATTTTTAAATATTTTTTTTCAAGCTATATCTAGCTTTTAAGTATTTTTTCATTTTTTTAATTAATTACTGTCAAAAGTACACTTATTATTTTAAACTACTTTCAAATAATATTTTTTAAATATTACCCATGTGCATAATTGTTTTTCGAATATATGTATATTTATATAATATTAATCTTTTTCATACTTCCAGCTATTCTTAATTCCAGACAGTTTGGGGCGAAAGCCCCTTTTTTTTTGTTTATTATTAATATATATAAAATTTTTACCTAAATTTATTTTTAAGGTAGAATTAAAACAATAGTAATTAAGGGGAGATAAATATGGAACTAGATATAATAAAAAATACAGATCCTGAAGTAGCGAAATATATAGGTCTTGAGCTTGAAAGACAAAGAAATACAATTGAATTAATCGCTTCTGAAAACTTTACTTCTCAAGCAGTTATGGCAGCATGCGGAAGTGTTTTAACAAATAAATATGCAGAAGGAAAACCTTATAAAAGATTTTATAACGGTTGCGAAAATGTTGATAAAATTGAAGAATTAGCAGTTAAAAGATGTTGCGAATTGTTTGGTTGCGACCATGCCAATGTTCAACCTCATTCTGGCGCTCAAGCAAACATGGCGGTATTTTTATATGCACTAAATATAGGTGACACCATTTTAGGCATGGATTTATCTAACGGCGGACACTTAACCCATGGTTCACCTGTTAATTTTTCAGGTATTAATTATAATATAATTTCTTATGGTGTGGATGAAAACGGCGTTATTGACTATAATGACGTTGAAAAAAAAGCAAAAGAACACAAACCAAAATTAATTATTGCAGGTGCAAGTAATTATTCAAGAATTATTGATTTTGAAAGATTTTCAAAAATAGCAAAAGAAAATGGCGCATATTTAATGGTAGATATTGCTCATATTGCAGCTCTTGTTGCAGCAGGCGTTCATCCAAGTCCTGTTCCTTATGCTGATTTTGTTACAACAACAACACACAAAACCCTAAGAGGTCCAAGAGGCGGAATTATTATGTGCAAGCAAGAACATGCTCAAGGTATTGATAAAGCAGTATTTCCAGGGCTTCAAGGAGGACCTTTAGAACATATTATCGCAGGTAAAGCAGTTGCTCTTTTAGAAGCATCAAAACCTGAATTTAAAGAATACGCCAAACAAGTTGTTGAAAATTCAAAATGCTTAGCGCAAGAATTGATTGCTCAAGGTATCGATATTGTTGGTTCTAAATCAGAAAATCACGTCATGACAATAGATTTAAGAAGATTAAATAAAACAGGTAAAGATGTTGCAAACCTGCTAGAAGAAGTAGGAATCACCGCAAACAAAAACACTGTTCCAAATGATCCTCAAAGCCCATTTGTTACATCAGGCGTTAGAATAGGTACAGCAGCAACTACAACTCGCGGTATGAAAACAAATGAAATGAAAAAAATAGCAAAAATAATAGCAGATGCAATCTTAGAGCGTGATACAAAAGAAAATCTAAGAGCGCAAAGTTTAGAATTATGTAAAGAATTTCCATTATACGAAGGTATGTAAAAATGATTAAACTGTCTCAAGCACATATTTTAGGAACAATCATAGCCTATTTATTAGGTATATTTATCGTTCCTTTGGTAATATATTATTCAAAAAAGAAAAATCTTATTGACGTTCCAAACGAAAGAAAAATTCACCACGGAGCAATTTCTCGTCTTGGCGGAGTTGCAATATGGTTTTCTGTTATGTTAACATTCGTTTTCTTGGTTTTATTAAGTTATTATCCGAAAGGTCAAGGCTTAAGCGCTATTATAACAGGCGGTTCATTAATGTTTTTAATGGGTTTGATTGATGATGTATACGGTTTAAATGCAAAATTTAAATTGTTTATACAAATTGCAATCGCAACAATAGTTATTTTATTAGGTGTTAGAATTGAAACGCTCTACAATCCTTTTGGCGCAAATATTTCACTCGGTTTTATGAGCTATCCTGTTACTTTATTATGGATTGTAGGTATTACAAATGCAATTAATTTTATAGACGGCATAGACGGTTTAGCAGGCTCAATAGTTAGCATTTCAGCTCTATCAATCGGAATAATCTCTCTTGTTTTGGCTCCCGCAGTACCAATTACAGCTTTAATAGCATTTATTTTAATGGGTGCAATGTGCGCATTTTTAACGTTTAACTATAACCCTGCTAAAATATTTATGGGAGATTCCGGCGCATTATACGCAGGATTTTTATTAGCAACACTATCTATAACAGGAATTGTTAAACCATCAAGCGGAATTTCAATGTATTTACCGATTTTAATTTTAGCAGTACCTTTAATGGATGTTGTTTTTTCTTCAACAAGAAGAATTTTAAAAGGTTCAAGCCCATTTGTAGCAGATAGTGAACATATTCACCATAAATTATTACATGCCGGATATTCTCAAGACAAACTTGTTTTGCTTTTAGCTAGTTTTTCAATGGTTTGTGCGCTATTATCAATCATTGCAGTTACAACAAAAAGTAAATTCATAATAATTGCGCTAAGTTTAATTGCAGTTTTAATCGTATTAAACACTGTTTCAAAATTAATTAAAAAGAAAGACAACTAAAAAACCGCCCAAAAGGGGCGGTTTTTTATTATTATATTCAGTCTTATACAGCAGCTGCTGTTTTTTCAACTATTTCAATAAGTGTCTTTGCAACTTCTTGTTGTTCTTCTTTTGTAATTTCAGCAAACATAGGAAGTGAAAGAACTAACTTTGTATTCTTTTCAGTATTTGGAAGCATACCTTCGCTAAAGTTATATTTTGCATGAACTTTTTGAAGATGTAATGGAATAGGATAATAAATCATAGCGCCAATTCCTGCTTCGCCTAACATTTTATGCACTTCATCTCTGTTTGGAATTTTAACAGTGTATTGATGATATACACAATATGCGTTATCTAATTCCTTTGGAGTTTCAATTAAAGAACAATTTGCAAATAATTCATTATAATATTTAGCATGTTCTCTTCTTGCACTGTTCCATTTATCAATATATGGAAGTTTAACTCTTAAAATAGCTGCTTGAATTTCATCTAATCTTGAATTTACACCAATTTCATCATGATGATAACGAATAGCACCGCCATGATTTCTTAGAGCTATAACTCTATCTTTAATATATTGAGAATTAGTAGTCAACATACCGCCATCACCCATTGTGCCAAGGTTTTTAGTAGGATAAAAACTAAAACAGCCAATATCGCCTATTGTACCTACTTTTTTACCTTTATATTCAGCACCAATTGCTTGGCAAGCATCTTCAATTACAAATAAATTATGACGTTTTGCAATATCGATGATAGGATCCATATCACAAGGTTGACCATATAAATGAACAGGAATAATTGCTTTTGTTTTTGGTGTAATTGCTGCTTCAATTTTAGCAGGGTCAATATTGAATGTATCAGGGTCAATATCAACAAAAACAGGTTTAGCACCAACTATACCAATTGATTCAGATGTTGCAACAAAAGTAAATGCTGTTGAAATTACTTCATCACCTTCACCTATATCTAATGCTCTTAGCGCTAAATGCAAAGCGTCAGTTCCTGAGTTAAGTGCTACTGCATGTTTGCAATCTAAATATTCGCACATTTCTTTTTCAAATTCTTTGTTGTTGTTGCCCAAAATATAAGAACCGCTTCTCATAACTTCTAATACAGCAGGCTCAACCTTTGATGCAATACTTTCATATTGTCTTTTTGAATTAATAATAGGAATCTTCATTTTTTTCTCCTCAAAAATACTTCCTTGTCCATATAATATTATCATAATTTAGCCTAAATATTTATAAAGATTAAATAAAGATTTTATTAGCAAAAAAATTTTTTCATAAGTTTTAAAAAAATATGAAACTAACACGCATTAACATAAACTTTGGCTACAACAAAAGATTAAACCAAAAGTTAAACGAAAAGCTGGATAAAAGCGAGCAAACAGCTTCAATCAAATTAATTAGAACTCTTAATTCAAGCTGTAATGAAACAGAAAGCTCTATCAATCAACTAGAAAACCCTTCTCAGGGCGGAATAGACAGAAATCAAGAGCAAATAAACATTCTTTTAAATTATTTTATCCCTGCAAAAGCAACTCTATGCTCTCTTGTAGATAGATTTTTCCCTGAACTATCATTTGGAATAAGAACAATTGATGAACTAGATAGAGAAGATACTGAAAGAGGCGCTCTATATCAAAGTATACCAAAGCAAGAAGCAGACAAACTTTGTTATAGATGGAGAGAATCCCTATTTAATATTTTAGAAAAAAATATTGCAACAAAAGAAGCTTTATCAACCCCTAACAGATTATGTGTTGCCGGTGTTGAATATGATGAAGAAGATGGCGAGAATCAAGAAGTATTAACAAAATTCGAACCTTCTTCTTCATCTCCTAAATCATTAGATGATGTTGTAGGATTAGAAAAAACAATCAAAAAAATCAAAAATTATCTCATTTTCCCTCTTGAAAACCCACAAGAAGCTCAAAAAAGAGAAGAAGATTACGGTATCAAAGTGCCTAATTTCAGCGTATTTTTTGGACCCCCGGGGTGTGGTAAAACAATGCTTGCTCAAGCAATTTCAGCTCAAACAGGTTGTGATATGTATATGCTTGACTTATCTCAAGTAGGCTCAAGCTATGTAAATGGAACAGTTATAAATATCAGAAAAGCATTTGATGAAGTAGAAAAAATAGCTAAACATTCAGATAAACCCGTTATTTTGTTTATGGATGAAATGGATTCTCTTTTATCTAAAAGAGAAGGATCTTTATCTCAATGTAAAGAAGATGATAAGGTTGTAAACGCAATTTTACCGCTTTTAAGCGACACTTTTGATAAAAATATTTTAGTTATCGGCGCAACTAATATGTATAATTCGCTAGACAGCGCACTTATAAGAAGAATTAAATTTGGAGCATACATTGGTTTACCAAGCGAAGAAGAAATCAAGAAATTACTCATAAAACGATTAACATCATTTAAAATGGGTGTTACACTTGCTCAAAACGAAAAAGAAATTCAACAAATTGCAAAATCGTTAACAGGTTATAGCCCTTCAAATATTGTTGATATGGTTTCTCAAACCTCTGAAATAGCCTGCGAAAATCAAAGAGAATTAAAAAAAGAAGATTTTGATGTTGTCTTAAAAGAAGGCAATTGGCAAAAAATTGATGAAAGCGAATATCTTCCTGAAAATAAAGCTCAAAAAAAGGTAGTAAAAGGATTTTTAGAAAACAAATAAACTACATCAAAAAACTTGATAAAAATTATTGGTTTTATTAAGATTAAAAGAGTAAAAATCAGAGGAATTTAAGACAAATGGGAATTTTTGAAGAACTACAACAAAGGCAATTAATTGCTCAAATTACAAACGAAAAAGAAGTAAAAGAGCTTATCAATTCTGGTAGTGCAAGATTTTATATAGGTTTTGACCCAACAGCAGACTCACTTCATGTTGGTCATTTTATGGCACTTTGCCTTATGAAAAGGCTTCAAATGGCAGGAAATAAGCCTATTGTCCTAATTGGAGGCGGAACAGGGCACGTTGGAGATCCTTCAGGCAGAAGCGATATGCGCTCTATGATGACAAAAGAAACAATTGAACATAATTGCGAATGCTTCAAAAAACAAATGGAGCGCTTTATTGAATTTGGCGAAGATAAAGCAATTATGGTAAATAATGCCGATTGGTTATTAAAATTAAATTATGTTGAACTTTTAAGAGATATAGGCGCTTGTTTTTCAGTAAATAATATGCTAAGAGCGGAATGCTACAAACAAAGAATGGAAAAAGGCTTAAGCTTTTTAGAATTCAACTATATGATTATGCAGGCTTATGATTTTTACTATCTAAATGAACATTATAATTGCAATTTGCAATTTGGCGGCGATGATCAATGGTCTAATATGTTAGCAGGTTCTGACCTAATCAGAAGAAAAACAGGTCGTGACGCTCATTCAATGACAATAACTCTTTTAATGAATTCTCAAGGCAAAAAAATGGGTAAAACCGCATCTGGTGCTGTTTGGTTAGATAAAAACAAAACATCTGTTTATGATTTTTATCAATATTGGAGAAATGTTGAAGATGATGATGTACTAAAATGCATCAGAATGCTAACTTTCTTACCATTGGATGAAATTGAAAAAATGTCATCTTGGCAAGGCGCTCAACTAAATAAAGCAAAAGAAATTTTAGCATTTGAATTAACTTCATTGGTTCATGGAATCGATGAAGCACAAAAAGCCCAAGAAGCAGCAAAAGCTCTTTTTGCGGGCGGATTAGACGATAGTAATATGCCGACAACAAATATAACAATGGAAAATGACGAGATATTACTATCTGACATTTTACTTCAATGCAAACTATGCGAAAGCAAAGGTGAAATAAAAAGATTAATTCAACAAGGCGGAATTTCTGTTGATGAAGAAAAAATCAACGATATTAATCATAAAATCACCAAAGAACAACTAACAAAAGGAATAAAAATCAAAAAAGGTAAAAAAGTATTCCACAAAGCAATACTAAAATAGTTGAAATATACTATAAATGTATTACATTTCTTAACAATAGCTTCCTTTTTTATAAGTTTAAAGTTATGATGTACATGTTGTTAATGCTTCGGCTAGTATGCGAATTGGGGTATAAACCCCATTTTTTTTCCGTAAAATCATACTTTTATATTAACCATCACTAAAAAAAGTATGGTAAACTCTAATTTGTGAAAGGAGTACACCTTAAATGGATCCAAAAGACGAAAAATATTTAATTTTAGAGCAATATAGAATTTATTCTGACGCTAAAGAGAAATTTATTGACAGACAATTCTCAACAAACAGATTTTATTTGGTATTTAATTTAGTACTATTAATAGCAACTTATATGCTAAGCACACTAACACCTCATTATGCACCTGCAATAGTTCTTTCTGTTATTGGTTTTGGTGTAACTATAATGTGGTGGTTAAACGTTGATTCTTATCAAATGTTAATCAAGGTAAAATATGCAAAAGTTTTAGAATATCTCGAAACAAAATTGCCAGAAGAACCATATCACAAAGAATTTGTTGATTATACAGATATGAAAAAGAAAAACAACTTAATTGTGTTTGGTGATTTCCAAAAATATTTAACACTTGCTATTGCTCTTGTATATATTATCGTTTTTGTACAAGCAATTACAAATATGATTATATTAAGATTTCAACCTATATAATTTACAAAGTTTATAAATAAAAAAGACTGTCAAATGACAGTCTTTTTTGTTAGCTTAAAAAGGGTTTTAACAACCCAAATTCATTTTTGAAAATTCTACAATCTTATTTTTTCCTGATTGTTTTGCATTATATAGCGCATGTTCTGCGTATCTGATTAATGTATTAGCGTTTTCATCCACTGCTTCCATACAAGGGAATGAAGAAATACCGCCAGAAATAGTTATAGGATGACGTTCTTCTTCGTTAGCAGGAATAAATTCCATTTTTTCAACATCTTTTCTAAAGCGTTCCGCAAAAATCATAGCTTGTTGTTCTGTTGTTTCAGGAAGAATTATAATAAATTCCTCATCTCCGTAACGAGTTAAAACATCTTCTTTACGGACTAATGCAGATAACATTTGAGCAATTTTTCTAAGCAAAATATCGCCCCAATCATATCCATACATATCGTTTACTATTTTAAAATAATCAATATCAAGCAACAAACAAGATAAACTTGTACCATAACGTTTTGCACGAGATATTTCAGCATCCAATCTATGATGAAGATATTTTCTATTGTATAAACCTGTTAATTCATCGCAAATTGCAGTTTTTACAAGCTCTCTTTTTAGTGAATATGCTTTTAATAGCGCATTTATTCTTACATTTAATTCTGTTTGATTAATAGGTCTTTTGATAAAGTCATAACTTAGTGCTCTAATTGTAATATCATCATCAATATCATTAACAGGTACCAAAACCGAACATTCAATTTTTCTAACTGCACAAAACTCGCGAATTTTATCTTTATCTAAATCTAAAATCAAAACTCCTGGGTTATATTGTTTATAATTTTCCAATTCAGATGCGCTAAATTCCCTTAATTCTGTTTCATCATCCAATTTAATCAAATCTGCTAATTCTGATGAACCTTCTTCGCTATATATAACGATATTCATAAGCACTCCTTTATAATTTGATAACTCCACTTAAGTATATCATATTTTTTACTATGAAAAGCTCTAATTACTGACACATTTCATCTATATATATTATGTTTTATTTTAAACTATTTATTAAACTAAAATGGTTAATAGTTTATTGGAATCAAGTATTGTCCAGACCATTAAAAAAACAACCCTATAATTATCAAAACCATTATGAATACAATCATCCGTATTCAAGTTATGTGCATGATATAAAACCAAAACGAAAAAAAGTTAAAACAAGAAAAAAAACTAATCCGATTGGTGCAATATTTGCTCTTAGCGTACTTGCACTATATGGATATTTCGTGTGCCCTTATAATTTTAAACATTATTTTGAACCATTATTTTTAAATAGAATTTTAAATCATAAAACAAATTTAGAAACAAAAGATTTCATTCAACCAACAGCTCAATATCTCCATAATTCGCACTTTTTAGGAGAATATCTTTTAGTAGATAGAGCTCAAAAATCAAAAGAAATTTCAGATATTCAAATAATATCTGAAATGACGGATACAAAAAATAAACTTTTAAACTTGGCAAAAAAATATCCAAGACTACAACCAAGCATATTCGTTTGGGAATACTCCACAGGCTCAGGGCTTGAAATTAATTCTGATGAAGTATTTCCATCAGCAAGTATCATGAAAATTCCTATCGCTTTTGAACTTATAAGACTTGTGGATTCAAGCGCAAACACAAGCAACCCTATAAATCTTACAGACAAAAGAAAATTTAGCGAAGAATTCAGAACGCTTGGCTCAGGCGATTTACAATATACAAAAGGAGATGTTTTATATTCTCTTGATTATTTGGCAAATATAATGATAGCAAATTCCGATAATTCTGCTACAAATATGCTTTTATATGAAATTGGCGGAATGGATGGATTTAATCGCGCTATGAGAAATCTGGGTTTAAAAGTAACATCCATAAATGAATGGTTACCGGATTTAGACGGCACAAACAAAATCACCGCAAGAGAAATGTCAAAAATCCTATACAATATAGACAATCCGAATTATATAAATCCAAAATATAAAAATATTTTAAAAGAATATCTTGGAAATACAAGAAATATTCATCTTATAAAAGAAAAATTACCAAAAGACGTTATGGTTTTGCACAAAACAGGCGACATAGGCACTATGCTAGGCGATAGCGGTATCGTATATGCTAATAACGGCAGAAAATATATCATAACAATTCTAACCAAAAGACCACACAATGATTATAGCGCTAGAAACTTCATACAAGAGGCTTCCCTATTGATTTTCAACGACATCAATAACTTGTAATTTTTTTGCTTGACGGTCACTGATAATTATAAGATAATTAATCTATACTATTTTGTTACAAGTTTTTGTGTACCGAGAATAAGGAGTATGTTTATGAAAAGAACAACACAAGCTTTATCTGTAACACTAGCATTATTTTTGACTTGCGCTTGCACAATCGCAAAAGAACCTTGTGCTTGCAAAAAATGCAAAAACTGCGAAAAAATCGAAGTTTATGCACATCCGTCATTAATGAATGCTGATGCAACAGATTACCAAAATGCAGATTCAATTTATCGAATCGGCGGAAAAGTCCTTAAACAAAAAGGCAGATTAGGCTTTACAAACAAAGACAATACTTATGTAAACGCTTTTTCTAAAGACCTTCTTAACGCTATGAGCGTAAGAAAAGGTGACAGAGATTTCAACATCAAAATGCCTATTTCAAGAGCAGAATTAGCATTTATGTTATCTCAAGGCTTAAATATGAGCCAAGTTAACTCACCAAAAGGATATACTGATGTAACTGCATCTTATTGGGCAAATGACGAAATCACAAAAGCAACAGCTGCTGATGTTATGATTGGCTATCCTGATAAATCATTCAAACCAGATCAAGCAATTACAAAAGCAGAAGTATTTGCAACTGTTGCTAAACTTATTGATGTTGATTATACTAACGATGGTTCAGCTCCTAAAATCAACGGTCAAAAAATTGAAAACATCCCAACATGGGCTTATGGTTGCACAAAAGAAGTTATTGCTTCAGGCTTAATCGACAATATGCCTGATCCAAAAGCACTTCAAACTGCTCCATATCTATCAAGACACCAAGTAGCAACATTAGTATCAGAACTTAGATTAAAATACGGTGCAAACGGCAAATTAATCGGTGATGCATTTAAAGGCGCAGGCACACCTGTTGCTATTAAAGTTAAAATGTTAGATAGAATTGATGCTAAACATTCTAACATTGGCGATGCATTTGTAGCTAAAACTACTGAAGAAGTTTGCGTGGAAGGAAAAACTTTCCCAACAGGCTCTAAAGTTTACGGTAAAGTTGTAGCAGTTGAAAGACCGGGTCTTGGAAAATTCCCAGGCTCAATAACTGTTAAATTCACAGAAATTAAAAACGGCGACTGCACAGCTCACTTCCCTAAAGAATTAACAAGTGCAACTGCTGATTGTTTGAAAAATCCTAACATTTTCGCGAGAATTTTAGGACTTCCATTCACAGCAGCAGCAAGAACTGTTGGTGTTGCAGGCAGAAGTGTTGGTCAAGTTGTAAACATCTCAGCTAACGGCTTAGAAGAATATGGCGACAGACTATCAGATACTTTTGTTGAAACATTTACAGGTCACTTAGGACGCGGCGCTGCAAGTTTCGGAACATCATTTGTAACAATAGGCAAAGGTGTTTACGGAATTGTTAAAACTGTAATTTCAGGAACATTCGGTGTTATATATGAAATCGGTGATGAATTATTATACACTATCGTTCCATCAGTTTCAAATTCAGCAGCACTAAATCCAAACGAAGAATTAACAGTTATCTTCTAATTGGATTTATACAAAACTAAAAGACCTCTTGAATTTCAAGAGGTCTTTTTTTATATAGATTTAATTTTATTTACCTGAAGGAGCTAAAATCATTACAACATTTCTACCTTCTATCATAGGTTTTTTCTCAATTACAACAGAGTTTTCTTCAAATTCACCTTGGAATTTATTAATTAAATCCATTGCTAAATGAGAATGTTGCATTTCACGTCCTCTTAGCATAACTACTACTTTTACTTTATTTCCTGAAGCTAAAAACTTTTTAGCCGCTTTAAGACGAACTTCATAATCGTGAACATCAATCTTGTAGCGCATTTTAACTTCTTTAATATCAACTGTGTGTTGTTTTTTCTTTGCTTCTTTTGCTCTTTTTTCTGTTTCGTATTTATATTTGCCCCAATCAAGAATTTTTGCTACCGGAGGGGCTTGATTTGCAGATACAACAACCAAATCTAAATCTCTTTCTTTTGCCATTTGAAGCGCTTTGGCTGTTGGGATTGTACCGTGATTTACGCCCTCGTTATCAATTAATCTAACTTCTCTGGCTCTAATTTTCTCGTTTAATAACTCATTTTGAGCTTTGTAATCTTTACTAATGACTTTATCTCCTTATATCTGCTACATACTTATTTATACCACAGTAATTCTGATTTGTAAAAATATATAAATTATTCAAACAATTTATATATTTCACTTGGCTTAAATATACCGTATTCTGTAATTATTCCTGTAATTAATTCATTTGGCGTTACATCAAAGCCCGGATTGATTACATTAACTTTATCAGTTGCAATAGGTTTATCGTTTATTATTGTAACTTCTTCTTTATTTCTTAATTCAATTACAATCTCGTCGCCTGTTTTAATAGAAGGGTCAATTGTAGATTTTGGAGCTGCAATATAAAATGGAACATTATGATATTTAGCAACAATAGCCAACATATAAGTACCTATTTTATTTGCACTATCGCCATTTAAGGCAATTCTATCAGCACCTACTACTACAACATCAATCATACCTTTTTTCATAAAGTATGCACCCATGCCGTCTGTAATAAGTGTTGTATCTATGCCATCTCTTATTAGTTCATAAGTTGTTAATCTGGCACCTTGCTGACGAGGGCGAGTTTCATCTGCAAAAACTTTAATTGTTTTATCATTTTTAAATGCACTTCTAACTACGCCTAATGCAGTACCATAACCAACTGTTGCTAAGGCTCCGGCGTTACAATGGGTTTGAATAGTAGCGCCTTTTGGAATTATTGTTGCACCAAAATCACCGATTTTTTTATTAATTTCAATATCTTCATCTTCTAATTTTATAGCATTTTCAACTAACAACTCAATAATTTCTTCATTTGTTTTATCGCTATTTTTATCTAAAATTTCAAGTTGTTTATTTATTGCCCATATCAAATTAACCGCAGTGGGTCTGGAAGAATTAATATATTGAGCGATTTTTTTAACTTCTTCAATAAAATTATTACTATCTTTATTTTCAATAGCAGCAAGGCAAACACCATGTGCTCCTGCGATACCTATCGCCGGTGCGCCCCTTACTATCATTGTTTTAATAGCATTATACATTTCATCTGATGTTTTTATATCAACTTTTTTATATTCATAAGGAATAACGATTTGATCAATCATTCTTGAAAAACCGCTATTTTTTCCTGTTTTAATCCATTCTATTGTTTTTTCCATTTTTATTATTCCTCAATTTTAATATCTAATCTGGCGTCAATATTTTCAGGCTCTTTTTCTATATGACTTAATATCCAGCAAAGCCCCATGCCTGTTGCAGAATTTGTAAGTGCAAATATCGCAGCAACCATAACAACAACAACCACAAACAACCATAGCGCATCTTTTAACATATCAGGAATCATATATGAATAATAATTTCTAAAAATCAAATGCAATATACAAACCATAGGAGAAAATGTTAAAAAGAATCCAATTGTAGAGAAAAATCCTATCAAACCGCCCATTATAGCGCCTTGTTCATTTGTTAAATATGAAATATGCTTTTCATCTTTTTTCATATAAAGCATAACAACTACTGATGAAAAAAACGCTAATAAAAACAAACTTATTCCTATTAAAAAAGGCAAAAGTGAAACTAAGCCCGCGATTGCACCTAATATCAATGAAAATATTGCAGTTCTTTTTGCTATTAATTGATTCATTTTATCTCCTCCTTAAATCGAGAATTTTGTGCATGACATAATGCTAATGCCACTGAATCTATTGTATCATCTAATTTTATATTTTTATCTAATTCTATATAATTTTTTACCATCATTTTTACTTCTGATTTATCGGCTCTGCCATGCCCTGTAATTGTCTGTTTAACAACTAATGGGGTGTATTCATATATCGGAATTGAGTTTTCTTCAAGCGCTAATAAAATAACTCCTCTTGCTTGAGCTACGGGAATTATTGTCTTTTGATTTTTAAAGAAAAATAGTTGCTCAATTGAAGCACAATCGGGTTTGTATTTTTTTATCAAAAAATCAATATCGTTTTTTAATTCCAAAAGTCTTTTAGGATGCGCTGCATTTTTATCAGTCTGAATAGAGCCTGATGTAATAAGCTCAAAAAAATCACCTTTTTTGGTTTGATTGTATTCAACAAAACTATATCCGCTAATCCCAATTCCCGGGTCAATTCCCATAATTATCATATTAATAAGATATTGGTAATATATCTTTTTGTCAAAAAATTAACTATATTTTACGCTCAATTATTAAAATTGTGATAAAATCTGCATATACAAGGAGGGTTTACAAATGAATATAGTACTAGCACAAGTTAATCCTATATCAATCGATATAGAAAACAACAAAAACAAAATTAAGGGCATTTTAGAAAATATTGAAAAAAAGGCTGATTTAGTAATTTTTCCTAAATTATTTTTGTACGGTTATCACAAATTTGATTCTCTAAAAACCTGTCCTTTTATAGAAAATCAAATAAAAAATGCGCTGGAAGAAATTAAAAAAATAGCTAAAACAAATGTCTTATTGAGCTATCCAAAATTAAAAGAAAATGAATACATTTGCGAATTTGCACTTATTTCAGAAAATGAAATAAAAACAGGAAACTCATTTGAAATTAACGGAAAAACTTTTAAAGTAATTGATAATCTAAAAAATGAAACACAAATAAAAGAAGATTTTGTAATTTATTCAGATTTATCAATTTCAAGAACAAATGAAGAATTTAAAAGACAAAATATTCTAAAAGAATTTGCAACTAAACACTCAAAAAAATTAATCTTCATCAATCAAATAGGCGCAAATGGCGAATTTGTGTATGACGGAATGTCAAGAATGCTAAATGAAAAAGGTGAAATTATGGCATTTGCCAAGGCTTTTGAGGAAGATGTTTTAGATATAGATATTAATTCAGGCGCAAGAATAGAAAATATCCCAAAAGAATATTTCCTTCCAACAAACCTTGATTCTTTTAGTCTGGATTATGAAAACGATTTAGAGAGAACATACAATTCTACAATTTTATCTATTCGTGATTATTTTTCTAAAAACGGTTTTAAACAAGCAGTTTTAGGATTATCCGGCGGTCTTGACAGCACAGTTTGTGCTGTATTATTAGCTGATGCGCTTCAAGCTGAAAATGTTTTAGGGGTATCAATGCCATCAAAATTAACATCTGACCTATCAAAATCAGACGCATATCAATTAGCAAAAAATCTTAATATAGGCTTTATCGAAGCACCTATTAAAGATTATCAAGAAACTTTTACAAAAGGCTTTAGCGAGGCATTTGATAAAATTTCAAATTATTGGTGTAGTAGATACACTAAATCATACACACAAGATAACATCCAAGCTCGCTCAAGAGCAATGATTTTATGGGGCATAGCAAACGAATACGCTCAAACACTACCCATTGCAACATCCGATAAATCAGAATCATATATGGGCTATGCTACAATAAACGGTGATATGTCAGGCGGTTTTGCACCAATTATAGATGTTACAAAAACAAAACTTTTCGCACTTGCAAGATGGATGAATAAAAACCGCGAAACAAAAAATGCAATTCCTGAATCGGTTATACTAAAATCACCGGGGGCTGAACTTGCAATAGACCCTAAAACAGGCAAAACACTTAAGGCAGAGGATGCTCTTATGCCTTATGAATTTTTAGATGAGGTAATCTGGAGAATGGAAAATCTACATCAATCAATTGATAATATGTTGAATGATGAATTTTTATACGAAAAAAATAATATAATAAGTAAGGAAACAAAAAAAGCATGGCTTGAAAAATTCACTACAAGATTGAAAGGTGCTAAATATAAATGGTATATTTCAGTCCCCGGTCCGATAGTAGATGCAAACTCTATAAATAAAGCAGAGTTTAATCAACCGATAGTTTCAAATATATGCTATAAAAACAATAATTAGAAGGAGAAAACCATGAAAAAAAGTCTATTAACATTAGCATTATGTTCTTTTGCTTTTGGCCTAGGTTTTGGTGTAAACAATATTGCTTTTTCAGACGTTACACCTGCAAAAGTTGCTTATGTAAATGTACCAAAATTATTATCAGCTTCTAAAACATTAAAATCAGCCCAAGAAACACAAATGAAACAAACAAAAGACATGCTAAAATGGTATGATACAGCAAGCGCTGATATCCAAAAACAAAAAACAAAAGAAGGAAAAGAAAAATTAATTAAAAAATACGAAGCTCAACTAACTCAAAAAAAGAAAAATATTAAAGACGCATATTCTAAAAAAGTAACACAAGTTGATACTCAACTAAGCACAGCTATTGCAACTAAAGCCAAAGCCATGGGCTATGAATTAGTATTCAGAAAGGATGCAGTGCTTTATGGCGGCAAAGATATAACAGCTGAAATTTTACCGTTGGTAAAATAATTTTGTAAAGTTAAGATTTGATAATTTTTTAAATAAACAAAATTAAGTGTAAAAATCACTCTATATCAGAGTGATTTTTATCTTTTAAAAAATAATTTGAAAGATACTCCAAATAACTTGTACCCATGCCTATAAATTTATAGTAAAATAATTTAAACAGAAAAATTAGTTAAGAAAAAAACCGAAGCATATTGACCATCGGCAAAAGACAATTTTTCAAAGGAATTTAGCAAATACGGGAAAGCATTTTTATGCAGCTTAGGAGGATTTAATGCAGAAGATTTCAAACGATATAAATACACAAGCAAAATCACAATCGCATAGTGTTGTATCTAATGCGATTAAAGCCGGCAATGAAAATTTGGTTAATATAATTAATTTTTCAAGAAGAAATTTAAATAACATAGTAATAATTAAAAAAGACGGCACAAAAGAAAAATACAACATTGAAAAAGTTGTTGAAGCTATTAAGAAATCAGCAACAAGAATGCTTGTTGAATTTACAGATAAAGAAATTAGAGATATTTGCAATTTTGTAAATAAATCAGTATTAGATATGAACAAAGACAGTGTTGAAATAGCTCAAATGCACAACATTGTTGAATCGGCTCTTCAAGCGCTAAGCCCTGAAGTAGCAGAAAGTTACAGAAATTACAGAAACTATAAAACAGACTTTGTACACATGCTTGATAAAGTTTATCAAGAATCTCAAAGAATCATGTACATTGGAGATAAAGAAAATGCTAATGCTGATTCTACCTTAGTTTCAACAAAACGTTCATTAATTTTTAACGAATTAAACAAAGAACTTTATAAAAAATTCTTCTTAACTGTTGAAGATAAACAAGCTATAAAAGAAGGTTATATTTATATCCATGATATGTCCGCAAGAAGAGACACAATGAATTGTTGCTTATTTGACGTTGCAACAGTATTAAAAGGTGGCTTTGAAATGGGCAACATTTGGTATAACGAACCAAAAAGCCTTGATGTTGCTTTTGATGTTATAGGTGATATTGTTATGGCTGCTGCAAGCCAACAATATGGCGGTTTTACCGTTCCTGAAGTAGATAAAATTTTAGCACCTTATGCTCAAAAAACATACGATAGACAATATGACAGATATATTTGCATGGGTCTATCATTTGAAAAAGCTCGTGAAGAAGCAATGAAAGATGTTCAAGCAGATTTTGAACAAGGTTTCCAAGGCTGGGAATACAAATTCAACACTGTTGCATCATCTCGTGGTGATTATCCGTTCATTACTGTTACAACAGGTTTAGGAACAAGCGAATTTGAAAAAATGGCTTCAATGGCATGTTTAAAAACACGTGCCGGCGGTCAAGGTAAAAAAGAATGCAAAAAACCTGTATTATTCCCAAAAATTGTATTCTTATACGATGAAGAACTTCATGGTGAAGGTAAAATTCTTGAAGACTTATTCAAAGCAGGGGTTGAATGTTCCAAAAAAACAATGTATCCGGATTGGTTAAGTTTATCAGGTGACGGTTACGTTGCTTCAATGTATAAAAAATACAAACGAGTAATATCTCCAATGGGTTGTCGTGCTTTCTTATCACCTTGGTTTGAAAAAGGTGGCATGAAGCCTGCTGATGAAAATGATAAGCCAATCTTTGTAGGTCGTTTCAACATTGGGGCAATAAGCCTACACTTACCTATGATTTATGCTAAAGCTAAACAAGAAAGCAAGGATTTCTACGAAGTTTTAGATTACTATATGAATTTAATCAGAAAAATTCATATAAGAACTTATGAATACCTAGGAGAAATGAGAGCTTCTGTTAACCCTCTTGCATATTGCGAAGGCGGTTTCTATGGCGGTCATTTAAATCATAACGACAAAATTAAACCATTACTAAAATCAGCAACCGCTTCATTTGGTATTACAGCATTAAATGAACTTCAAGAACTTCATAACGGTAAATCATTAGTTGAAGATGGCGAGTTTGCTCTTGAAGTAATGAGATATATAAACAAAAAAGTTGAAGAATTCAAACAAGAAGACGGCTGGTTATACGCTCTATACGGAACACCTGCTGAAAATCTTTGCGGACTTCAAGTTAAACAATTCAGAAAAAAATACGGCATAATCGGCGGAGTTTCTGATAAACCTTATGTATCAAACTCTTTCCACTGTCATGTTTCAGAACAAATCAGCCCAATTGAAAAACAAGATATAGAAGGCAGATTCTGGGATTTAATGAACGGCGGCAAAATCCAATATGTTAAATATCCTATTTCATACAACACAAAAGCCGTTGAAACACTTATCAAACGTGCTATGAAAAAAGGATTTTATGAGGGCGTAAATCTTTCATTATCATATTGCGATGATTGCGGACACCAAGAATTAAATATGGATGTTTGTCCAAAATGCGGTTCAAAAAATCTTACTAAAATTGATAGAATGAACGGTTATTTGGCATATTCCAGAGTTAAAGGTGACTCAAGATTAGCTGATCATAAAATGGAAGAAATTAAAGACAGAATCTCTATGTAGATAACCCGAACCGAGCGAGCTTAGCAAGCGAAGGCGAGGGCATAGGTGTGCGAAGCTCGTAACGGCGGAGCGTTGAGCTCTGGCGGACAGAGCGTAGACCTTACCTAAAAAGATGTGTGAAACCGTAAAAAAGTCAAGGCGTTGAGCCTTGGTTTTTTAATACAATAAATTTAACATTAATCAATAAAATTTTTATAAAACTCAAAAGCATCTACAATATCACCTTTTGAAAATTTATCCATTCTAGGTACAATCCCTAATATCTCTACATCAGAAAAAGCACTTAATTCCTCTATAAAATGTTTTTGAGCTTCATTTTTTATTAATGGCATAGAATTTATAATAACACCTTTTACTTTAATTCCCCTGTTTTTCGCGCACTCTAGTGTCATTAACGTATGATTAATACGTCCTAAATCAGGCTTTGTAACTACAATAAGCTCTTGATTTAATTTATCAATTACATCAATGAATAAATTGTCTTTATAAGCAGGGCAATATAATCCCCCTGCACCTTCGATTATCGTGTAATCGTTATTTTTCTTAATTTCATCTAAATCATTTTTTACTTTTTCAATATCAATTTCAACACAATTTAACTTGCTTGCTAAATATGGTGAAATTTCACCATCTAGAAGATAAGAATATTTTGTTTCAATATTATTTGAATATTTTTTAATTTCTTCTATATCAGGCGCTAATTTTTTAGAATTTTCAATATAAGCTCCTGATTGAAAAGGTTTAAAATATCCAACCTTTAAACCCAAATTTTCTAAATAAAGACACAAACCGACACAAACAAATGTTTTACCTATATCAGTATCTGTACCTGTTATAAAAATAGATTTGTTCATGATAAAATTATACAACGAGGAATTAATTATGAAAACAAAAGAAGAATTATTAAAATTATACAATTTAGAATTAAATGAACTTTTAGCGGAAGCAAAAAAATACACTTTCAATGAATTTGAATTTTGCTCATTAATTTCAGCAAGAACAGGAAAATGCTCTCAAAATTGCAAATATTGCTCACAATCTACCCACTATAATACAAACATTCAAACACATCCTTTGGTTTCGGTTGATGAAGTTGAAAAAGCTGCAAAAGAATCCAAAGAAAACGGCGCAATAAATTTTGCAATAGTAACATCAGGTAAAACTCCGGATGAAGCAAAAGATTTTGATGAATTATTAAAAATGATTAAAAAAATCAATTCACTTGGCTTAAAATCTTGCGCAAGCATTGGAATATGCAACTTAGAACAAGCAAAAAAACTAAAAGAAGCAGGACTTAGAAGATTTCACCATAATATCAATACTTGCAAAAGTTACCACAGTGAAATATGCACAACGCACACGTATCAAGATAGAATAAATACCTGCAACGCCATAAAAGAAGCAGGAATAGAGCTTTGTTGCGGTGTTATTATAGGCATGGGTGAAACAATAGAACAAAGAATTGAAATGGCGATGGAATTGGCGCAAATTCAGCCGAATAGCATCCCTGTAAATATTTTAACTCCGATTAAAGGAACACCTTTTGAAAATTATTTAGATAAAATTGATGAAGAAAATATAATAAGAACAATAGCTGTATTTAAAATTGCCAACCCAAATTCTTCAATAAGACTTGCGGGGGGCAAAAAAGCCAGATTATCGGAAGAAAACATACAATTATTAATGGATAATTGTATAGATAGCGCCATTGTCGGAAATTATCTTACAACCACCGGTTTTAGCTCAGAACATGATAAAAAAATGGTGCAAAAAGCAAATAAAACACTAAAAAGCCTGTAATTAAACAGGCTTTTTAGTTTATTGTGTGTGTATAAATTATTCAGCTTGTTCTTCTGTTTCTTCTGTTTCTTCTGTTTCTTTTGCTTCAAGACCTAATTCATCCATAACTTTATCAACAATTTGTTGAGCGGTTTTACCTATCATAAAGTTTTTATCGTCTTGTTGCATTACACAAAGTACAGCTAGCGCTTCAACTACTCTATCTTCATAGCCTGCTTCGTTAAATACTTTGTTAAATGTTTCATAGATTTCTTGTTCTCTTTCCGAATCAAAACCTATTTCATATTCAGTTACATCAATATTTGGTTCATATCCTGCTTCAGATAGAAGTTTTACCGCTTCTTCAGGAGTTTTTACTTGACCACTCTTGAACAATTCTTCAATTTGAGCTGCCTTAGCGCTAACACCTGATGCTGTCGCAAGAGAGATTGTTCTCCAAATATTTTCTTGCATTTTTTCTTCTTCTTCAAAGTCTTCTTCTCTGCTTAGCAATTCTTTATATCTATTAATTACATCATCAGCAGTTAGGCTGTTACCTTCTATAAATATACCTTTTAGCATATTTTGACCATATTCATCAACAGGAAGACCTTGTGCTGTTGCTTTTGCTATAACATCATGTTTGATTGTATCCCATTGAGGAACAGTTTGCATTGATAACGCTTGATAATTTGCTTTAATCATACCGATACTATGTATCTCATCGATTAAATTCAATGTTCTATCATACATGTTTGCAACTTCTTCTGTAATACTATCAAGATTTTTCAATGTTAATAAGTTTTCAAAAGTTTTAGCATACTTAGCGTCAAATCTATCGTATTCGCCATAATCTTTTGTCATTATTTCATCAACTTGGTTTTCGCTTAAGCCCAACTTGAAGCCTTTTCCATATACGCCACCATAAACAGTATCCATATATGCTGATGTTTCGTCTTTTCTTTTTGCAACAAGTTCAGAACCATCTTGCATTGTAAATGAGAATGAGTCATTAAATAATTCAGAACCATTTACATCAAATACATTTCGAGATTGATTTACTTGTTGATCAAGATTATTCAAATCAATTGAAGCAATGCCTAAATCAGATGCGCTTGTTAGGGTATAATCAACATTGGTTGATGTTACACGATTATATTTCTTATCAGATTGAACTTTATCCGGAGTATATTCATTATTATCAGCCTTAACATCAACGCCATCAGTGAATTTTGTACCTAATAACATTAAATCGTCAAGCTCAGCACCGCTAATTTTACCATCACCGTCTTTATCAAATGTTTTTAAATCATCCAGCCAGCTTGATGTGCCGCCACCTACAAAATCACTTGCGTCTGTAAATGCACCATCTTTATTTCTATCCATAATAAATGAATATACATTATTGTCATCACCCAAGCTAAAGGCCAAAGGATCTGTTCTATCGACTTCTGTTGGAGCTTCTTCGATATCAACTTCACCGTTTTCACCTGTGTATTGATCTGATGTTGCACCTCTTGAAGGTTTAACACCCCAAATATTATAGATTAAACCGCTCATATTTTTATACATTTCAGCAGTTTCATCATCGCCTGCAAATTCAATGAAATAATTTGGAGTATCCCCTTGTTTATCAACATCATAAACTACGCCACTATCTTTAAACATACCATAATTTGGATCAAACATAGCAAACATAGCTTCTTTAAAGGTAAAACCGTTTGCTTGCATATCTTTAAATATAGTTTCATAATTTTGAGCTAAAGATGCAATTTGCTTATTAGATGAAATAGTGTTTCCGCCAAATTCGTCCCAAGTATTCAATGCGCCTTTAAACGAGCTATTATAATCTTTAATTTCTGAAATTAATTTATTATAAATCTCTCTACCTTTAGCATCATGTCCATAAGGAATACTAAGACCTGAGTCTGTTCTTAAAATTTTTGCTCCTGCAAAATTTTCAGCAATAAAATCTTGCATTTGACCTGCAGATAAACCTGCTGCCATTAAATCATCCATCAAGCCCATATCAAGAGCTTTACCAAGATTTTGAACCGCAACGTTACTTGATGAATAATGCTCTCCTGTTGCTTTTGCACCTAATAAATCTTTGTATTTTTCTTTTACTGTATTTATATTTTCTAAAGTTGGAGCTTGTGAACCTTCTACATAATTTGTATTTTCACCTGCTTCAACATTAATTAAAGGATTTTCAGAATATTTACTTACTACTGAAACTTTTTCAGGTGAATAAGTAGGAATATTTTTATTGTAGTCACTGTTTGTATATGTTGTAGAATCTGAACCTATTCTTTCTGCGGTAACTTTTAATAAATCATAAGTAGATTTAGTTGCACCATATTGTGCTTTTAAAAGACTTCTTTGAGATAACCATTTATCAGCTTTTACTACAAGGTCATTAACTTGACCTTGTTTTGATTTTAGATTAGCCAGAATATTTTCCATTTTATTTTTGTCGGCTCTAAGGTCAGAATTATCTTTTATCATGTTATACATATAGCCGGCAAATTCATTAGGACGAATAGAACCGTTTTCAACTTTTGCCAAAAGATATTCAGTAGCATCTTCTACTACTTTCTTTTGAGTTTCTTGCATTTCTTTAGATTTGCTCTCTGATTGTGTAACCAAATCATTAATTTGAGCTGCTTGTCTATCAATTTCTTCTTGGTTTTTAGACATTTCTTCTTCTAAAACAGCCATTTTAGCTTCAAGACGTTCAACTTTATCTTGAAGTGTTTCAGCTTGAGCTAATATCGCATTTTTTTCTTTAGAAGTTAAATTATTATCAGCAACAACAGTAAAAACAGCTTTAATTTTTTCTTGTTGCTCCGCTCTATTTGAACCGTAAAGTTCTTGCATCCAACTATTTTTCATAACAGTTGCTTGCAATTTTTTCCACAATTCGTTGTTTTCAACGCCGTTGCCCATATTCCATTGTCTCCTTTAAAAATAAATAATTTTATACAATTACTTCATCGGCATTACAATGGTGCAACTTTATATTTTTAAAAAAATTATTTACAATTGTTTACAAATACTAAAGCAATTCTTCATAAGGTTTATAGTCAACCCCGCCAATTGCTTTATATATATTTATAGCTGAAATTATGGTATCAATTTTATTTGAAATATTCGATTTTTCAGACAATAAAACCTTTTGTTGAGCTTCTAATTTATCCAAATTTGAAATAGCTCCAATTTCATATTGTTGGGTTGATAAATCATATTTTTCTTTTTCTAGTTCAAATCTTTCAGCACTTGTTTTTAAGTTTTGTTGAACTGTTTTAGAATTCATCATCGCATCATTTATTTCTTGAATTGATGTTAATATAGTTTTTTCATAAATTTGCAATGCTTTTTCATATTCTTGTTTTTGATATTTTAACATTGCCATTTTTCTTCCGCCCGCAAATATATCAAAATAAGGCGCAACGCCGGCATTTGATAAAAATGTATTAGGTCCAAAAACCTTAGATAGCTGATAAGCATTAAAACCAACTTGACCAAAAATCAAAAACTTAGGTAAAAATTCCCTTCTTGCAACTTTTACATCAAGTCCTATCTTTTTAATATAGTTTTCTGTTTTAATTAAATCAGGACGATTTTTTATTGCCTCAGTTTTAATATCGACAGGCAATTCAGGAATTTTTATATCATCATAAGAACTTCTTTTAATTTCAACTAAATTTCTATCTCCTAAGATAACTTTTAATTGATTTTCAAGAACATCTTGCTTTTCTTTTAAATTGTTGAGTTCTTCCTTGTATATGGTTAAAAGTTGTTTTTGATTTAACACATCAGAAACAGAACACAAACCGCCATCATATTTTTCATTATATTTTTTTACTATTTCTTCTTGTGCTTTAACAAGTTTTTGCTGATTTTCAATTAACTTATCAGCCTTAATTAAATTAAAATAATTTGAAGCTAGCGCTGTTGTAATTGAGATATAAGAAGCTCTTTCATCTTGTTTAATCATCTCAAGTTTTTGTTTTACACTTTTTGTTTTAAGATAATTTTCACCCCAAATATCAAGCTCATAGGTCATACTAACAGGTAATAAAAACCTGCTTTGAGTGTAATCGGGAATTAATAAATCACCAAAATAGGTGTTTGAACTTGTAAATTCCCTATTGAGATTGGCACTAAGAGATAATTGGGGCAATTGGTCTGCAAAAGCCATTTTTACGACCTGTTGAGCTTGATTTGTAGCAGCTGTTGCAATTTTTAAATCTTTGTTGTTTTCAAAAGCAAAGATTAAATAATCATTTAGCTGTTGGTCTGAAAACTTTGTCCACCAATCAAGATTGATGTAATCTGGTTTATTTGGAGTGATTTTTTGTTCTTTTGCTTCGGTTAGAGCGAATTGAGAAAACAAAAATAATAAAATTAATAATATTTTTAAAATTTTCATAGCATTTTTTTTCCTTGTTTATGTTATTATGATAACACAAAGAAAAATTATGGAACAACAAGAATTATTAAAAAGCCGAATTGGAATGAAATTAGTGCGTATTGGCAAAATGACACGCGCTATTTCAACACAATTATTTGCAAATAAAGGCTTTGAAATAACTCCTGAACAATTAACAGTGCTCCATGCACTAATTAATCATAATGGAATGTATCAAAGGCAAATTGGAGCAATCACTCTAAAAGATAGACCCAATATAACAAGAATAATAAAAATTCTTGAAAAAATGGGGCTTGTAACCAAAAAAGAAGATGTAAATAAAAGAAAAGTTCAAAAAATCTTTGTTACACAAAAAGGTAAAGAGCTTCACGATAAAATGATGCCGACTGCAGTTAGTTTTTGGCAAAAAACAATCGAAGGAATAAAAGAAGACGAATTAATTATTGCATTTAATGCACTAAATAAAATTAAAGAAAATTTAGAAAAAGAATTAAATATTCAAATATAAGCATACAAAGGACAAATAAAAATGGAAGACAGCAATTTTAACAACAAAAAAATAAACCATGAAGAATTTGAAGAAAAGGCAAAAGAAAGATTAAAACAAAGAAAAGAAAAAGCAAAGAAAAATCGCCCCGAATATAAGAAAAAAAGAGTTGTAGTTCCGACTGTTACAGCTATTATTCTTGTATTATTAGGTATTAGCGCGGCAATTCATTCAACATTTTTTCAATCAACAGACGATGCTTTTGTTGAAGGAAGATTAATCTCAATAGCTCCAAGGGTTTCAGGGCCTGTTGTAAAACTTTTGGTTGATGATAATGATGATGTTCAAGAAGGCGATTTATTAATTGAAATAGATCCAAAAGACTATGAAGTTAAATTATTAGAAACACAAGCAAAATTAGAAGAAGCAAAAGCGCAACTAAATTCTATATTAAAAGAAGTTGCAAAAAATAAATCTAATGTTAATCAAACAAAAGAAGATATAAGCTCCGCAAAATCAAAAATGATTTTTGCTCAAAACGATTATGACAGATACTCTAAAATGTATAAAAGCGGAATTGTATCAAAACAAGCCTTTGAAGATAGCAAAACAAAACTTGAAGTTTCGCAAGCAAACAATAAATCAGCTCAAGAAAAATCTCAAGCAGCAATGCATGCGCTAGCATCAAACGAAGCAAATATAAAAGCTATGGAAGCAAATGTAAAAAAATTAGAAGCTGAAGTAGAACAAGCAAAATTAAATCTGCAATATACTAAAGTCTACGCTCCTCAAAGCGGTAAAGTTTCTTCAAGAAGTGTAGAGATGGGAAATTACTTGCAAATAGGTCAACCCATTATGCAAATTGTTCCAAAAGAAGTTTGGGTTGTTGCAAACTTTAAAGAAAATCAAATGACCTATATGAAAGAAGGTCAAAGTGTATCAATTAAAGTAGATACATATCCTAATAAAAGATTTAAAGGCGAAGTACAAAGCATACAAAGATCAACAGGAGCTAAATCCAGCTTATTTCCACCGGAAAATGCTGTTGGAAGTTATGTAAAAATTGTTCAAAGAATTCCTGTAAAAATTGTATTTAAGGAAGATATTTCAAAATACAATATAGTCCCCGGTATGTCAACAGTTCCAAAGGTAAAAGTAAAATAAAATGGAAGAAGTCGAACAAAAAAAATATAATCCATACATTGTGGCTATGGCGGTTCTTTTGCCTGCATTTTTAGCTCTTGCAGCGTCATCTGCCACAAACGTAAGCCAACCTCATATTGCAGGGTTTTACGGCGCTACACAATATGAAACAAATACCGTAATTACTTGTTATATCATATCAGGCGGTTTAATGCTTCCTGTAACAGGTTATTTAGTTAGAACAATAGGCAAAAAATTACTAATGAATTGGAGTATAATAGTTTTTTGTCTTGGTTGTCTTTTATGTCTTTTGGCTCCAAATCTTCAAAGTTTAATTATGGCAAGAATAGTCCAAGGTATCGGAAGCGGATGTATTTTGCCATTATGCCAAGCGGTATTATTGGAAGTTTTTCCGCCTGAGCAAAGAGGTGTTGCAATGGGGCTTTTTGGAGTTGCTGCTATGTTTTCACCGCTTGCAGGTCCATTTATGGGAGGTTATTTAACCGATAATTATTCTTGGCAATGGATTTTTATAATAAATATACCTTTATGTATTTTATCGGTCATCTTAGTTAAAATTTTTGTAGCTGACGATAAGCCCCAAAAACTTAAATATAACAAAAAATTTGACTATATCGGATTTAGCTCAATAGTAGTTGCAATGGGATGTATGCAAGTTGTATTAGATAAAGGTCAACAATACAATTGGTTTGATACAACTTGGATATGCTGGCTAAGCGGTATTTGCATTTTTTCTTTTGTATTATTTTATGTTTGGGAGCTTGAATATAAATACCCTGTTATTGATATAAGGGTTTTTAAAGACAGAAATTTTCTTTTTGGAACAATAGCAAGCTCATTTATAAATGTAATGTTATATTCAACATTGCTTTTAGTTCCGATGTTTGTACAAAGTTTATTGGGTTATAGCCCATCTATGTCCGGTTTAACAATGTTTCCAAGAGCAATAGTTTGCTTGTTTGGCTTAATTATAGTAGGCGAAATTTCAAAATACGTAGAAAGCAGAATTTTAGCTACAACAGGGCTTTTAATTATGGCAGGCTCTATTTTAATGCTCACTCAAATAAATACAACATCATCAATGGAGAGCATTATTCTTCCAAACTTACTTTTATGTATTGGTGTTCCGACTGCTTTTGTTCCAATTACTGCACTATCTTTTCAAACATTACCGTCATCTAAAAACGCAGACGCTGCAGCACTTCATGCTCTATTTAAAAATATAATTACAGCAATTGCAACATCTATTTCAGCAACATTCATCGCAAGAGTTTCACAAGTTCATCAAAACTATCTTGTTGCAAACCTAACTCCTCATAATAGCATTTTTCAATATAAACTATTAATGTTAAAAAATAAATTTTTAATTCATTATTCATCATATACAGCACTCAAAAAAGCAAACGGCACATTATATAAAGAATTACTCCAACAAGCAAGATTGGCTTCTTTTTTTGATGCATTCTTGGTTCTTGCTCTTTTATGTGTTTGCGTAATTCCTCTTTTATACATCTTAAAAACGAATAAAAAAAGCAAAAAGTCCTAATTTAAAAAATATGTTGTATAATAAAGAACAACGACAAAATTTGAATTAAGAGGGCTTATGATTATATTTAACTTGTTTGTTATATTATTTTTGCTTTTTGCAAACGCATTTTTCGTAGCTTCAGAATTTGCACTTGTGAGTGTGCGCCAAACAAGAATTCAACAATTAGCTAACGAAGGAAATAAAACTGCAAATTTAGCCCTAAAAGCACTATCATCGCTTGATAGATACATAGCAGCAACTCAACTTGGAATTACTATCGCAAGCATTGGTCTTGGTTGGGTTGGTGAAGCAACGCTAGCTAAATTAATTCACCCTCTATTTGACTTTTTGCCTTATGTTTCAAGCTCATTTGCGACACATTCTGTTGCAACTATTTTAGCTTTTGTACTTGTAACTTTTGCTCACGTTGTAATAGGCGAATTAATGCCAAAATCAATAGCTTTACAATTCAGCGAAAAAACAACCCTAATAATAACAAAACCGCTTATTATGGTTGCAAATATTTTAAATCCGTTTATCTTCCTTTTAAATGGTTTTGGTAATTGGATGTTGAAATTATTTAACATATCACCTGCTCAACAACATCATTCCGTTCATACTGAAGAAGAACTTGATATGATTATTGAAGAAAGTTTTAAAGGCGGAATTTTAAACAAAACAGAAAGTTTTATTCTAAAAAACACCCTCAAATTTACCGACTTAACAGCAAAACAAGTAATGGTTCCAAGATGTAACATTGTTTCACTTCCAATTGACATAAGTTATGAAGAATATGCAAAAATCGCTCTAGAAAATCAATATACAAGATACCCTGTGTATAGCGAAAAACTTGATAATATTGTAGGGATTTTACATGTAAAAGATTTATATTCTTGCCAATTAAGAAATCAAAAAGTAGAAATAAAAGACGTTCTAAGAAAGCCTTTATTTGTTCCTGAAACAATGACAACAGATAATCTTCTTGAAGAATTTAAGAAAAATAAAACTGAAATTGCTATCGTAATTGATGAATTTGGCGGAGTTTCAGGAATAGTTACCCTAGAAGACATTCTAGAAGAAGTTTTAGGTTCCGTTCAAGATGAATTCGATGATGAAGAAAACGATATAAAAGAAGTAAATGACAACAAATATATCGTAAATGGTTTATATAGAATTGAAGATTTCTTTGAATATTTTAATTTAACTCACAAAGAAGATGAAGACGTTGAAACAATAGCGGGGCTTGTTCAAAAACTTTTATGCCGTTTAGCAAGAGTTAATGACGAAGTTCAAATCGAAAACCTTAAATTAAGAGTAATAGAACTTAAAGATAGACGTATTAAAAAAATCCTTGTTGAAAAAACAGAAGAAAAAACTCAAGAGTAAAATTATTCTGCTTTTGATATTTTTTTGGAGCATTTATTTTTAAAATAAATGTATATTTCAGAAACCAAAACAACGCCGACAAAAACAAAAAATACGTTATCGAAATCTTTAGTTATAAATTTTTTATTATATTTTAGCCAAGCTCCAATCCAGCCTATAATAACCCAAGACACAATATATAGAGTAGGAAGCTCTGAGCTCAAATGTTTGATTATATTCCAAAATTTAAACTTAACAAAATAATTAGAACATAAATGAGCTAAACTGATTGCTATTGCGATAATATTCATATATACAGCTAATATTATAGGGTTTTGTTGATGATATACAACAGGATTCATCAAAATCAGCCACATATTTTTACCAACAGCATCAAAAGCAGCCCAAGCTAATAAAAACACAGGTACTGAAATTCCCAACAAATAAAGGTAAAATTTATCCAAATTACAACAACGTTTTAATATTTTTCCAAAAAGCCAGCCTGCAACAGGATAAATAATCCAATTACTGAAAGAAAAACAAACATAATCAGATGTAGTAAAGTTTTTAATAGGAATTAACAAGCCCACAAACGAATAATAAAAATTATCAGGAGTTAATTTAACCATAAATTCATTCGTACAAAATGCACCTATAACAGTGATAAACAATGTAATAATAAACACAGTTAAATTAGACCATTTAAAATGTTTTGCAAGAGCAAAATATAAAAATGCCAAACCCGCAAACTGCAATATGTCGCAACTTAAAAGCATTAAAAATTTATCATAGGTCATTATGCTTGCAAACATAGGGTAACTTCCTGTTATCATCCAAGGAAGAATTTCTCTTAAGAAATTCAATAAATATCCCGTAAATAACAATATAAGACCCCTTCTCAAGCAACATTTTGCATTGCTATTTCGAGAATAAGCCAACCCCATACCCATACTGAACATAAAAAATTGAGCGCCTAATAATCTTACTAAATTATGAGCTATGTATGTAGGGTTTAAAGATGCCACAGATGTGTATTTTATTACATAAAATACATGGCATAAAATCATTAATATTATACAAATTGTTTTACACAAGTCAAAAGCAGGCTGTCTGCCCTTGTTAACCACTTCTTTACTAAAAAGTTGAGAAAGTCCCATGTTGCTAGTTCTCCCAATTTTTTAATGCTTTTAAATATCTAAATAAGCATAAACACATAAATATTATATTTAATAAAAATATAAAGAACAAATGTAAACTCTAAATTTTACATACATAAAAAAGCATGTTATCATTTTCACAATAATAGAGGAGTTTATATGATTGAAAAATTTATCAATAAAATTGACAAAAATGCAAATATAGCAATGTATGGAGCAGGTACTGTTGCCCAAAAAATAAAAAAATATATTGACGAAAATAGACCCGATATAAATGTTAAATTTTTTATTGATAAAGCAAAAGAAGGTTTATGGTGTGATAAACCAATTATTAAACTGAAAGATATTAAAAATTATCTTAATGAAGTTGATATGGTTGTTATTACGGTAAGAAATGCACTCCATGAAACAGCTTATATCTTCGAATTTTTAGGTATAAAATATATTTTCACTTCAAAACCAACAGAATATTACATAAGAACAATTCCTTATGTTGAAAAACAAAAAGAAGTTCAAAAAATATTTAAGCACAATGAGGATAAAGATAGATACAATCTGATTTGGAATACACACAGAAAAGGGTGTTATGATGAAATTGAAAAATATGCACAAGAAAAATACGGCATATCTAAACATGCGCCTATCAGAAATTATAGTGCACAATATTTAGAACACATCAATAAAGACAAAATAGAAACAATTGTAGACGGCGGTTTTTGCAACGGAATACAATCGCTGGCTTTCAGAAGACATTTTAAAAACCTAAAAACACTCTATGCGTTTGAACCTATGTATGAAAAATTCAAAGACGATTATTGCGATAAATTAATAAAAGATGAAAATTTTGTACAAATAGTTCCTTATGGTTTGTGGAATGAAAAAACAACCATAGGTTTTTATGAAAATACATTATCAAAATCCGCTTCAAGAATAGTCGGAACAAAAGAAATTCAAGAACAAAAAAGAAACGAAACACTAACTACCATCAATACAACAACAATTGATGATTTTAAAAAAGAAAAAAATATCAAAAAAATTGATTTTATCAAAATGGACATAGAAGGCTCCGAAATGCCCGCACTTATTGGCGCACAAAAAACAATCTTATCAGACAGACCCCAATTAGCAATCTCAATTTATCATAGTTTATCTGATTTTGTAGAAATTCCACTTTATTTATATGAACAATTAAAAAAAGAAAACTACACTTTTTATTTTGAACATTATAGTTATAATCTTTTCGAATCTGTATTATACGCAATTCCAAACGAATTAATTGAATAATAATTATTGTTCAATTTTTCTGATAACTTTTGCAGGATTGCCCACTGCAACAGAATTATCAGGTATATCTTTTGTAACAACAGAGCCCGCACCAATTACACAACCATCACCTATTTTTACTCCGGGAAGAACTATAACACTTCCGCCAAGCCAACAATTTTTACCTACGGTTATAGGTTTTGTCCATTCAAGAAAAGTGTTTCTTGTTTTATAATCCATAGGATGAATTGGAGTATAAAATTGACAATTAGGACCTATAAAGGTATTATCGCCAATTTCAACCTTTGCACAATCCAAAACTATGCAATTTGCATTAAGATAAACATTTTTACCTAATTCTAAATTGCAACCGTAATCACAAAATAAACTTGGCGTTACATAAGTATTTTCGCCAATTTTACCTAAAATGCCTTTTAAAATTTCAAATCTTTTCTTTTCATCATGTTCTTCATTGAATTTTATAAATGTACTTCTGGCATAATCTCTAATCTTAACAAGTTCACTATCCATGGCATAATATTTTTCACTGTTTATCATTTTTTGAAATTCTTGCATGAAAACTCCTAAAACACCTTTATTTATATATAAAAGTTTACAACAAAATCACTAAAATCTAGGCAAATTTTTATTTTTATTATTTTTAATTATTGCATTTATAACATCTAAATACATTTGCAATTGATTATCATCAGAAGAATATATAATCTCAAGCAAATTCTTCAATAAAATATTTTCTTTATTTTTTACAATTACACCAAAATTTTCAATATCAATTTTTAATACATTAATTATTTTTAAAAAAGTTATCAATGATGGCATAAACTCGCCAATTTCTATTCTTGATAATTGTTTGGCGCTTATACCGACTTTTTCTGCTAATTCTAATTGAGTAAGATTAGCTTTTTTTCTTTCAAGCCTTATCTTCTTAGCGATATAATCTTTATCTATGAACGATTTCATCATCTATACCTTTATTTTTTAAAAAATACATTGCAAGTACCAAATTTTAAACTTCATTTATGAGGATATTTTTAAATATTCTTTGTATATGTACAAAATAAAAATTGCATGCTATATTCTTAAATATAGACATATATGTTGATATTTTTAAAAAATGTCTATTAATTATGAAGTATGGACAAGGAAATAACATGAAAAACACTAGCTTGAAAAACAGCAAGCAAGGCTTTAGTCTAGTTGAAATAATAGTTGCTTTAATTATTATATCTTGCATAATGGCAGCCTTTGCACCCCTTATAACAAAAAAATTAAAATCTTCCAATGTCACTATTGCTGTATCCGAAGTAACTACAAAATGTAATAAATTTAGCTCAGATTGCAATCTTTGTTATCCTCAAAAATGCATAATGTGCTCAAAAAATTGTGCTTATTCTGAATACAAAAATAACAACATGTGCACTTGTGTTGCTTGCAATAGCTTCTCAAGTAATTGTGTTACATGCAATGAAAGCGGTTGCACCAAATGCAACCCAGGATACGGATTAAAAGATGGCAGTTGTGAGATTTGCTCAAAAGGATATTATTCAAACGGTACAACTGTGTGTCTACCTTGTGAAATTGGAAAATATCAAAACGAAGAAGGCAAAAACACTTGCAAACCTTGTGAATCAGGAAGATACCAAGATGAAGAAGCAAAAGACATCTGTAAAATTCCGCCGGATGGCACATACCAAGATTTATCAGGTCAAAGCACAACAAAAATTTGCCCAATTGATTATTACTGCACAAACGGAATAAAAACTCAATGTAGCGCAGGCAAAGGGGCAAACGAAGGCTCAGGAAGCTGTACTTTATGCTCATCAAAAATTTCAAATTGTGCCGAATGCTCTAACTTATCAGAATGCACAAAATGCAACTCAGGCTACTATCTTAATTCAACAAAAACTTGCTCAATTTGTGCGCTTGATAATTATTGTGACGGCTTATCTCAAATTCAATGTCCGAGCGGTCAATATGCCAATATAGGCGCATCAAGCTGTTCAAGTTGTTCATCAAAATGGGAAAATTGTACTGCTTGCACAAGTTCAGGTTGTAGCGAATGCAAAGAAAATTACACATTGAAAGATGGCAAATGCACAAAAGAAGTGCTAACACAGGCAGACTGTGACAAAATAAGAAGCGGTCTTATATTTATCTCATTAGGAACAGATGAAACACATGCTGTATGTGTTACAAGTGACAATGTATGGGGAGATGAGAGAATATCCACCTGGGGAAGTAATTTAACCCCAATACGTTATAATGCCGAATGCAGTGATGGAAAATGCAGTTTTCACATGTACAGCGGTTACGGATATACAGATTGCACAAATTGTTCTAGCGGTATTTGGGTAGTAAGTGGCAATTATGCAGACTTTCTTTGTTCAACATTAACAAATAACGTTAATGCAACTTTTAGATTACTTAATTATGACGAACTTATCATAATTTCAAACAAATATGCAAAAGCTCTTAATTTATGTACTGCCGAAAATGGAGGCACATATAGATGGTGCAAAAGAGGAGGGGTTTGCACCCACCCTGATACAACCAATCCAGATTGTGTTCCTTGGATAGTCCATGGATCAAATGGATTTATTCACGCAGGAGGAAGCTCATTTCCGGCACAAGTAAACTATTATACAATCACAAACGCCTCTGCAGAATGGTATAAATCAATACCTGGTTCTATACGCTGTGCAGTAGACATTTATAAATAACTAAAGAAGATTTTTCATATTATTTTTTTAAACCATAGGAGGAATTTTCCTCCTTTTTCTTTGGTTTTAAATCTGTATTCATTTATAACATCATTTTATAAATTTCTTATTGTACCACAAAGAACATATAGAAAATAAAGTACAAGAACAATTAAAGGATTTTGGATATAATTTAAATGAAATTGAGGGCAGAATATATCACGATAATTCAGCACCAATTAAAAGAATAAAAAATGATGATAGCTTTAAGGAAGCATTGATTAAAAATAAAGATAAAATTTTAAATGGAGAAAATTTTACTACAAGATTTAAAAAGAAAAGCCCGCTAAAAACATCAAATCTTCATAACGCCTTTGGAAGTGTTGATTTTCTAAATTCAGGAATGGATAATGATGCAAATCTGCACTTATATATGTTTGATACTTATGATTTTAATGCTAACGAGGGACCATTGGTTGAAGCAGGCAGAAGACAAATGTTAAAAGGAAATTTAAAAGGCAACTTTTCTATTTGTGATATAGTATTAACAAAAGATGAGCTTGATAAAATATGGAGCAAAAAATAGATAACAAGCATATTAAGAAGTTTATTTTAAAGGCAATACTATATATTGCCTTTGTTTACTATATTTACATGTATCTTATAGGTTTTTTTACAATTATATCTGTAACGCAATAATGGTATTGATTTACCTTTATCATTGCATTTATCTTTGACGCTATTTGGCTTAATTCCAGCGTTTTTATTGTATAAATATTTTCAGTATTTAACTAAAAAACATCCAACTCCATTTGAAAAAATTAGCTATTATTGCTCTATTGAATTTTATAAAAATTTTTTTAAAAGAAAAAATCCCTAAAATCTCTTACATAATTCCTTGCAAATTAATTCACCGTTTACAAGTCCACGACAACTGCAACCTATCCCATGAGTATTTTCTTCATCGAATAAAATATTATTATTTTTGTCAAAATATTTAACATGCCTAATAAATATACCGTCGTCGCCCTCAGTGCAATCAACTTCATATTTATCGATTGTATAATAAACATCAACACCATTTACAGTATATAAATCATCTTCAGGAGTGTCATAAATTTTAAACCATCCGGAAATAAGATATTTTGTTTTAGAAATTGAAGAAGTATCTAGATAAATATTGTCGCTAACTTTTACCCATTTACCATTTTCATTTTTA
>CALUYD010000011.1 GCA_944324915.1 Candidatus Gastranaerophilales bacterium | reverse complement strand
GAGGGTTTTTTAATTGCATGTTTTAAAATCGGACTCGAACCTCCGGTTCTTTTCTCTTAAAAGTCATTCCAGAAAAAATAATCATACACAATTAACATTTTTTATCTTTATCCAAATTACTTAATTTATCAGATAAAAACGCTGATAAAACAGGAATTGCGCCATAATAAACAAAAGCAAATATTAATGTCGGGCGCAAAACATTTATACCTTCTAAATATTTTAATAATTTTTTATCATTTGAGTTTACCATTTTAAATTTTTCAACAAAACCATTTCCTAATTTTTGAGCTAAAATATCAAGCGAACAACCCGCTATAATACTTATACCTGTTGATATTAATTTATTCAAAATAAGCGGTTTTTTTCTTTCTTTATCTATTTTTTTTGAAGTACACAAAGCTAAAGCTGATGTCGAAGTTAATAAAATATCATTTAAAACAGAAACATTCCTTGAAATATTTTTATCATTAATTGAATTTTTTAAGGCAAAATCTTGAACTTTTTTTGATTCAATTATTGAAGTTACAAAATTATTTATTTTATTCCCTCTAAAACTTGTAGCATTTTTAAAATTTGAAAAACTTTCAATATTTTTGAAAGTGTTATTTTTATCATCTTTTTTTAATTTTACAAAATCAAGCAAAACAGGAATTAGCGCAACCCCTAAAATTGATTTTGGAATTGAAGCTATAATATTTGCGCCTTGTTTAATTATTTGAGTTATAAATTTTAAATCTTTATCAGAGAGTCTTTTCAATGTTTCATTTGAAAGCAATTCATTCTTATTTTCTTCAACAAATTTAACGCTTTTTTCTATCGGAGCAGAAACGCAAAGAGCAATTACTAATTTCATCAAAGCAGACGAAAAAGAATCTACACTAAAAAATTTTTTATTTTCTTTATCAATCTTAGGAGTAGCGCTAATTGCCAAAGGTCTTAAAAAAGTTGCAGACAAAAAAGAAACTCCCGAAATAAAACTTGCGCTATTATCTGAGATTTTTTCTAAACTTGATAGCAATAATTTATTATTATATATTCCTTTAAAAGTTTGACTATTTTGAATTTGATTAATCTTCATCTTTTAAATTATAATTTAAAAATGAAAATAAAAAATTTTTTATTAAGAGAAATAAAAGGTTTTAATATCTTTGAAAAGATATTTTTTCCGCTTGAAATAATATTAATTATCACAATATCTTTTATTATAAACGATAGCAAAATTGCGCTTATTTCAGCAATATGCGGTATAAGCTATACAATATTAGCAGGCAAAGGCAAAATTTCTTGTTATTTTATCGGCATTTTAGGAACATTTTGCTATTGCTATATATCATACAAAAACGGCTTTTGGGGTAATCTTGCATTATACGGATTATACTTTTTTCCAATGCAAATAATAGGCATTTTCAAATGGTCAAAAAAACTAAAGAAAAAAACAGGCGAAATAATAAAAACAAAATTATCAAATAAAGAAAGAATAATTTATTTTAGCTTAGTTAGTCTATTGTCGTTAATTTTTGGATATTTTTTATCACAAAAAGGAGGCAACAGCCCCTATATTGACTCCATTACAACAATTTTTTCAATTTTTGCACAAATTCTAACCGTTAAAAGATGTATAGAACAATGGTATCTATGGTTTTTTGTTAATCTTTTGAGTTTAATTATGTGGATTATAGCATACACAAATAATTCAAACTGTCTTGCAACAATAATAATGTGGGGAACGTATTTATTTTTATCGATATATTTTTTAAAACAATGGAAAAAAGAACTTATTTCCAATAAGGATAATAATATATAGTAATTACATCATCTGTTTTAAGCCTTGCTTGCCCACCTTGAATAAGATTTGTTAATGAACCAACAAAAGGGATTGGTGTCAACAACCATTTAATAGGATAAACCAAAAGAGCATAGTTTCTGCCCGCTTTAATACATGTACTTAAAAGCTGTGTTTGATGAACATTATCAATCTTGAAATTATCTATAATAAGCTCAGCAGGAAAACCGTTCATGCCTTTAGTAATAATAGTTTCAATTCGCGCTTTTATTATTGTATCTTTTGGAAGAAACATAAATCCATCAATGTATACATTTTTTCGCACTTTAAAATCAACCTCTTGTCCTTCATAAATTTCATCAGATGTCGAGATATCTCTTACAGGCGACAATTTAATTGCAACAGCACGAGTATCAGAATAATCATAAGGCAAATACTCATCAGCAAAACAGATGCATTGCATAAACAATATTAAAAATAACAAAATTATTTTATTCATACTTTATCGCTTTCGTAGATTTAGTCCTTAATTTTTCTTTTAATTTTGCTCTGTTTGAAAGCGAAGTTAATAAGAAATTTTGATAATATTTATTATTTTCATATTCGTTATTTTCTAAATATTGTGGATATTTGTATGTAATGTATTCATAAATTACAGCCAACCTTTTTGATGTTAAATTGTGGCGGGCAATTTTATCTGTTCTTTTTTGAGGACATGTTTTATTTATAAAAGTAATTAAACCCAAAGGATTATAACCAGCATTTACCATATAATCAACTGCTCTTTTATCGGCTACAATTTCGAATTTTTTAGAACTCAAACCAACTTGAATAGCGTCAATTCTGCCGCCCCACATGCCATTATAAGATTTTACTACTAACGAAATCTCACGAGCTAAAGCGGCAGCTAATTCATTATCATCTTCAATTGACTTATATAAATCTTCATATATAATAACTTGGCGCTTAGTTAATTCATCATAAATATTCATAAAGCGCTTTTTATCTTCTTTATCATAAGCAAATACAACCCTTTTAGTGATTTTATTGGCATTTAAAAGATTTGTCCCAATTTTATCTATTCTTGATTGTATGGTATTTTCTTCTTTAAGCATTAATTCATTAGCTTTTGAATTAGGATTAATATTTACATTTATATTTTCAGATGCAAAAGAAACATTAAAAAATATAAAAGATATAATCAACAATAACTTCAGCTTCATTTATTAACTCCAAAAAAATATGAGTGCATTTTATACACTCATATTAACATATCATTATACTTATTTTTTAAAAATTTTTATTTCTTTACATTATACTTCAACATTTAGCGTACGTATTGTGCCATTTTTCATGTCATAATCAGCATTTAAGACACCATCTTGTCTACAGTATGTAATCAATTGAGATAAATCTCTAAATCTGTCTTCTTCAGCTTCATTTATGGCATTAATCATAAATTGATCGCCCATATAGTTTTGAAATGCCAATTTTTGTCTTTGCTGTTTATCAGCTATCAATTTTTCAAGATCTTTTTTATCTTGACCTGTCAAAAGAAAAACATCTTTTTTATGATTTCTAAAAATTCTTAATGTATCAGAATCAACATTACCCAAGACATTTCTTAATTGTGTCTTAACAATTTTTTCATTATTATCAGCAGGCACTTGATCATTCATTAATCCAAACATGCGAAAACCGGATGATGAAGGATAATTACCAGCAACCTTATAAACACTACCAAAGCTAATAGGATTTACGTTCATTTTTCAACCTCATTTTTAATTATACAAACATATTAAAACTGCTGAAAAAAATTTTTGAACAGTAATATTAATTTTTATTGCTGAATCGATTTTTGAAGCCATTCATCAGCTCTTGCGCCTGGTAAAACTTTGCCATCAGCTCTAATACCATAACCAAAAGGGTCTTCGCCGTCATTAAATTCATCTATATCCATACATTCTACTTTATATGCAATATCAAATCCATTTTGATCGCTATAGTTTGCAGGAAATTGACCTGGGGGAGATAAAAATCTTGGCAAACTACCTGGCGTATCTCCACAACCTCCTATTGATTTTGTACCCGAAGAGCCAAATTTAAAATTTGCATTCACCTCATAAAAACTTATTTTATCGTTTGTTGTAATGTAACTTTTAGGCGTAACTGTTTTACATAGTTCATCCATTTTTTCTTTTGCTATTTGCATTCTTTCAGGAGTTATTTCATAGTTTCTTGAATTATTTTTAAGAGCATCACATGCGCTCGTATCAATTAATTTATCTGGCTCATATAAATTAATTGCACCAGATATACCTGTTCCTGCCTCGGTATTATCGTTGGGACAGTTAACATTTAATGTTTGTATTACATCAGCTAATGTACTACAAAAATACGAAGCCGAATTCTCAACAGTTCCAATTATCTGAGCTCCATCATACCTTACTCCCAAATCGCCATCTAAATAATACTTATCAGAATTAACAAGCTCTCTTATTGCTGTTAACAGTGCATTATGCCCCTTTTTGAACTTCATAACATTTTCATCCGGTGTTGAATGAAAAGCGACAGGCAATAATATCGCAGTCAAAACACCAATTACAGCTAATACTATCATTATTTCAGCTAAAGTAAACGCCTTTTTCATAAAATCTCCAATAATTAATATATCAACATTCTAATCCATATAACATTTTTAAACAAGATAATATGTTAATTAACAAAAAATGTTACAATAAAATATTTTTTATATTTTCATACACCAAATTATAATCAGGGTATTTTTCATAAAAATATTTAGCAATAATTTGCATTAAATCACTATCTTCAGGATTATCGATATCGATTACTGCGCTATCTTTCATTTTATACATTTTGGTTTTTGCATCAAACAATTTTCCCTTGCTGTTAATTAAAAAATTGGGTCTATAAGCGTATATTGACGCATTCATATCATAAACACAAGGAACTTGTTGCCTAGCTGTAACGCCTTTATTAATTACAGGTTCAAAATAACCGTCTTCATTCATTTTTACTTGATTAAAATAAGGGGAACGCCTTGAATCAGTAGCAGAAAAACTTAATTCAGCTTGAGGGTTGTTAACAACCTCATCTAAAACACCTTTAATATCTTCAACTGTCCTTAATGGCGAAGTTAAATCTAAATCAATAACAAAATCGTAATTTTTAGACATTTTTTTATAAGTATCTTTTATAACATCGATTTTTCCAACAACATCACCCGCTAATTCTTCAGTTCTTTGGATATGAGTAAAATTAATTTTAGTTAATTTTACTTGTTTTAATAATTTATCGCTATCGGTATTTATTGCTAAATCACAATTATACCCATATTTATCTTTAAATAATTCATAAGCAGATAAAGTAAAATATGAAATTGGATAGTTGCAAAAGTTAGAAATATTCTTATTTTTCAGACCTTTTGAGCCTTTCCTTGCGCATATTGTAAACAAAATATTCATAAAAAATTCCTTTTAATTTATTAATGCCAATTCAACACTTTCAATTGCTTCTTTAGGCATATTGTAGTGTTTTTGCGGTTTTGATTCAATTAAATCGAAAAAATAATTCATTTCATTGTAATACATATCTGAACCGGAAGAATTCAATATATCAAATTTTTTTGTATCATTTTCTGCAAATACTTCTATTTCTCTGATTGTTTTTCTTCCGAAATAATCTATATGTAACGAACCAATTATATTTTTATTTTCGAAAATATATTCTGCAACATCATTTGAAGTAATTTGAAGATTAGATTTCTTGGCAGAAATTCTCTTAACTTCATCAAACGGTCCGAACAACCATTTTATATAATCTATCTCATGAATTAAATCAAGTTCTACTCCACCACCCATAGAGCTTTTAGCGCTATAACACTTTGTATAATCGCTATTTTTGCGCCAATCAGGCAGATAAGATGAGCAAATAGCCCTAAAAGAATATATTTTATTTTTTTCAATATATTCTTTTAACTCGATAATGTTTGAATTAAATCTAAGAGGGCAAGCTACATAATTTATTCCCTTTGAAAATTCACAAGCGTATTTTTTTTCAAAAATTGGTTTTTCAATGAAAAAATTTTTTGTTTTCGAGCTTAAATTTTTAATAGCCTCTATATGTAATATTGTGGGATTTGTAACAAAAACAATATCATAATCACAAGGAACATCATTATAATTTAAATATATATTATCAACCCCTTCAAAAGGCTCATTTGTTGTTCTTAAAGCATCAATACGATAATCTATATTTCTTTCTTTTAATATTTTTATAACATTACCTAAGTGCTTTTTTCCGATTGAACCAAGCCCTGTAAATAAAATTTTATATTGCACTCCAACCCCCATCAACCATAAGATTATGCCCTGTTATATAGCTTGCTTCATCAGACAATAAAAAGCTAACAGCAGGAGCAATTTCATAGGGTTGCGCAAGACGCTTCAAAGGAGAGCGATGTGAATAATTTTCAATAAATTTAGGATGTTGTTGTTTTTTGTCTATGACTCCGCCAGGAGATACACAATTTGCTCTAATACCTTTGTGTCCAATGTATGATGCTAAATATTTAGTGAAATTTATAATTCCGCCTTTTATTGCAGGATAAGCAGCAGGAGAAGTTCCACCTGTACCTTCATATATTGTAAAATCATTTCCTCTAACACCATATATAGAACCGAAAAATACAAAGGAAGAACCTTTTTTCATATATTTAACACCTTCTTGAGATATAACAAGAATAGGATTTAATTGCATATCAACATTTTTCTTCCAAGAATTAAAATCTATATCTTCAAATTTATTTCCCCAATCTTTTGTTCTTGGATAAGCGCAATGAACAACGCCGTCTATCTTTTGATATTTTTCATATATTTGTTTAAACAAATTTTTTATTGCGTTTTCATCAGTTATATCTGTGGGATACGCCTCAGAATTAATATCAGCATTTATTGCAGTTCCATTCTTTTTTTCAATGTCTTTAACTATTTCCCTGCCAATTAAACCGCAACCACCAAACACAATTATAACTTTATCTTTTAACATATTCTCTCCCTAAAACTTAATATATCTGATATCATCCTGTGCCTTAGCATAATTTTGAGCATTTCCGATATCAAGCCAATAACCACGTATTGGAAAATGTGTAACTTTTTTATTTTGTTCAATTAATTTTTCCATTAAATCCGTTGAATCGTATTTTTGATTTTTAGGAATATAATTCAACATCTCTTTTTTAATTAGATAAATACCCGCATTTGAATAATAAGTATACGATGGTTTTTCAATCAAAGAATTAATTTTCTTATCAGTTGTATCTAAAACAGCATAAGGTATATTAATTCTTATATTAAATGTTGCAATAGACATATTATCGTTATGGTTTTTATAGTTTGAATAAAAATCATAAAAATCAATATTAGTTAACACATCAGCATTCATAACAAGAATATCATTATTTTTAAAATCATCAACAAGACCGATTGAACCTATTGTTCCTAATGGAGAATTTTCTTCGATAAATTGAATATTATGTTTTGAATAATTTTTCTTGAAATAATCAATTATTTGTTCTTTTAGATGATTTACAGAAATATAAATATTTCTAACACCATAACTTATCAATCTATCTACATTATGAGCTATAATTGGTTTTCCTGCTAATTCAAGCATAGGTTTTGGAATATCATTTGTATATGGCTTTAATCTTAACCCTTTGCCACCTGCCATAATAACAGCATCAATTGGCAATAGCGCTTTTAATTTAGTTAAATCGATAAAATCTATCAATTCAAAATTATTATTTACATAAGGAATAATTTTTAAATCCAATTCTTTGTATTCATTAATTTTTTTATAATCAATTAAGTCTTTAATATACTTATAGTTTTTATTTGCAACAGATAAAATACTATCTTCAAGTTTTACACCGTTAACCATTCCTCTTCTAATGTCTCCATCAGTAACAGAAGCTACAACTTGAGCTTTTGAATTGATAACAAACAGAATCAAAGGCATTCCTGTTTCAAAACTGTTTATTTTTTCAAGCGCATATTTTATTGTTTTGTTTTCTAAAATTGTATATTTTGAATTATTCATACATGTATATTATACATAAAATTACTTATTTATATATTTTAAAATTAAAAAAACTTCCGCATAATCACAACAAATGCTTGCACCGTAAAATGAGGCTTGTGCTTTGATTTTTTCAATACTTCTTGGCAAAGGATTATTTTGTATTTCGCTCTCATAAATTTTTATTATTTTTAATTTGTCATTCATAAAATCGGAAATATCGTTAAAATAATTAGGTACAAATTTATCAATTAGAGAATAATTTGTTTCAGAAATTGTTTCATAGCATAAAATTTGTTTTATAAAATCATATCTAAATGTTTTAGTGCAAGCTGATGCTGCTTCAAAAATAATTCTGTGATCCGAATGAATATCTCCATAAAATGGCAAATAAACTATCTCCGGAGTTATTTCATTAAAAATATTAGAAAAATTCTTTATGAGCGAAGAAATATCATTTTGTGTTAATTTCGCAGCAGGATAATTTAAGCAAAAATATTTATCAAATTTATATTCTTTAGAAACGAGCTTTATTTGTTCTTGCCTTTTTTCAATAAATTCTTTCGAATATTCACAAGAATTTATAACATTTGTAACAAACACACAAAAAACCTTATCTCCTTTAGATTTATGTTTTAGCAAAGTTCCGCCACAACCTAAAGTTTCATCATCAGGATGAGGTGCAATTACTAAAATATTTTTCATAAAAGCCTCCAAACACTTGTTAGTTTATGACTCAATATGCATCGACCATCTTTTATATATTTATAAATATTCTCCTATACTTGGCAATGTATCGAATTCATGTTCAACAAGATTAATCGCCCCATCAGGAGTTTTAACTGTTATTATATTATTTTTAACATTTATAATTTTACCATACTCAATATTATCTGAGTCACATTTAACAATTTCAGTTTTCCAAATCTTAATATTTCTATCTTTATATTTAACCTCGGCTCCAATATACGGTCTGGTCAATGCTCTTGTAAGATTATATATTGTTTTTGAACTCATCTTAAAATCTATAATTCCATCATTTTGATTTCTTTTTCTCCATGTATTTGCTAAATTATGATTTTGAGGAATTCTCTTATAGGTACCGTTTTTCAACTCAAAATAAAATCTGGAAACTTGTTTTTTAGCAATTTCAACAACTTTGTTATATAAAGTAAAAGCATCATCGTTATGAGCTATTTCAAAAACTTCCTGCGATAAAATATCACCGCTATCTGCACCTTCATCCATAAAGAAAAATGTTGAAGCACTCTCTTTTAAACCTAAAGCTAAAGCCCAAATCAAAGGGTGACGACCTCTATTTTGTGGCAATTTTGCAGGATGGAATCCAATTACCCCAAGCGAACACAAATTTAATAATTCTTTTTTAATTAAACTTGACCAACCAAAACAAAAAATTACATCAGCTGATAAATCTTTAATCCATGATATGGTTTCTGGCGAATTAATATCTTTTGTATAGTGATAAGGAATTGTATTTTCCTTGCATAGCGGAGTTAAATCGGCAAAATCAGAATTAAACTTTGAAAATTCTTTTGTAACAACACCTGCTATTTCAGCTTTAATATCAATTAAACATTCAAGAATTTTCTTTGAAAACTCTACTGTTCCAACAAATACTACTTTCATAATTCCACCTCTATATTATAAAATTCTTTGTTTAATATATTATCCAAATTATAATTTTTTATTTTATTTAAAATATTAAGAGCAGTGTTCTCTTTTTTGTATGGATTAATTGTTTTTGAAAAATCTTCTATATATATTTTCTTAATTGCAGATAGTATATCTTTTTTTTGGGGGTTACAATTTATAATTGAACTTGCCTGCTTTCTTCCTTTTTGACGATTGCCTATATTTATTGTTGGAATTTTAAATGAAGGAGCTTCAATTATTCCGCTAGAAGAATTACCTACAACAGCATCAACATATTGCATAGCAGATAAATACCTCAACATTCCCAATGATTTATAAACTTTAGCGTTTTTATTTTTTTTCTCAAATTCAATAATTTGATTAAATATTTCTTCATTCCCACTATCGGAATTAGGACAAGTAATAATAAAATTAGTATCTTTTAGCTCACTCAAAGCATCTAATAATTCTTTTATCTGCCCTTTGGTATCACCTTCCAAAGTTACAGGATGAAATGTAATAAGCAAATTCTTTTTATTAAATTTAAAATCAAGAGATTTTTCAAGTTCATCTTTTTTCATTAAAGGTATATTTTTAATATTTTCAACACTTAAAGAACCAACATTAAATACCCTATCAGGGTTTTCTCCTAATTGTATAACCCTGTTTTTATACTCTTCGCAACTTGTAAAATGCAAATGACTCATTTTAGTTATAGAATGTCTTATAGCTTCATCAACAAGTCCTTCCGTTGTTTCGCCACCATGGATGTGCGCAATAGGAATATTATTTAACATTGCTGCTTGAGCTACACCCATAATCTCATATCTATCACCCAATAAAACAACAATATCTGGTTTTAATTCTCTAAAAGCACAACTAAATTTTTCAATAGTTAACGCTAGAGAATGCGCTGGATGCGCTTCTATTTCAATATCAATTTCTTTATATATTTTTTGTTTAATTTCGTTTTTAGTTAAACCAAATTTTTCAGATAAATGCATGCCTGTAACAAACAAATAAAAATCAACATCAGAATCTTTATCAAGCAAATCAATTAATCTTGACATTATGCCGTATTCAGCTCTGGTTGAAGTTACAAGCGCTATTTTTCGCATATTATTTCATCCTCTAAATAATCTTTTGTAGCAATCTTACCTATAATTTCATCCCATTTCATAGGTGAAATTCCATTTCCGGGGCGTTTTGTTGTTAAATTATTTTCGCTAAATATTTCGCCTTTTTTAATATCACATTTTGCAACAATTGATTTTCTTGCTACTTTAATATTTGAAATTTCGCTTTTTTTAGGTTCTTTAATACCATTGCCAAGAGCTTTTTCAATATTTCTTATTGATTTTACCATTTGAGCCAATTCATCAGGCTCTAAACTTGCCTTATGGTCGGGTCCTTCCATATCTTTATCCAAAGTAAAATGTTTTTCAATTATTTCAGCACCCATTGCAACTGCTGCAATTGGAATTTCTATACCTTGCGTATGATCAGAATATCCAACAGAAAGATTAAATTCTTTTTTTAATGTTTCCATTGCTTTTAAATTAACATCTTCATAAGGTGTCGGATATTGAGTTGTACAATGCAAAAGCGATACTTTACAATCTTTTAGGACTTTAAGAGCATCTCTAATTTCATCAAGATTTGCCATGCCTGTTGATAAAATAATATCCTTTTTAAATGAATTGATTTTTCTTAGATAAGGCAGATTGGTTATCTCACCTGATGGAATTTTAAAAATTTCCATACCCAATGAATTTAAAAAATCGCAACTTTCAAGGTCAAAAGGTGTAGATAAAAACATTACATTTTTGCTTTCGCAATATTTTTTTAACTCTATAAAATCATCTTTTTTCAATTCAAGTTTTTTAAGCATTTCTAATTGAGTTGAATTATTTTTAAGATTTTCTTTTTGATATTGCGCCATTTGAGCATTTTTATTAACCAATTCTTCGCTCTTAAAAGTTTGAAATTTAGCACAATTACACCCTGATGAAGCAATAACATCAACCATTTTTTTAGCAAGCTCAACTGAACCATTATGATTTACACCAATTTCTGCAATAATAAAGGTCATTTAATTAAGCTCCCTGCTTTAATAAAACTATTTGCTAAAATATTTACACCTTGGATTACAGTAGAATTGGAACCTATAAAACTATTTTTTTCTATTGTCACTCCACCATTTAAAACTGAAGCAGTAGAAATATGGCAATTATCTTCAACTAAAACATCATGCTCCAATAATGCCTTGGAATTTATTATGCAATTTCTTCCAATATCAACATTGGCATTAATTAATGCATCATGCATAATAATTGTACCTACTCCAACTTTTGCATATCTTGAAACATAAGCTCTTGGAGATATCACTGTTGCAATATTTGCATTTGTTTTTAATAATTTTTGAAATAATTCTTCTCTTAATTTTGGAGTTTTAATGTAGCCAATTGTAATTAGAAAATAATTTTCATCGTCTACATATTTTTCAAGGTTATTATCTATATCTATAATTTGATAATTTAAGACATTTTTACCTAAGTTCTCCTCAAGGTCAAATATACCTTTAATTTCAAATTCACCTTGTTGTTCAATTACATCGATACAAGATTTGCAATGACCGCCACCTCCGATAAGATAGAGTTTTTTCATAGTTTAACTCCGCTTGGGATATTAACTAATCTTTCTTCAATCCATTTAGCATTCGATAAATCACCGCATTCGCAATTTTTAAACATTTCAAGCTCGTTCATCAAACACCAACAAGGTCTTGTCATAACATTATTATCATTTGTATATTTCAAAAACTCATCTCTTTGAGCTCTATTTTCTAACATTATTGCTTGAAGCCAATAGTTTGAGTGAGCGTTTTTTGGTTCTTTTACAAAGCTATCACCAAAAAATGCTTCATATTTTTTTGCTAGTTCTCTTTTCTTTTCTAAAAATTTATCCAATTTTTCAAATTGAGCCAAGCCAAGTGCAGCGTTAATATTAGGCATTCTATAATTATAACCTGTTTCAGAATGTCTAAATTCCCATCTGTGAGGAATTTTTGCTTGAGTTGTTAAATGTTTTGCATAATCTGCTAATTTTTCATCATTAAATAGCAACATTCCGCCGCCGCCTGTTGTAATTATTTTATTACCATTAAAACTTATAGCGCTTCCCTCTGCCCAATTGCCGGTATGAGTACCTTTATATAAACTTCCAAGGCTTTCTGCACAATCTTCGACAAGTTTTACATTGTATTTATCACAAACTTGTTTAATTTCATCAATTCTACAAGGATGACCAAATGTATGCATTGGAACAACTGCTTTTATATCATTATGTTTTTTAAGATAGTCTTCAAGTTTTTCAGGGCTTAAACCGAGAGTATCTTTATCGACATCCACAAAAACAGGTTCAGCATTACAATATCTGATAGCATTAGCTGTTGCAATAAATGTTAAAGGCTGAGTTATAACTTTATCCCCCTCTTTAACACCTGCTAATTTTAAGCCTAAATGAAGCGCATTAGTACCATTAACGCAAGCGACCGCTCTTTTAACTTTGCAGAAATCAGCAATTTTTTCTTCGAACTCAGTTACAAATTTGCCCACGCTTGAAACAAAAGTTGAATCAATGCATTGTGCAGTTAGTTCTTTTTCTCTGTTATCAAAATAAGGCTCATGTAAAGCTATAAAATCATCTCTGTTATATGTTTTTCTAATAAAATCAACTACATCTTTATACATTATAAATATCCGCCTTATATTTTTTCAAATTTTCAGGATTACAAAACCATTCAATGGTTTCTTTTAGACCATCTTCAATTGTATATTTTGGCTCAAAACCTGTTAATTTTTTAATTTTTGCATTATCGCACCACAAGCGATTAACTTCTGAATTTTTAGGTCTTATACGTTGACTATCAACAACAAATTCAACGTCGCTATTCATTATTTTTTTAATTAATTCCAATGTATCTTTCATTGAAATTTCATAATTTGAACCTATGTTGATTTCTTCACCGTTAACATTTTCGCAATTTGCAATTTTAACAAATCCTTCACAAGTATCTTTAACATAATTAAAATCTCTTGTAGGAGTTAAATCACCTAATTTGATTTCTTTTTTACCTGATGCAATTTGAGTAATAATTGTAGGTATAATTGCTCTTGCTGATTGTCTTGGTCCGTATGTATTAAAAGGACGAGCTATAACAACAGGTAATTCAAATGCGTTATAAAAACTTTTTGCAATAGCATCAGCACCAATTTTTGTAGCACTGTATGGGGATTGCGGTTGTTTTGGATGATTTTCATCAATCGGAACATATTTTGCAGTTCCATATACTTCGCTTGTTGAAGTAATTATAGTTTTTGAAACATTATTATCTTTTGCGGCTTGGCAAATATTTAATGTACCTTTAATATTAGTATCAATATAGCTATCAGGCGCTACATAAGAATAAGGTATTGCAATTAAAGCTGCAAGATGAAAAATTACATCAACTCCTTTTGTAATTTCTCGAATGTAATTAGAATCTCTAACGTCACCTGATAAAACTTCAATATCATCTTTGCAATTAACATCTTCAAGCCAACCCCAATTATTAAAAGAATTATATTGAGATAACGCTTTAACGATAGCTCCTTCTTTTGCCAATCTTTCAGTTAAGTGAGAACCTATAAAACCGTCTGCACCTGTAATTAATACTTTTTTACCTTTTAGCATCTTTCCCATTCTTTCTTATCAAAATTATATCTTTTAACTATTCTGGCGGGATTGCCTGCCACGACCGAATAATCGGGAATGTTTCCTCTTGTTACAACACTTTTTGAACCTATTATACAATGATTTCCTATATTTGCTCCGGCTAAAATTGTAACTCCATCACCAACCCAACCATCAGAACCTATTGTTATTTTATCACCTCTTGAACCTTGAAATTTAACTGCAACATCAGGATTTTCATAGTTATGATTAGTTGAGAGTATAAGTATATTGCTTGCAAATAAAGCATTATTTCCTATTGTAATATCCTCTAAACCGGATATTGCAACATTTTCTCCAAAAGCGCAATTCTTCCCAATAACAATTTTAGAATTTTCCCCTTTAGATGTTATACCGCAATTAGGTCCAAATTCTGTTCCCATACCAATAACAATACCATTTTTAGATTTTGAATACATTTTTGTATTTTTTCTAATTACATTAGATCCCCCTAAAGAAACATTTTTTAATCTTGCACTAGGGCTTATTTTTGTAAATTTAAACCTGTTTCTATCGTAAGTAAATGAAAAACCCAAAATTTTGACTGTTCTCATTTGGTTATTTTTGATTTTCTCAAATAATTTCATAATACTTCCAAGAATAAATTTATCTAATAAACTCTAAATGTAAACAAGCGAATTATAACCCAAATAAAAAAGTATAACAATTAAATATTAATAGATTTTAAAAATTCAAATAACAATCAAAAAATTGTATATAAAATTTTAGCATGATAATATAGCCAAAGAGGTGTTTATGGCGACAAAAGAACTAACAATAGGAAATCCTTTTAAACTTATTTTTAATTTTACATTACCAATTTTAATAGGAAATCTTTTTCAACAATTTTATAATTTGGTGGATGCGCTAATTGTAGGTAGAACCCTTGGAATAAATGCTCTTGGAGCAGTTGGCGCAACAGGACCTTTAATCTTTCTTATAATAAGTTTTGTATTTGCTTCAACTCAAGGTTTTTGCGTTGTTACAGCACAAAAATTCGGAGCACAAGATTATAATTTAGTTAAAAAATCAGTTGGAACATCTTTTATATTATCAATCATTATGACGATAGTATTAACGTTAATTTCAGCACCATTTACCTATCAAATGCTTAATTTTTTAAGAACACCGCAAGATATTATTCATGACGCATACAGTTATCTTTTTGTAATTTTTGTAGGAATTTTTGCAACAGTTTTTTATAACTTAACATCAAATATTTTAAGAGCATTAGGAGATAGCAAAACTCCACTTTATTTTCTTATTTTTGCTTCCATATTAAATATATTTCTTGATTTACTTTTTATTTTAAAATTCAATATGGGAACAGCTGGTGCTGCTTGGGCAACAGTCATCTCTCAAGCAGTTGCAACAGTGTTGTGTCTAATATTTATGTTTTTAAAATTCCCAATTTTAAAACTTAAAAAATCAGATTGGACTCTTGATTGGAAATTTATGTATGAACATCTTTATGTAGGAATCCCCATGGGTTTTCAAATGTCTGTTTTATCAATAGGTATAATTGCACTGCAATTCGTATTAAACGGACTAGGTTCAGTTGCCGTTGCAGCATACACTACCGCTATGCGCATTGATCAAATATTTTCTCAGGTATATTTAGCACTTGGTGCTACTATGGCAACATACACTGCTCAAAACTTTGGCGCTAAAAAAATGTCAAGAATAAAAGATGGAGCTAAAGCAAGCGTCTTAATGGCGTTAATTGCAAGTATTTTTGCAATTATAGTTCTAACATTTTTCTCAGATTCAATCATATCAATGTTTATGGATAAACCACACCCTGAAGTTTTAAGGCTCGGAGTTTTATATGTTCATATAATTATGATATTTTTCTTTTTCCTTGGAGTTTTAATAATTTATAGGAACATTTTGCAAGGAATGGGAAGCGTTAAAGCACCCTTGGCATCCGGAGTAGCAGAGCTTATTGCAAGAACTGCTTGCGCATTTATTTTAGGTCATTATTTTGGATATATAGGAATTTGCTTATCAACTCCTGCTGCTTGGGTCGGAGCTGCAATAGTTTTATATATCGGCTATAAAATGAGCCTTAAAAAGAATTTAAAGAAAATAAGAATGAAAAAAATTTAAACTTAGAAAATATATTTTGCATTAAAAAAGAGAGCCTAAAAGCTCTCTAGTTAAGTTTGGGCCCGGAGGGATTCGAACCCACGACCAAGGGATTATGAGTCCCCTGCGCTACCGCTGCGCCACAGGCCCACAAACTTATTTAATTTTCAAACATTGCGGTAAGGCTTCCGTCCTGTCCGCTGAAGCTCAACGCTTCACCGTCACGGACTTCACACACCTATGCCTTCGGCTTCATTCGCTAAGTTTGCCCTGCAAACTAAAGCTCATTTGCCTCTGGACCACAGGCCCACAAACTTATTTATTTCGCCGAATTCCAATGAATTCAAGCTGATAAGTTAATTCTAACAAATAATTAAATATTTTCAAGTCAATTTTATGTAGTAAATTTTAATTTTTAATATAAACTTAAATTATGTTTTTAATAAGAATAGCTCTAATACTTTTATTTACTTGCCAAATAGCACAAGCAAAACATCTATACAATGAAAAATATTATCAAAATATCTGGTGCGAAAAACAAAATGGTATAACAGAATTTAAATTAATTGACGACACAAGGGTTGATTGCCTTACAAAAGCGCATGCCGTAGAATTTGATTTTGCACCAAAATGGGCAGAAGCAATAGGTCAAAGCCTACATTATGCAAGATTAACAGGCAAAAATCCCGCTATTGTTTTGATAATAGAGAAAAATTCAGATTTTAAATATTACAACAAAATAAAACCATTATGTGAACAATATCAAATTTCATTATCCTACATGCAACAGCCTCAAGAGCCACTTAAAAAGAAGGTAGAATATTATGAAGCAAATGATATTATTGAAATTATAATAAAATTAATTAAGCAACTTTTAGCGTTATTTGCCGATTTCTAGCGATGATACTGCCATAGCTTTAGATATAGACATAACACCCAAAGAAGCCTCAAATGCTCTTTGCGCTATTGTTGCATCTGCTATATCAACCATAGGATTTGTATTAGATGTTCTAATATAGCCATATTCATCAGCATCAGGATGTCCAGGTTTATAAATCTTAGCGCCAAGCGTAGGATCTTCAACTATACCATCAAAATTAACACCGCCCATATTGGTTGAACCTGTAAGTGCTCCAACACCCATAGACGATAAAACAGTTGCAAAACTTTGATCTTGATTAGAAGAAATTATAGGAATTTTTCTTGTATAATTCGGTGTATCAATGTTTGCAATATTTTTTGCAGCAATTTCAACACGTTTTCCATGAACTTCAAGACCTTGTCTACCTATATTAAAAGCATTCATTAAACCCATAATTATACTCCTTATCCGTTAGCTGAAACATTTAGTGCTGTTTTAATTTCGGTAATTGTACTTGATAAATGTCTTACAGCAACGTTATACAATAAATAATTTTCTTGCATTTTTGCAAGTTCTTCTTCGGTTGAAATATTTTCACCACCGTATGTGCTTGATGAAATTGGACTTGGTCCATATTTTTCAACTAAATTTGACTCAAGGCGAGAAGAAATACCATTATTTAAATACTGTGAAAAATCAACATCTTTTCTTCTGTATCCTTTTGTGTGCATATTTGCAATATTATCAGAAAGACATTCTTGTCTTTGAGAAATCATTGTAAGCATTTTTTGCGGATTATTTAATAAATATGTAGGTACTAAGCCCATTATTTACTCCTTTTATTGAGTCAACTCAATTGCTTTATCATACATTGAATTAATAGCTTTCATTAAAGAGCTTGAAGCCAAAATTGAAGCATTAATTCTTGAAACCATATAAATATCAGATATTACATCAACATTAGAACGCTCAATTCCATATTGTTTAATATAATCATGGTTTTCTACAAGACGAATTTTACCGGAATTTTCAGTTGCAACAAATTCATTAGCGCCGACATCTTTTAGCGCTTCCGGATTATCAAATTGAACAACAGGAATTGTTCCAACATATTCCGGTTTATCAAACACTCTTTTATATGTGTAAACATCTCCATTCGATTTAATTTCAACTTTTTCACAAGTTCCATCTATTCTAATTCCAGAACCAACTAAATCGCCTGTTTTTGTAATAAGATAGCCATCAGCATTTTTCATAAATGCACCATCTCTTGTGTATCTTATTTCGCCTTGAGGAGTAGTAACAGGAATATATCCTGCACCCTGAAGAGCAATATCCAAAGGGTTATCAGTCATCAAAAACTCACCAACTCTGCAATCGGTGCGCTCTACGCCATGAACTGAACCATCAGCATCAATAATATCTTCAAAGCGAACTGATTTATAGCCGTTAGTATTTACATTGGCAAAATTTTGAGTAATATATGCCATTCTATCAAACTCAACTGCCATGTTTGTGGTTGTTTTTCTGATTATTCCTTGTAAGTTATATGCCATAAACTACTCCTTAAACTCTCCCTAGTGTTTGAATTACATTTGAAAGTTTACTGTTTTGCATTCTAAACATTTGCCTGTTAGCATCAAAACTTCGTGTGTAATTGGCTACTTCCATATATTCACGCTCTAATTGAACATTAGATGATTCAACATAACCTTGACGAACACAATTTGCTGCAACCAAAGAACCATCAGAGCTAACTATACCAATAGTTCCTGCTGGGATTAATCCTCTTGTTTTTTCATCAAAAACACCAATTTTACCATCAAGTCCAATTTTTATTTTATCTTCGCTTTCAGGTATTACAGGCAAAACAATAGGTAAACCCGCAATTGATAAAACTTTTTGATTGGTTTGAGTTAAAAGTTCGCCGTCTTTATTTAATTTAAACCTTCCATCACGAGTTAATTCGATACTTCCATCCGGATTTAAAACTTGAAAATAGCCCTTATCGGATAGCGCAATATCAAGCGGTCTATCAGTCATAGCTAATCTTCCTACTTGTTCATCAACACTATGAGATAATGCTTCAGGTCCAATAAATTCTGCAAAAGAAGAAATGACAGCTTCTTTTCTTTGATAACCAACTTTATCAAAGCCAACGACATTTTCAGAAAAAATGCCCATAATATCCATATCCATTTGCATAGCATTAATGGATTGAGCAATTCCTGATGCATCAAAATTTATTCCTGCTGCCAATTTCATATCGGATACTCCTTTTTTGTAGGCAACGACACACATTGTTTAATCTTTAAAAGGAAAAGAAAAAATACAACGTATGGATTAAATTTAATAATTATTTTTAAAAAGTCAAATATTTCAATTATTGAATTAAGGCAAAAAATAAAATATAATAACTTTTATGGAAAACTATGAAATTGAAAAAATTGAATTAATTAAAAAATCATTCGAATTAAGAAATCAAAAAAAATATAAAGCCGCAATAGAAACACTTTATAAAGTTTTAGAATATCCAAATAATCCGGATGACAACATAGAAATCCTATCCCAATTGGGCGAATTATATTTCTTAATGGATAATTACGATAGAGCAATTGACGAATTTCAAAAAGCGCTTGCAATAAATCCAAACAATGAGGACTGTAATCAATTTTGCTTTGATATATATTACAATACAAAACAATTTAATAAGGCGCTTAAAGTTGCAACATTAATGTGCGAAAATATAAAAAGCACAAAAAGCTACTTTAACTACATTAAAACACTTATTGCAACAGACAAAAAACAAGATGCAATTGAATACTTTAATAAATTAGATGAATCAATTAAATTAGACACAGATATTTTATATTTAATTTCAACAATCAGCGAAAACAAAAAAGAGATAATTCTAAAAAAAATCTTAGAGCTTGATATATATCATCAAAACGCCAATGTTGAAATGGCTAAAATAGAATTTGAAAAAGGAAACTATGATAAAGCAATTCCATATTGCATAAATGCTGATGAGGATTGTGCTTTAGGATTATATTATTTAGCAAAAATAGAAGCAGTAAGAAAAAATCACTCAAAAGCAATAGAATTATTTATCAAAGCAATAGAACAAGATAAAGATGAGCATGATTTTTATGTTGACCTTGCTAAGTCTTATATAGATATATCTTGGCTTGATGAGGCACTTTGCGCTCTTAAAAAATCAATAAATATGTCAATTGTTAAAAATAATTGTGAAAATATTGACGAAAAACAATTCTTATCGGGCTGGATTTTAATTAAGAAAAACGAAACATCAAAAGCACTTTTGAGCCTGAATTCCATTAAAAAGAATTCAAAATTTTATCCAAAAGCTCAAATATTAATACAGGTAATAAATCTGAAAAAATCTAACCTATCAAAAGCGGTTAAAATCCTTGAAAAATATTATAAAGAAGAAAAAGAAAATGCTATTTTATTAGACACCCTAGCACTTTGCTACAAGGAATTAAAGCTCTATAAAAAAGCTATTCAAGTATATAAACAAGGATTAAAATTATATCCTAACTCAATATATTATACGCTTGAGTTGATAGATTTATTAATTGATGATAAAAATTACGATGAAGCAATGGATTTAATTGAAAAATTCAGCGAAAAACATAAAAATTGCGCTTCAATTTATAATTCATTAGCAAGAATTTATTATCGATTAAAAGATTTAAACAAAGCTCTTGAATCAATGGAAGAATATTTAAGACTTGATAAAAATAATGCTGAATCATATTACTTTAAAGGCTTAATTTTAAATGATATGAATAATTTTGACAGCGCAAAAACATCTATTTATAACGCAATAAGAATTAATCCAACCATTGCTAAATATTATTCACAAATGGCAAGAAGTTATATGGGGCTTAGCGAATACGAAAATGCTTTAATGTACATTAGAGAAGCAATTGAAATAGATGAAAATGAGATTAACTACAAAAAGCAAGCATACGAAATTTCCCTTTCAATAGGAAACGAAGAACAAATTAAAAAATATAAAAAACAACTTGAAAGAAGCGAAAAATTCTTAAAATTAAGAAAATAAGTTCAAAGATAAAAAAAGGGAGGTTATCAAAACCCCCATTTCCCCATTAAATTTAATTAATAATAAACCAAAAGTTTTAACTTTTATTATACTTGTATTTTAAACTATTATTTAACTCATTGCAAATTAAGCAACCTAATATTATTTTACAAGTGTAGTATTCGCCAATCATCATATAAATAAAGGGTTTTAACCGCTTAAAAAATGTTTACAATTATAATGAAAATTATAAAATTTTAAAATTAAAATAAAAAAGCATGCCAATTATAAAATTTTAATTAAGAGAAAAATATGGAATTTAATCCAATAAATAATTTTAGCAATATACAAATATCAAGCCAAAAAGCTGGTCTTGTTCAAAATTCGCAGCAACAAGCACAAAATCAAGCACCGCAACAAGAACCAGCTCAAGCGCAAAACCAGATAAATAATATAAACAAGGCTTTTATTGCAGATTATTCAACAATCAAAATGGATAGTGAAACCATTTTAAAATATCTAAAAAGTCTTTTAAAATTTCCAAGCACAATAGAAGATTTTACAAAGCAGTTATATTCAAAAAATATTGACCCAAAATTAGCAAAAATCCTCACACAAAACATGATAAACACAAAAGCATTAAATGAAATTCTAAACCAAAATTCAACTGAAGCAATTTCAAAATTAATGCAAACAATATCAAATTCTCTAAAAACAGGAGTAAATGACATAGAGCAATTAAAAGAAGTGCTAACAATTTTAAGCGCCATTCAAACATCAACCAATATAAATACAACAAATGCGCTTAAGGAATTATTATTGCTATATATCCCTTTCAATCAACAAATATTTGATAAAAATATAGATGACAAACTTATATTAGAAGAAGAAAAACAAGCAATCAAAAATTCAAAATTAAGCATACTTTTTAAAACAATAAACTTTTCAAATATTGTCATAAATATAAATGAAGATAAAAATAATATTTATTTAGATATTTTTTGCAACAAAAATTTTGCCCAAGATAAATTTAAAACAATTATAACAGCACTATCAAAGGAGCTATCAATAAATATTTCACTAGATTTCATTGCCAAATTAAACAAAGAAAATTACAACAAAATTCAGAATTTCAAAATAATATCAGACGGTTTTATTTCAGGCAACAGCCTAATTGTAGCGCACATTGCCATAAAAACCATTTTAAAAATTGATAATGACTTTTTAGAAATTATTTAATTTTTTTCAAACTTGATAAGAAATTAAAATGTTCAATATCACCTTCAACTTGTGTTAAGAATACTTGAGTTTTTGATTCTTCCGCATCAATGGGAGGCAAATCCACAAGTTCTGAAGCGTAATAATTAGCATCATTTCTTGAAGTCAATTTAACTTTATTAGCCAAAGAATTTAATGATAAATTTCTTAAAAATCCGAACATTGATTTTTTATCAGTAGAAAATCTTGTATAAATTCTTAAAGACGCGTCATGTCTATCTAGGTCAAACCTTCCTCTAATTAAAGCACTAAGTGTATCTGAATATGATTTGATATTTATCATAGATAAAACATTATCTTTTATTTTAATTACGCCTTCGATTTTGTCGAATTTTCCTTCAGGGATTGAAACAATATCCATAATCGTTGCAGGACTAACCATAACAATCGGATTTCTAAATACTGAAGCAATTTTCATTAAATATTCAACCAAACCGATTTTACCTATTGTTCCATCGTTTATAAGAAATCTTATATTACCGTTTAATTTTAATGTGTTATCTCCGTTTAATTCCATTAAACCATAAGCAGCACCTGTTATTTCTCTATCTAAATTAAATAAAGTTTTAGCCATTAAATTAGAATCAATTCCTTTAATTCCAAGACGAATATAATATTTCAATTTTTGCAAATCACATTCAACTTTTAAACTTGATGTACCCTCTGCAATATCGAATTTATTAGAATTAATTCTTAATATACCTTTTTCATCCAAGGTTAATTTTGCTTTGATATTTCCGAAATTAATATCTTTATAATTTCCTTTTTGCAATGTAAAATCACAATCTTCAATTCTAACTAAACTTGTATCAAACATATAGTTATCATCTTGAATATCATCCTCAGATGTTATTTCAACATCATTAACTTCTTTTATATCGGTTGATTTTTGATTATTAAAAGAAGCTAAAATTCGCTCCACATCAAGATTATCAATATCAAGCGCCAAATTTTTAATAACAAACGGAGGTTTTAAACCGTTTTTTAAGCTGCCTTTAAAATCATATTTTGCTCTTTTAAATCTACCTTTTGCATTTAAATTTATAAGATTACCATTTGTTTTTAGTGTCATTTCTCTAAGTGAAAGCCTTTGAGATGGTATAAAAGTATTTTTAATTTGCATATCAGCATCAAGATAAGGAACATTATCAACAAATTGAACTGCAAGATTACCTTTAATAGTACCTTTTTTAAACATTTTTTGTTTAACAAAGATATTCAAAAATTCACAAGGCAATTCTCTGCCAAATGCAAAACCAATTTTATCAATCTTACCTGTTAAATCGATTAAACCGTTAAGGGTTAAAATAGGTTGTAATTTAACCCCTCTTACAATATTTGCCGCAATATAATAATTTAGATTTTTAATTTCTAATTTATTGCCATTTATTTGGAATTGACCCAATACAGCTCTATCATAATCAGATAATGCCGATTTTTCGTTAGTTAATCCAAAATTAACACCTTTTGAAATCTGTGCGAACCAAATAATATCCATTATATTATTTTTAGATTTATAGATTATTTTTGTCCTTGAAGGCTTTGAAACCATTAAAACAGAATTATTTATCAATTTAGACAAATAATCTCTGAAAAATTCATTTGTAATAATTGAATCAATGACAATATTAGAATCAAAAGTTTTATAATAATCCTTAATATCGCCATTAATGCTCAATTTATTAGATTTATTTTTACCATAATAACCAACTAAATTAACAAAATCAATTTTATCTTTAGAAATTTTTATTTTTCCATCAATAACATTTATCGGAAGATTAGAAACATCTTTAATTTTTATTTCTGTATTATTTACATCGACCACGCCTGATAAATCAAAATTATCTAAATTAATATCAAAATTTACATTTCCTTTAGGAGAATTAATAGGTAAAAGCATAGCGCTTCCTTGAGGAATAAATAAATCTGAATTAATCAAATCAAAAACATCGGATAAATAAAACACATCAGATTTAACATTAGCAGTAATTTTATCAAGAGTAATATCTGAATTAACTTTCAATCTTGATTTATTGATTAAAATTTTCAAGTCAGAAATTTTGATTTTATCTTCATCTACAACAATTTCATTTTTTGATTTTGTTAAAATTTGAACTAATTTTTTATTATTTTTATATATATCAACACTAGATTCAAAAATAAAATTTTTATTTTCTAATTTTGAATTTTTAACAATTAACTCAACCAAAGATTTATTTTGAACAAATGACGCCATAAAATAATCAAGGTTAATATCGGATTCAATAAAATTAAACTTAAAATCACATGGCTTTGTTTGTTTTTTAGCTTCAACTTTTGGTAATGCCGAAATCAATTTATCAACTTTAATAATAAGCTTTTTTGCTTCCAGCTCTTTTAATTTTAGTTCTTTTTTAAATATATTCTTAAAAGAAATTTCAATTTCAAAATCATCCAAATCAACAAGCACATCATTATTTTTAGATAAAAGAAGTTTCTTAACATCAAACTCTATTTCGGGTTCAAACGATGTTTCAAGCTCAGGTTTTTCAACAACTAAATCCAAACTCAATTGCTCTTTGACAATTTTTTGTACTTTATTTATAGCAAATTCAGATTTTACCAAGTTTGGCAAAATATATAAATAAGACAAAATTAAAAATGCTAAAAGCAAGAAAAATAAAGATAAAAATATTATTAAAAGATTTTTTACTAAATTAAAATTAATTTTCATAACAAAAAAATTATACCACAGCAATTTATGATATTATATTTTTATGAAGAAATTATTTACCATACTTTTAATGTTGTCAATTAGCACACTAAATTCATTTGCTATTGAAACTCTTACACAAACATACGGCGAAAATAACAAATTCGGGCTAATCAAAGATAATGTAAAAATAACAGAGCCGATTTATAAAAAATTAATCAGACTCAAAGATAGCTCATGGTTATTTCTTAAAGGCTCAAAATATGGAATTATTTCAAATTCAGGCGAAATATTAGTTGAGCCGAAATACACAAGTGCATATCGTTTTAGCGGCGGAAGATTTGCAAAATTAGGTTCAAAAGGTAAATATATATTATTCAATGAATACGGACAAGCCATTACAACTCAAGAATATTCAACGATTGATATATTATATGGAAAAATGTTCTTAGTCGAAAAAAATTATAAATATGGACTAATAACCTATGACGGCGATATAATTTTAGCTCCGATTGCAGATGACATATACATGCCAAAACCCAATATTTTAAAAATCCAATATGACGGAAATTGGTATGAAATAGAACAAAAAAATAGAGAAACTATACAACTTCCATCTGATTTATCAGATTTAAGCGAAAATAGCGATAATTTCAAAATAACTCAACTAGTACAAAACCCGGTAGAAAGCACAGGTTATGGAATTGTTAGCGCTGGCGATTATTTTATTAAAATTTTCTCATCAATATCCCCCGCTTATGAGCAAACTATTGATGAATTAATTTTTGATCATGGGGCAGACACAGCAACGATTTTAATAAAATCATCCTGGCTTGCTAAATTTCCTTTTGTATATGCTAAAAACTATATAAATAATTTAAAAGCTCCAAATAACGGTCCGTTATCAGATGTTAAAAATAATTTGAAAAATAAAATTAAAGAATAAAAAAATGACCCGAAACAAATCAGGTCATTTTAATTTTATTTTTACAATACTAGAATTGTAAACCAGCTTCTCTTGCTGCTTCAGCTAATGCTGCAACTCTACCATGGAACAAGAAGCCGCCTCTGTCAAATACAACGCCTTCAATACCTTTAGCCATAGCTTTTTTTGCAACGTCAGCACCAACAACTTTTGCTGCTTCGATGTTACCGCCATGTTTCAATCCTAATTCTTTCACTTTAGATGAAGAAGAAGCGATTGTTACACCATTTACATCATCAATAACTTGAGCGTATATATGTTTTGTTGAACGATATACTGCTAATCTTGGCCATTGAGCATCGCCTGAAATTTTAAGACGTACTCTTTGATGTCTTTTTCTAGTTTGTTCTTTTCTGTTTACTTGTTTAATCATTTTACTTTCCTTTCACCAAAACCAATTCCGCACTTACGGTTGGTTTATATTGGCAATTTTACTTTATTACTTTTTACCTGCTTTTCCGGCTTTACGTGCTATATATTCGCCTTCATATTTTACACCTTTGCCTTTGTAAACTTCAGGTGGACGTTTAGAACGAATTAATGCTGCAACATCGCCGACAAGTTGTTTATTAGTACCTGAAACAGTAATTTTTGTATTTGCTTCAACTGCAATTGTGATACCTTGTGGAGGTTCAATAATTACAGGGTGAGAATAACCTAATGAAAGGTTGATAGCGCTACCTTGCATAGCTGCACGATAACCAACACCAACGATTTCTAATTTTTTCTCAAACGGTGTTTTAACACCATGAATTGCATTTGATACTAAAGTTCTAAATAAACCATGTAAACTTCTTGATTTTCTATCTTCACCTTTGCGGTTTACAACAACTTCACTACCTTCGACTTTTACTTCAATTTCAGATGGAAATTCAACTGTTTCAGTACCTTTTGGTCCTTTTGCAGTTAAAACATTACCATCAATTTTTACTTCAACTCCATCAGGAATTGCAATTGGTAATTTACCTATTCTTGACATTTTTTTCTCCTTTTGCTTTGTGTTACTAAGCGGGAACGCATCACTATTAAAGCGATTTAACCCTAATTTGTATTTGGCGTAAGCAATATGCCTCTGCCATGGTGCTTCTCACACCTTTGCCTTTCTTGCTTTCATTGAGCGCAAAGCGCTACAATTCAAACTGCGAAAGGATTGCTCCTGAGGGACTTTGTCCCACGTCGCTTTGGTACGGATACGCACTTGGCACAAGCTCAACGCTTCTGCCTGCGTGCTTCTCACACCTTTGCCTTTCTTGTTTTCATTGAGCGCAAAGCGCTACAATTCAAACTGCGAAAGGATTGCCCTGCAAACTAAAGCTCATTCGGCTCAGGTTTACCAAACATAGCAAAGAACTTCGCCACCAAGTTTGTTAGCACGTGCAGCTTTTTCAGTCATTAAACCTTTAGATGTTGAAATAACTGCAATACCCATGCCATCAAATACTCTTGGCATATTTTTTGCTTTTGAGTATACTCTTAAACCGGGTTTTGATACTCTTTGCAAACCTGTGATAACATTTTGACCATTTACATATTTCAAAGTTACATTGATAAATTTAAAACCGTCTTTTTCTTCAACAGTGTAGCCTTCAACATAACCTTCAGCTTGAAGAACTTTAATTAATTCTTCTTTTAAATTTGACGCAGGAATAGTTACTGATTCATGTTTAACTAATTTTGCGTTTCTGATGCGGGTCAATGCATCAGCAATTGGATCATTGATTGTCATTTGTTTTCCTTTCTACTTGCGAAGATATTCTTCGTAGTATAGCTAAGTACGCACACAACTGTGCACATTTAATAGTATTTCAAACATGTTTTAATTGCAAATTTTTGTAACAAAATGTAAAAAAAATTCAAATTCAACTAAAGTTTTTAACTCAAAAAACGATAACAAAATTATGCATACTAGAAAACAGATAAGGAGTATTTATGGGACTAAGTTCATCTCAGGCAAGATATCTGCTGTTACAAGCACGTAACATGAGCAAGTTTAATCAACTAAACAAAACTCAAGGCAAACAAATTGTAACTGAAGAAAAAAGCGAATCTACTGTTCGCACGTTAGCAGAAATTCAAAAAGAATTAAGCGAAGTGCAAGCAAAAATTAGAAGTATGCCAAAAGAATACGTAACAAAAACAGAAACAACAACTAAATACCCAGGTGTAGTCAAAATGGAAGAAGTACAAGATTCTAAAGGAAATATAACAAGCGGTTCTGTCACATTGCAAGACTTAAGTGTATTGAACTTTTCTAGCGGAAAAGACTATACAGACTACATTAACAGTATAAAAGTTACAGAAACAAAAGAAGTGTCTGAACTTGTAATGACACAAGAATTAAAAGACTTGTATGAACAAGCAGAAAAATTAAGAGATGAACTACAAGAAGCTAGAACAAAAGAAATAGAAGAAAGAATAGCAGCAATGAGAGAAAGCATCTCGACAAAAAACCTACCAACAGATACTCTACTTGCAAATAAAGGCATAAATATAACAACTGGAAATAAGATAGAACAACCGTTTCAAAATTTTAGCGATGAAGCAGATTCAACATCGCAAGAAATAAAATCAACAAACACAGAAAAAGATATAGAAAGCCCCTTTAATTTATTCGGATAAAGAAGTTTTTTAAACACAAAAACACTCCCTAACAAAAGGGAGTGTTTTAACATATTTTCCTTACTACCAAGAAGCTTTAGTAACGCCGGGTAATAAGCCTTGATGTGCCATTTTTCTTAGGCAAATTCTGCAAATACCGAAATCTCTGTGGAAACCATGAGGACGGCCGCAGATAGAACAACGGTTGTGAAGTCTTACTTTAGGATATTTTCCTTTTTCTGCAAGTTCACGTCTTGTTTGTTCTTTGTTTATCATTGCTTTCTTAGCCATTTTCTAAATTATCTCCTATGCTTATTATTTTGTTTTAAAAGGCATTCCTAAATATTTCAATAATGCTCTTGCTTCATCATCTGATGTTGCAGTTGTAATGATTGAAACATTCATACCTTTTACGATATCAACTTCTTCATAGTGAATTTCAGGAAATAAAGATTGTTCTTTAAGACCGAAAGTATAGTTTCCTCTGCCATCAAAACTTTTTGGGCTAACACCTCTAAAGTCACGAATACGAGGAAGTACAACACATACCAATTTTTGGAAGAAGTCGTACATTCTTTCGCCTCTTAAAGTAACCATAGCACCAACAGGCATACCTTCTCTTAATTTATATGAAGCAATTGATTTTTTTGCTTTTGTAGAAAGAGCTTTTTGACCTGCGATTTTTGTTAATTGGTTAACAATTGATTCAGCTAATTTTGAGTTGTGTGAAGCTTCACCAACACCCATATTTAAAACGATTTTTGCCATTTTTGGAATTTGCATTTCGTTTTTATAGCCAAATTCTTCTTTTAATTTAGCTCTTACTTCGTTATAGTAACGGTCTTTTAAATTACCGGTAGATTTTTGCATAACGTTTTTCCTTTTCTTAGCCTTTGAAATTCTACCTTATTGGTCTGTCGAATTTCAATGCCCCACTTTTCGTGGTCTATACATCAATAGTTTCGCCGCATTTTTGACAAACGCGAACTTTTTTACCATCTTTAACTTCGTGTTTAACTCTTGTAGCTTTTTCGCAAGATGGACAGCAAATCATAACTTTTGAAGCATCAATAGGTTTAGCAATTTTATTTAAGCCGCCTTGAACGCCTGCCATAGGATTTGCTTTTTGTGCTTTTGTTACAACATTCACACCGTCAACCAATACAGTTCCTTTTGATAGGTCAACATCTTTTACGTTGCCTTGTTTACCTTTATCTTTACCAGAGATAACGATAACACGGTCGCCAACTTTTGTGTGAAGTTTTTTATTTGCCAAAGATTTTGTATTTTTAGCCATTTTCCTTCATTCCTATTAATTATTATATTACTTCAGGAGCTAGAGAAATAATTTTCATGAAATTCTTTTCTCTAAGTTCTCTTGCAACAGGTCCAAATACACGAGTTCCTTTTGGAGCACCGTCTTTGTTGATAATTACTGCAGCGTTATCATCAAAACGAATTACTGAACCATCGTTACGTTTGATGTCAGCTTTTGTTCTAACAACAACAGCAGAAACAACATCAGATTTTTTAACTGCCATATTTGGAGTTGCATCTTTTACGGTAGCAATAATTACATCGCCAACGCTTGCGTATTTTTTATTACTTGAGCCCATAACACGGATGCAAAGAAGTTCTTTAGCACCTGTATTATCAGCAACTTGTAGTCTTGTTTCTTGTTGTATCATATCTTGTTACCTTATTTTCTTAACTACTGAGCAACACTTACAACTTTATCTAAAGTCCATCTGATTGAACCGGATAGAGGTTTAGATTCAACGATTGTAACAACATCACCTACATGACATTGATTTTGTTCATCGCGAACTTTAAAGTTCTTTGTAAATGTCATTGTTTTTTTGTATTTTTTGTGAGCTTTATGTTCAGCAACTTGAACTACAATTGCTTTTTCCATTTTATCGCTCACTACTGTTCCTTGTTTTACTTTTTTAGGCATTTGTTTTTTCCTTATGCTTGTAGTTCTTTTTGTCTTAAAACAGTTTTTGCTCTAGCAATTAATTTTTTAGTATTTTTGATAGAAGCAGTGTTTTCTAACTGTTTTAATTTGTTATGTCCCATTCTTAAAGTGAATAATTCTTTTTTAGATTCAAGAATTAATTCCTTTAATTCATCAATTGATTTTTCTTTTATTTCTTGAAGTTTCATTTTGTCTACCTACTTTTCTATTACTCTTACTTTGATAGGCAATTTTTGAGCAGCGAGATTTAATGCTTCAACAGCTTCATCTCTGTTTTCAAAAGCCACTTCAAATAAAACTCTGCCCGGTTTAACAACAGCAACCCAATATTCAGGGTTACCTTTACCTTTACCCATACGAGTTTCAGCAGGTTTTGCAGTGATTGGTTTATCAGGGAATATCTTAATCCAAACATTACCGCCACGTTTGATTTTTCTAGTAATAACACGACGTGCAGCTTCTATTTGTCTTGAAGTGATCCAAGCAGGTTCTAATGATTGTAAGCCGTATTGACCTAACTCAAGAGCGCAACCTCTTGTCTCAGTTCCCTTCATGTTGCCTTTCATTTTTTTACGAAATTTTGTTTTTTTAGGCATTAACATTGTTATATTTCTCCTAATTTTTTCCTAAGCTATGCTTGTTCTTGAGCAGGTGCTTCTTGTTGCTCAGAACGTTTTGGACGTCTTTGAAAACGAGTGTTTTCTTTTGAAGCCGGTTTTTTAACTTTTATGTTTTGATCAGCTTTTTCGCCAGGTAATAAGTCGCCTTTGAATACCCAAACTTTTACGCCGATTTTACCCATAACAGTATCAGCTTCAGCAAAACCATATTGAACGTCAGCTCTAAGAGTTTGTAGAGGAATTCTACCTTCTTTAGCCCATTCAGATCTTGCGATTTCAGCACCACCTAGACGACCAGATACCATAACTTTGATACCTTGAACACCGGCACGCATTGTTCTTTGCATTGCTTGTTTCATAGCACGTCTGAAAGCGATACGTTTTTCTAATTGAAGAGCGATATTTTCAGCAACTAATTGAGCGTCAACATCGATTCTTGCAACTTCAACAACGTCGATTGAAACGGTATTAGTTTTGATTAACTTTTGTACAGCAGCTCTTAATTCATCGATACCTTGACCGCCACGACCTACAACGATACCAGGTTTCGCAGTAACTACTGTAATATTTACGTTATTAGCTTTTCTTGCAATATTAATTCTTGATACGCCAGCTGCATATAATTTTTTCTTAATGAATTTTCTTATAACTGCATCTTGAGCGATATTAAGAGCATATTGACCTTTTTTAGCGAACCATGTAGAAACCCATGGTTCAATGATACCTACTCTAAATCCGGTTGGATGTGTTTTTTGTCCCATGTCTTTCTCCTAGTCCTTTGCTACTTTCACTGTTAAATGAGATGTTCTTTTTAATCTCTTATACATTCTGCCTTGAGCTCTTGCTCTAACTCTTCTGTAAGTAGGAGCTTCATCAGCATAAATTTCAGAAATTTTAAGAACTTCTGCTGTTGCACCAAATTTTTCTGATGCATTAGCGATAGCAGCATTTAAGTTTTTTTCAACTATTCTAGCTGCAAAGTAAGGCATGAATTTAAGCATTCTTTGAGCTTCAACTGCCTTTTTGCCACGGATTAGATTAATCACTCTGCGGATTTTTCTAACCGTCATTTTAATATCTGTTTGTTTTGATATAGCTTCTTGCATTTTTCTATTTCCTTAGTTATTTCTTCTTAGCTGTCTTATCAGCGGCGTGACCTCTGTAAGTTCTTGTTAGTGCAAATTCACCTAATTTGTGACCAACCATTTGTTCGGTTACATAAACCGGTACGTGAGTTTTACCGTTGTGAACTGCAATTGTGTGACCAAGCATGTCAGGCACAATCATAGAAGCTCTTGACCAAGTTTTAATAACTTTCTTTTCGTTTTTTTCATTCATTGCATTTATCTTTTTTTCTAAAGATGGATGAATGTATGGACCTTTTTTTAATGAACGAGCCATCTATTTATGTTCTCCTATTTTTTTCTTCTTCTTACTATCAACTTACTTGAAGCTTTTTTCTTGTTACGAGTTTTGTAACCAAGAGCTGGTTTGCCCCAAGGAGTCTTTGGATTACCACCTGGGCCTGTTTTACCTTCACCACCACCGTGTGGGTGATCAACAGGGTTCATAGTAACACCACGAACAGTTGGTTTGATACCTAAGTATCTTGTTCTACCAGCTTTTCCGGTTGATAGGTTTTTATATTCATGGTTACCTAAAACACCGATTGTTGCATAACAATCTTTTCTAACCATTCTCATTTCTGATGATGGAAGTTTTAAAGTAACATAATTGCCTTCTTTAGCCATTACTTGAGCGGAATTACCGGCACTTCTTGCCATTTTTCCGCCTCTTCCCGGTCTTAATTCAATATTATGAACTAAAGCACCAAGAGGAATACAATCTAGTGGAAGTGCGTTTCCTGTATTAATTTCTGCTTCCGGACCAGATACAACTTTATCGCCTACATTGATACCTTCTGGGCATAAAATGTATCTTTTTGCACCATCTGCATAATTTACTAAACAAATTCTAACATTTCTGTTAGGATCGTATTCGATTGTCATAATAGTACCTGTAACGCCGATTTTATCTCTTTTAAAATCGATTACACGGTAAGCTCTTTTATGACCGCCACCTATATGTCTTGTAGTAATTCTACCGGTATTGTTTCTACCGCCTGTTTTAGTTAAAGATTTAACCAATGATTTTTCGGGAGTAGAAGTTGTTATTTCAGCGTAATCCGGTCTTGTCATACCTCTTTGACCAGGTGAAGTTGGATTAATTTTTCTAGTTGCCATAATCTTATACTCCTGTCAATTCTTCGATTGGATCGCCAACTATTGTAACAATAGCTTTCTTTCCACTTTGAGTTCTACCAAATTTCATGCCCATTCTTTTTTGATGAGAAGGCATGTAAACCGTTCTAACTTTCTTAACTTTGCGGTTTGGATAAGCAAGCTCAACAGCTTGTGCAATTTCAACTTTTGTAGCATCTTTTTTAACTTCAAAAGTATATGTGTTATTTGCTGTTGCCATCATAGATTTTTCTGTAATGATAGGCTTTTTAATAACTTCATATAATCTTTCTTTGTTGGTATTTGTATTTGTCATTATTTTGCCAACCTTTCAGTGATAGAGTTGATAGCTGCTTCAGTTGCAATAATTGTATCAGCTTCAACTAAATCTTTAACATTTAAGTTTGATGGTAACAACAATTTAACGCTTGGAATATTTCTTGCAGCTAAAACTAAATTTTTGTTTTCTTCTGCATTCAAATCAGCGATAATTAATATTTTACCTTCAGCCTTTAAATCTTTAAGAGCTTTAACCATAACTTTTGTTTTAGCTTCAGAAATTTCTGAGAAATCTTTAACAACAGTCATGATGTCAAGTTTTGCACTTAGAGCAGATTTTAAAGCCAATTTTCTAGCTTTTTGCGGAAGAGCTGTTTCGTAGCTTCTTGGTTTAGGTCCAAAAATAACGCCACCGCCTCTGAACAATGGGCTTCTTAATGAACCTGCACGAGCTCTACCTGTACCTTTTTGTTTCCAAGGTTTTTTACCACCGCCGGATACTTCAGCTCTTGTTTTAGCACAAGCTAAACCTGCTCTTGCATTGTTTAATTGTCTTTTAAGAGCTAAGTACATAACGTGTACATTTGGTTCTACGCCAAATACTGAACCTTCCAAATTCATTTGACCAAGCTCAGAACCTTGTGTAGATAAGATTTTTACTGTTTTATTTTCTGTAGTCATCATGCACCTCTAATTCCATTTAGTCCTAGCTGGTTTTACTGTAACTAATTTGCCTTCAGGACCAGGAATAGCACCTTTAATAAGCAATAAGTTTTTATCAGCGATAACCTTAGCAACAGTTAATTTTGTAACTGTAACTTTTTCGTTACCCATGTTACCTGCCATTCTTTTACCTTTTACAACACGGCTTGGAGTTGTACCAGCACCGATTGAACCAGGAGCTCTGTGGTTTTTAGAACCATGTCCCATAGGTCCTCTTGAAAAGTTATGTCTTTTCACTGTACCTTGGAAACCTTTACCGATTGAACGACCTGTAACGTCAACTTTTTGAACATTTTCAAGAACTTCTAGAGAAATTACTTGACCAACTTCAAATTTAGAAGGGTCTTCAACTCTGAATTCTTGTAAGTGTCTAAAGTTTTCTAAGTTGTTTTTCTTAAAATGACCAATTTGTGCTTTTGTTAAGTGTTTTTCTTTAGCAGCAACTACGCCAACTTGAATAGCATTGTAGCCATCTGTTTCGGTAGTTTTTACTTGAGTTACAACAGCTTTTTCAACAGCAACAACGGTAACAGGTATACAAAGACCTGTTTCGTCATATATTTGTGTCATTCCAAGTTTTGTTCCAATAACACCTAATGTCATGTTAAACCTTTCTGTTGTGAGAGCTACTTTTTTAAAGTGTTTCTCTTGTTGTACTTACTAGCTTTGTTTGTTTTCAAACTCTGCTTTTCTAAATAGATCACATTAATATTCAATTGTCATGTGTCTGAGTGATGTTGATATCGATTATAGTTTTACTTCGATATCTACGCCTGAAGGAAGATCCATTCTGGACAATTCTTCAGTTGTTTGTTGAGTTGGATCATAAATGTCGATAATTCTTTTATGAGTTCTCATTTCAAAATGTTCACGAGATTTTTTATCAACGTGAGGTGAACGAAGAACACAATAAACTCTACGTTTTGTAGGCATTGGTATAGGACCTGCAACAGTTGCGCCTGTTCTTTTACCTGTTTCTACAATTTTAAGAGCAGAACTATCAATCAATTGATGATCGTATGCTTTTAAACATACTCTGATTCTTTGTCTTTTTGTAGTGCTCATTTTACGTTTATTACCTTTTCTAAGTAGTCTAATACGTGCATATCATAGCGTATAATAAACAAAATCGCTCGTCAACAACTTTATTCGATTTTATTTTTAAAATATTTACATATCTTTAAAAAAGGTAAATAATTTTTTTTGCTATAAAAAAATTAAAATATTGGAGGAGTTTGTATGTAATTTGCTTCCAATTTTAAATAGTCAAATTCAGTCTTATCAGGAGTTTGTTGATATTTATCAATTGCAAGATTTATCATTATTTCTCCCAAATTTTTGTCATATTCTTCAAAACAAATTGAATTTGGGAAAATATTTTTACAATTTTTATCACAAAGCAAAGTTTTATTTACAATTTTTTCTTCAACTTTATCTTTGTAAACAAGCTCGATATTATCTTTTGTGCAAACAAAATACATATCTCTTCGAGCATCCATCAAAAGAATATCTCTATTAAATGCACTCAATAAAATCTGAGCGGTATTCAAACCGATTAGAGGTATCTCAAGCTCGCCTGCCATAACTTTTGCAATACTCATTGCAACTCTAATTCCTGTAAAACTACCAGGTCCGCAATTTACAGCAATAGCATCAAGTTTTTTTAAATCAATATTATTATTTGTACAAATCTCTTTAATTTTTGAAATTAAATATAAGCTATGATAATTTTCATCACTTTTTATAATTTCATCAATAATTTTATCATTATATTTAATTGCAAAATATGAATTATTTAATGCTGCACAAATTGCTAAAATGTTCATTAATTCACCTTTTTTATAAATCTTTCCATAAATTCATCATTTGTTTTGTTTTTAGAGTTAAATTCAAAATGTCTTATATCGACATTTTCTTCGTCATATTCAACATTAATATTTAAGGCGCTATCTGGTATTTCATTTAAACCAAATTCTGCCCATTCAATAAATGTTAATTTGCCTTTTTTAGAATATTCTCTTAATTCAGAAACTATTGATTTTAAACCTTTTTCTTCTAAACGATACAAATCAAAATGATAAATAGGGCACAAATCAGACTTATATTCATTTAATATAACAAAACTTGGACTTGTAACCTTATCTTTAACATTTAAATATTCCAAAACAAACCTTACAAATTGGGTTTTACCTGCTCCAATATCGCCTGTCAAAGTGACAAACAAACCGTCTTTATCAAGCGAATCACAAAAAGCACGAGCTAATTTTTTTGTATCTTCAATTTTTTCTACTTTAAATCTCATACAACAAATTCTACATTAAAAATTTGTTAAATAATGTAAACAATTAAAATAAATTCTAAAGATTTTAACTAAAAATGTCGTTAAACATAATGAGGTTAGTACAAATAAGGATGACAAAATGAATTACGAAACAGATTTGGAATTATGCGAATACAATCCGGTAAGCATTGCATATCAAGAAGAATTGAAAGCGCTTGCAAAAATGATTGAAACACCAACAATGAGCTTTTTCCAAAAACTGATGAAAAAAATTGTGGTAGCACACGGAACAACTGTTTAATTAATATCGAAATTAAAAATTTAAAGCCTCGATTATTCGAGGCTTTTTGGATATTTATTTAAAAAAGAAAACCTGATTTGTCATTATTTTGTTTATGGAATTCACCACCCGCGCAAACTATTTCAATAACTTTTAAAAGAAATTCTCGAGGCGCATCAAGTTGACTTATATATAATTCTTGATTACCTTTATGACGAATTGTCATAACCGTACCTTGATTTTTTTCAGCAGGGATATACAAAGATGCAATTTCGTTTGCAAGCAAAATATCCATTTGTTTTTCGTAATCATCTTCTTCTTTGATTAATTGAGTAAAATCACCATTTATTGCAAAAATTCTTCCGCAAAACATAGGAGAGCCATTTTTTTGTGGCAATGCCTTAGGTGAATTATTAAATCTTGAAGTAAAGCTGATTTTATGCCATAAAACATTTGCTATTGCAAGAGTTTTAGTAGAATCAATCGTGCAGTTTACATTTTGAACAGGAACATTTCTAACATTGAGTGATTGTTTTAAATATTCCAAGACCACTGATAAATTCTCAAGAATTTTAGAAAACATATCGTTAGTATTTACTGTCGCTTGATGAAACTCAATAAATTGTTTATACATATAAACCGCAACCAAGCCTGCTCTTTGTTGAACAACGGACGATTTTTGTACTCTGAGTTCTAAATTATCAAGGCTATCGAAATTGTTTTGCAATTTAAACTAATTCCTTATATTGGGGATATCCATCAAAATAATATAACAAAGGGAAAATATTTTATATAATAATATAACTTTTCGTTACATTTTTACATACAAATATAGTTTTATATTTTTTATTTGCAATTTTAATCAAATTATGAAATTTTATAACCTTGTACAAATTTCTTTGGTAAATACTCGCCAATTGTTGTAATTAAAATATAATTTTCAAAATTTAAAATTAACAATGTATCATTTTGTGCATATTTTTGTCTAATTCTTCCTAAACTTTTAATTGAAACAACGCCATCATAATGAATTTTATCTTTATCTTTAGCGCATTCATCGCCAAAATATGCAATTGCTTTGATTTGAGTATCTTTTCTATATTTTTCAATTGCATTTCCAACGCAAAATTCCAATGGTTCAATATGCCATCTTTTTGTCCAATCAACTTTGAAAGATGAAAATATTTCATCATTTGCAATTATAGAACAAGCAATTTTTTGATTTGAAATATTACTAAAATCATTATCGAGATATTTTTTGTGAGCCTCGCTCAATAAATTAAGCGCATCTTTAGGATCTAGTTTATATTTTATAAATGATGTTTGAGAATTTTTTGAAAATCTTATTTCTTTATTTAGGTCAAATACATTTGATGTTGCATAAGTTTTATATGGTAGAAAATTAACCAATCTTGAAGCTCTAACTACAAGCTCTTTTTCTTTTGTGCGCTCAAAAGAGAACACCAATGTGTTAAAATTAAAATATCTGTTAGTATTAAGCCAAGATAAACAATCTTCGCAAGGCGCAATCATCTCTGTAATTTCATCTAAATCAATGTTTGAAGCCATACAAAGATATTTTATTTTAAAATCAAATTTTCCTTTAGGTCTTCTTGAATATCTCAACAATGCTTCGTTATAAGAAAAAAGTATCGCGCTTCTTTCTCCGCAAATTGATGAAATATCATTTCTGGTATTATTAAAATTTGTACCCATAGACCAAGCTCTATCAGCTGTGCAAACATTTGTCGCAAAACCTCTGCCCGTGATATTTCCTGCCATAACATTTGTTTTTGCAAATTCATGTGCTTCTAAGAGCTTTTCAATTATTAAATATTTCTCGCCCAAACCGAGCTGAATATCATCATCTGAAACAAAAGGAGTATTTAAAATATTCATTCCATATTTGATTAATAAGGAATTTTCAATATTTGTATTAAATTGATTATTTTGATTAATTGAATTAGTTGTCATACTAACATAAAACCACTGAAAAAATAATTTGTCACTAAATTGTCAATAAATTTTAAAAAAATTAATCCACTTGTTATTCAAGTGGATTTCCCAAATCTAGTAGTTAACCTAATTTAAACTTTTTTTCGTTAATAATCTTTTTTTTACATTCCTATAATACTCAACCTCTTAAGCCATCACTCCTTCCGAAAAGTGTTTCGTTGTCTGCTTCTTGACTATATTTATATTTTATTCGTTGAGGATATTGTTGCAATAGATTGGTATGTTAAAAAAGTTTTACAATGGTTAAACAATAATAAAGATACGCCAAAATTCAAATTTACAATCTTAATATTACAACATTTGCTTGACAAAGCACTAAAAAAGAGCACGCCTGTATGTCAGCCCATGCTCTTTTTAATAATCAATTATATCTTGAATTAGAAACTTAAATCTTCTAAATATAAATCAAAATCAACTTCAGAAATAATATTTCTTATTCCGTTACCTTGTAAGCCGTTACCTTGGAGTTCTACGGGTTCTAAATCAATAATCTCCATTTCATTAATTTCGTAATTCATAACTTATGTCCTTATCATTATCTTATATATATAAAGTATATTTTTTATATACAATTGCTATAAAGACGCAAACCAATTAACAAAACTTAACAATTACTCCAATAATTCCTGCCACAAACATATATATAACAGGATTTCTACTACATTTAAAAGTCATTAAAAACAAAACAACAAAAAGTATTAAAGCTGATATATCAATATGTTTTAGTGTTATATCATTTTCTAAAACCAAGTTATAAAATAATCTCAAACCAACAGAACTAATTAGCGCGCAAGAAGTTGGTCTTAAAACATATAAAATCGATTTTGTACATTTACTTTCACTAAATTTTAGATAAAATCTAAAAACTTGAGTTGTAATTAAAAGCATAGGTAAAACAAGAGCAAAAGTTGTAGTTAAAGAGCCTAAAATGCCTGTTGCCTTAAAACCTGCAAATGTTGCCATATTAAGTCCGATAGGCCCTGGGGTAATGCCTGATACAGCTATCATTTGAGTTAATTCATCGATGGTAAACCAATCGTAATTTTCTGCCATATGATACAAAAATGGCAAAGACGCATAACCACCGCCAATTGTAAATAAGCCAACTTTAAAATATTCATAAAATAATAAAATATAGGTATTAAGCATTTTTTCTATCCCTCAAGAAAAATATTGTTCCAAGTGCAATAGAAACCAATATTAATGTTATCGGATTTATTTTTAATACAGATAAAACTAAAATTAATAAAAACCAAAATGCGCTAAATTTATCTACTATGCTTTTTTCCCACATTTCTTTAACTGCCAAATAAATCAATACTATAACAGAAATATTAACACCCCAAAAAACGCTATCAATAAATGGAATATGCAAAATTTGATTAAGCATATTTGCAATTATAATTATTGTAATAAAAGGAGATAGTGCCATACCTAAAATTGCTGCAATAGCTCCTTTTAGCTTTAACAATTTATAGCCAACCAAAATAGACATATTAATTGCAATAATCCCTGATAAACATTGACTTACGCAATAATAATCACAAACTTCATCGCTTGTAAGCCATTTTCGCTTTTGAACGATTTCATCTTGCATAATAGGTATAATCACATATCCGCCCCCAAGCAAATATGCGCCTATTTTAAAAAACACATTTAAAATACTAAAAAAACTAACTTTCATTAAGCTATTTTATCCTCAAGGATGTTACAAAATTTTTAACTATTGATGAATTATAAGCCTTTTTATCAACAATTGAAACTATCAATTTTGTAGACGGTTTTTGATTTTTATTTAAATTTGAATAAGCTCCAACTACACCAACTACATCTTTAAATGGAACATTTTTTACACTTGCACTAAACACCAAATAAGGAACTTCTTTTTTATGAGCATAGAATTTTCCTTTTTGTATGATTTCAAAATTTTCATAAGTTATAAATGAATCCTTCATTTTATCGAGCAAAGATTTAATTTTTTCATCAATTGCACCTGTATGAAAATCAGAAACTGCAATCAAATCTTCATCTTTTAAATCAAAGATTGTAATTTTTTGATTAGTTGGTAAATATTTTGCATTTATCTTTTTATATCCAAATAAATTAAAACTTCTATATAGTTGATAATCAGCAGGAACAGATGAAAAATCAGCATATTGCATTTCGCTTTGAACAAAAACATCTTTTGCAGGATATTGATAACTTCTGATTTTTTCTTTTACAAAAGCGTATCCGCCAAAAGCAAAAAATGCTACAACAAGCACAATAAATAATATTTTTTTAAATATACTTTTTAAACAACCCATATCTTTTAATTCTCCTCGAATAAAAAGATACTATAAAATAAAAAAATAGTAAATTAAAAGCTAATTTGCCAAAGGATGTGTTGTTTCATAAACATCTTTCAATCTTTGAATTGAAACATGGGTATATATTTGCGTATTTTTAATGCTTGCATGTCCTAATAGTTCTTGAACAATTCTTAAATCTGCACCATGCTCTAACATTTTTGTTGCAAAACTATGCCTAAAAACATGAGGAGTTACATATTTTGTAAAATGAATATTTTTAATGCATTCCCTTAGCGCTTTTCTAATACTTTGATTTTGCAGACGATAACCATTGTAATTAATAAACAAAGGGCTAGAGGGTTTTTTATCTGTTTTACAAATTAAATCAGAAACATTTTCAATGTAATTTATAAGCCCCTCTTTAGTTTTATCAGGAATTAAAACAATTCTTTCTTTTGCGCCTTTTCCAAATACTCTTATTTCATTTTGCTCAAGATTTAAATTTTCATAATTTAAAGACGATAATTCAGATATACGCATGCCGGATACCCATAAAAGCTCTAATATAATCCTATTTCTATATCCTGATGGTGTATCTATTTTTATACCTCTTAATATATTTTCAACTTCATCTTCGTATAAAAAATGAGGGAGCGTCTTATTTTGTTTTGGAATTGAGATACTTTCCAAAGGATTATATTCAATTAATTCTTCTTGATATAAGAATTTATAAAAAGCTCTAATGGATGCTATTTTTCTTGCGATTGTTGTTTTTGTATAATTAATTTGACTTATAAAATGAATATATTCGCTGAATTTTTCTGCTTCAATTTCCAGCGGATTTAATTTATCAATCCAAAGTAAAAAAGTATAAACGTCAGCACAATAAGCCCTGATTGTATGAGCCGAAAAATTCTTCTCACTTTTAAGGTATATTTTAAAATCCTCTAAAAATTCATTTTTACTCATAGAATAATTATACAATATTATTCATTTTCTTGAACATCAGAATTTAGCGCCCATAAAACTGCAGCTAGCCAACCGAAAAATGTCCAACCTAAAAATATAGTTAATATTGTTATAGCTAAAATATTATTATGTTTTCTTATATATGCAACAATAACAGGGATAAAATATATAGCTAAAGATATAAATAACCACATTGCACAGAAAAATAACATTGCAAATACTATTAAAAATCCGAAATCCATTTTTACCTCGCTGACTTACAAATATCAACTATTATAACAAAAAACAATTAATCTATATTCCTAAATCTCCGATTAGCGAACCTGTTATTAAACCCATACCGCCTGTTGGTTTTGTCATAAGCGTAAAACATCTGAAAGCTGTTTTTTCAGTTACCGTCGGATTATCTTCATCAGGAACATTTAATTTATTTGACTCAGCCAATGCTAAACAAGCATCTTTTGAACCTCCTGCACATATTCCGTAAGTTTCACAATCTTCGCATAATTCTTCATGTGCACATCTGTCATCAATTACAAAACCTTTTTCAGAACAAATTTTACCGCCATAAAAACCTTTAGAACCATAAGCAACACAATCAGCCTCAAGAGCAGATTTGCTTGCTAATAAAATTGTAGCTTTTGTTGATTGATTTGGATTTGTAACTCTATATACGCCATAAGATATTATTTCTTCATTTGAAGCGATATTTGAGTTGGATGAAGCACAATAAGAATGACTTAGCGTAATTTTATTACCATCAGCATCATATAAATAATCGTTTCCGCCTTTACAATCAACAGGATATACAAAACCACTCATATTTTCACCTTGAGCGTTAGATCCTCTGAAAACTCTTAGAGGAAATCTATCCATACCAACTTTATTAACACCGTTATCTTCATCAATATCAACTAAAATATCTTTATAAAATAAATCTCCATAAGCATTTTTCCATGGAGAAGCAAGTCCTCTAAAACTGATACCGTTCGAATAAACAAGATTAACATTCATAGAGCCATCAAGCGTTTTTGTGCAATTTGGGCTTCCTTTAAGCGCAAATGCGTCAGCAAAATGTAAACAATACCAATCATCAGTCTTTGTAGAATCTGTATCATAAGAAGAAGCTATGGTTGGATAAAATTCGTCATTTTCTTCAGTAACTGAAATATTACCCATAGTTATATTTCTCATTGCAGAATACATATATATTCTTGTTTTGTTAATATTAATATTTTTAGTTATTGTCATTGTAGCAGCAGTTAAAATCAATACCGCCACCATAACTACCGTTAATTCTGCTAAAGTCCAAGCACTTTTTTTCATTTTATTCCTTTCATTGAGATAATTAAAGATTATCTTTTATAGATAAAATAAACATCATTTATTTGAGTTAATTATTAATCCTTATGGAATTGAATAGCGCAATAATAATCGTGATAACAAGCGGTCAACCAATAAAAACTTTTTTTATCACAATATTCGTCAGCCCCTGTTATTTCTGCACCAAAAGCTATACAATCTGCTCTTAAAAAAGGGATATTTTGATTTAATCTTCTTGACTTGCCGTCTTTTCCACCAATTTGCACTACATCATAAGAAAAAGGTTTATTCATAGCCATAAAATTAATATTTGCACCCGCACAAACAGTTGAATATGGTATTCCAAAATCCTCCATATCGCCTTTATTACAATTAACAGGTGACAATAAACCGCCCATTCTTCCGTTTGAATGTATTCTTAGCGGAACTTTATCAACTCCAAAAGTATTTTCGCCTTTATCTCCATTTGTATCAATAACTATATCTTTAACTAACACATCGCCAACTTTAACAGGCGGTCTTTCAAAACCGCTAAGCGTAATATTTTTGCTTTTAAAAATAATATTTGGCTCTTGAGACACCGTAATATTATTTTTTACACTACAATCACCATACATTGGAGAATATTTAGCCCTTATTCTTTCGCATAATTCATCCATTGTTTCATTTTCATCATATACATAGCCTTTTTCTTTATATATTTTAGTTAGCTCTTCCTGCAACAATTTATAAACATAAATCGAATTTCTTAAATATCTTTTTTCTTCCGGCTTATATACATCAAAATAAACCCATTTAATAAGCCATATAAAAAGTACAAGAAAAATTATCTTAAATGCTAATTTAGCAGACTCTAAAAATACTAATTCATCTTGTTTTTTTCTTTTATTTGAGCTAGACATTCTTCATAACTTTCAAAACTTGCCCAAGGTTTAATATTTAACTTTGAACAATCAACATCTAATACTGTTTCATTTTTTATTGTGATAATTTTAATATCATTTTCAAAAGATGATAACACGGCGCTTGAGCCCATTGCATCATACGGAACAATTAAATATTCAATATCAGAATTTTTTATTTCACCATTTTGACAAATTGTCGGTGCAATAGATAATCCTTGCATAACAGATGGCAAATAAGTAGAGCTTATGCATTCTGAGGCTACTTTTGGATTTTCTATTTTTTGAGATATATCAATATCAAAAAACGCAGGAGAATGGGCAACAGGTATATTGAACTCATAAGCCAGCAAGTGAGAAATAACCGCTTCAATTCCGCCTATCGGATCAATTCCATTTGCATTTGAATAATTTTCATCATCAGAGTCTTCTCCAAAAAAACAAACAACGGCAATTGCTTGAGCACCTTTTTTGATTAGCTTTTGCGCAGATTTAATAAGAGTTTTAGAATTATTTATTTTCCCTGTCGATATACCATTTTCAACAAATAATTCTACTCCAACTTTTTCATCAGTATATTCAATTCCTATTGTTTCAATACCTTGCACCATTTTAAGAGCAGAAAGTGTATTTAGATGAACATTGATAATATTTTTTGGTATAGCGCAATCAAAAATAACTCCGATTTTATTTGTTTGATAAGGTTTTTTAGGTGTTATTGATATTTTTCCTCTTAAAAATTCATCAAACAAATAACCTTCTAAATAGCTCATATCGTAGTTTATTGCACTCAATATACCGCCATTAACTGCATTTGGGTTAATAATTACATGAAAATATTTTGCAAATTCTCTTGCAATATATCCAAAATCACCGGCATAACCGCCAATGTTTGCTCCGGTTCCTGTTGGTATAGATATTGCAACAATAGGTTTTTCCATTAATAACCTCTGGATATTCTTAAAAATAAAGTATCTAAAACAATTTTATCATTTATATTTGCTTTTGAATATTTTATCATTTCATTTGTTATTGAAATATCATTATTTATTTTTTGATAAAAAGCGTTATTATCTATATTTTGCTTCATCAAAGAAACCAAATACTCTAAAAATTCATTTAATAAATTATCAAGGGGTTTATTTGTTTCTTTCATATAATTTTGAAAATTTAAAGATATATCAAAAGCATTTGCATAATCGATATTAGGATAGTTTTGAATCAAAGGAATAATTTCATCAAATTTAAGATTATCCTTTAAACCACTTAATTTGAAAACTAAACACCTTGATACAATTGTAGGCAAAATATCTTCTCTTGATTTTGTCAAAAATACAAATGTTGTATTTTCCGGTGGCTCTTCAATTGATTTTAACAAAGCATTAGGCATTGTTGGATGAAATGTATTATAATTTAGCGGTTCTATTGAAAAATTAATATCCGCTGAATAATTTAACTTTTCAAAATATTCAAGCTCATTTTGTTTGTATTCTTTTTCTCTTGAAGAAAAGAAAATAAAAAATCTATGATAATCAGATGAAAGCATTAGGGATTTTTCAATTTCTTTAGCTTGTTTAGCTGAAATTATTGTTTTAGATTCATCATCTTCACCTTTAAAATGTATTTGAGAAACATTATTAATTGCAGGATGAGAATGAGTTTTAATCCACTTGCAATTTATACAATCACAATCATCTTGCTTATCTTTTTGACAGTTCAAAATTCTTGCTAATTCAAGTGCGAAAAGATATTGCATTTTTGTATCCGCACCTTCAAAAATTATTGCTTGAGGGAATTTTCTTTCTTTTTTTTCAACAAATTCCAACAATGTTGAAAAATAATTATAAGCAAAAGGAAATTTATTTTTAAATATATTATTTAGCATAATTACCTCCCAAAAAAGCCATTCCATAGGCAGTAAGAGGATCTTTTATTGTACCTGTTTTAAGATTATATTCAACTTTAGCTAATTCTATTTTTAAATTAACTAAATCATCCAAAGAAACATTCGCCAATTTTTCAATATTTTTCTTAATTACATATTCATTTTGATTTAATTTTATAGCTAAATCAAAAGTTGACATTGATTTATGATATAACTTTATTTTTAACATATTTGTTATTGCAGTTTGCAAAAAGGCTAAAGAAGGCAAAAAATGCTCTTTTTGTAATATTTCATTGATTAAATTTATTGAAGCAGACCAATCTTTAGCTAAAATTAAATCAACAAGACTAAAAATATCAGTATTTGTAGAAACAACATTTTTAATCATATCCTCACTAACTTCATTTTTTGGATATGCATAAAGTTTTAATTTTTCTAATTGTACAGATATATCTCTTAGGGATGAACCCACTGTTTGAATTAACAAAGACGCTTCATTTTGATTGATTTTAAGTTCAATATCTTGAGCCATTTTTTTAATAACGGGGATAAGTTTATATTCTTCATAGCTTCTATAACTAGGAAATTCTTGAGGTTTTGTTAATTTCAAAATTTCTTTATATAGTTTTTTTCTTGAATCAGGTTTTTTCTTTTCACCTCTTGGAGTAGGACAAACCAAAATCAAATGAACTCTATCTGAAACATTATTCAAACCCAAAATCAACTCGCTAACTTGTTTGTCATCAAGTTTTTCTTTTGATTTTGTTTCAAGAAAATATTTTTGACACTTTATTAAAATAACAACATCGCCAAACATCATGGCGTTTGTTCTAATTAATTCAGAAAATAGCGAAAAATTAGGATTGTCAACGGCTTTATAATTAAGCTCGTTGGCATCATCCCCTAATATTTCTTTTTTTATTTTATCTACGGCACGCTCGATTAAATAATCTTCATCGCCCCATAAAAAATGTATTGGCATATTTTCTCTAACTGTTAATTAATAAACTTGCGCCGATTACGCCTGCACTATTTGCTAATTGAGCAGGAACAACCTCTACGCTTTGACCTTGAATTGGCATAGCTCTATCTAATATTGTTTGTCTGATAGGTTCAAGCAATATATCACCAGCGTCTGCTACACCGCCACCGATAATAATTTTTTGAGGATTAAGCAGATTAACAACAGAAGCTAAACCTGTACCAATAATTTTTCCCATTTGTTTAAAAATTTGAATTGAAACAGCATCCCCTTGAAGCGCTGCTTGAGCTACAAGATAAGGTGTAATTATACCATCTGGCGCCATTTCTTTATATTTAGCAGATTTTCCACCGCTAATATATTCTTTTGCCATAGTAACAATAGCAGGACCGGACGCATAAGCCTCAAAACAGCCATAATCACCACATCCGCATAAAGGACCACCTGTCATTTGCATTTTAATATGACCGATTTCACCTGCTGCATTAGACGCACCACGAACAAGTTTACCATTTAGAACAATGCCTGAACCTATACCTGTTCCAACTGTAATACAAATTAAATTTTCGCAACCTTTTCCGGCACCAAAATTCAATTCACCTAAAGCAGCACAACGTACATCATTATCCAATCTTGTAGGAATTGAAAATTCTTCTTCTATAATTTTTGCTAAAGGAATATTAACCCATCCTGGGATATTTGGAAGATTTTTAACAAGCCCTTCTTTATAATCAATTTGCCCAGGTAAACCAAAACCTATTGCTTCAATTGTTTTAGCAGTAGCTGAAGTTTCTTGCATTAATTCTTTAATTGCTTGTTTTATATTGTTAACGCCTGCTTCATAACCCATTTCAGCACGAGTAGGCACAGTATTTGAATAAATTATTTTTCCATCAAAATCAACCAATGCGATTTTTACATTTGTTCCGCCAACATCAACACCAATTCTATATTTTTTCATTCTTCCTCCTTAAAATTGACATATAAAAAAATTCTAGCACAAAAATCAATCATGGAAGTTGCATAAATCATTTAAATATTTTGATATTTCAAATTTTTCTTCAATTAAATCATTTTTTTTAATCAAATACTTTTTATTTGAAGAAATTAAAATCAAATTTGTAACATCAAAAACCACTTCATCGATATCAAAAAAAGTTTTGTAAAATATTTTATTTGATTGCTCGCCATTATATACACAAACAAATTCAAAATATTTTTTATACATTTCAATCAATTCAAGAGCAAATTTATTTTTAGGATTAAAAATATCTCTGCTTGATGGCATATTAGAAACAAAAATACCTTCTTTTTTTAATCTATTTTTTATTAAATTTAAATATTCACTATCGCAAAACCTTTCATCTATTCCTTCGTTTCCTGCAACATCAACTATAATCAAATCATATTTTTTCTTTGTTGTTTTAAGATAAATCAAAGCATCCTGCAAAATAAAATTTTGTTTATCAGACTTTCTAAAATTAAAGTATTTTTGAGCGATATAAAATATATTTTCTTCAATATCAACAATATCAACTGTTTTTAAGTTTAAAAATTCCTCATATTGATTAACGATAATTCCAGAGCCAAAACCAATAAATAAAACATCTTTAATTTTTTTACTCATCAATAAAGGTATTAAAAAATAATTTATATAAGGCAAATTTCCTTTATAAAAAGGGGTGTCTATGTATCCTGCTTGATAAGTATCATTATATTTTAAAAATCTTCCGATTTTACTTTCAACAACAGAAATAGAATGAAAATCAGACTCAAAAGTTTCTATAATTCTTTCTTTGATGTCATTTTTTTCAATTAAATCTAAAAGTTCTTTTTTTGGTTTATGAATTGCAAGATTATCCGGAATTATTGTCATATATTCACCTTTGTTTTTTAATAATTATGCAATAAAAAAACCACTCTTTAAAGAGCGGTTTAATAATAGATTATATTCATTACTTCTTGAACTATTTAGCAAAATAGATACAATAGACTAATTTTTATCAAATTTCATTACAATTAAAACTGCTAAGTTATAGATTATAGCTAAAGAATATAGTGAAAAATCTGCAAGAAATTCAAAAAGTTTTACAGGAAAAGAAAAATATCCGTATCTATCTCGCATATTAAATTTAACGTCATCCATAACAAGAAATAAAAATATTGAAATTATTCCTATACAAAGAGCATGCAAAAGTGATTTAAAAAATCTTTTGAAGAATTTATCTTCTTTGTTGTAAAAAAATGAAGTAAAAAAACATAATGGTACAAAAATTAAAAATAGTGAAAAAGAAACAGTTCCCATTTTTATTTCCTTCTTTGTTGTACTTTTATTATTTTACTTCGTAAAAATTATTTGTCTCGAAGCGCAATAAAAAAAGACTTCCGAAGAAGTCTTTTAATGGTGGGGGTAAAGCGGCGAAGTTCGAACTTTTTGAGATACATAAAAGAACTGATTGAAGAACTCAAAAAGTCAGATACAGTCTTACTTTTAGAACATTATCTTGTATTTAAGCAATCAGTTAGCTGTCATGCTGAACTTGTTTGACAAAGCGAACCAAAATTTTTGTCATCCTGAACTTGTTTCAGGATCTTAAAAATTTTGTGTGAGCCTGTCCTTACGAAGTGCAGCATCTAACCAACTTAAAGTTTCTGTTTCCAACTGGTAAGATCCCGAAATAAATTCGGGATGACATTTTATTTTT
>CALUYD010000010.1 GCA_944324915.1 Candidatus Gastranaerophilales bacterium | reverse complement strand
AATAATTAATGCTACAACGATTTCGACAAGCGAAAACGCTAGATAAAAAATCTTTTTCATTGTTATCCTTTTAAACCTTTACCCTATAGAAATGGGCATTACAAAATATCAACATTTTTGCCACAATGATGATATTTATAGTATATTTACATTAGTAATTGATATATTGACTATTCTTTTTAAATTATATACACACATTTAAATACTTGTCAATATATTTACATATCAAATAGGTAAATATATGACCACACAAGGAAAAAGACTTAAAAATATTAGACAAGCACTAAATTTAACTCAGGCGGAGTTTGGGGCTAGACTTAATATATCTAAACAGTTTTATTCTAATATTGAAACTGATAGAACCTTGTTAAATAATGAAAAATTGGTATTGTTATTTAAAGACTATAATGTAAATTTAAATTATCTTTTGGGTGGTCAACTGCCCATGTTTAATCATGATAAAAATATAGTTGAGGATGATTTTGAGCTTCGCGTAAAAAATGTTTTAATTAAAGAAGGTTTAATTACTCTATAAAAAAAGCCCTTATTAAGGGCTTTTTAAACTTCAACATATTCTTTTAATCTTTTTGAGCGATTTGGATGACGTAATTTTCTTAAAGCTTTTGCTTCAATTTGTCTGATACGTTCACGAGTAACGCCAAACAATTGTCCAACTTCCTCAAGTGTTCTTTGTCTGCCATCATCCATGCCAAAGCGCAATCTTAAAACATCTCTTTCGCGTGGTGATAGAGAACCTAAGACTTCTGCTAAATCTTCTCTTAATAATTCATGAGCAACTGTTTTAACGGGAGCGTCAGCGTCTTTATCTTCAATGAAATCGCCAAGTCTTGAATCTTCTTCTTTTCCGATAGGAGTTTCAAGCGATAATGGTTCTTGAGCTACTTTAATTATTTCTCTTAATTTATTAATTGAAATACCCATTTCTGCTGATAATTCTTCTTCGGATGGTTTTCTTGCAAGCTCTTGAGCTAATTTTCTTGTAACTTTTTTAAGTTTGTTAATTGTTTCAACCATATGAACAGGAATTCTGATTGTTCTTGCTTGGTCAGCTATTGCACGAGTAATTGCTTGTCTAATCCACCATGTTGCATAAGTTGAGAATTTATAACCTCTTTCGTGGTCAAATTTTTCTGCAGCTCTGATTAGACCCAAGTTGCCTTCTTGGATTAAATCTAAGAATAGCATGCCACGTCCGACATATTTTTTAGCAATTGAAACAACAAGTCTTAAGTTTGCTTGTACAAGTTTTCTTTTTGCAATAGCACCGCTATTTCCGCCTGCTAATATTTTTCTTGCTAAATCTATTTCTTCATCAGCAGTTAAAAGTTTTATTCTTCCAATTTCTCTTAGATACATTCTGACAGGGTCATCAACGGAAATTCCACGAGGGATTGAAATATCATTTTCATCTTGATTATCTTCGTCGTCACCATTGTCAAAAAAAGTAGATACAGATGATGTTTCAACTGTAGTTACACCTTGGGTTCTCATGATGTTAGAGATATTATCAGTTTCAAGGCCTGTTGATTCAAAGTATTCATCTTCTTCTATCATTTCTGATTTATCTAAAACACTGATTGTTGAACTTTCGGGATTTCTTTTTCTGCTCATTAATTTATTCTCCAATCTTTATTGATTTTATTTTTTAAATATCTTTGCTGAAATTTGAAGTTTTTCTTCTGCTGATAAATTTTCATCTTTCAACATTTTTTTGAGTTCTTCTTTTTCTTTCTGTTCGTTAATTTGATTTAATCTTGATATAGTTTCATTAATCGCCTTTTTGTAGTCCTCAAGGGATAAGTTGTTAAATTCATGCGAAGAAAATATATTGTCTGAGATTTTTTTTTGAACATTCTGTACATTATAAAACTCAAGAAAAAGTTTTTTTGCTAATTCATCAACATTATTTACTTCATGAAAATATTTGTCAATGGATTCTAAAATCCTTGCGTTATCCTCGTTTTGACATTTATAGTCTTTTGTTTTTTCTCTAAAATAATTTTGTTTATCATTAATGTCGGCTGCAAAAGCGAGTTTTAGCAGGTTTTCTTCCATTAGTTCGTATTGATTATCACTATTTATTTGTGTAACTTTTCTTAAACTTAAATGGTTTTCATCTTCAACTTCCAGCGCATCAAATTCTTGATTTTGTTTATTTTGAATTTGTGTCTTTAGGTTAATTTGTGAAACATCTAACTTATAAGAAGCTACTTTAATATAATCGTCCAAAATTACAGGATTTTTAATTTGATACAAAATATCGGCAATTTGGACTACATATTTACTTTTATCTTGTGCAGATAATTTTTCGCCTTTTATATCCATATAGATTTGATTTAGTTGATAATCAAGCAATAATGGCGCATTTGCCACTTTTTTTAAATACTCTTCACCTCCAAACTCTCTTATAAATTCATCCGGATCTTTTCCTTCTATCTCTTGTACGACACGTATTTCGCATACATTATCATTATTTTCTTTAAAATTAGAATCAAATTGTTTTATATCGCCTAATGCGCTAAATATATTTTTAATAACTTCAGCGCCATGCTCGATTGCTTTTTTGCCTGCTGAATCAGTATCAAAAGCAAGATATATTCTTCTTGATGGAGTATATCTGCTAATTAATTTGATATGCTGCGGAGTTAGCGCAGTACCGCATGTTGCAACCGCATTTTCAACACCACCTAAATGAGCTGAAATTACATCAAAATAACCTTCCATAAAAATAATACTGTCGTTTTGTATTATTGCTTCTTTTGCTCTATTTAGACCGAATAAAACAGAGCTTTTATTATAAATAATACTTTCAGGCGAATTTATATATTTTGGCATTTGTCCGTCTATAATAGCTCGAGCGCCAAAAGCAATAGTGTTTGAGTTAATGTCTTTTATGGGGATTATTATTCTGTTTTTAAATCTATCAAAATAGTTGCCGTCTTTTTCATATATCAATCCGGCTTTTGAGAGTTCATCAATTGTAAAACCGAGATTAGTTAAATAATTTTTTAATTCAAAATTGCCTTTTGGAGCAAGCCCAAGTGAAAATTTTGAAATAGCAACTTCGTTTATTCCTCTTTTTTCAAGATATTCAAGTGCTTTTTGATTTGATTCAAGGTTTTGTTTGAAAAATTTTGTAGCAAGCTCCATAGCGTCATATAAACGTTCTTTTTCTTGTTTGTTATGGATTGCGTTTTTGGAGTTTGTTTTTGGCAATTCTATTCCAAGCTGAGCTGCTTGCTCTTCAATCATTTCAGAAAAAGTTTGATTATTTATTTTCATTAGAAATGTGAAAACATCTCCGCCTTCGCCACATCCAAAGCATTTAAAAATTTGTTTGTCTGGAGTTACTACGAATGATGGTGTTTTTTCGTTGTGAAATGGACATAGACCTTGGAAATTTCTTCCTGTTTTTTTAAGTACGACAAATTTGGATACAACATCTACTATATCCAATCTATCCTTTATTTGTTCGACTGCTTGCTGATAAGAAATTTCCGACATTATTCTTTTGATAAACTCTATTCTTATATGGTATAACACCTAATTGGCATGACTTGAAGAGTATTTTTCAAAAAACTTTAAAAAAGTTTACAAGCATGAGTGTTTGTGTTTAAATTTTTCTAAGATTAGTGGGGAAAATGATTAAAGTTTTATCTAAAGATATTGCGAAATATTTAGAAGGAAGACTGAAAAATTTTCAGAGCGATTATGCTGAATTATTGAATGAATTAAAAAGTAAATATCGTGCAATGGATTTTGCTTTAATTTGTAATTATATTTTAGATAATAAAACCGATGAAAAACTCTTAGATAAGACACTAAGAACTATTATTTTAAATAAATATATTGATAATTTTGATTCTGTTTTAAAATTTTTAGATAAAACCCAAAATGTTGAGCTTAAAGTTCTTGCGATTAAAGCGTTGATTGCTTATAAAAATATTAAAGCTGTTCCTTATCTTTTGAAATGTTTGAAAGATAAAAACTCTAATTATAAAGTTAGATTTAGTGCAATTGAAGCGTTAGGAAAAATCGGTGATAAAAATGTTTTTGAGGCAATAAAAGCTATTGCAATCGATGAAGATGAAAAATCTTCTTATGTTAAAGAATCTGCTGTTGTAGCTCTTGGTAATTTGGGTGATAGTCGTGCGCTAGATGTTTTTTCTTCGATATTATCAAGCAAACAAATGTTTTTAGAAAAATTTACTTTCTTAAAAGAAAGAGTTGTTGAAGCAATTTCAAAGTTGGATGTTAAAAAAGACGAAAGAGCAATTGAGATTTTAAAAAAGACACTATTAGAGTCATCTTCAAGACTAAGAATAGGTGCTATTGAAGCAATTATGAATATTGAATCTAGCGAAAGCTATGATTTGATATATGATAGGCTTTTATATGATGTTGATATAGAAGTTCGAAAAAATGCGCTAATTGCTTTATACAATATTAGCGATAGGAAAATATTGGATAATGTTATTGTTGGCGATTTCCCCTTTGAATTGAAAGAAATTGCTAAAGATTTAATTTTTGAATACGAGGATAATGATGAATAAAGCAATAGTTTTATTATCAGGCGGATTAGATAGTTTTGTAGCGCTTGATATTGCTTATAAGAAATATAATGTAGTTTTAGCCCTAACTTTTGATTATGGGCAAAAAGCATTTAATGAAGAATATCTTGCATCAAAATGTATAGCTGAAAAATACAATATTGAGCATAAAATTATTAAGCTTGATTTTTTAAAAGAAATTACAAAAAATTCGCTAACAGATGAAAATCAAACTAATTTTAATGAGCTAAAATCGGTTTGGGTGCCAAATAGAAACGGGTTATTTTTGAATATTGCAGCTTGTTTTTGTGATAGCTTTGATATTGATTATATTGTTTTTGGTGCAAATAAAGAAGAAGGCAGAGATTTTAGCGATAATAAAAAAGAATATAATGAAATTTCAAATGAATATTTTATGTATTCAACTATGAAACATCCTAAAGTAGTTGCACCATGTTGCGATATGAATAAAATTGATTTGGTTAATTATATGATAGATAATAATTTGTCTTTTGAATTAATCAAAAGTTGTTATGAAAATATAGAAAATACAGGAAAGAAGCATTGTAAAAATTGCATGTCTTGCAAATTATTGTATAATGCAATAAAAAATAGTAAAAAACCTGATTTAATTGAGGAAATTTTTTAATTATGGAAACATTGTTTATTGAAAAGGAAATAAAATATATCGGTTCGCAATTAGCCCCCCATTGGATTTATAAAAATTTTCATATCCAAGGAGATGCAATTGTTGCATTTATTGGTGAAGTTGATGTTAAACTCGATGAAATGGTTGATATTGAAGATGTTATTAACAATGAACCAATTTATTCAAAAAAAATGTTAAATTTTATTATTGAGAATTTTAATTCTTCACTAGAGCAAATGGTTTGGATTCAAAGGCTTTTTATTTCTATAATTAAGGAAGTTATTGAAGAATACGGTGTTATTGTTAAAAGATACGGGGATGATTTATTTTTTGATAATCGTAAATTATCTGTTTCAATTGCAACAAAATCTATAACTTCTTGCCTTATTCATACAGCATTGAATATAATTAAAGAAGGGGCTCCTATTTCTGCTTCTGATTTATCGGAAATCGGTATAGTTGATATTAGAGAGTTTGCGCAAAAAATTATGCAAAAATTCAGCAATGAAGCTCAAAGTATAAAAATGGCAACTTATAAAGTAAGAGGTGTAATTTAGTAATGGATTTTAATTCTTCAAGCTATTTAGCATACAAGAAAAATAAAATTCAAAAAGAAATTGAAACAGACAAAAAACCGATTTCTAGATTTAGTTTTTTATTGCAGTTATTTGTCGCAACTTTTATTGTCATTTTTATCATCATTGTTATTAGTATTATGAAATATTCTTCTAAAGTTGATATTGAATATTCTCAAGGTGAACTTCAATTAGCAGACGGTGTAACAAATAATATTCCAAATTATGCTCCCATTGAAGAAGAACCTCAAAGAAAAATAGATAAAAGATTAATTTTAATTCAGCAAGAAGAAAATGCTCCAAGCGAAGCAAGAATAATTGAAAAATCACCAATGCAGCCGGAGGTTATTTCTCAAAAGCATATTGAGGAAAGTAAATTAATAGAAAAACATCAGCAAGAAGTACAAAATACGCAAAAAAATACAGAAAATAATTCTAAGATTTCTTCTTTGATTGAAGAAGTTAAATTGCAAAATAAAATTCCTGTTGAAGAGCTTGCTCAAGATGCAAATGTTACAATCATGTCAAAGGTTTTAATCGGAAGATATATGACTTTTGAAGAAGCGCAAAAGCTGCAAACTCAAATTAAAGCAAAGAATTCTTCTTTGCAACCTTTTGTTAGAAAAGTAGGTAATGTTTTCAGTGTGCAAATGGGTTCATATCAAGATTTTTCTATTGCTAAAAAGCATGCGCAAGTTTTGAGAAATCAAGGTTTTGATGTTTGGATTTATCAACAATAATTTTTTTTAAAAAAACAAAACGCCTTAGATAACTAAGGCGTTTTTATCTAACTGTTGATTTTAATTATTTTTTGTCTTTTTCTTCATCATCATCATTTGCAGCTTTTGATGCTTCTTCTAAATCAACTTTAGCTGCCGCTGACATGATACTTGAAGTTTGATCAACTGTGTTATCTGATACTTTAGAAGTTTTAGATATTTCAACTTGTTCTTTAGGTATTTTGATAACGTTGATGTATGAATCAAGATTGTCATCATCAGGAGTAACATCAGGTACATCCGGACATTCTTCAACTACAACATCTTTATCAACATCAACTGTAACAACCGTATCTACATCCACATCAGTTGATGTTTTGTCGTAAACCAAAGTGAAATCTGATGGTTTTCCGTTGTTATCAAATGTAATTGTATGTTTTTTATCTGTTGTTTCAGTTGTAGTTGTAGTTGTTTCGGTAGTTGTTGTAGTTGTTGTAGTTGTTGTAGTTGTTTTACCGTCTTCTTCTACAACATCAACATCAACATCAACATCAACATCTGTTTGAACATCTTTATCAATTACTGTTGAAGTTGAATCATAATTTTTAATATATTCAAAACCATCAGGATCTGGATCATAACCTTTATTTGGATCTAGGTTAAATCCGCCTTGGTCTTTAACTGTAATTGTAGGTAGACCGCCATCTGGAGTGTCTTTACCCGCGATAAATTGATTGCTTTCTGTTAATGTTAATTTATCAGTATAGATGTTTGTGATTGCAACTTTACCGTCTTGAGCATGAAGATGAACTTCAGGTCCTTCGCCTTTATCAATTTGTTCATCCCAAACTTCATTTTTAGCAACTAATTCAACGCCTGCATTTTCATTATCTGCGTTTTTAACTGTTAATGTGATGCTACCGTTGTCATTATTTGTTGGAGTTGTTTTGTTAACTTGTGTATTAACAATAAGTTTTGTTTGGTTAACATCTAAAACAGTGTCAGGAGTTGTTTTATCAGTTACTGAACCTTCGTAATTAACGCTTTGAGGGAATGTTTTAACTTCATTTGCAACATCTTGTTTTGCTGTGCCTGTTACATCTTTTGTTGTTACATTACCTTTTGCATTAATTTTTGTAACTGTATCTTCAGCTTTTTCAGTTGCTGATTTTATTGTTAAGTTATTCATAATAACATCGCCACCTTCTTGTGTTGTTGTGATGTTATTATTTTTAGATTCAAGTGAAGAATTAACGAATTGAATATCGCCTTTTGTTGTAAAGTTATTTGCTTTGCCTGCGATAAAGTCTACATTTACAGCTTTTAGTGAATCCTCACTAGTGAAATTGTTGCTGCCTGCAGCGTTAAATGTTAATCTGTCGCCGTATGATAAAGTTGGCATTGTAGTCTTTTCTGCATTAATATCGCCTGCAAGAGAAACAACATTCATATTTTCGCCTGCTGATAATGTTGAAGAATTATCTATATTAACATTTTCAGCGCCTTGTTTTCCAAATGTAATTGTTTCGTATGCTGTAACATTTAAGTCTTTTCCAGCAATTACATTTGAGCTGTCCTTAATATTTACAGAACCTTTTGAAGCTGTAATATTAATATTTTCTTTTGATGTTTTTAGGCTTGAATTGTTAACATTAACATCTTTTTTGTCTGAAGTTAATGTAATATTTTTATTTGCTACAACGTTTGATTTATTGATTGCGTTAACATTGCCTTCTGTTGATTTAACGTCTAAATTGTCAGCATTTGCAGTATTGAAACTTAAATTGTATTTAATACCATCAACTGTGCCGTCATCTTTAAGAGTACCGTCTGCATTTCTGTCAAATTTTAATGAATATGCGGCAACTTTCATTGTGGCATTATCCATTGTGAAATCGCCGTTTGTTTCAAGTGTCACATCTTTTGATACAGAACCATCTTTCATTGGAGAGAAGGTTGTATTGTTTGCAATTGTTACATTGTTTATGCCTGTTGTGCCATCGTTATAAAATTTAATATCTTGATATGCAAGACCGGCATTATCAATTTTTGTATTTGAACCTTGAATTGATAATTTGTCGCCTGCAAGAACTAATGATTGATTTTGACCATTTTCATCTAAGTCGCTTGAGATAACAATGTTGCCTGCTAGGCTGTTATCTGAATATATTGATTTAACATCAACATCGCCTGAAGCAACAATTATTGAATTATGAGAATTAATATCTCCTGATGAAACTAAACTTGTATTTTTAATTTTTGAAGAATCAAGGGCATTTTCTGCTTTAACTAATGAATTATTTAAAGTAATACCTTCGCCTGATTGAATATCGGCATTACCTTGTGCTATTGCTGTTGTGTTGTCAATATTTATTTTATCATTTGCATAGATTCTTACTGAGCCTGCATTAGTGTCATTCGGAGTTCCTGCTTTAGCACCTGCTGTATGGATTAGCGAATCCTTAATATTTACGTTTTTACCTGCACTTAGAAGAACTTCGCCACCGTTTTGTTTTTCGGTGTTATATACTATGCCGTCTTTTTCAATGCTTGTGTTAACTGTTTCAAGACGAGTGTTGTCAAGAGAAACATCTCCGGGTGCAACAATCATGATGTCGCCATTTTCTTTGTTAACAAGTTTAGTACCTTTAATTACTGAGTTGCTGATTTTAACATTTGAATTTGCTGATTTTGCAGCGTTAACAATATGAACATCACCGGATTCAATTGCAGCTTGATCTTTTGCAAGTCCTGAGTTATCCATTTCAATTGTTCTATCAACATCGCTTACATTTTCAGCGACTTCGTATGTATCAGCATATCCGTTTGCCAAATATGCAAATGAAACACCATCTGCAGTAATTAATCTTACATTAGATAATGAGTAGTTGTTATTTGGTGTTACATAGTTGAAGTTTTGGCCTGTTTTAATTAATGAATCTTTGTATTTAATATTATCAGCAACAATTGCTACTGATTTATTTGGGTTTACATCAGAGATATTTCCATCTTTATCAAAGTGAGCAAATGTTGTACCGTCTAAAACAATTTGAGATTCACCAGGAGTCACTTTAATCCCGGCTTTATCGAATTCTTGCGTGTAATGAGAATCGAAGTAAATTTTGCCGTAATCTCTGTTTTCCCCATTAACACTTGCAACAGGCGAGAATTTATTTAATACACCTGCTTGATATTGTTCTAATTCAGCATCTGACATGCCGCCAATATTTTTAGCGCCTTTAATATCAAATGTTGAAGCAGTGAAAGAGTTTAAGTCAACTTGTGAACCTTGACCAAACATAATACCTGCGGGGTTAATAAGTATGACTTTGCTTGTTGCTGCAAATGAAGTACAATCTCCGCCGCCTGCACAAGAGTTTGTTAACTTACCAAGAATTTGTGATTCGTTACCGCCTAAAACACGATTAATTATTGTTTGCGATAATCCTGAAAAGCCGAAATCTACTTGTTGATCTTTGCCTACATTGAAGTCATTCCAATCAACCTGACCTACTGCTCCGTTTCCGCCACCTATGATATCTACATCAAGTCTGTTGCCACCGCCTGAAATACCTACATTACCTGTATTGCCAATAACATCACCTGCTGAAACAGCTAAGGCTGCACCAGACAATGACAGAAAAGCTAACATAGCAGTAAATGCTGTTAATTTTTTCTTAAATTGACTCATTATATGGTTCCCTTTCATAAATTATGTTTTATCCATATGCTTATACATGTAATAAAAACCACATGCAAGCTAAATTTTTGCATAAACTATACTCAACTTAACAAAAATTTACATATTTCTATTCTTTTCTTTATTTTATCAGATAAAAAAAATAATTTACGTAATGATATATAAAATATATACATAATTATGTACAAAATTAATAAAATTTAACAATGATGCAAAAAAAAATTATTACGTTCTTTTTGTAGTAATATAAAAATCATCAATATAATTTATTGTTATATAATATTACATGTTATATGATAGTATTGCACACTAGTATAAGTGCATAGTTCCATAGGTTAATATAAAGGAATTTAAGAAAAGTGCATAGTAAGAGCAAAGTTAACAAGTTCAAATTTGGTTCTATTGTTTTTGCAACTTGTATGTTTATCGGAATAGGTAATGCTTATGCGGGTCCTGAAGGCGGATTCGGAATTACTCCAACCTTCGGTAATTTTGACGCAGGTGTAATTGATCAAACAAATTTACGTCAAATTAAAGATTACGAACAAAGAATTAGAGACGATCGCGAAGAAGAGCATCTTGAACAAGATATCGAGATGAATCGCGAAATGAAAGACAAAATGCAAGACCTTCCAAATAAGGAAGTTAGTTTTAAGTTGAATTCTATTCATATTACAGGTAATACTGAATATACAGAAGAACAATTAATGAATCTTGTTTGCCAAAAGGTTGGTGACGAAGTTACAATTAATGATTTAATCGGTATGGCGAATGCTATTACCGAATTTTACCAACGTAACGGTTATATTTCTACGACTGCATATCTTCCTCCACAAAAAGTTGAAGACGGAAATGTCGAAATTGTTGTTATGGAAGGTAAATACGGCAACATTACCATTGAAGGTAATAAATGGGCAAGAAAAAAATACTTAAGTGCAACTTTCTTAAAAGATAAAAATATTCAAGAAGATAAAGTTTTAAATGTAGCCGATATTCAAGAATCTTTGCGTGAGTTAAATGCTACCGATTATATTAAAGGCGCAGTAGCTCTTCAAGATAATGAAGATTCAGAACAATATACAGATTTAACTTTGAATGTTAAAGACAGATTTCCAATCGACTTTGACTTCCGTTTTGATAACCAAGGCAGAAGCTCGGTTGGTTTAAATCGTTTTGTTATTTTTGCAGGTATGAGTAACTTGACAGGTTTTGGCGACCAGTTATTATCTACAACTTCAATTGCCAGAAGTTCAATCGGTCAAGGTGTGTTCTATTCTGTTCCGATTGGACGACATGAAACAAAATTGAATATCGGTTATTCATACTCAGGTACCGAATTAGATACAGGACCTTTGAAAGATTTTGATATTGAAGGTAAATCACACAGTTTTTATGTTGATTTGTCAAGACGTTTGGTAAAAACAGAAAACTATAAATTATATGGTGATATTGCTTTCGATATGAGAAATACTGAAAGCACATTGCGCGGCGTTGAGTTATACGGATATAGAACTCGTTCTATAAAATTTAATTTAACAAACGTTAAAGATGATTTTTATGGAAAATGGTTTGCTAATATCGGCGTTGCAAAAGGTATAGATGTATTTGGTGCAACAAATGATTATTTAGGTGTTTATGATAGACATACACCAACAAATAAAATGGTAAAATTACAAGCATCTGTTGCTCGTTTACAAGTACTACCTTGGAGAATGATGGGTATATTTACCGCAAATGGTCAATGGACAAACAGAAATGTTTGGTATTCCGATAAAATGCAAATAGGTGGTATTTCTTCTGTTAGAGGTTTTGAAGAAGGTTACTTCCTAAGAGATTATGGTGCAACAGCTTCACTAGAACTCAGAGCTCCTGTTCCGTTCTTAAATAAATTACCAGGAAAATTGAAATTTATTGATGATTCAATCAGACTTGCAGCATTCTGCGATGCCGGTTGGTTTGGTGATTATGCAAGAGGTGTTGGCTCTGATTTTGTAATGAGTGTCGGTGGTGGCCTTGTATTAAAAATGACTAGATATTTGTCAGGTAACGTATATATTGGTGTTCCTATAGTAAATAGACCTGATGATGCTTCTAGTTTAAGAGTTCACTTTATGATTACATCAAATATTTTATAATATATAGATTACATATATTAAAAAAGTCTTGCAATAAATGCGAGACTTTTTTAATAATTGCTCAACTATATCGTATTCTTTTTATCTAACCTATTTAATATCTTATGGCATATTTAAGAACGTTTTATTATATAAAACGTCTTGTATGGTTAAATTAATCTATGAAGCAAGTTATTTTAACAATTAAAACCAAATAACTAATTAGCTTTTTTATTGTTGATATGCCTGGAATAACGGTAAGTACAACGCTAAACCTAATATTGCAACCAATATACCAATACCCACCATAAGCATAGGTTCAATTAATTTAGTAAAATTATCTATTGTTGCATCTAATTCTTTATCAATATATGTTACACAATGATATAGTGAATCACCTAATCTACCTGATTGCTCACCTGTTGCTATCATAAAAGTCATCATTGTGGGTACCTGATTTGCATTTTTTAGAGCAGTAGATAAATGCATACCTTGCTGCACTTTCGTTGCTGCGTCCATAATTGTTGTTTTAAGCAGATAATTATCCATGGTTAAATTTGCTAAAAATAAACAGTCGACAATTGGAATACCGGCTTCATAGGATACTTGTAATACTGCTATAAAGTTCGAAAAGTTTGAATATTTTAACATTTTTGAAAGAATTGGGATGTGTAAAACAAGCGCATCAATTCTGTTTCTGATAGAAGGCTGCTTGTATAATGTTGTTAAAATAAATATTGTAATTGCTGTTCCTAATAAACAAGCAATCCAATATTCTTTCATAAATGTTCCAGCATTCATACAAAATTGTGTTATTGGAGGTAGCTCTTTGCCTAAATTGTTAAACATTTCTTGGAATGCCGGAAATACGAATATCAACATTATAAGAACGGCAACAATTGCTAATAGAACTACGATTGTAGGATATACTAATGCCCCTATAACTTTACCTTTTACTGCATCTTGTTTTTTTAATAGTTCCAACATACGAGTTAGGGTTTTATCAAGTTCCCCAGAGTCTTCACCGGCTTTAACAAGGCCAATATATACCCTTCCAAAAATATCTCTGTATTTTTCAAGGGTTTCACCTAGTGTTGTACCGCCTATGATTTCTTTTCTAAAGCTGTGAGTCATTGTTCTTACTCTGGATGAGTCAGAGTTTTGTTCGATAAATAATAGAGCTTCGATAATAGGAATGCCTGTTGAAGTTAACATTTCCAAAGTTGAAGTGAAATCAATTTTTTCTTTTAAACTAAGGGCTGTAATTTTGCCTACATTTTTTAAAGACGATAAACCGCCTTTTTTATTGTCTGCTGCTTCTATATCCATAATAGAAGTGGGCAATAGATTCATTTGACGAATTTTTCTGCGAGCTTCTGCTATGTCACGAGCTTCAATTCTGCCTGTGACAGTTATTTTATTGTCTTTTAAAGCTGTGTATGTGAATATTGCCATGTTATTCACCTGCTAAACCGAGTATTCTTACTTGTTCTTCTATTGAAGTATTACCTTCTAAAATGTGTCTTAAGCAAGACATTTTAAGAGTTTTCATTCCTTGTCTTATTGCATAATCTTCTAATTCAACATCATGTGCACGTTGAGCTATCATTTTTCTGATTTCATTGTTGATTACAAGAATTTCTAGTACTGCAAGACGTCCTAAATATCCTGAGTTTTTACAGTTTGGGCATCCGTGCGGTTTGTATAGTTTTGTTTTTGTAAGTTTTTGTATTTCAACAGGGTCTGTTAAAATTTTTCTTGCTTCTTCTACTGTTGGAAAATATGCTTCTTTGCAGTTAGGGCAGAGTTTTTTAACCAAACGTTGTGCGATAATGCCTGAAATAGTAGAAGAAATTAAGTAATCTTTTGCACCCATTTCTATTAAACGAGTAATTGTTGCTGCTGCCGAATTTGTGTGAATTGTTGATAATACAAGGTGACCTGTTAAAGAAGCTGAAATAGCAACTTCAAGAGTTTCGTAGTCACGGATTTCACCTATCAATATTGTATCAGGGTCTTGTCTTAATATTGCACGAAGTGAATTTGCAAAAGTAATACCTGCTTTTGGATTGATTGAAGATTGATTTATACCTTCTAACTTGATTTCAACCGGATCTTCGATTGTTGTGATATTAATGTCATCTGAATTCATATATCTCAAAAGGGCGTATAGAGTAGTTGTTTTACCTGAACCTGTCGGACCTGATGTTAAAACAATTCCGTTTGGAGATGAAACTAAATATCTTATTTTCTTTAAATCTTCTTCTGAAGCTCCGTTTATTTCGATTTTATCAGCTTTTGCTTGTTTTGAATCTAGTTGTGGTGCAAGAACACGGATTACCATTTTTTCTCTGCCCGCAACAGGTAGTGTATTTACACGGAAATCTTGAGCTTTATTTTTGTATTTTAGCGTAAACGAACCATCTTGCGCACGTCTATGCTCTGCGATATTCATTTTAGATAATACTTTAAATCTTGAAATTACGGCGCTATCAACTTTTGCAGGAATTTTCAGTGCTTCTTGCAATGAACCGTCAATTCTTAATCTAACTCTGTAGCCTACATTTAGTGGCTCTATGTGAATATCTGATGCGCGTCTATCAATTGCCATTGTTATGATTTTGTTAGCTAATTGCGATACTGCACCATCTGAATCTTGAATTTCTTGTTCTACTTGATCCCAAAGCTCTCCTGCGTTAGAAACGAGTGATTCATCTTCATTGATTTGTTGTAATAGTTCATTTGTTTCTTGCTTATCTGCACTGTAATATGTATTTATAAAGTTCTCAAATTCAACATGAGTTACAAGCATTACTGTTGGTTTTAAGCCTGTTTGATAAACAATTTCATTGATAACTTTTGTATCGTTGGGGTTTACCATACCAACAACTAATGATTTATCTGTCATGCTTAACGGCACAACCTTATTTAATTTTATAAAGTCTTCAGGCAAAATTGAAATTGCTGTTGGTAGAGCTTTTAGCTGCTCTGCTGTTGCATATTTTAAGCCCATTTGCGCGCCAAGCGCTTCTTTTAAATCTTTAATTGTTACAAATCCTAGTTTAACTAATACCGAACCTAATGGTATTCCTTGTGATTTGCTTTCTGCCAATGCAATTTCCAGCTGTTCTTCGTTTATTAAATTTTCTTCTATTAAAATTTCACCAAGTCTTTTTGTTCTTGGAGCTTTTACTTTTGAAATATCTGCTTTTGGTTTTCCGTCAAGTCCATATTCTTCATCAGCAGATGAATTATCTTTTTGTAATGTATCATCGTCATTATTTATAATATCGTCTTCGTTGTCTGTTTTATCAAAATCTTCGAGTTTGTCATCATCATCTGGTAATGTTTCAATTTCATTATCATATTCATCATCGTCGTCATCGTCATCGTCATATTCTTCTTCTGATGAAAGAATATTGTCATCTGTTATGTCAAAATCTTCATCAATACTTAAGTCTTCATCTGTTATCTCAAGATTTGTATCATCATCTAAGTCGATTAAATTTGATTCAACATTGTTTTTTATAACAGGAGGAAGTTCGCCACCATGAAATTCTGAGAATTTTTTTAAAAATGTGTCATACAATACACTAAAATCATTTGGTGACATTTTTATAAAGTTAACAGTATTGTTTATAGATTTTGCTATATATTCTTTGATTTTTGTCTGGTCAGAATCTTTGCAAACCGCAACAAAAAACACATCTTCTCCTGTTGCTGTGTTTTTTTGCATACTTATCGGCACAAAAGAAAGTTCTTTTGTAACCGATAATTCAAAGTTGTTTGCTAGATCGAAATCTATTTTTTTTATTAATTTTGTGATTGTACTGTTATCCATTTTTTATTTATTAATCTCTATAAGTCGTATATTTGATCTTCAGGTATGTCTTGTCCATCTTTAACAATGTGAGGTGTTACAACAATAACTAACTCTTCACGGCTTTTCATTGAATTGCTTCCTCTGAAGAATGCTCCAATAAATGGTAGATCTGATAATAGAGGCATTTTGCTTGTTGTTTGTGTTTCATTTTCTTTGATTAAACCAGCTAAAACAAGTGTTTCACCGTCTTTTATTCTTATATTTTTAAGTTCTAAGTCACGTCTTTGCAATAATGTTGCCGCAAGCTCTTGTTGACCGGCTTCGTTTGTTGTGTAAACTTGGCTTTTGATTGTTGCAAATTCAGGTGATATATTCATTGAAACATATCCATCAGGTGAAATAAATGGTATTATTTCAATTAATAAACCTTCATCAGAACCAATATCATAAGTTCTTTGTGTTGCGCTTGTTACAGTGTCTGAACCTTGTAAAATTTGGCTTGTAACTGATTTTACATAGTCTGATGTCATATCAATAATTGCGGTTTTGCCGTTTGTAACCATAATTTTTGGATTGGTTAATACTCTGCCGTTGTTGTTTTCAATTAAGTATTTTAATTGATAAACTAAAGCTGAGTTGTTTGATTTTGAAATTGTAGTTGGTGTTGTTGTAGTACTTGTTGAGCCGTCATCACCTGTTACGCTATCTGTTACTGATGTTGTATAGTTATTTCCCCATATAAAGAATGGTGATAACGTTGTTAAACCGTTTGATTGGTCGAAGCCAAGCGAGATAAACGGTGTCCATAAATTCCAAGTATTTGAAAATTCTTTTGAACCTTGTTCATTTAATTCTATAACTGATAGCTCGATATAAGCCATTAATTGTTTTTTATCGTGTTCTTTGATGAACTCTTTTATGATTTCAACTTGCTCTACTGAACCGCCATAAGAGTTAATTTTTCCCAGCTCCGGAAAATAAGCAATAGTTAAAGGTGTATTAGCAAAAGGCGATACCTCGCTGGATGGAACTTCTTGTCCGCTAAATCTGCAAGCAATTTTGCCTTCACCTAATGAAATTCTTTCATCTGATGAGCTGCTGCTTGTTGAAGAAGTTTGAGAAGCCATCGAGCCGTTACCTTGGTTATAAAATAACGCTTCGCAAAGCAGGTTAGCCATTTCTTCGGGAGTTGTGTGGTTAACTTTGAAACTGTTTACCATTGGTTTTGTATCTATCATTGGTAAAACTCTTTTGATAGCATTTACGTCTGCCATTGTACCAAATACGATTATTTGGTTTGTAGCAGGGTTTGAAGTAACTATTTGCTTGTTGGATAGTCCAAATATTTTTGAATTAAATAAATTTGCATTTAAAAAGTTTGCAACATTTTCAGCATTTACATATTTAATGGGTAATACTGTCATGTTTTGCTGAGTGTATGCAAGATTTTTGGATGCTTCAATTGTCATGACGGTAATTGTGTTGCCGTCCATTGTATATGTGAGTTGTGATGATTTAAATATAATCATAAAAGCATCGTTAACTGTTACGTTATTTAAATCAAGAGTTATCTTTCCATCTACAGATTTGTCAAAAACTATATTTAAACCGCCCTTATCTGCAATCATTCTAAGTGCTTGTTTTATATCAGAATCTCTAAGAGAAAGATTGACTTTTGCTTTAGAATTGCTGATTGTAGGTAGTGAATCAAGTTTAAGTGTTGCTTCTATCCCTCTGGCGTCCATAGAATTCATATTTAGTATACTTGGCGAAGAGTCTTGCTGATTATACATATAAGACCCTGCAACGCTATCTAAATAAGTAACTCTATCTTTGTCATACCCAAAAACCGTTTGCGTTAACAATGTTAAGCTCAAAAGAGCTAAACACACTTTACCTGCACTATACGGTCTAATTTTTTGCATTTTTTATCTTCTCCCAAATTTTAGTTATTTTGTGTTAATTGTAATATCTTCTTCTGAGACATATCTTGTGTCAGAACTTTTTTTACTTTGACTTTCCTCTTTTGTAACAGAGTAATATTGTTTTCCTCCTCCTTGTTGCGAAGGAATAAATTGAGCACTTCCATTGAATTTGGATGTGATTTTAAATTCTTCTCCAACATTTGCTCTGTATGTATTGTTTCCAAGAGCAATTGTAACGTGATTTCTTGCTATATCTATTATTTTGTAGTTATCTAATCTATCGCCTTTTTGTACAAAATAATCGTTATCATTGTATGTAATTATTGCTGATGGTTTAACTTCGTCATACATTATGCCAGAAACTGCAATTGTCATCATTTGCATTGTTTCTTCTTGTTGTATTCCGTATGTTTCAGGCGGTTTTGGAACACCAACTTTATCATACAATACGCTTGTGTCAGGAATTGTTGTTTTAGCATATTTTGCAATAGGCATAAAAGGGTTGCTTCTTCCTGTTGGAATAACGTTTATAACTTGTTTTTTCTCAACTTCCGGTTTTGCCTCTTCGGGTTTTACTTCGTTAACCTCTTCTTCGTTTATTACAGGAATATTTTCTTCTTGACGTTGAGTAAGGTCTTCTTGTGTGAGATTATTCATTTCTTCTTGTACTGACGGTTTTGGAGCAATTTCTTTTTGAGAAATTTCATTTAGCATTTGATTTTCTTGAAAATATTGCAAACCATAATATATGCCGCTTGCAATTAACACCCCTATTAATATAATTATTAGCAAAGGTGAAGTACTTGAAGTTTGTTTTTTCTCTTGTTTTCTTGGAATATATTCTTCTTGATTTTGATCTTGATTTTGACTTTGATTTTGTTCCATGACAACATTTGCTAGTTGTTCGTCAATATCAAAATCTTCTTCTTTATTTTGATTTTGTGTATCGTTGGCTTGTGAAGAATTAGCTTGAACACCGTTAAGTATTTCAAGTAATTCTTGGTCATTGACTTCTTTTTCTGTATCGTCAACGAGCTCTAATTCATCGCCTAAATCTACGGTTTTCCCTTCATGCTCTATATTTGGCATGCCGGCGATGTCTTCTTCGTTGTTTAAAACATCTTCCCAAGTTACTGTACCGTCTTCATCTATACGTATATCGGTACCCTCTTTAATTATATCTTTTTCATCCTCAAAAAACATTAATGTTAAACTCTTATTCTAATACTATCTTAGGCTAATGCGCCTTACTAAAATCTAATTTAAGTGTACTATGATTTTTACTTTTGTCAAAACTTAACAATTTAGTAATAATCTTCATCGTACATAAGTTCTATTCCTGCAACTATAATTGTGTCTCCATTTTGTATTTTGCATTCTCTTAGTTTATCGTAAACCCCCATAGAATCTAATATATTTGTAAATCTTTTAATTTGTTGTGTGTTTCTGATATCTGTTACAGAGGCTAATCTTTTTAATTTGCCCCCTGTAATATTATATGTATTTTTGTTAAGTTTTTCAATTTCAAATTCTGAATCATCATTATTAAATGAGTCTAAATCTTCTTCAATATCAAGTTTTATTTTTATATCTTCAATTTCTTCTAGTTTGATATAAATATAGTTTAATAACTCTTTTAGACCATGCTTTGTTGCTGCTGAAATAATGAAAATTTTATTTTTTGGTTTAATTTTTTCTTTAAAAAAGTTTTTTATTTCTTCGGCATGCTCTAAATCAACTATGTCAGATTTATTTAGAACTATTATTTGTTCGCGTTTTGATAATTCTTCGTCAAATTTTTGAAGTTCTTTGTTTATTTTTTCGTAATTTTCAAAACTTTCTTCTTTTGAAATATCTATAACATGTAATAAAAGTTTACATCTTTGAACATGGCGTAAGAATTCATGCCCTAAGCCTAGGCCCTCTGAAGCCCCTTCTATAAGTCCGGGGATATCAGCTATAACAAAACCGTCGCCATGTGGTTTTTTAACAACTCCCAAGTTAGGAATTAAAGTTGTAAAAGGGTAATCAGCTATTTTTGGTTTTGCAGCGCTTATTGCTGAAATTAAACTTGATTTTCCGGCATTAGGCATGCCAAGCAAGCCAACATCTGCTAAAAGTTTAAGTTCCAGCTCTAATTCTCTTTCTATTGATGGTTCACCGGGTTCGCAAAATTGAGGTGCTCTTTTTTGAGCAGTTGCAAAGCGAGCGTTTCCTCTTCCGCCTCTTCCGCCTTTTGCAATTAAAACAGTTTTTCCATCTTTATCTAAATCAGCTATAAGTTTATTATTTTTTAAATCTCTAACTACAACACCCACGGGCATTTTTATGTATAAATCTTTACCGTTTTTACCATGGCAATTTTTGTTTTGTCCGTTTTCTCCACGTTCTGCTTTATATACTGATTTGTGTGTAAAATCTAATAACGTTGACATGTCTGATGTTGCAATAAAATATACATCTCCGCCATTGCCGCCATCTCCTCCTGCGGGACCTCCTTTATCAACATATTTTTCTCTTCTCCAAGCAGTAGCACCGTTGCCGCCGGCACCGGAAATAACTTTTATTTTGGCTTTATCAATAAATGATGTCATTATATTGCTATTCTTTCCTTTTGGAGTGATGTTATCGAGCTAAGTTTGTTTCTTAATTCAGTCAGTGTAACTTTATTTTCTTTTGAATTTTCGAAAAACTTAAAAGTGGTATCTGTTATAAATTGTAACATCAGAGCATAAGAAATGCTATCAATCTTTTTATTAATATATTTATCCATTAATTCCATTAAAAATGGATAATATTCCATATTAAAGCATGAATTTACGCTTACAATGGTGTTAAGCAAAACTCTATCTTTTGTATCTTCAAAAACTAATGTTAAATAATAATTTGAATATACTGATAGTTTGTTAATAAATTCATCTGTTTTAAAACTGTTTTTTTGATTTTCAAAACACAAAACAAAATCATGATATACATTTTCATCATCAGAGATTTTTCCATTGTTTTCGATTGTAAGAAAATCTTTTATATAACAACCTATTAAATTAAAATCATTGTTGAATTTTTTCTTAATTTCAAGAACTTTTTGCATTGATTCAAGTTCAAGATTAAATTCAAAATATTTATATAATTTTTCCGCTTGTAAAATATAATCCATATTAATATTTTATATTTTTGTTTTTTAAAATATCAAAAAATTAATAAAACTTTATTTTATAGTTGTCTTAATTCCTGTAACCTATTCCTGCTTTATATCCTGATACACTGTATAAAACAGGTAAAACGGGTTCTATCCATTTTAATCCGGATAATAAAGACACTGTTGCAATATCGTCAGTATGTAATCCAATATCTACAAGCTCAGGTTTTCTTTCTTTTTGTTCTCTGTTAGGACAAATCATAGGCTGAACTATTTTTTTAGAAATAAAGTTGGCAATTTTCGATCCTCCTATGACTCCTGTTAGTATTATTCCTGTTGTCATGCCTATTGCTCTTGCTGTTTTTGATGTTATTTTCATGCTCTCTAAGATAGATAGGGAAATTCCGGCACCTATATTACACATAAAAATATTAGCTAAATATTGATATATTCCTTCGTTGATTTTGTCTGTTATTTTTTCCTTATTGCTTTCTTTTACTGCTTTGTCGGCGAAAATTCCTCCTATTATTCCTCCTATAACAGGAACTAACCCATAAATTGAAAGATAACCGATTTCAGAAAAAATATCTTTTGCTTGGATATTTTCTGGGTCAGGTATTAATTCATTAAAAAGTTTTTCTCCATCATTATTATTGGATAAATTCTCAGCAAGTTTTTTTATTTCACCAAGAGTTAAAATTTCATTTTTTGCTTTATTGAGTAGATTTTTTGCTGGTTCTTCAAGATTATTATTTTTAAGAAAATCATTAATTAATTTTTCATTTTTATTGCGAATTTCATCAAGCGTTTCAATTGGTGTTCTTTTTGTTATTTTAGATGCAATTTTAGGAGCTAAAAGCGCGCTTGATATTGCAAAAGTTAAGATAATTGCTTTTTTAAATAAATCTTTTTTAAAATTTTTATCTTCATCATTTTTTTTAAAAATGTCAATAGCGTCATTTGCTAAAATAATACCTGCCCCGCAAGCCATTATTTTTGGCATTGATTTGTTTAATTTTGTTATTAATATCGGCTGGTCAAGAAATTTCCCAAAGATTTTAAGATTGTTCATTGTTTTTTAGTTTACTTTCTTTGTATTTTTTCATTTTTTCAATTATTTCATCGTCAATAACATGCTCTATTTTGCAGGCGTTTTTTTCTGCTGTTTGTTTATCAATCATAAGAATTTCAACAAAAAAATCTGATAGAATTTGATGTTTTTTAACTGTTTTTTTGGCTTGCTCTATTCCTTTTTTTGTTATTTTTATGCCTTTTCTTCCTTCATAGATTATTAAATCCATATCAGCAAGACGAATTAATGCTTCAGATACTGATGGTCTTGAGATATTGAATGCTTTTGAAATATCAATTGCTTTTATTTCTTTTTTTTCAAGGATTGTATTGTGTATAAATTCTAGATAATCTTCAAGACTTGCGCTTATCATTGTTAGGTACTCCTTACTTTTTATATAGTAAGGTAAACCTTACAAAAAGTCAATATGTAAGATTAAATTTTGTATACGTAGTTTTAACTCTTTCTTGCTTTTGAAATATGTTTTATATATGATAATTTTGTTATTAGATTACCTTTTCGGTTATTATTTCCAAATGGTATTTTAGCCAGCCCGAGCCAAGGGGTCAGGATTAAACCGAAAAAAGAAAGGATAAGAAACTATGGCAGTAGCTACTTTAGTAGAATTATTAGACGCTGGTGTACACTTTGGTCACCAAACACAAAAATGGAATCCAAAAATGAAACAATATATTTTTGGTGCAAAAAATGGTATCTACATTATCGATTTAAGAAAAACATCTGATTTATTGGATAAGGCTTATGATGTAGTTAGAAAATTTGCTTCACAAGGTAAAAATGTTTTATTTGTTGGTACAAAAAAACAAGCAGTTGATGTAATTGCTCAAGAAGCAACTCGTTGTGGCGGATACTATATCAACCGTCGTTGGTTGGGTGGTATGATGACTAACTTTGAAACAATCAGAGGCAGAGTTAACAAATTAAGAGAACTTGAATCTTTCTTAGAATCAGGTGCTGCAAATAAATTACCTAAAAAAGAAGTTGCTCAATTAAACAGACAACTTGCTAAATTATCAAAAACTTTAGGCGGTATCAAAGAAATGAAAGGTATGCCTGATATTTTAGTTGTAGTTGACCAAAAGAAAGAATTAATTGCAATTAAAGAAGCAAACAAATTAGGTATTCCTGTTGTATGTTTAGCTGATACTAATGCTGATACTGATGGTATCGATTACATTATTCCTGGTAACGATGATGCTCTTCGTTCTATTAAATTAATTGCTTCAAAATTAGCTGACGCTGTTTTGGAGGGTAAAGAATTAAGAGCAAATAATGCAAAAACAACAGGTAAAATTGAAAAAGTAACTGCAGCTGATGCAAATGCTATTGAAGCGTAATTTAGATTAGAATTAGGAGAATAAACTATGGAAATTAAAGCATCTATGGTAAAAGAACTAAGAGATAAAACAGGCGCCGGTATGATGGACGCTAAAAAAGCTCTTGTTGAAACCGATGGTGATATGGATAAAGCAATTGAACTTTTAAGACAAAAAGGTATGGCTTCTGCTGATAAAAAAATGGGCAGAATTGCTGCTGAAGGTGTTGTTGCTTCATACGTTGAAGGTAAAAATGGCGCTATGGTTGAAGTTAATTGCGAAACTGACTTCGTTGCAAAAAATGAAGACTTCAAAGAATTTGCAAACATGATGGCAAAAGCAGTATTGGCGCTAAATCCTGCTTCTGTTGAAGAATTACTTTCAAAAGATTGCCCTGTTTGCAAAAAACCAATTGAAGAAGTTATTAAAGAAAAAATTGCAAAAATCGGAGAAAAAATCACTATCAGAAGATTTGTTAGATACGATGTTGCAGGCAGTGTAAACACTTATATTCACAATGGTAAAATTGGTGTAATGCTTGAAGTTACAGGTACACCTGATGAAACATTAACTAAAGATATTTGTCTACATATTGCTTCAAATGCTCCTGAATTCGTTTCAAGAGAAGAAATTCCTGCTGAAGTTATTGCAGAAGAAAAACGTATTGAAATGGGTAAAGAAGATTTAGCAAATAAACCTGAACAAATTAGAGAAAAAATTGTTGAAGGCAGAGTTAACAAATTAATGGCTCAAAGATGTCTTTTAGAACAACCATTTGTTAAAAACCCTGATTTAACAATTTCTCAATTAATCGAAGGCAAATGCCAAATTGTTAAATTTGACAGATATGTTCTTGGCGAAGGTCTTGAAAAAAGACAAGACAATTTTGCACAAGAAGTTATGAGCCAAATTAAAGGTTAATAATTATCTTTATATAAAAAGAGTCGGCTTTTGTCGGCTCTTTTTTGTTATATAATTTATTTATGAAATTTATTTTAGCTTCAGCATCTCCAAGAAGAAAAGAAATATTAAAAAATAATGGCTATGAATTTGATATAGTCCCTTCTTTGTTTGATGAAAAAATTAATGGGCTTAAATATAGCGATGAATTAGTTATAAATTGTGCTTATCAAAAAGCTTTAGATGTTAAAGATAGATTTGGTGATGATTGTGCAATTATTTCAGCTGACACTGTTGTTGTGCACGATAATATTATTCTAGGAAAGCCTAAAGATTTTACTGAAGCCAAAAATATGCTTTTAGAATTGTCTAACGATACTCATTTTGTTGCAACGGCTGTTTGTATTTTGTATAAAAATAAAGTTTTAAATGATATTGAAAAAACTTTTGTTACCTTTAGAAAGTTATCAAATGAGGAAATTATAAATTATATTAATTCTAAAAATCCGCTTGATAAAGCAGGAAGTTATGGAATACAAGATGAAGGTTTTGATTTTGCACAAAAAATTGATGGCAACATCGATAATGTAATCGGTTTTCCGATTATATTGTTTAAAAATATGCTGGATTTAATTCGGATTTAAAATTTTATTTATTCTTTGATTGTATTTTGCAATTTCATCTTGTATAGCATGAGGTATTGTCTCGGTTAGTAGTAAATGATTGCTTCCGTCCGTGTTAAACATATTTTGGATGGTTTCACTTGCGGTTATCGGAGGTGCGTCTATTTGTCTTGAAATTTGCATTAAGTTTTTAACGCCGATATTAATAAGACTGTTTATTGTTTTGTCGTTGTGTATAAGATTGTTTTCATATAATACCGCCGGTGGCATATTTGATCTTGTGCATTCAAAATTTACACAATAATTTGGAATTTTACTGATATTTTCCAGATGCATGAAATGTTCCGGCATTTTCGGACAATTTATTGTGCAAGGTTGATTTATTAATACTTCTATTCTTGAGATGTCATCTATTAAATTTGAATTCTTAAGGAGGGTATATTTGGAGTATTCCGGTCTTACAACTACAATATCATATTCTTTTAATAGCTTATTATAATAATTTGTTTCATTTTCTATTGTTGGTTCTTCAATTCTATTTGGACCTTGAAATCTGTATACGGGTTTTGTGTGTGATGATATTATTTTTACGCTAGGTTTTTTTTCTTTAATATAGTCTTTTAAAAAATCGCTATGTACCATAAAATTACAGTCAAATTCAAGGGCTATATCTAAAATGTAATTTGCATATTCGTCTTTTAAATCTTCTTCTGTAATTCTTGTCGAAGTAAAATCTAATATAGGTGTTGCTTCCATTTCTTTGACATATTTAAAATGTTCATATAATACATTTTTTTGTAATTTTTCTTTTACCCTCGGTATTGTGCCGCCTATCCATCTTTGTGCAGGTGTGCCATATAGATTTACTTTAGGAGGTTCCAAATTGTATGATTTAATCTTATTGTATATAGCTCCCCATATTATATCTGCCTGAAATAGCAGCGGTAAATTCCAAGTAATGTTTTTATATTTGTTGATGTCTGTCATTGCTTTTCCTTATTGTCTGTTTATTGTTTGATTTAGATTGTTTATTTCGTATTCTAAATTATCGGTTATTGAGTTCAAGATAATTTGATTGTTTCCGTCCTTTATAAAAATATTATCCATTAAAATTAATAACAAATCTAAAGTACTTATAGCTGTTCCCCTTCCTTGCAGCTTGAGTATATTGATACCATTTTCAATAAGTTTTTCAACTGTTTCTTTTTCATGTATTAAATTATTTTTGTATAAAACACTTGATTCCATATCCATTCTTATGCATCTGAAGCTATCTCCGTAATTTGGCATGGTGTTGTAGTTTTGCAAATAATGGTAATGTTCCGGCATTTTAGGGCAATTTCTGATACATGGCTGATTTATTAATACTTCAATTCTTGATAAGTCATCTATTAAATTAGGATTTTCTGCTAAAGTTTTTTCTGAGTATTCCGGTCTTACAACTACAATATCATATTCTTTTAATAGCTTATTATAGTAATTTGTTTCATTTTCAATTGTTGGTTCTTCAATTCTATTTGGACCTTGAAATCTGCAATTTGCTTTAATTACAGAGGCTGTAATTTTAGCTTCTGGTTTTTTTTCTTTAATATAATCTTTTAATATATCCGAGTAAACTATAAAATTACAGTTAAATTCAAGCGCTATATCCAATATAAAATTTGCATATTCGTCTTTTAAATCTTCTTTTGTTATTTTTGTGGATGTAAAAGTAAGCGTTGGTGTAGCATTGTGCTCAACTACGTATGAAAACCAATTTGTGAAAAATTTTCTGTTGAATTTGCCGTATAATCTTGGAACTCTTCCGCCCGCCCACAAAATTGACGGTGAACCGAATAAACTTGCTTTTGGTAATTCCACACTAAAATCTTTAAGTGTATTATGTATGGTTGCCCATATTGCATCGTATTGAAATAATAAAGGCAATACCCATTCTTGGTTTTTGAATTTAAATATATTATTTATCATTTTTTCCTGTTTCTTCTTTAATTAAAATTGTTTATTTAACCATTGTGCAAAGTTATAAGTTTCTTGATCTATCGAACCGACTAATATTCTCTCAAGTATATGATGATTTCCGCCACCTTGATCAAATATGCGCGCAAATAACATCATTGCAAGTCCTAAATTAGATAGCCCAATACCTCTACCTTGAAGTTTTATGTGTTTTATTCCATTGTCTACGAGCTTTTGTATTGTTTTTTCGTCATGTGAAACGCAATTATCGTATACCCATTTTCTGTCTGAACTTGTTTCTATTATACATTTGAAATTTTTATCAGGGTCGTATTTTTCAATTATTAAATAATGCTCGTGAACCTTTGGACAGTTTTTGATACATCTTTGATTTACAAGTATTTCTATTTTTGATATATCATCAATAAAATCAGGATTTTTAGTTAGTACATCCATTGAATATTCCGGTCTTACAACAACCATATCATATTCTTTTAATAGATTGTTATAATGATTTGTTTCGTTTTCAATTGACCAATTTTTTGCGTTTTCTCCTTGAAATTTTATTTGTGTTTGTATGATAGACGCTGTAATATGCGCATTAGGGTCTTTTTCTTTTATATAATTTTTTAATAAATCTGAACAAACTATAAAATGACATTTTGTTTCAAGTGCCATATCTAAAATATAATTTGCATATTTATCTTTAAGATCATCTTTGTCGATTTGTATTCTATTGAATGTTAATGCAGGCGTTATATTCATTTCTCTGCAATAATTGAAGATTTTAAAGAGTATTCTTGGTTCAACCTCTTCTTTTATATTTGGTAATCTGCCGCCATACCAAGCCATCCCTGGGCATCCAAAGCCATTAGCGTTAGGCAATTCTATTCCATATTCTTTTGCTGTGTTATAAATTACTCGCCATACAGGTTCGTATTGAAATAATATTGGCAGTGACCAAACAATATCTTTTCCATATTTAAATATTTTGTTTTTGTCCAAAATTAACCTCCGCAACAATTTTTGTATTTTTTCCCGCTTCCGCAAGGGCAGGGGTCGTTTCTTCCAACTTTTTCTTTATAAGAATTGTTTGGAAATTCATTTTTCTGTACATTTAATACAAGACAATCATCAGTTTGCCTAATCATTCTGTTTATGGCAAATTTTTTGAAATAAAAAACAAATTTAGCAAAAATATCAAACAAAATTTTGTTTTCTTGCGTATCCTGTTTGTTAAAGATGTTTAATTTGTTTAGTTTGAATTCTTTGTATACGGTATCTTCAGAGCAATTATAAAAGGTTAAATTTTTAATAGGTGTGCAATAGTAATTTTTTATTATTGCGTATTCGGATTTTAATTCTGTATAATGACTTGCAAAAATGAGATTTATACCGCCTTTATTTTGGATAATTTCTTTGTTTTTTTCTTGTATTTCTTTTTGTTCTTTAAGTTCTTGTTTGAGTTTTTTATTGTAGAAATTTGTGCCAACATCAGCGTTTGTCATGTATGTGTTAATTTTTGCAATTTCTTTATAGTCGCCGCCCAGCTTAGATTCAATGCTTGCGTTGAGCATATTTCTTATTATACTTATTTTGTTTGGTGTTAGAATTGTTAATATATCATTATCAAAAATATCGGTGTTTTCATCTATTGTTGAAAACCTGATATTTTTAAATTTTAAAAATTCGCATAAAAGTTCAAAGTCCTCATTATCATCTATATCAATAATTACTGTTTCTTGATTGTTGTTTAATAGTTCAATTTCTTTTGATAAAGACCTAATCTTATCTAATCTGCTTTTGTAAAATTTTTCACTAGCATTTTTTATTTTGCTTAATATGTCTTTATTATTTAGTGTGTTTTGTGTTTTTATATTGTAATTTTTTTCAATTTTTTTGCCCTCAAGAAATAAGCAAGGAGACACGCCAATTATTTCTTTGTATAATTTGAAAAATTTTTTTACTTTTATTTCATTTGGATTTAAATCATTTGAGTTGAATTTAATTGTAAATTTTTCATAATCATAAATTATTCTATCCATATCAAAAATAAATGCGCAATCAAATTTAAGATTAATTTTATCTACAACTTTTTGGATGTTTAAATTATAAATATGTTCCCAAATTATTCTTTTCCAATCTGAAAAAATAATATTTGCGCTAAATATGTTTGGTTTAATGGTTGAATTGCTTTCGTTTATAAAATTAAATGACGCTTTTATGCCTAGAAATTCGTAAAAAGGCTCCGATTGTATAAAATATTTTCTTGCAAGAAAATCGTCTATAAATAATGCATGTAAATATTTGTTTTCTATTTCTTTAGTAATTGTATATAATAAAAACGGATAAAAGGCCTCGCTATTTGATATATTTAAACTTGTTTTATTTATAAACATATCAAGTTTTTCAAGGTCTTCATTAGTGATATTATAATCATAAACCCTTTTAATTGCTTCGATTGCAATTATTAGAGCTTCGTTTGTTTTTGTATTATTGTTGCTTGATTTAATTTGTTCATATTTTTCTTTTAATTGCAAATCTGTGCAATCAATATATGAATTTGATAGAATATCTCTTACTTTTGTTTCCATATTAAACTTCCGCTATTTATAAAATTATAATATCTATAAATTGCAATTGCAACTAAGCTACTAGTTATATAAATGACATGCTACATTATTTATTAATTTTGGTTTTATACAGCAACATTTTTCCATTGCAAAATTGCACCTTGGATGAAATTTGCAGCCTTTAATTTTTTCTGTTATTGGTGATATTTGTCCTTTTATATTTTCAAGTTTTTTGCCTCTTGAAGTTGGAAGTGCCCCAATTAGAGCTTTTGTGTATGGGTGGAGCGGGTTTTTAAAAAGTTTGTCGCTTGAATTTATTTCAACAATATCTCCTAAATACATTATCGTTGTTGTATCACAATAATTTGAAACTATTGATAAATCATGAGTTATTAGAATTATTGTTTTTCCTTTGTTTTTAAGTTCTAAAAGTAGATTTAAAATCGAATTTGAAACTGTAACATCAAGCGCTGTGGTTGGTTCGTCCGCTAAAATTAAATCAGATTTAGAAATTAGCGCCATCGCAATAATTACTCTTTGCTTCATTCCGCCTGATAATTCGTGCGGATATGATTTTAAAACGGTATCAATGTTTTTGATTTTAACTTCTTCAAGCGCACCTTTTATAATGTTAATTTTATTTTCTCTATCTTTTATTGAGGGAACTTCGAGCAATTGATTTTCTATTGTATAAAGCGGATTTAAGGACATAAAAGGGTCTTGAGGTATTAATGATATTGAATTTCCTCTTATTTTTCTTATTTCTTTTTCTTTTAATTTTAATAAATCTTGGTCTTTGAATAAAATTTCGCCTGATTTTATTCTGCTATTTTTTGGCAGTAACCTTAAAATTGTGTTAATAAGAACGCTTTTGCCGCATCCTGATTCGCCTGCTATGGCGTGAATTTTTCCTTTTTCAAAGGTTAAATTTATGTCGTTTAGTGCAAAATAAAAATTATCTTCTATATCAAAACCGACATTTAAATTTTTAATTTCTAATATGTTATCCACTAAAAAATCCCTATAAACTTTTATATAGGGATTATAACATATTATAAATATTTAACATTATACTTTAGCTAGTTTATTTTCTTCGATTTTTGCTTTCATTTTTTTTCTTCTCATTAAATCAACGAAAGCCTCAAGTCTTGTAATATAGCCTGCCCTACCTGTTTGTTCATCCATAATTAAAGATAAAATCGGTAAATTTACATCCTCTCTCATTTTTGGAAAAATATTTTGGCTCATAATTTCAGGCATACAAGTAAATGGAGATACATGGATTAGTCCATCTACATTTCTTTCTTTTGCATAAAGTACATCCGAAACACATTCAAGAGCATCTCCACCAATATCTCTCATAAGATATGGCTTTGCTAATCTGTATGCACGCTCCAGGTGTGTTTCTCCTTTTTTAAACATTTTTGGAATGATTGCATCTTTTAAAAACGATGAAACCGTAAGAGAACGTCTTACTTGAACGCCCATTGCACCTAATTCTCGCTCCATATATTGATTTGAAAATTCGTCATTAACTATATAAATTTCGCCTGTCAAATCAACATGAAGAATATCTCTTTTTTTATCTATTTCAACGCTTGAAATTTCTTTCAGACCTTGTTTTAAATTTTTTGCAAGTTCTTTAGGGTTTGTTGATGTCCTTAAAAGTTTAATTGCTTTATTGTATAGTTTTTCACTTTCGCCTTTTTTGATTTCTCTTGCCCTATAATATGATAGGAAATTTTGTAATTCATCAAGTGCAAAAACTGTTCTAATCGCAAGATAAATTGCATTCATTATTTTAAAATAATTTTTGCAGCCGCTGATTTTTGTGAGGTAATCAAACATACCCTTGATGCCGTCATATAAATTTAGCTCAATGTAGTTTGTGTGGTATCCTAATTCTTTTAAGACTTGCTCTATGTTTCTTCCGTATTCGCCCAATCTGCAAATGCCAGGAGAAGCTATCATTGATACATAATCTACACCATTATCAAGCGCTTCCATGAAATTGCCTAAAATCAATTTGTAAGGTAGACATATTGCTTCGGGTGAATTTTTTGTACCCATTGAAAGAGTTTTTTTGCTTGTGTAAGGAGGTATGTATGGTTCAACTCCTATTGTCTTGAGTGCCATCTCCCAAGCTACATATATTGTTCCCATGTGAGGGAAAGCAACTTTCTTTTTTGCGTTTGTTTCTTTTTTCATAGGTCTATTATACAACAAATAAAATTCTGGCAAAAAATATTATTTTTGTGTTTTTTATGGATATGAAAATTAACTTTTTGAATTCACCAAATTTTAGCTCAATAAATAAAAAAGTTCATGCAAAAACCCCTATTTTAATCGAAGAAAATATAAATTCATCTTCTGTTAATGATGGAATAACGTTTGCTATTTTTGGCAGGACTAATTCTGAAATTGAAAATGAAACCGGAATGACAGACATCCAAAAAGAGCTAAAATCAATTGAATATCAAAAATTAATTACTAAGCAACAGGTTGCAAGGACCCGCAGCGGAAATATCTACACAAGACTTAAAGATATGGATAGATGCGGATATTTAGATTTAAAATCAGATGTATCAAAAGAAATTCTCTATGCTTTGTCATCTTTAAAACAAGAAACAATTTCTGCTTTAAATGATAGTCAATTATATAGAATATGCAAATTTGATAATGGTAATAGAAAAGTTGTTGATGGCTTATTAGCGTTAGAACAAGAATTCACAGTAGAAGAATTACAAAAAATCTCAGAAAGAGATTCATCAACAATTATAAATACGTGGATATCTAAATTAGTATCTGATGATACAGCTTTTGCTAAGTTAACTGATTATATTCATGAATTAGCAAGAAAATAGCTAAAAGATACTATTTAAAAAACCCTTTGTCTTGTGACAAAGGGTTTTAATTATTTTAAATTAAAATCAAACTATTTGATTTCAACTTTAGCGCCAGCTTCTTCTAATTGAGCTTTGATTTGGTTAGCTTCTTCAACTTTTACGCCTTCTTTAATAGCTTTTGGAGCGCCATCAACTAAATCTTTAGCTTCTTTTAAGCCTAAACCTGTGATTTCACGAACTAGTTTTAATACAGGGATTTTGTTAGCGCCAGCGTCAGCTAGGATTACGTTAACTTCTGATGGAGCTTCGCTTGCAGCTTCAGCACCAGCAGCAGGAGCAGCAGCAACTGCAACAGGAGCAGCAGCAGATACGCCGAATTTTTCTTCCATAGCTTTTACTAATTCAGCTGCTTCTAATAATGTTAATTTTTCAATTGATTCTAAAATTGTTTCTACGTTACTCATTGTAATATACCTTTCATAAATTATATTTTGTACTACTTATATTTATGCACTTTTTTGGTCACGAACAGCAGCAATTGCTCTTGTTAAAGCTGCCATAACGCCATTGATACCAAATACTATGCCGCTTGCAGGAGAGTTGATTGAGCCAAGAATTTTTGCATAAAGTTCTTCTTTTGATGGCATAGAAGCAAGTTTTTTAGCTTCGTCAGCATTTAGAACTTTACCTTCAAGAACTGCGCCTGTGATTTCTCCTTTTTTGTTTTCTTTAATGAATTTTGCTAAAACTTTTGCAGCAGCAACTTCGTCGCCATAACCAAATGCAACAGCGGTTGGACCTTGCATTAATTCGCTGATTGCTTCAAATTGGCTACCTTGAACTGCAACTTTGCATAAAGTGTTTTTTGTAACTGTTAAATCGGCGTCATTTTTTTGAAGTTCACGTCTTAATTCGGTGATTTCTTCAACGCTAAGACCACGATAATCAGCTACAACAGCAACTTTAGCATTTTCAAATTGTTTTTTGTAATATTCAAGTTTTTCGTTTTTGAATTGTTTAGTTGCCATTTTTTGCGTTTTTCTCCTTTCTTTAAGACTTCGCTAAAAATTTCTTCTAATAACAAGAAAGTTTTGCGAGTATAGTACGCAAAACAGCTCATAAGTTTAAATAAAGGATTTTATTAACTTTTGAACCTAGGTTGGAAATTAAGGACAAGCCACCAACTGTCTTTGGTACTGTATTTATAATATATTATCAAGTATTTTTGTCAATAAAATTCTTAACAAAAGTTAATATTATGTATAAAATTGGCAATTATATTTTTTAGACATTTTTTTTATCTTGTCGAATATGTGTATACTATACAAAAATTAATATTTGGGCTTTTTTGCTTGGATTTTAATATTTATATGGTATAAATTATGTCCTATTGAAGAATTGTATATGCTAAAAACTAAAGAAAAAGTATTAAAAGATTCACATTTACGTAAATATTCAGAGCTTATAAACAAAATTGCCAAGGTTGAATATAAAACATTGGCTATGCATCATTTGATTGAGTTTGATGAACTCGTGAATATTGGTTTTCAAACTATAAATATATTGCTTGGTCAGTCAAATTTTTCTACTTACACAGAAAGTTACATCTCAACTGCTATTAAATGGGCCATAAGAAACGAACTAAGAAGTCGTTATCGTTGGTATGGTGTAAGACAAAATAGAGAATTAACAGAAGAAGAACACAACGAACTTCGTGATGCAATTTATAAATCTATTCTTTCTACTGACGAGATGTATGATAGTGAAAAAACATTTGAAGTTAAAGATATAAGAAAAACACCTGAAGAAAATTGTGAATTTTCTATGATGGCAAATGCAATAAAAGCTGCTATTACTTCTCTTCCAAGACGTGAGCGAGAATTAATTGAATCTAAATTTTATTCTGAAAAAAAACTTCAAGAATTATCTGATGAATTTTCAATTTCGCCAAGTAGAATATCTCGAATTATAAAGAGCGGATTAGATAAAGTTAAAGACGAATTATTAAAAAGCGATGTAGTTTAACATCGCTTTTTTTAGTACATTTTTATAATTTCGTTAATTGAATTTTTTGCAAGGGTAAAAATTTCATCCATTTGTGCTTTATTGAAAGGTAAACCTTCTGCTGTTGTTTGAAATTCAATAATTTTTCCGCTCGATGTTAAAACTATATTAGAATCAACTTGAGCATTTGAATCTTCTTGATAGCACAAATCTACCATAACTTCGTCATTTACTATTCCTGCTGAAATTGCTCCAATTGCTTCAATTATGGGGTTTTCTTCTATTATTTTTTCACTAAGCAGTTTTTCTACCATATCTTTAAGTGCAACGTAAGCTCCGCATATTGATGCGGTTCTTGTGCCACCATCAGCTTGCAATACATCAGCGTCTATAATAAAGGTTTTACCTTGTATTTTTTCTAGATTAAGACAAGCTCTTAAGGAACGTCCTATCAGTCTTTGAATTTCTTGTGTTCTGCCTGATAATTTTGTTCTTTCTCTTTGGCATCTTGTTTCTGTGCTTGTTGGTAAAAGCGAATATTCAGCAGTCAACCAGCCTTCGGTAGAATCTTTATCCATCCATTTTGGAATAGTATTTTCGAAATTAGCGCAAACTAAAACCTTTGTATCACCAAATTCAACTAAAACTGAACCTAGTGAGTGCTTTGTATAGTTTCTTGTGAATTTGATTTGCCTTAATTCATTGTTTTTTCTTCCGTCTACTCTCATATTTTTCCTCGCTTTTTTATTTATATTAGCACAATTTACAGTTTTAAATTAGATTTTGCTCTAATTAATTTATGCAAGAAAAAATATATCATTATTAAGGTAAATCCTCAACTCTTCTGATTGCTACCCCTCCTTTTTTATGGAGGGTTTTTTTATTTTTGTCTGCAACCTTCGCCTGATAAATAATAGCAACCAAGACATTTTTTGCAAGTTCCAGATGTGTGGTTTACTTCTGTACAGATACCCGCGTTACAGTTACCTATCCAACACCAGCTACAACTTGTTGCACCAGCTCCAGACCAAGTTAGGCCGCCGCAGGATTTTTTGCCTGCCGTGCCGCCTGAACATGCAGAACCTGCTGGACATCTAACGCAACTGCCATTGCTTAAATAATATCCGGCGTTACATGAACCACAACTTGAACCTGATGATGCTGTGCAAGTTCCGTTTGAACATGTGCAGTCTGAAACGCATTTACCACCTGATATGTGATAACCGCTATTGCAAGCGCTACAAGCATTTGAAGTTTTGCTATATGTCACACATTGCGAAATTACTGTTGACGTTAAGCATGAAGTTGCTCCGCCTGTCGAGTATTTTCCGTTCGGGCATATTATGCATGTTGTACCGCTTAAATAATATCCCGCATTGCATGAAATAGTGTTTCCGTTTGTGCATTGACCGTTTGCAGGACAAGGTTGACAAGTTTTATTTGCTGCTAAATAATATCCGCTATTACATCTTGTACAAGTTCCGTTTGTTGCAACACATTCTGCACAATTTAGAGTTTTGCTTGAGCAGGTTTTGCAGAGAGTTTGACCTGTTTGGTCTTGATAATATCCGGTAGAACAATTTGTACAAGTTGATTGTCCTTGATTTGGTTGACATGTTCCAGCTGGACAAGTATTACAAGTTGTTTGACCAGAGTTATTTTGATAGCTTCCCGGTAGACATTGTGTTTTGATACCATCGTTACATTTGTTACCGACTTCGCACAATGTACAAGTTGTGCTTCCTGCAGTAGCAGTATAGTATCCTTGTGAACATTCTCTACATTCAAATGTTCCATCTGAATATTTGCCTATTGGACATAAAGTACAGTCCCTATTTCCTAGACCATATCCGCCTTCACATTTGAAACATTTTTCTTTGTTACATTGCATGCAATTTGGTAAAAAATCATCATCTGTGCATATAAAGCATTCACATTTATCATCATCTTTTCCTGATGGGCAGCTTTTTTCGCATACTACGCATCTTTTGTTACCATCACATAGTTTGCAATCGCTTGTAAATTTTTTTTCACAATATGTTGTAAGGTTGTCTTCCATTATAGAGACACCATTTTTTCCGCCAAGTTTTTTGGTTATTATGGGGGCAAGTGCCGATACAACAACAGAAATTGTTATAAGGCTTATCATTAATTCAACCAATGAAAAAGCACTTTTAAAAAAAAGTATCTTTTTACTATTTTTCTCTTCTTTATTCATTAAATATCCTATTTATTATAATATACAATTGATATAACTAATGTATCCATACTTATTTATAGTACCACATAAGCGGAATTTTATGCAATATTGTTAAGTCATTTACAGTTTTTGATTTAGATTGTAAATTTATAAAAATTTACAATTGGTATATAAAAGTTATATACATTTTATATTGGGTATTAATTATGTACAAGTTGTTCTCTTTTCCACTCCTTCCTCCATATGCAGATTTTATAGCATTAATCCGCTTTTTGCGGATTTTTTTTATTTTGTTTGCAAGTTTTGTAATCTTAGGGCTTCACTTGTAATCCAAAGCGCCCATGCCCTTCCTAAACAAGTTGAATAGTTATCAAATTTTTTCATAATTTCGTTGTGGGTATGACATCTAAAGTCCATAAAATCTTCATCGTAATCAAAAAATGGAACATTACATAATGCTGCAAGATTAGATAGCATTAAGTCTTTTTTGAGAGCATGTATTGCACCAGCACTAATATTTGCACAATTATTCCATCTTGCTTTTTCGACATCGTCTGCTAATGAGCGCTTAATAATATTTTCTTTTGGTATATCCCCTCTTTCTTCTAGCACTTTTTTCATTATATCGAGTGACATACCGGTGTGGGTATAATCTAAAATCAAGATTTTACCTGCATCTTTTTTAGCTATACCTTTTTTTGTGGCATATTTCATTAAGGTATCAATATTTTCAAAACGAGATGCGTATGTTGGATATATGTTTCTCATCGGGTGATGACTAATATCTCCCATGCTTCTTAAATTGCTTATAGGTAAAAATATTACTTTTGCACCCAAATTTTGCATTACTTCGCTAATGAGTGCCGGGCTTCTTCCTATTGATACAATTGTGTAATTTTTATCATATAGATTATCGTAGTAATTTTTAAGTCCTATTGCCATTTGTGCAAGGTCTATTGGTCTTAAATATAATTCATTTTCCGCATCGCAGATATTATGGCATTGCGTCAAAGTGAAAGGATGATTTTCTATGATATCTTTACATTCTTCGGGCGTAGTTTTTCCTTGTTTAGACATAAAGTCTTTGCAAAATTGTTCTTCGCTTTTATTTTTTTTATCTAAAACACCTCTCATTGAAATTGCACTATTGTAATTAACCACATAATTGTAGTTAATATTATTTTTTGTCGATAGTGTATTTTTAGCACTATTTTTTGAGAGTTTTGGTATTGAACAATTGTTTCTTATCAGGTTTATTTTCATAGCTCTTATATAAAAACTAAAAAAAATAAAAATTGCGTATTAATTTGTTGACCAAAAATCATTAACAGACTAAACTAATGTTAAGAATATTTTTTATGAGGAGCAAAAAATGGTTAAAATGTATTATGCTGCTGATTGTGATTTAAACAGATTAAACGGTAAAACAGTTGCAATTATGGGTTATGGTTCTCAAGGTCATGCGCATGCGCTAAATCTTAAAGATTCAGGCGTTAATGTTGTTGTTGGTCTTTATGAAGGTTCAAAATCAAAAGAAAAAGCTCAAAGCGCCGGTTTAACCGTTATGAATGTTGATGAAGCAGCAAAAGTTGCTGATTTAATTATGATTTTGCTTCCTGATGAAGTACAAGCTCGAGTTTATAATGAATCAATTAAACCATATTTAACAGCCGGAAAAACTCTTGCTTTTGCACATGGCTTTAATATTCATTACAATTTGATTGAACCTCCTAAAGATGTTGATGTTATTATGATTGCTCCAAAAGGTCCCGGTCATACTGTAAGAAGTGAATATGTTGAAGGAAAAGGTGTTCCTTGTTTAATTGCTATTCAGCAAGATGCAACAGGAAATGCTTTAGCTAATGGTTTAGCATACGCCGCTGGTATCGGAGGAGCTCGTGCAGGTGTAATTGAAACTACATTTAAAATTGAAACAGAAACAGATTTATTTGGTGAACAAGCTGTATTATGTGGTGGCGTTTGTGCTCTTATGCAAGCAGGTTTTGAAACATTGACAGAAGCAGGTTATGCTCCTGAAAATGCATATTTTGAATGTATTCACGAAATGAAATTAATTGTTGATTTAATCTATCAAGGTGGATTTGAAGCTATGAGAAAATCAATTTCAAATACTGCTGAATTTGGTGATTATGTTACAGGAAAACGTATAATTACTGAAGAAACTAAAAAAGAAATGAAAAAAGTATTAGCTGAAATTCAAGATGGTACTTTTGCAAGAAATTGGATTAATGAATGCAACACAAATCAAATTCATTTTAAAACAACAAGAAAATTAAAAGCATCTCATCCGTTGGAATCTGTTGGCAGAGAACTACGTAAGATGTATTCTTGGAATGAAGATAAGTAAGGATAAAAAATGCAAGAAGAAAATGCCTTATCAATAGAAGATGTTAATATTTGGCTTGATGAGTATCATTCATCACAGGATGAAAAAACGAAAAAGAAACTAAAAGAGCTTGTAATTTTGGCTTGTATGCCTATTGTAAAAAAAGTTGCTCGCTCCTTGGCTCGTCGTTCTACCGACCCTGTTGAAGACATTACTCAAGTTGGCTCTTTGGGGTTAATTAAAGCTGTTGATTTATATAATCCTGAAATATCCAAAAATTTTAAATCTTATGCAACTTATCTTATAACAGGAGAGATAAGACATTATCTTCGTGACAAGACTACAATAATTCGTGCTCCAAGAGAAATTAAGGAGTTGTCTTTTAGAGTTCATAAGTTGACTATGGAGTTAACCGAAAAATTGGGTAAAACTCCTACCGACAAAGATATTGCGGAAGCTCTACAAATGCCTCAAGAAAAAGTCGAAGAATGCAACAATCTTGATAGACGTACTACAACAATTTCAATTGATCAGATAATAGGTGGAGATGAAAATTCTCTTTCACTTGTTGAAAAAATTGAAGATGAAAGTCAAAAAGAGGCTTTTAACAGTTACGAAAATAGAATTATTCTTGATGATGCAATTAAAAGATTAGAACCTTTAGAGCAAGAACTTGTTATCTTGAATTATTACGAAGGTCTAAATCAAAGAGAAATTTCTGAAAAGTTAAATATTTCTCAAATGCAGGTTTCAAGAAAACTAAAAAAAGCTATTTCAAAACTTTTTGAGATAATTACTAAAAAAGGCTTACATAAATATGAATAGTTTGGAGCTTTTGCCTGTCGGTTTTATTGCTTCTTATGTCTTTATTTTAGGACTGTGTGTAGGGTCTTTTTTAAATGTAGTTATCTTAAGAGGACTATCCGGAGAAGAATTTATTTTTTCTCGCTCAAGATGTCCAAAATGCCTAAATCAATTAAAGTGGTATATGAATATACCTTTAATTTCTTATATTTTTTTAAAAGGAAAGTGTGCTTTTTGTAAGACAAAAATTTCAATTCAATATCCAATTGTTGAGCTAATTTGTGGTATTTCTTTTTTAATTATTTATTTAACTTTTGGATTAACCCTAAAGACTTTATTTTTATGGGTTATATTTTTCTTATTTATCGCAATGAGCGCAACTGATATTAAAGAAATGGTTATAATTGATACACATGCTTATATTTTGTGTGCGGTTGGTATTTTGTACTCTTATTTAAATCTTGGAGATGTCGATATAATTCACTCGTTAATCGGTGCTCTTGTTGGTTTTATTTCAATGGAAATATTAGCCAATTTTGGAAAACTTTTTTGTGCTCAAAGAATGTTTGGTGAGGGCGATAGCCTTATAGCGCTAGGCTTAGGGGCTATTTTTGGATATAAGACATTTTTTATAGTTCTTGCTCTTAGTATGTTAATTCAATCTTTATGTGCACTACCTATGCTTTCTTATAAAGCATGTACTGAATATAAAAAAAATCTTTCTTATGCATATTTATCGGCATTTGCTTTTATTATAATTTTATTTTTGATTGACTATTTTAAACCAATCGAAAATCAATTTATGTATATATGCTCTTTGCTTGTAATTTCATCTATTTTAATTTCTAATTTGATTACTATCTTAGAAGAAATTAAACGCAAAAAAGAAGAAATAAAAGTAGTTGAGGAAGAAAAATTCAACTTATTGCCTTTTGGGCCTGCAATGATTATTGCTTCAGTTGCTTGTATATTTTATCTTCCTCAAATTAAAAGTTATATTTTAAGTCATTTTAGCTAAGAGCTTGTTCAAAGTCTTTAATTATATCTTCTATGTTTTCAAGCCCAACAGAAACCCTTACCATGCCAGGGTTTATTCCGCAGTTTATAAGTTGTTCATCTGTTAATTGCCTGTGTGTAGCACTTGCCGGATGTAATACGCAAGTTCTTATGTCTGCAACATGGACTTCTTTTGAAGCTAATTTTAGTTTATCCATAAATTTAATTGCTTCTTGTTTTCCGCCTTTGATTGTAATGCTCATTACTCCGGATGTTCCTTTTGGCAGATATTTTTGAGCTAATTTATAATATTTATCGTTTTCTAGATTAGGATAATTTATAGATTCGATTTTTGGATGATTTTCGAAAAATTTTGCTAATTTTAGACCGTTTTCGCAGTATCTTTCCATTCTAAGGGCTAGTGTTTCTAAACCTAAATTTAGTAAAAATCCGCTCATTCCTGATGGATAGCAGCCAAAATCTCTCATCAATTGGGCTCTTGCTTTAATTATATAAGGGCAATTTGGATAATCTTTTACATATATTGTTCCATGATAAGATTCATCAGGCTCTGTAAAATCAGGAAAATTACCGTTCGCATAGTTAAATTTTCCGGAATCCACAATAACACCACCAACTTGAAGGGCATGTCCATCCATGTATTTTGTTGTCGAATGAATTACAATGTCTGCTCCAAATTCAATAGGTTTGCATAAAATTGGAGTTGCAAAAGTGTTATCTATAATTAATGGTATGCCGTTTTTGTGTGCAATATTGGCAAATTTTTCAATGTCTAATATTTGTAAGCTGGGATTTGTTAATGTTTCACCAAATATTGCTTTAGTTTTTGGTGTTATCATCTTTTGAATTTCTTCTTCTGTTGCATCTACATCAATAAAATCAACCGTGATACCAAATTTTTTCATGGTTACTGCAAAAAGATTTACTGTTCCGCCATAAATAGCGCTTGTTGAAAGTACTCTATCTCCTGCACTTGCAAGATTTAAAATTGAAATTAAACTTGCAGCTTGTCCTGATGTAGTGCACATTGCAGCAACACCACCTTCTAAATCTGCAATTTTCTTTTCTACGCAATCAACAGTAGGATTTGTAAATCTTGAATAAATATGAGCTTTAGTAGGGTCATCAAAAACTGCTGCAATTTCTTGTGTTGAGTTAAATCTAAATGTTGTGCTTTGATATATCGGCATAACCCCAGGGCCGCCGTTTTCAGGCTTATATCCGCTATGAAGGCATTTTGTTTCATCTTTCATATTTATTCTCCTTATTTTTTATGTGATTATACCATATTTTTGATAGCATTTATATTTTGTTTGTAATAAAATTAATTTATAAATTTTGTTAGTATATAAGGAGGTCAAATGGCTCGTATTGAACTTACTTCAGAAATTGAAGAAAAATGTTGTGTTGCACGTGGCATAAAGGGTGAACCTGCTCCAATTCCTCAAGAAGGTCTTTGGACAAAAGCTAAAGAAATTAAAGATATTTCTGGTTTAACTCATGGTTGCGGTTGCTGTGCTCCTCAACAAGGTACTTGTAAATTAACTTTAAACATTAAAGAAGGTATCATCCAAGAAGCACTTGTTGAAACAATCGGTTGCTCTGGTATGACACATTCTGCTGCTATGGCTGGTGAAATCCTTCCCGGTAAAACTCTTTTAGAAGCATTAAATACTGACCTTGTTTGTGATGCTATTAACGTTGCTATGAGAGAATTATTCTTACAAGTTGTTTACGGTAGAACTCAAACTGCGTTTTCTGAAAACGGACTTCCTGTTGGTGCAGGCTTAGAAGACTTAGGTAAAGGCTTGTGCTCTATGACAGGTACAATTCACTCAACTAAACAAAAAGGTGTTAGATATCTTTCATTAACTGAAGGCTATATTTTAGAAATGGGTCTTGATAAAAATGATGAAGTTATTGGATATAAATTTGTAAATCTTGGTAAAGTTATGGACGCTATTAAAAAAGGCGTTGATGCTAAAGAAGCTTACGAAAAAAATATCGGAACTTATGGTCGTTTTGCAGAAGCTGTTAAAGTTATCGACCCTAGAGAAGCGTAGTAGAATTTAATTATAAGGAAAATAAAATATGGCAAAATTTGAAGGACAAGATAGACGTAAAGATTCAATCGATAAAGTTCTTAAAGAATATGGTTTTAAAACTTTAGATGAAGCAAATGAATTATGTTTATCAAAAGGTATAAATGTAGATGAAATCGTAAAAGGCATTCAACCTATCGCATTTGATAATGCTTCATGGGCTTATACTTTAGGTTGTGCTATTGCTATTAAAAAAGGAATTAAAAATGCAGCTGACGCAGCTGAAGCTATTGGTATCGGCTTACAAGCATTTGCTGTACCAGGTTCAGTTGGTGACACAAGAAAAGTAGGACTTGGTCATGGTAATTTAGGTGCAATGCTTTTAAGAGAAGAAACAAAATGCTTCTGTTTCTTAGCAGGTCATGAATCATTTGCTGCTGCAGAAGGCGCTATTGGTATTGCAAGAAATGCTAACAAAGTTAGAAAAGAGCCTTTAAGAGTTATTTTGAATGGTCTTGGAAAAGACGCAGCTCATATTATTTCTAGAATTAACGGTTTTACTTCTGTTGAAACAGAATATGACTATAAAACAGGCGAATTAAAAATTAAAAAAGAAACACCATTTTCTGATGGCGAAAGAGCAAAAGTAAGATGCTATGGCGCTGATGATGTATCCGAAGGTGTTGCAATTATGATTAAAGAAGGCGTTGACGTATCTATCACAGGTAACTCAACAAATCCAACTCGTTTCCAACATCCTGTTGCTGGTACATACAAAAAATGGGCAATTGAAAACGGTAGAAAATACTTCTCAGTAGCTTCAGGTGGTGGTACAGGTAGAACACTTCACCCTGATAACGTTGCAGCTGGTCCAGCTTCTTATGGTATGACAGATACTATGGGAAGAATGCACAGTGATGCTCAATTTGCTGGTTCTTCTTCAGTTCCTGCTCACGTTGAAATGATGGGTGTTATCGGTATGGGTAACAATCCAATGGTAGGTGCTACTGTTGCAGTTGCTGTTGCTGTACAAAATGCAATGACAAAATAATTGCTAATATTTGTAATTAAAAATACCCTCTTTTAAAGAGGGTATTTTTTATATCTTATTTTTTTATTTTGTAAGCATTTGTTTAATGCCATCGATTGATGATAGTATTCCTGTCGCTTCATAAGGCATATAAACAAATTTATTATCTTGACCTTTTGCCATTGCTTCTAGAGATTCAAGATATTTCATTGCAATTAAATATTTATCAGGTTGACCTTGATTGTTGAATGCGTCTGTTATTCTTCTTATTGCTTCTTTTTCTGCTTCTGCTTCAACAAGACGAGCTTGTGCCATACCTTCTGCTCTTAGAATTTCTGCTTGTTTTAGACCTTCTGCTTTATTGATTGCTGCTTCTTTTTCGCCTTCTGCTTTTAAGATTGCGGAGCGTTTTAGACCTTCAGCTTCTAAAATTGCTGCACGTCTATCACGTTCTGCTTTCATTTGTTTTTCCATTGATGTCTGAATATCAACAGGAGGAATAATATCTTGCAATTCAACCCTGTTTACTTTTACGCCCCATTTGTTTGTTGCTTCATCTAAAATAGAGCGAAGCTCAACGTTGATTTTATCTCTTGAAACAAGTGTTTCATCTAAATCAAGTTGACCAACAAGATTTCTTAGGGTAGTTTGAGTTAATTTTTCAATTGCTTCAGGTAAATTTTGAACTTCATATACTGCTGATTTTGGATCCATTATTTGAAAATACAATAGCGCATTAATGCTTATTGTTGCATTATCTTTTGTGATAACTGATTGTCTTGGAAAATCGTAAACTGCTTCTCTTAAATCAATTTTTGATTTTTCTTTTATATAATAATATGTTGAGCCATCAACGCTTTTGTGGCTAACTTTCCAAGAAACTCCTCTTGGGGTATCTATAATAGGGACTATAAAATTTAATCCCGCTTGCAAGGTTTTGTGGTATTTTCCAAGTCTTTCAACTATAACAACTTCTGCTTGTTGAACAATGATAATACCTTTAGCTGTAAATGCTATTGCTAAAACTAGCAATAAAATCAAGAAAAATGACATTTAATACTCCTTTTATAAACTAATTTACTTTTTTTACTTTCATAATAATACTATCTATTCCTACAATTTCAACGATTTGGCCTGCTTCAATTGTGGAATCTTCAATATTTCTTGCTTGCCAGCGCTCGTCATAAATTGAAATTATTCCGTAGTTTTTATCTGTATTTTCTATTACTTTTGCGGTTTTACCTATATATTTTTCTTCTATACCTGTTTTTTCATCTTTTTTATAGATATTTTTTAAAAATATTGGTCTTAAACTCAAGATGAAAATTACTGATAAAACGCAGAATAATACTATTAAAAATACGATATTATCAAAAAATATTGATACTATTGCGCAAATTAGCGCAGATAGCGCAAAATTAAGAAAAAACATACTTGGAGCAAAGATTTCCAATAGTAAAAAAATAATTCCAACACCTAAAATAATTTGCCACATATTAATCTCCTTTGAGATTAATTATATACTATTGTTTTGACTTTAAAAATAATACATTTTAATTAGATTGTCTTATTTTTCTTAGCTCATCTTTTTGAATTTTTGTCAGTTTTAGTGATTCTATTGCTTTTGTGATACCTTTTTTTAAAGTCCAAGGATGTATTTTGATTTTTTGAATATCTTTAATACATTGTTCATAGTTTTTAATTAAACAATATGATAAACACCAAGCAGCTGCCATTTTAGCGTAATATTGTTCATTATTAAATTTTGAAATTTTATCTAAAACATAATTATATTCATCATCAATGAAATAATTTAATAAAATAACGAATGCAAATCTTAGCTCATATTCTTTTTTTGAATTTAGATATTTTTCAATAATTTCTTTGTGTTTATCTTTTTTAAAGAATTTTAGCCCTGTGCAAAATGTATCACAAACCGCCCAATTATTAATTTTAGGAATAAAATTTTCAATATAATTAATTTGCTCTTCTTTTTTAAGATTTCCAATTACCATTCCTTCAAGCATGGTAAGCTCCATAAATTCGTCGTCATTTTCTAAAAAGAAAGTTTTATAGTCATTTTTTGCAATTTTTTTAGCAATTTTTCTTAAAATCGGCAAGCGTACGCCAAGAATATTATTTATATTCGGGTTTAATTTTTGCGAAAAAAGTTTATATTCTTCATCTGATAGATTTTTTAATTCTTTTTTGATTTCATTTATCATAATAAATCTATTATTACAACTCCATCTCTACCTTGTGTTTCATCGCCGTAATGAAATTTTGCAACGTAGGGTGAATTTTTGAGATAATCATTTACAGCGCTTTTTAACGCCCCTGTTCCATATCCATGGATAACAGTTACTTGATTTAAGCCTCTAAGGCTTGCTTTATCAAGTTTTTCATCTAAATACTCAATAGCTTCTAAAACTCTCATTCCTCTTAAATCTAATCTTGATAATAGATTATCTGTATTATCAAAATTAACTTGCACTTTTTTTAAATGAGGCGCCACTTTTTTATCTGTTTTAGCTAGTTTTGATAAATGGATTTTTGATTTAATGTTGCCAATTCTAATTTCTACATTACCTTTTTTATCGGGAAGTGAATCCAAAATAACTACTTGCTCAAGTTTTTTAACTAAAACATTTTGCCCTATTTTTAATTCTTGTGGGTTTAATTCAATGAATTTTTCTGCCAATTTGTCATCATTTGCGCTAAATTCTTCTCTAATTTGAGATTCGATTTTGTTTAGCCTGTTATATGAGCGCATTGCAACTTTAAGAGATTTTTCTTTTCTTATTTCATCTACTATTTCTTTTATTTCATCTCTTGCGCTATCAAGTTGATTTTGAAATTTCTTTTTGAAATTTTCAAGTGATTTTTTCTTGTTTTGTTTTAATTCTTTTAATTTTGTGTCAAATTCTTCTTTTGTTTGTTTTGCAACATCTAAGTTTTTGGTTGCTTCTTGTTCTTTTTTAATTAAATTTTGGTTTGTTTTTTCTATTTCAATAAAAATTTTAGAATTCCCATTGTTTTCATCTGTTAGAATTTCTTTTGCTCTTTTGATAATATTTTCATTTAATCCCAACTGGCTTGAAATATCTATCGCATTTGATGTTCCAGACATTCCAACTATTAAATTATATTTTGGTTTTAGAGTTGCAATGTCAAATAATACTGTTGCATTTTCAAAATAACTATCTTCGTATTTTAGTGATTTTAATTCTCCTAAATGAGTTGTAATTATTCCTGCAACTTGTTTTTCTTTAATATATTCTAGTATTGCTCTAGATAAGGAGCTTCCTTCAATAGGGTCAGTTCCTGAACCTAATTCATCAAGTAAAATTAAGTCTTTTTCATTAATTTTATCTAAAATATCAGCTATATTTTTTATATGAGCAGAAAATGTTGAAAAACCTTGTTCTAAACTTTGTTCTTTTGAAATATCGCAATAAATATTTGAATAAGGATAAATTTTAGCTCCAAGCGATGGAATATGCATGCCGGCTTTTGTCATTAATATCATTAAACCGGCACATTTAAGACAAACTGTCTTACCGCCTGTATTTGAGCCTGTAATTAATAAACAGTTGTAATCTTTTCCTAAAATAAAATCGTTTGCAACAACATCTTCTTTAACTTCAATTAACAAAGGATGTTTCATTTTTTGAATATCAATTATTTTTTCATCTGTAATTTCAGCGCTTAATCCATGCAAATGAATTGAATATTTTGCTTTTGCAAAAATAGTATCTAATTTTACGATTATATTTTGATTTTGTTTAAGCTCTTTTTTAATATCTTTAAATCGATTAGATAAAACCATTAAAATTCTATCTATTTCAGCTTTTATTTCTATTTCAATTTGTCTTAGTTTATTTGAAATTGGAACTAAACTGCTTGGTTCAATAAAATAAGTTAAATTTGTTGATGAAATATCATGGATTATACCTTGAATTTTATTTTTGCAACTTGCTTTTACTTGAAAAACAGGTCTGTTATCTCTTATTGTTACAACTGTGTCTTGAAGATTATCAACAAATGAATGATTTTGCAAAAGATTGTTTATTGCAATTTTTAGATTTTCTTTGTTATCTTTATATGAATTTCTCAAGGATTTTAGCGTATCAGAAGCGCTATCAACAACGTTTAGTTCTCTATCAAATGTTGAAAACACTTCATCTTCAAATGTTTTATCTATATAAAAATTCTTAATTATTTCATTTAGTGATTTTGCATTTTCGCATTTTGAGATAAAATTTTTTGTTAGCCTTGAATTTTTAAGGTTTTTAGCAAGCTCAATAATTTCAATTGCAGTTAGAAAATTTTGTTTAAAAATTTCATCTATATCAATAAAATCATCTATTGGTGCTGATTGATTGTTATCATCTATAATTTTTTTGGCTTCATCAACTAAATTAAGCTCATATTCAATTTGAGCTTTATTTGAGTATATTTCTAAATTTAAGCACGCATTAGCACCCAATTTGGAATTTGCGTATTTTGATAAATTCAATAATACTTTATCAAATTCAAGCGCTATGTGATGGTCGTTTAGGTTTTTAAATTTATCATCCATAACGACATTGTATCAAAAAAATAAATTTATATTATTGATTTATTGCTTGGCGAATTCTATCTAGGCAAGCGCTTTTTGATAGTTGCCATTCTCTTTTTGTGACTCTTATAACACTAAAACCACAACGCTCTATTATGGCTTGTTTTTTCATATCGTTATATTTAGGTTTTATATTGTCTTCAACGCCATCTATTTCAACAACAGTTTTATCAATTAAAATATCGGCGCTAACAGAACCCATTTCAACCCCTGCCATAATTTTATTTTGTGAATTTAGAGTTGGAAATTCTTCAATTATTTCATTAAATACTTCTTTTTCAAAATCATTTTTGAATATGTTTTTTGTTTTATTTTGATTTGTTTTTCTAACATATTCAAGATAATTTCTTAATAATCCTTCAGGAAGCTCATTTATATCTCTTGAAATAAAATTAACAAGTTTGTGTCTTGCTCTTGTTATAGCAACATTAAATAAATTTGGTTTTTGAGCAAATATCAAACTTTGAGAATGAGAGTTGGGCGCAAATGTCCATGATAAAAGCATTACATCCCTTTCATCCCCTTGGAAAGTGTGCGCTGTACCTACATCAAGTTTATGTTTTAAGATTGTATCTCCGTCAAAAACTTTTAAAATAGCTTTTTTAATTAAATCAACTTGAGCTCTAAATGGCGAAATAACACCAATTGAGATAGGTTCATCTTTGTTTTCATCTCTATCTTTTATAATTAATTCTTGGATAGTTTTGATTATTTCTTCACACTCTGGAACGTTTCTTGTAGCGTCGTGGTCTACTTTTCCGTCTTTTACAATTCTAAGCTCTACAATTTCACCTGTGTTTATATTTGGGCTCATTATTTTGATTTTTCCGCCATAAAACTCTTTGCTTGAAAAATCAATAATCGGAGCAGGTGAGCGGAAATGTTCATCTAATAATACAGGTGTTGTAGAATAATAGTTTGCTAAATCAAACATTGAGTTATCTCTAAAGCGCCAAGTTAATTGGTATCTTTCATCAATGTTATATTGAGATAAGAAACTTTGTTCTTTTGATTTTTCAAGGAATGATAAATGCGGTAATTGCTTGTCATCGCCCACAATTATTGCTTTTTTTGCTCTGAATAATACAGGTATACAAGAGGCTATATCACATTGTGATGCTTCATCAATAATTGCAACATCAAACATAGCTGGTTTTAGCGGCAAACTGTTTGAAATAGCATAAGTTGTAGTGCACCAGCAAGGAAAAGCCGCAAGCAAGGGTTTAAAATCTTCACGTTCAAGAATTTTATTTTGCAAGTTGGTTTTTCTTGAAGTTAAAGATTTTGCATGAACCGTCAATCTTCTTCTTTTGATTGCATCGCAGAGGATATTTTTTAGCGCAGTTCTTCTTTTGTTTTTTAATATATCAATCGCTAATTTTTTTTGTTTTGATTTTAGAGTTTTAATTCTTCTTAAAATTTGGTGTAAATTGCCCAATGAGAAAATCTCGTCTTCAACTTGTTGAAGTTTTGCTTTTTCAAGGGCCACGTTTAATTCATAAGGTAATTTTTTCAAAATTTCTTCATTTAGTGCTTTGTGTAGATTTAAAAGTTTTTTGATTTTTCGATAATCAAAAAATAATTTGATTTTATCTAATAAACTTTTTTTGTATTTATTTTCTAAATCTTCAATAGTGTTAAATATTTTTTTTGCTTCTTCTAATTGCTGGTATTTGATTTTATCAACAATTAAACTCAAATCTGCAACTGTATCTTTAATTTGATCGTATTCATCATATATTTCAGTATATTTTTTTTCTAATGATAGTATTGATAAAGCTGTATCTTCAAGCCTTTTAATATCTTTTAAAAGTTCTTTCATATCGGATACATCGGCAACCATATTATCATCAAAGCCGTTATTTAGTTCAATTTTATTTGATAAAAGCTCTTGCAATTCAAGGCTTAATTGTCTTTGATAGTTTGCTCTGCCTGCTCTTAGAGCTAAATACGGAGCGTTTAATTGGTTTAATCTTTCAGCTACAACATCAACTGCTTTATCCATTCTGCTTGCAACTAATACGGTTTTTCCTGTTGCAATTAAATGAGCTGCAACATTTACAATAGTTTGGCTTTTGCCTGTACCCGGAGGGCCGTATACTGCTAAAAAGTCGTGTTCTTCAATGTTTCTTATAACGTCTTCTTGTGAATCAGATAAACTTAATGGTGTTACAGGGAAAAAGTCTGATAAATCTTTGTTTTCGATTTTAACTTCGCTTTGTCCGCTTGATTCAAGAAATTCTTGATTTATTACATTTAATACGGTTTCTCTATGTACTCCTGATGGTTTTTCTGCTATTTGCATTAATTCATGTAAAACACCTGCGGTTACTGTTGGTCTAGTGGTTAAAATTACTGCTTGGGTGCGTTCTAAAGATAACGTATCTACGTTTACCTTAGGAGCAGTTTGTATATTTTCTATTGAATCAAAGTCAAAGTTACCGTTTTCAATATCTTCAATAGTTGTTTGTCTATTGTAAAAATCATTTTCATCCTGTTTTATATCAGATGTTGCACCTATATTTAATTTTATTTCAATATTTGGAACAAGTGATTTTAATGTTGTTAAAAATATGTTTAAATCTTCTTCTTTTAGTGGTAATTGCGGAACAACATCTAATAGACCCATTAGCATAGCATCTGTTTCTTGCTCATCTTCTCTTTGTATTAATTGAGCAATAGCGCCTGTGTTTAGGGATAATGTGTCCTCTTGAATTGTTAATTGAAGATTTATTCCGACACGCTCTAATTTAGCCGGAGCATATAATAACGGAGTTAAAAATTCGTTATTTTTTCTTGATTTACCGTTTTTGCCAACTAAAAAAAGGTATCCGTATATTAAATATTTGTCTTTTTGATTCATTTCTGATTGAATCATTAATTCTGTAAGATAGCTATTTGTGCCATCTAATAATAAAGGTTCTGCAAATTTTGAAAAAACTTGTTCTTGACCGTCTAAAAATGCCCATTTATTTTCTTTATCTCCTTTTAGATTTCTAAAGGTTGATGATTTAACTTCTTCTCTAACGCAGTCGTGCAGATAATTACAAATTTTCTTTATAAAACTTCCTCTAAATGCGTTTTTAATAACCGATGGCACGGATTGCAACATAATCTAAACATCCTCTATTCTTGTATTATGGCTATTATATCATTTTTGGTTTTAATCTACAATATTATTTTGGCAATTTATATCGTTTAGATGTTTTATTTTGGTATGAAAATTTCCCCTTGTAATTTTGCATATAAAATAAATCAATCAAAAAATATTATTAAACCTCAATTAGCTTTTAAATCTTTGGGGTTTGACAGTGTTTCTTTTAGCACAAAAGCTAAAAACCCTGAGTTTAAAAAAGCTCAAACACTAGATGAAGCATTTAAATTTGGCTATAAAGAATTAGGTATAGTTGATTATTATGGTTTTGATGAAAATCAAGTGGATAGTGCTAATTTTATCAATGAAGGTTTATATCAAGCAAAACAGCTTTCAAAAACTCCACTGAAAATGCCAAAATACATTTTTCTAAGGGATTTGGATAACGTTCAGATGTCTATGGCGTATACAAATGGCGGTATTTTGGAAGTAAACGACCATATTTATACAAATGAATATATTACAGATGAAATAGATAGAATATTTGAAGAATTAATCGACAATGATGTAATTATAATTGGTGATAGCTTTAGTGTTAATCCTGTTATTTCTAGTGAAAAAACAGATGAATTTTTTGCTGAATTAATGGATGATTATTCAAATATTTCTTGTGCCAGAACTCTTGATGAAAAATTGGATATTTATCATAGGTTTAGGGTCTTATATGAAAAAACCTCTATTTTAAATCGCTATCCAAAGGATTTGATTTTAAGAATGGTTAAAGCTGGTTGTTATGGGGAATTCAGTCAAGATGAAATTGAAAAATTTAAAATTGATTTAGAAACAAATAAAAATTTCCCAAGTTTATTGAAATTATTTAAAAATAAAGATAACGTTGATTTGAATTTTGATTTTGACATATTTAAATTTAAGACAATTTTCCATGAGCTGGGACATTTACAAAATTATCGATTTGTTTCAACTCCTTTAGTTTGTTATTTTAATTCTCCAAAAGATTACAATCCAAAAATGCTCGAATGGCTTGAAAACGAAAAAGGTTTAAAAGCTGCGCATGAAGTTCTACCTTACGCTTGTTTGGGAGCTCCGGAGTTCATTGCTGAAACTTATGCTAATCTTTTATTAGATAAAGAGCTTTCATCTGAAGCCTTGGCTTTATATAAAAAATATAATGGTCCAAAAGTAAGGTTAAAGAAAAATTAGTTTATTTCTTTTATGCCGTAATTAATTGTTTTTAGATTTTCTATAACAAGATAATTTTCATCTAAATTAAAGTTTAATTTTGGTGTTTTAAAAAAGTATGTAGGGCCTGAACCTGACATTTGTCCTTTTAGTGAGTTTAAGTATTTTAGCTCATTGTATTTATTAATCAAAGCAAATTCTAAATCGTTTTCCATATCTGATAATGTTGATAAGTCATCAAATGCCAAATATGCTTCTTTTGCTGATATTTGAAGATTTTTTGGTTTAACAAGCGTTATATCAAACTCGCTAAATTCTATATTTTCAAGTTTTTCGCCTCTGTTTGTACATAATTTTGTACCGCCTTCAAGGCAAAAATTTAAGTCAGAACCTAGTTTTGATGCTAGTGTATGGATTTGTTTTTTATTTAACGGTTTTAAAAATAATTCGTTTAATCCATATAAAACACCTGCTGCATCAGTTGAGCCACCTGCTAGTCCTGCGCAAACAGGGATGTTTTTTTCAATTTCAATTTCAACTTTAGCTTTTTTATTTATTGTTTCTAAAAATAATTTTGCAGCTTTATAGCAAATATTATTTTCGTTGTATGGGATTTCTTGACTGTTTCCTTTTTGTATTATTTCATCGCCGTCTGAAATTTGAATTGTAATATAATCAAAAAGGTTTATTGCTTGCATTATGCTTTTAATTGGGTGAAAACCTGTTAATTCATCCTTTTTAAATACTTTTAAGTTTAAATTGATTTTTGCAGGACATTGTATTTTTATTTTTTTCATTAATTAAATTCCTCAAGCGCAATTGATAATTTTTGGATTTGTCCTATTGAAAGATTTTCGCCTCTTGCTGTTTTATCTATATTTGCCTTTTCGAGCGCTTTTTCAACATTAACAAAACCTGCGTTTAAAAGCGAATTTTTAACATTTTTTCTTCTTGCCATAAAGATTGCTTTAACTGTTCTTTTGAGTAATTTTGTAATTTTTACTTTTGGTTCTCTATTGATTGTGAATTTTACTAATGCGCTATCGACTTTGGGTGATGGCATAAAGCAATTTTTAGGTACAATTTTAATAATTTCAGTATCGCAATACATTTGAGATAAAATCGATAATTGCCCATATTCTTTATTGTTACTGTTTTCGTTTGCTATAATTCTTTTTGCTACTTCTAATTGCACCATTAAGATAATTTCGCTTATTCTATCTCGATTTTTGTGTGTCAATTCATCAATTTCACCTAGTAAATGAACTAAAATCGGGCTTGTAATATAATAAGGAATATTTGCTATTACTTTTATTTTATCTTTTGTAAATGGTAGTGAATTAATGTCTGTTTTTAAAATATCTTGCTCGATTAGGCAAAAGTTTTCTTTATTTTTAAGGTTTTTATTTAAAATATTTATTGCATCTTTATCTATTTCAAGAGCGACAACTTTTGAAGTATTTTCAATTAATTGTTCCGTAACAAAACCAAGCCCCGGACCAATTTCTAAGATTTCATCATCTTTTTTTGCGTTATTTGCAATAAACGAAATAACATTTTCATCAATTAGAAAATTTTGTCCCAGCGATTTTTTTGCTTTGAATTTTTTTGCTCTAAGTATGTAATTTAAGCTCATATTGCTATATTAGCATAAAAATGTTCAATTAGTCATTTATCTAATAGTTTTCATTATTATTTATGATAAGATTTGAATATGTTAAATTTATTAGATAAAAAACAAGAAAACAAATCTTTAAAACAAAAAAAGCTGAAAATTTCTGATATTGAAAAATATTATTTAAGTAATCAAAATAATTCTTTAATCGGTCTTGAATATGAAAGATTGAGTTTAGATAAAAATACTTTTAAAAATGCTTCTTATGAACTATTGGAAAAAATTATCAAACATTTTTGTGAGATTACTTCTTGGAATTTAATTTATGATGATAAAACTATAATTGGTGCAAAATCTGATAGCGGTTCATCAATATCGCTAGAGCCCGGATGTCAATTAGAAATTAGTCTTTCCCCTAAAAAAGAAATTTTGTTTATTGATTATGAGGCAAATAAGATAATTAATCTGCTCGATAAAATAGCAAGTGCTTATGATGTTATTTTTTTAGGTTATGGAATAAGCCCTGTAACTTGTGTTGATGATATAACTTTATTAAATAAAAGGCGCTATCAATTAATGAATAAATTTTTGCCAAAAAGACATTATGGTGAACTATCTCAAAGAATGATGAGACAAAGCGCCGGCATTCAAATAAATATTGATTATAAAGATAAAAAAGATGCATATTTAAAATTAAAATTTTTTAATTTAATTTCGCCTTTTATGATGGGATTGTGTGCAAATAGTCCTTTTGAAAATAATATATTGACTGATAAATATTCTAATCGAGCTCATATTTGGCGTTATACAGGAAAAGAAAGATGTAATTTTTTCTATAAAAAAATATTCTCGTCACCTTTTAGGGTTAGGAATATTTTTAAAAATTATATTAATGCAATTCTAGACGTTCCTATGATATTTATTGAGCGTGATAATAAATTAATTCCTCTTGAAGGTAAAATTACTTTTAGAGATTTTATGAATAGCGGATATTTAGATTATCAAGCAACTATGGATGATTATATTACGCATTCCAGCTTGTGTTTTCCTGATGTACGTTTAAAAAATTATATCGAAATAAGAAACCATGACAGTCAGGATATTAAAATGGCTCTTGCTTTATGTGCGTTTTATAAAGGATTATCAAATAGTGATATTAAAAAATCCTTATCAAAAATTAAATTTTTAAAATTAGATGATATTGAAAAATATAATAAAGAAATAATTTCATCCGGTCTTGATTATAAAATTAATAATAAAATTGATGCGTGGAGCGTTTTAGCAATTCTTTTTAATATTTCAAAAGCAAATTTAAATACAAACGAAAGAAGTTATCTAGAGCCGATTTTAAAGATTTTAAAATTAAGAAAAACAAATGCTGATTTGCTTTTTGATGCTGATATAAAAGAAGCTGGTGATATTATTGATGTTCTTTATTAATAAATATTAAAATTTTTATAAAAATTGCCATGAAAAATAGCTTTGGTACAATTTTTATATGAATAAAGTTTTTTTATTGTTTAATGATGAAAATGCCAAAAACCGTATTAATTCGCTATTGCTTGAAAAAGACGATATAGAGTTAATGTCTGCTTATGGTGAAATAGAAGATATATTAACCCAATTACATCATTTTTGTGCTGATGTAATTTTAATTGAAAATGGTTACGAAAATTGCGAGTTTGTAATAAGACAGATAAAATCAAATTCTAAAAATCAAAATACTCAAATAATCTTGTTATTAAATAAACATGAAGAATGTAGTTTTATGAATTTAGCGGACGGATTTATTGAATATCCACTAAATAATGAAATTTTAATTTCTACTTTGCAATCTCATTTTAAAATTAAAAAATCGCTAGATAGGCTATATGAAAACAATAAAGAATTATCCAGAAGCCTGTATCAATTGAATGTTCTTTATAATACAAGTTCTCAATTTACAGGGACTTTAAATACTTCAAGATTATACGATATTATGATTGAAGCAATGGAAAAGACTTTAAGTTTTGATATATCAAGTGTTTTGATTTTAAATTCTGATGGAAAACCTCAGTTTAATTTAAATACAATACATACGCCAAGCGAAAATTTGGTTAACGCTCTTAAAATTCGCTCTGTATTGAATTTTAGAAATGAATTAAAAAAAGGTATATTGCCCGTATTTGATTTTAACAATATTGAAATTAAGCAAAATATCAAGCAAACTCGCTCAAATAGGGTTTATGGTATTGAAACAATAAGCTATGATTCATTATTTGCACCAATTAAAATAGGTGATGAATTTTTCGGGGTTGTTGAATTATTTAGACAAAACCCGTTTTTAGCAGAAGATGTTACTTGTTTTCAAGCTATCACTCATCAAGTAGCATTGCCTTTAAGAAGCGCAAAATTGTATGAAGAAATTTCAAAGACAAATAAAAAACTTGAAAAATTAGAAAAATTAAAGTCTGAATTTGTGTCTATTGTATCTCACGAATTAAGAACGCCTTTAACTCCTATTAATAATTCGCTTGAAATTGTGTTAAGCGAGCAAGCGGGTGCAATATCTGATGAAGCTAAGAATTTTATTTCAATGGCAAAAAGAAACATACAAAGATTATCAGGTATTATTGAAGATTTACTTGATTTATCAAGAATTCAAACAGGTAAATTGGATTTTAAATATAAAATTTGCGATATAACTCCATCCCTAGAATTGTTACAAAAGACATTTTTGCAAGTTGCAAATGAAAAAAATATAAATATTAAATTAGATATTAAAGAAAAATTACCTGAAATTTATGCGGATATAAGAAGAATTGAGCAGATTTTTTCAAATCTTGTATCAAATGCCCTAAAATTTACACCTAACGACGGTGAAATTAATGTTGTTGCAGATATTGTTGATTCTAGTGAAATAAATAAAGATGATTTAGTATCCTTAACGTCACCTTTGAGTGGTAAATATATCAGAATATCTGTTTGTGATAATGGTATAGGTATCAAAAAAGAAGATATACCAAAGATTTTTGATAAGTTTTCGCAAATCGAATCATCACTAAAAAGAAATAATGGCGGCGTTGGATTAGGTTTAACAATTACAAAACAATTAATTGATTCGCATCTTGGTGCTATTGAGGTATTATCTCAAGAAACATGCGGTTCTACATTTATAGTGTATTTGCCTTTGATTGATGATATTAAAGTTTTTGAAATGGATTTATCAAGCGCATTGGTAAGTTTTGATGAAGTGGGTATATTAAAACTTTCTTATGATAAAAAATTAGATTTAGTTGATGGATTAAAAGAAAATAAACTTTTGAATATAACTAAAATATCAAAAGAATTGACTATTGATAAAGATGACATAAGAAATTATTTTCTTTTTGTTCCAAAAATATCTTATGCATCTTTTGAAGCATTGTGTTGTACGATTGAAGAATATATCAACAAGATAAAACAAAATGAATGTGATATAATGTTATCTAAGATGCATAGTACAAAAGACGGTTCTGATGTCTTAAAAATTATGGAAAATTTAACTAAGGATTAGGGGAAATATGAAAAAAATTTTAATAGTAGATGATGAAAAAGATATAGTAGAAACCTTGTCGTTTATGTTAAAAGCTAAAGGTTTTGAATGTATTTGTGCTTATGATGGAGAAGAAGGATTATCTCTTGCAAAATCTGCTAGTCCTGATTTAGTTATATTAGATGTTATGATGCCTAAAATAAATGGCTATAAGATATGCAGACTTTTAAAATTTGACAACAAATATAAAGATATTCCAATAATTATGATAACCGCTAGAAGCCAAGATGAAGATAAAATAATTGGCGAAGAAACAGGAGCTAATGAATATATAACAAAACCTTTTGAATTTTCTGAAGTGTTAGAAAAAATTAATAAATATTTAGCTTAGATTAGGTGTTTAAAAATGGATTTATTAAACGAAAACAGTTCTCTTGATAATAAAACGATTGATAAATTAAAATATGACTTAGTGCGTGACGGGCTTGTAACTTATGATGATATAGAACATGCAAGTGAGCTTGCAATAGCGCAAAATACAAATATCGGTCAGATTTTGATTAATACTCAAATGATAGATGAAGCGGTTCTAATGCGTTTTTTGGAAGAAAAACTGCATACTCCTTGTGTCGATTTAGAGAATTATTCAATCGATAAAAAATGTTTGGATTTTATAACTTATCAAGATGCAATTCGTTTTAAAATATTGCCTTTGTTTATAATTGAAGATACTTTAACTGTTGCTATGGCTGATCCTATGGATTTGTTTTCTATTGATAAGATTATGCAAATTACAAAGAAAAATATTGACCCTGTTATAGCTTCAGAAAAAAGCATTCTAAAAAAAATTAATGAATATTATGATATAAAGGCAAAAGTTGAAGATATAAACATTGATAATTCTAAAAGCTATAATTGGCAAGAAGAACTTCATAATGATGATTTGTCTTTTGAACATATACAAGTTTTATTTAGAGCGATTTTAAAACAAGCAATCAGTCAAGATGTCCATGAATTGTATTTTGAAAATTCTCAAGAAGGCTTAACCGTTAATTTTAAAAAGCCTGATAAAATTATTCAAACAGGAACAATTCCAAGTCTTTTAACAAGTTCTTTTATTCAATCTTTAAAATCAATGTCTAATCTTGATCCTAATGTTTTTGAAATACCTCAATTAGGAAAATTGAATTTTAATGTGGATAATAATGAATTAACTGCCAGCGTTAGCGCGTTTCCTACAATTGCCGGGGAGAGGATTTTAATTAAAATATATCATCCTCCGCTTGAAATTGAAAAATTAAATATTGCCCAAGATAAAATTGAGCTTATCAAAAAATCTCTTGAAAAATCCGGAATTGTGTTGATTTGTGGTGCTTCTTTGTCCGGTAAAACACATTTGATATATTCAATATTGTCTAATTTAATTTCTAAATCAAAAAATGTTATGACGTTGGAATCCATTGCAAAATATCGCTTAAAAGGCGTTGCGCAATGTGAATTAAATGAAAATATCGGTTTTAATTTAGATAAAGCAATGAGATTTATTGAATTCCAATCTCCTGATATTATTTATTTTGAAGGAATAACAACAAAAGAGGGCTTGGACTTTTTTACTTCTTTGACTTTAAAAAATAAAACTCTTATTACTGAGTTTATGGCAGAAAATATGGATGATTTAAGACGAAAATTTGAATATAGTGAATTTACTATGTTTAAATCCGTAATAAGTTGTTTGATTTTTATTCATAGCAAAGATAGTATTGAAGTTTTTGATAAAAAAGATTTAGAAAAATATTTAATTTAATTTTTATCAAAATATTCAATTAGTAAATTTGCAAGAATTTTGTGGTTTTCAATATCATAATGAAGTCCATCTCGATTTGATAATGTTAAATAGTCATTCAGATTGATTAGGTGGCAATTATATTTTTTTGATATTTTTTTATAAATTTCAATTAAATTTTTGGATTTTTCAATAGATTTTTCGTTAAATAAACTTGAAAAATTACTGCTTAAAATACATCTATCAATTACATTGGGGCATAAAAGCACGATATTAATTTTTGGATTTATGAGTTTAATTAAATTTTCTAGTCCGATTTCAAAATTTTCAAGGGTAATGTTATATTGAAATTGTAAATCGTTAATTCCGATTTGAAGAATTAAATCGGTTATATTGTTATCTATATATTTTGTTATTGTTTCAAGAGAATTTAGTTCAGCTTTATTGTTAAAGCAGGTTCTATTGTTGCAGCCTTTTTCTACTACGTTATATTTTTGAGATAAAATACCGCTCCATCTTTCAGATATTGAATATCTGTTAAAATTGCTCGGATTAAAACCGAAAGTATTTGAATCTCCAAAACATAAAATTTTTTTCATATTTTTACCATGCCTTTTTTTGTTGTAAAATATAATACAGGAAATTATTCTAAAATAGCATAAATATTTTTTAGGTGTTTTATATAATTAGTTGTTTTATTTGAGGTGTGTTGTGAAAGTAAATAATATAGCTATAAGTTTATTAAATAGAAATAACAAAGTAAAGACCAACCCTTTAAGAAATAACCAAATTAGCTTTGCAAGAAGCTGGGAAGAGCATCAAAGCTGGGGTGTTAGAGTAGATGGGCAATACCCTACTGTTAAATTATTTTCTTTTCCTGACGCTAAAAAAGTTAGTATTGAAATAAATGGCGATACGCCTAATAAAAAAGTTTTTGAATTGGATAAAAAACCTGATGGAATTTTTGAAAAAACTCTTCAAAAAGGAGATATAAAAGCAGGTGATAAATATCAATTCATTATTGAAGATAAAAACGGTAATATCGAAAAAGTAAAAGACCCATATAGCTTTATGCAACCAACTCTGTTGGGTCCAAGTGTAGCTTATAATCAAGGTGCATACAAATGGGGTGACTTTGATTGGCAAGCAAAAAATAATCCAAATAGAATTTCAAGACTTGCTTCTGCTAATAATTCTTATTTAAATATTAATCAAGCAAGAATTTACGAATTACATATTCCAACATTAACTAAAAAAGGTAATTTTGAAGCTGCAAAAGCTGAGCTAAAAAGAATAAAAGATTTGGGATTTAATGCTATTGAAATTATGCCTGTTGAAAATACATATTCTTTTAATTGGGGTTATGACGGTGTTGATAAATTTTCTCCTGCAACATATATGGGTGGTGCAGATAAGCTAAAAGATTTAATCAATGAAGCGCACAAAACAGGTTTAAATGTTATCATGGATATGGTTCCAAATCATATTGGTGTTGACGGTTCTCAATTTAGAAAAACAGGTCCTTATAATGGTGGTAATACCCCTTGGGGTGATGCTTTTAATTATGAAGGTGAAAATTCAAGATACGTTCGCGATTTTATAGTGAATGCTGCGCTTAATTGGTTGCATAATTATCACTGCGATGGGTTAAGACTTGATATGACTAAATTTATGAATTCTGATACTACTATGCAGCAAATTGCAGCAGAGGTTAATTATCATTTTCCAAATGCATTTTTAATAGCAGAAGATGCCAGAAATAATGTTTCAGTTAGAGGTGATGACTATTGGCATGATTGGTGGCAGCCGCATGATGAAAGGGTTACAATTCCTCTAAAACCACATGAGTTTGGTATGGGTGAAAATGAACAAGTACACAATCAAAGGATAGATGATATACAAAATGGCAAAGTAACTCTTGCTCGTCTTGGTTATGATTCTGAATGGGATTTTCATTATTATCATACATTATCTAAAATTGCCTATGGAGAGGTTGATTTAGATGCTTTAGAGCGTGCAATTTTTGATTCGTCAAATAGGGTAAAATATTCAGCAAGTCATGATGAAATTGGAAATATGGATGGTACAAGACCAATTGCAAAATATATGGTACCATTACTTAAATTGAATGAAAATGTGTATCTTGATGATAATGATATACAAAGAGCGCATGATTATGTGGAAATGAAAGGTAGCGGTTTTCCTTTTGAAACTGCGCTTGATATAGTTAAATCGCAAAAAGTTCAACAAGTCTCAATGAAACTTGCTCAGTTGGTTCAACAAGATAAAATAACTGAAAATATGTCTAATTCAAACAGCTATTTTAATAAAAATGTTTTGCCTGAGTTGTGTATTTCTTCTACATCTTTCATCACGCCAAAGAAAGTTGTTTCAGCTTTTAAAGATGCTACAAGTATATATAAAGCAATTGAAACTCTTAGATATTTTACCCCTGGGCCTGTTATGACTTTTCAGGGCGAAGAAAATATACAGATGACAAAGTTTAATTTCTTTAGACAATTTGATTCTATTAAAGATGAAAGTTATTTGTATACAGAAAAAGGTTATCCGTACGGTCTTAAAGCATATCAAGAATCAATATTAGGCAACATTGATTATGGCGCAGATGGTATAGATAGAATGAACATGTTCGAAAAACTGACTCATGATTTAAATAAATTAAAATCTGAAGCGCCGGCTTTAATATCGGGTAAAATTTTGTTGCAAGATACCGTAAAGCATAATCAAAATCCGACAATAGCGCTTCATAGCAGGGATGAAAAAACAGGTAGCGAAGCGTTTATTATATCTAATTTTTCTAATTTAGACTATCCTGTTTATGAAATAGAATTTCCATGCGGTGAATGGCGGGAAGCAATAAATACAAATAATAAAAAATATGGCGGAACCAATACTTGTCAAAATAATAAAACTATTTTTGGCTACGGTGATAAATATGGTCAAAAGATTAAAACAAAAATTGCGCTACCTGCTAAATCAAGCCTTATTTTTATTAAAAAATAAAATAAATATTAAGAAATGTTAACAAAATAACATAACCTTGGCAATTAATTGAGCTAAAAATACTTTATTTAAATGTAGGTTAGTTTATTTAAATTAGTGGGGTTAGTTATGAGTTTATTAAACATTGGTACAGGGACTTATTACGGTGATGGAACTTATGGTTCAAATGTGACAGGTACATCATCAACAGGTTACACAAGGGCAACATCTTCAGTTAACTTTAGAACAATGTCAAACAACATTGCTTCTGGTTATTCCGCAGATATGGAGATTATTCAAAAATATTTTGAAGAAGGAAAAACCGATAAAGCGATTGAAAAATATGAAAGCTTGTTTGATGATATTAAAACAACAACAGGAAATTATCGTTATTCTTTAACTGATTCTGAAATTGAATCTATCTTGAATACATCATATCAAAATATTACAGGTTCTACTATTGTTGATTCTATTGAGAAAAATACTTGTGGTTCATTCTTAACAGGTTTAAAACAATCTATACCAATCTTTGGCTTATTCTGTAATGATGTATCAGAAGCTGAAGCATTAGCAAAAGTTGCAGGTGATGAAGTATCATTTAAAGATAGAGCGCTAGAGCTTGCAGGCATGGCAGTTGGTACATTGGCTTTCTGGGGTCTTGGCGGTTGGATTTTAGGTGGTGCTGCTAAGGTGACAGGCGCAGGTGCTACATTATTATCAAAATTAGGTTTAGTAAAAAATGCTGCAGATGGTGCAACAACTTTAACCACCGGAGCTAAATTGGCAACTACTGCAATAGGAGCTAGTGCTGCCGCAACAGAAGCGGTTGCATTAACTAAGACATCCGGTATTGTTGATTAGATAGCTAAAATAAATAAACTAACACAATAAAAACCCTTCTTTTGAAGAAGGGTTTTTAGTTTGAAATTTTGTTTTTACATATCGTTGTCTTTTTCTTCTAAAAGACTTTTTCTTGTTCTTAATTGAAGATATGAATCGTTTTGCGGAAGAACCATATCGCTTGTTAAAAGTATATATATAGTTTTTCCATTTTTAATATTGAATTCAGTTAAAGGCATCATTTGATGAGCACAAGCAATTAAATATTCTTTTTGTGATTTTTTGGATGCTGTTAGGGCTTTTACTTTTTTAGGATTTTTAACATCGTTTACGTAAACAATTTTTTCATCCTTAGTGAATGGAACAGCTGCCATATCATAAGTTTCGCCTGATGGCAATGAATATTTATGGAATACTATTGATGAGCGTTCAGCTTTTGATCTCCAAGCACTATATCCGATTTTATCAACTCTTGCATAGAATTCTGTTCCTTTTGGATATAAGAATGTGCCTTCGTTTGTATAAACATCATTTGGAGCAGTGAAAACATATTCATGTCCAACTAAATCTTTTCTTGTTTCTACAACATTAAGGGCTGTTCCTATTAATATATTACCTGTTTCAATTACTTTTTTATTGTCATAAATTTGTACTTTATTATTTGTTGCAAAAGGTACAAGTCCTAAAGTATTTTCTGCTATAAATGTTGATTTATCAAAGCTAAAACCATCATCTTCGCCTTCATCATTCATTGCAGAATTATATAAATCTCTATATATATCTTTAAATTTATCTAAATTATTTGCTACTCTATCAAATAAAACTGCAGCTTCTGCTCTTGTTAAGTCTTTGTTTGGTGTAAAACTTAAAACATCAGGGTGATTAACATATAATCCGTTTGCAACGTTTTTAATCCAAGCTCTTTTTGCCCATAGCGGAATTTCTTTATAGTCTTTAAAGCCTGTAATATCTCCAGCTACATAATCATCTTTTGTTATGTTTGCAATAAAGCTCATTGTTTCATTGTGATTAATTGCAAGATTTGGTTTAAATGTTTTATCCGGATAGCCAAAAGCCATTCTGATTTGTTCTGATAGAACTATGCTTTTTTTGTTTGGTGTTAGATTGTCAACATCTTTAAAGGTTGTATTTTGTGTAACTTCTTCATTTTGTCTTTGTATGACTTTTAATAAAGCAGTAACAAAATCACTTCTTGTCATTGTTTCTTCGGGCTTAAATTTGTTGCCGTCAATTACATAGATATATCCGTTTTGGATTGCTCTTACGATTTCTTGACCAGCCCAATAATCACTTCTAACGTCCACTATTTCAAGTGCATTAGCAATATTTACTAATAACATTGCTAAAATAGCAACCAGCAGCTTTTGAAATTTTTTCATTTAATACCTCATAAATGGTCTTTTGACAATAATATTACAAGATAATATTACAATAATTAGCTATTAAAATCAATTAATTTTATTTAAAATTAAATTATAATCAATATTTAAACATTCTGAAGTATGACAGTTGCACAATCTCTTATGCCATAAGCATGGTCTGCAATTAATTTCATTTTTTATAATGTGGATATTTTCTTCATTTGGTACTAATTTTAGTTCGTTTGTTGGTCCAAATATGGCAAAAAGATTGGTTTTGACACATACTGCAACATGCATTGGAGCGCTATCTACACAAATTGTATAGCCGGAATTTTTCATTAAAAATGCCATTTCCATAATATTTTTTGTTTTATTGTAATAATTTATGAAATTTTCATTTTCGCTTATTTCTTTTATTTTTAATATTTCTTCAATTAAATCCTTATCGTCTTTAGTTCCTAAAAGCACAATTTGTTTGTTCTTGCTCAGTAAACCTAGTATCAGATTTTTCCAAAAATTTAAATTAGGGCATTTTAATATGTTTTTTGAAACAGACATTTTTGATACCCCGGGATGAATACAGATATATTGATTTTTAATTAATTTTTCATCAAGGGTAAAATCGCCAATGATTTCTATATTTGGATTTTGATAGTTTGATTTTGTTATTGGTTTAACTAAATCATGATACATTTTTGCTGCGTATTGATTTTCATTTAATTCGACTTTCTTTGTTAATAAAAAATCTGTCTTAGAATTATATCCGATTCTTTCTTTTATTCCTGTTAAGAATAAAATTATTGCAACAAGAGGACTTTTTCCGCTTGAAATTACACAATCGAATTTTTTAGTCCATGTATTGATAATAAAATTTAAAACGTTAAAATATTTTTTAAGTCCTTTTGCTTTTATATCAACGCAAATCACATCGTTAATTTTATCTGTTAAATTTTTAATACTTTTAGAGCGTGGTTCAAGTGCAAGTGTGATTTTTGCGCTAGGATAATCTTTTTTTATTGTATCAATGGTGGGCAAGAATAATATCTCATCGCCAATTCCACCGTAATTTATAAATAAAATATTTTTGTATTCTTTCATATTTTTATTATCTGTTTTAATTTTTTTAAGTCAATCTATTGACTTTGTGTTTTGTTGTTGGTAAATTAGATTTTGCACCCGAGTAAAGCGAGCTTAGCGATAGCTTAGCGAGCAAGTTAAGGGTATAAATATAATTGAATAAATTTTCGGAACGCGAGTAAAGCGAGCTTAGCGATAGCTTAGCGAGCAAGTTAAGGGTATAAAATATAATTGAATAAATTTTCGGGATGTAGCGCAGCTTGGTAGCGCACCTCGCTTGGGACGAGGGGGTCGCAGGTTCGAATCCTGTCATCCCGACCATTTAAAAAGAGCCTAATGGCTCTTTTTTTAGTGTCTATCTCAATACATGTTTTGAAATTTGCGCTTCTATATATTGAGCTATCTCTTTTTTGTCGCAGGTTATATCTATTGTTTCTTTATCTTTTGTAGTTATTCTTGCAAAATATTTTGTGCTTGATTTTTTAATGCAAATATCTTTTAAATTATTGAAAGATATAACCATATAATTAAAACTATTGATTTTATTTAAATTCGCACAATAAATAATTCTTTCTCTTGTAAAATCTATAATAAATTTTGTATGAGTTGTTGTATTAATAAGTTTATCAATGTTATAGCAGAAACTATTTGCGATTTTTTTTAAGTTGTAATCAATTATAAAATCTTCAAAATCTAAAATCTGTTGGTTTTTTGCAATGTAGTTTATTGTTGTGCTTTTATCTTCAAGCTCAAAAGAAATTCTATTATCTTTGTAATTTATTTCATATACTTTTTCAAGATTTACCGATTGCATTGAATTTATTGCGTTTGTAAGGTAAATTATGTTGTTATAATTATCATAATATATTGAGTTTGCTTTAATTTCGCCATATTTTTCTTTTATTGAACTAAGCATTGAATTAAATAATTCAAATAAAAAATCGTTATTATAATTAAATAATTGTTGATTTATGCCAAAAATCGGAGCTTCAAAGTATTTGTATTTTGTATCTATTGTGAAGTGTTCTCTTCTTAAATTTATCTTTCCAAATTGAAAATTTGAGCCTGTTTTTAAATATGCAAAATTATTGTCTTTCTCGCTATATGCCCAAAAATAACTGCATTCCCAATCGCTTGAATCAAATAGAGTAAATTTTTGTTGCGGAAATTTTGTTTGTATTTTTTTAATTAGTGACAAACTGTAAATTTTATGAATAAAATTATTAATTTCATTATTTATAGGATAAATATTTAAAACTTTTTTTTCGCCCTTTTTAAGATAGTGAATTTTTGTACATGTTGATTTTTCTATTTTTTCTATGAAAGATAGCGCTACTTCCTTATATTTAAAATAGCTTCTGTTGTTTGGGTTGAAATCTTCAATTATTGCAAGTTTTGTTTCTTTATTATTTAGTGCAAGCGAAAGATGTTTATTGCAATATATAATCTCGATTGGATTAAAACCCATTTTATCGAGCATTTCATTAAGAATTTGAATTGTTTTAAATTTGTCACTTTTTTCAATATTAATTTTTAATAGCCATAATGTTATTGCTATTGCAATAATTAAGCTCATAAATAAAATTATAAAAATTATATTCATTTACCTTTGTAACTTTCTTCCAATGACCAGCATTGTCTTGTTAAATAAAAACTATCCATTATATTTAAAAATTTATCTATGTATTTTTGTGTTGTATTTTCTTTTATTATTGCATGTCCTTTATTAATTAAGTCATCTTTTGTTGCTAAGTCGTTTAATTCTTCGATTTTTGATACTATATCTGATTCATCCAATGGATTAAAATATAAAGCAGCTTTTTTAAGTTGCTGATTGTAGCCAATGTGATCTGAAATTAATACAGGACAATTAAAATACAATGCTTCAAGCGCTGCTATACTATCAGGACCCGCTAAACAAGGATAAACAAGAGCATAAGCGTTTTTATATAGTGAAGCTAATTGTTTTTGATTAACGTAGTCCAAGAATACAACTTCATTTTCTAAGTCTAAATTTTTAACTTGTTTTAAAAGATAAGATTTATTACCCCTATCCATACCGCTAAAGACGACTTTTAAATTCATATTTTGTTCTTTTAGGATTTGCGCTGCTAAAATTAATCTTATGTGATTTTTATGTGTCCAAAATTGCGCAGGATAAAATATGTAATTATTTTTAGTTAGATTGTTCCATTTTAAAATGTTATCGTCTTTGGACGTTTTTTCAATCCAATTAGGATAAGGCAAGTTTATTACTTCGATATTTTCATCAATTATATTATAAAGGGTTATGATGTCATTTTTTGCAACTTGATTACAGGTTAAAACTCTTGTTGCTCCTTTTAAAAACGAGCTTAATTTTTTATCCATTTTTTCAAATATACTGTTTGCGCTATATTCCGGAAAATGTGGTAAAATTCTGTGCGCAACATCTCTAATGGCTGCAAAATATGGTATTTCTATATGCTCATGTAAATATGGTGCTAAGAAAAATACTGCATTAATATTATCTTTTTTTAATCTGTAATTTAGGGAGTAAATCGGTGTTTTTATGAAATTTAATGATGGCGGATTAATGCTGATTTTTGGTTTTTTATAATATTTAAGATTTACAAATTTAGCATTTTCTTGGTTTTTAAATAATGATTTGTCACCAAAATAATAAAACACAAATTCATGAGTTGTATCTTGCTTTAAAAGTTCTTCAACAAATGATAATTCAAAAATCAAATCGCCTACTGATTGTGGTTTTTTGATGTCGCCTAAATAAATTCCTATTTTCAATTAATTCTCCCCATTAATTTAAAAAAGACGGCATGATTAAATTTAATTAATAATCTCAACCGTCTTTTAATTTTTTGTTTATTAAGATTTTCACTTAAGCTTTAGTGAATTTTCCTGCTCTGATACAAGATGTGCAAACAGACATTTTTTTAACTGTTCCATTTGCTAATCTAACTCTTACTGATTGCAAATTAGGTAATTGTCTGTGAACATTTTGTTTATGAGAGAACGAAATCTTAGCTGCTTTTAGTGAACCTTTTCCACAGATTTCGCAATATACTGACATTTCTACATCCTTTCATAAGTATTGTTATTCTAATAATAGCTGGTAAATAAAAAAAATCAAGGCTTTTGTATTAAATTGTTAATTTATGATATTATTTTATTATGAAAATTTTAGTTGGAGTATCAGGCGGAGTTGATTCTGCTGTTGCATTGCATTTATTAAAATCTCAAGGTCATGATGTTATTGGCTCTATGATGAAAATTTATGATGGTGAGATTAAAACCATTGCAAATTCTTGTTATGGAACAGATAAAATTAAAGAAGAAAAAGACGCTAGAGCAAATTGCAATCATGTTGGTTGTGATTTTTATGTTGTAGATTTAGCTCGTGATTTTGATGATATTGTTTTTAGCGAATTTAAAAATCAATATATTTCAGGATTAACCCCTAATCCTTGTGTAATGTGCAATAAATTGATTAAATTTGGCGCATTTCCAAAAGCTGTTAAAAAACTAGGAATTGAATTTGATAAATTTGCAACAGGTCATTATGCAAGAAATGAATATAATTCTAAAAGTGGTCGCTGGGAGCTAAAGAAAGGAATTAACCCTAAAAAAGATCAAACATATTTTTTATATAGGTTATCTCAAGATGAATTAAAAAATATTTTATTTCCGCTAGGCTCTATGCGCAAAGAGGATGTTAGAAAATATGCACTGGATAATAAAATCCCTGTTGCACAAAAACAAGATAGCCAAGATTTTTATAAAGGCGATTATTCTGAAATATTTGATATTGAGCCTAAAATAGGAGAGTTAAAAGATAGGTTTGGCAATGTTTTAGGCTATCATAACGGCATTTGGAATTATACAATAGGACAAAGAAAAGGTTTAAAAATAGCATATAGTGAGCCATTGTATGTATTAGAAATAGATTCATCGACAAATTCTGTTATAGTTGGTGTTAAAGATGAAACTTATTGCAGGGGGCTAATTGCAAAAGATATTAATTGGGTTGCTCTTGATAATCCAAAAGAAGCATTTGAAGCGAAAGCCAAAATTCGCTCTGCATCAAATCCTGTGGATGTTGTAGTTTATCCATCAGATAGTGAAATTAAAGTAGAATTTAAAGATAAGATTTCATCTATTGCACCAGCTCAAGCAGTTGTTTTGTATGATGAAGATGTTGTTTTGGGCGGTGGTACGATAAAAAGCTCTTATTAAGAAAAAGGAGAGATAAATCCCTCCTGTATGGTTTAAAAAAATAATATGAAAAATTTAGTTTGCAAGAATTATTATTATACCTGAGCCGCCAGCACCGCCTCGTCCGCCCCAGTCGCCGCCGCCGCCACCACCACCGCCGGTATTAGCTTTTCCTGCTCTACCATCTTGTATACCCGGTGCACCTGCTCCTCCGCCGCCAAGTGATCCGCTAACTCCACCGCCGCATCCTCCGCTTCCACCACCAGCATACCATTCTCCATCAAATTGAACTCCGTCGCCTCCCTTGACACATGACCTGCCACCATTTGGGCTACCTGGAGTAGAGCCTGAAGCATTTTGACCTCCATCGGCAGTAATATTTGCAAAAGATGTTTTTTTGCCACCTCCACTACCTATTATTATTTCGTATTGAGCATTTTGTGTAAATGTAAATAGGGTTTCATTTGTATAGCCACCGCCACCACCCGCAGCCCAAGAGCCTTGTTTGTTTGCTGCATTACCACCATTACCTCCACTACCAACAAGAAATAATGTAGCTTTTAGCGTATTTAGCGCAGTAAAAGTTCCGTCTGATTTTAAGTATATCTTTTGTTTGCCATCTGCATTGTATATTTCAGAGTAACTTCCTGTATACGTAAACAGTAATTCATTACTTCCTTGTTCACACACTCCATTTTTCAATTCATACCCATCATTACAAGCACTGCATTGTCCTGTTG
>CALUYD010000009.1 GCA_944324915.1 Candidatus Gastranaerophilales bacterium | reverse complement strand
TCTGGTGCAACGCAGCCGACAACATTGTGTTCGCCAAAGCAAACAACAGTAAATTCTTCGCTATCTTTTTCAAACCATCCTTTAAGTTTTTTCAATCTGTATTTTTTACCGATTTCAATCATAGTATGCTCCTTTCAAGCTACACCATTCATCGCTCTTTCAACAGCAAACATCAACTCTAAATCTCGAAATCGTATCATACAGACATATTTGGGACTTGATGTTTCTACAAAACAGAGTTATTCTGTGTGTACCAAAACTTTATTTACCCCGAGGTTAATTATGAAAAAACAAATATTGGCACAAGATGCCTTTAAACTTTATGCTGAAAAATTTATGTCGTTAGAAAATATCGCGAGGCAGCTTCATTTGAACGAAAGAACACTCCGCCGATGGAAAAAGTCTGATGATTGGGAAACCAAAAGAGCTGAATACCTTCGGACTAAAACGACCTTGCATTCTGATTTATATGATTTTACCCGCAGTTTGATAAATTCTATCGAGAGGGATATGGAGAATAACGGTAAAGTCGAGCCTGCAAGGTATTATGCTGTTACTAAAATGCTGAAATTAATTGGGCCGGATAAATATTATGAGGATGAGGTGATAAGTGAAAAACAAAAGCTCCAAGAGGAAAAGCCGAAATGTTTAACACCGGATATCATACGAGAAATTGAAGAACAAATTCTCGGCATAACTCACGAAGAATTTTGTGAACACGATTTGAACGCCGATTAAACACCTTTTAAACGGCATTTAAACTTCGACATCTTTTTCGTGGTCTATAAAGAATGCATTTAAGACATCCGCATCGTTGCGCAAGTGCTTAACTACCGGCGCAAGATTATAGCATTCTTCAATCTCCGGCTGATTAGCCACAAAATAATCAATAACAACCGCTGTGTTATAAATATTCTCCGACCATTTGCTCAACTGCTTAAACTCTTTTGGCGAAATATTCAATCCGACTTTTTCCATACGACCTCCTTTATGTGCCGTATTCATCACTCAAAGCCATAAGAAAATCAAGTTAAATTAAAAATTGTAGTTGTACCTGAATCCAAAATGGAAGAGTTTGATAATTATCTTTTAATATCGCTCTTACATCTTCTTCCATCGTATCATCTGATATTTTTTTATTTTTAAATATTGAATTATTTAATGAAATTGCACATTCTCTTGGAACCCCAATTTCTATCAATTTTTTAGAGATATCATTACATGCTCCAGATTGCATACATGTTAAAAAAGTACTATCTGGATTCTTAATATCAAAAATTGGCTTCAATAATAATGGCACATTATAAGATGCAGAATTTTGTAAAAGATCTATTATTTCTTCTATCATATCTTCTGGTGTTTTTGTATATTTTAATTTCTTTGTCAAAATCTCCGCTAAAGGTATTTCTCTTGCCCATTGATAACAAAGTTCGCTTAAAAATCCTCGATAAGAGCCTTTTCTATACTTTTCTTTAATGTACCTATTGTACATAGATTTTGTTCTTCTATTATCTCTTAAAAATTTAAGCATATTATCAAATTTCGCTTTTGCCCCCTTTTCTTTAGGAAAAGAAGGAACGTCATCCTTATAATTTCGATATATATAATCAAGTATAAATGGATCCCAATAGCGATTTTTATAACAAATTTCTTTTGGAATAGATAATTTATCTAGTTTTAATTTTATTGCAGCAACTTGTTCTTTTGTCAAAGATATTCCTACCTGTTCCATTTTCTGCTTTGCTTTATTTCCATTTCTCAATATATTTTGACGAATATAAGCCATTAGATCCTTGTATGGTATTTCTTTATTATTTTCTTCTGGTTCCGTATTAATATCTTCATTTAATAATCTGTCAATTATTTCATCTTGATATTTTTCATAACGTTCACTATAATCTGTGGGTAAGTCCTTAGAGGTATTATCAAATAAATTTTCTTCTTCGTATCCATCCACTAAAACAAAGGACGTTTCATCCAACACAAAAGTTCGCCCAATAAAATCTTTTAATAATCTTCCCGCTCTTCCTCTTAGATTTGCCATCTCATAATTTGTGAGTTCAATATTTTTATCTTTCTTTTTGTCCTTTTTTATGTATAAATTAGGATTTCTTATAATAATATTTTGTGCCGGAAGATTAATTCCTTGTAATAATGTTGTAGTACACACAATGTCTGTTATCCAATTTTCTTGCATTGCTTTTTCTAATGTTCGTCTTACATGATGTGACAAACGGCCATGGTGGTACGTTATTCCGTTTTCTAGTGCTTTACACAGAGAATATTGTTCATTAACAGATTCTTTATAGTATGCTATCAATTCTTTTATCTGTGCATTCGTTCTGTTATTTTTGTTTATTGAACAAGCTATTTTTCTTGCAGTTGGTGTAGTGGGTGCAAATATTATATTTTGATTATTAGACAAATTATTAAGCAAGGTATTTAGATATCCTAAAAAAGAATCCGTATAATTGCTTTGTCCATACCCTTTAATTAAATTATCATTTGTTATATCAATTACTACAGGTTTATTACTTAATGCACAATACTGTTTAAATTGATACTTTCTTTTGTCTATTTTAGAAATGCTATACGTTAAATTTAACACTGGGCTATTGTGTGAAGATATATTTTTAGCTTTTTGTCCAAATAACTCCGCAGCAGTACTACCTATTTTTTCTATTCTTGGACCAGATAATATAATTTGTTTGATATTTTTCTTATGCCTTAATTCGTTTATAGTGTCATATAAAACTATTGAACGTTCATCATTATCATCTTTAATTCTTTCAATATTTTGAATTTCATCAACAACTAATACTGTATTTTTTGAAACTTGTTATTTTCATCTGAAAATATACTTATAGTTTTTTCTTGTGTTAATACAAATATATTATTTGTACTGCTAGCGCTTTCTTCATATGAACTATTTATTTTACAGTTATCTATTTCTAATTCTCTTATATATTTATTAAAGTCACCAATTACCTGATTTACTAAACTTAAAGTGGGTACAATATATATAATATCAAAATTATTCCTTTTTAATTTTTCCAAAAGCTTTAATAAAATAACAAAGGATTTGCCTGCAGAAGTTGGAGCAGAAATACCTATTAATTTATCATTATCCATGCTGTTCCAAATATCCATTTGAAACTTGGTAAGAATGAATTTTCTTTTTCCTATTGAAACATCATATTTTTCCTGATTTAAACTTGTAAGGAGTTCATCAATAGGGCTTTCTAATGAAGAAAATTTACAATTTTCTTTATCAAAATTATTATCTGTTATTATTGCAGAAGTTGAATAGCCAATACGTGATAGAAATTTAACTGCAATTTTTTGTAAATTATACCTTGAATGGTCAACATATTCCCAAATTAAAGCGAAAACTGTAATAATATAATTAATATCAGGATCCTTAATCATTGAAGTTTCATAATCTAAACATCTTATAACTTTTGCTATAAGCTCTGTTGAAATTGCTCTACTACTTTGGGTAATAAACCCTAATTTGATTGCAATATTATGGCAGTCTATTTGTAATAATTCTTCTAAAACCTTTTTCTTTAACGTTTCCATCTTATCCTTTATATCATCTGTTGAAAAGTTTTTGCAAGTTCATCTAATTTCCATATAGGAAATACAATGTATGTAATTCGTTTTAATATTGAATTAGTTTCTGTATCAATTTTCTTTTTATCAAAATTAGCGTATTTATTCTCAATTACATTTGTTATTTTTTGAATAATTTCTTCTCTGCTGTTTCCCTTAATATCAGATGTTTCATTGTATACAACAATACAGGTCAAATGAACTTCAACATTTTCTATTTTATTATTTATATATTGCTCTGCAATTTTATTCATTTCTGGATCTAAAAAATCCTCATGAACATATAAATTGATTTCTTTTCGATGATTATCGTAAGTTTTCAAAATACTTGTAATTGCATCTTTAAAAGCTTGATTAAACTTATAATTACTTGTATAAGTTTTTGCTTCACCAAGAATTATAATTGGTTTTTTCTTTTCATATTTGAAGTGAATTGCGTCTGCTCCAAAACGTTCATGCTCTGGAGAAGTAGTAATTTTCATTTTTCTTAATAAAGGTACTGCCCCTTGCAATCTTTGTATAAAGTGAAATAACAACAATTCTCCAAGTTGTCCTTGAATCAATATGTTATCACTATTCTTGGTTGCCCGAAATTTCTCTCTTGCACGTCTTGAAATTTCACTCGATGCTGCTGCATCTGTTTTCCCATTACTTATTGCTATATCTTTTAGTTCTTTATATTTCTCACTACTGTAAACCCAATCTACAATTGAATCATATAATTCATCCAAAAATTCTTGTTTTAATTCTTTTAAGTCCTGATAATTAATACTTGCGCCATAATGATTATGTGTATTCGGTACTGTATCGAAGTTTTGCTCAATGACATAAATATAATTAAATAATGAATCATTATTTATTAAATGATTTTTAATATATTTTTCATCAACAAATCCTGACACCTATACCCCCTAATGTTTTTAATCATCATTTCTTAACTTCTTATACACATCATCTGACAGCATTTTTAATAATGCTTGTTTGATAGATTCATCTTTTAAAATTGCCTTATACAATTCTTTATTTGTTTTTAAGCCGGCAAAAAGTAATTCTTGTAAGATATCTTGAAGTTTAAAGTTAAAATTTTGTTGAGAATTCACTTTAGCGGCTTGCTTAAGATCTTCTGATTGAAGCATGATATCTTTAATTTGCAAAATAGCTTTAACAGAAAAATCTTTATCAAAATGCTTACTGTATTTTTTATTAATATCATCGATTATTTTTGATAACTCTTCTTCTGCTTCCGGAATTATTACTCCCGGTTCTGCACTTGGCAATTTTACATTTGGATCAGACGTAACACCAGATTTTTTAATTTCTCCTGTTTTATTTTGGACAAAATTTATTATGCTAATTTTATCTTTTAGCACCATTGAAATGCTGCGGTTAATACCAATTAACTCTTTTAATAAATATTTTAAGAAAACATATTGTTTGTGTAATCTAACATCTTCAAAGTCAGAAGCTTGAATAATAAAGCTGTACAATCTAATGAAACTTCTTATGCAAGTTCTGATTTCATTTATAATATTTTCATCAAAATCTTGTATTTTGTTATAAGCATTTGAAACGAATGCAACAACTTTTTCTTTATCTTTGTCTGTCAATTTTTCCTGATAAATTATTCCAACAAATTTATCAATATCTTCTTGGTTTAAGAAGCCATATTCCCATAATTTTTTATCCAGTTTATAAATATCATTTGGGTTCAATCTATTTGTTAAAGTTGTTTCTTCATAGTATGGCTTAAATGCGTTGATTATATCTTCATAGCTGTTTTTAAAATCGAGAATAAATGTTGAATCTTTGCCTTTACAAGTTCTGTTTAATCTTGATAGTGTTTGAACTGCAGAGATTCCTCTTAATTTTTTATCAACATACATTGCAACAAGTTTCTTCTGGTCGAATCCTGTTTGATATTTATTTGCAACAATCAATACTTGATATTCATTTGTATCAAATGCTTCTGCCAATTTTGCTTCCGATATTCCATTCATTTTAGGTTCTGAATATTCAATACCATTAACTTTAATTTTGCCGGAAAAAGCAACAAGAGCTTCAATATTAGTATATTGTTTTTCTTTAATAAGTTCATCAAAGATGTTTTTATATTTTACTGCTGCTTCACGAGAGGATGTAACAACCATAGCTTTAGCTTGTCCGTCAAGCATATATTGAATTTTGCTTGTGAAATGGTCAAGCATAATTTCTAATTTCTGCTTGAGATTAGTATCGTCAGTATTAATCATATGGGCAATTTTGCGTTTTGCAGTTCTTTCCTTTAATAAAGGATCTTCTTGAATCTTTTTATTTACCTCAAAATATGTTTCATAAGTTGTATAGTTTTGAAGTACATCAAGAATATAACCTTCTTGAATAGCTTGTTTCATGGAATATAAACTGAATGCTTCGCCGTTTTCTTCTCCAAATAATTGAAGGGTTGTCCCTTTTGGAGTTGCAGTAAATGCAACAATAGAAATATTGTCCTGCTTGCCGGCACTATTTATTTCATCCACCAATAAATCGTAAGTTGTTTTTTCTTCTGATTCATCTTCTTTAGTTAATGTTGTTGTAACGGCTTCCATCATAGCGCCTGAAGTTGAGCTGTGTGCTTCATCAATAATTACTGCAAATTTTTTATTCTTAAGTGCTTTTGTGGAATCTGTAATATAACTAAACTTATGAATTGTGGTTACAATAATTTTTGTATTACCGTTTAATGCTCTTCTTAAATCATCAGAAGTTGAATCATCATCTAAAACAACAACTTCTCCGGCAGGAGCCTTAAAATGCTTATCGGAAACTGCGTCCTGCAATTGTCTATCAACAACAATCCTATCTGTCATAATAAGAATTGTGTCGAATATATTAACATCATTATCGTGTAACGATTTTAACAAATGCGATAACCAAGCAATAGTATTAGTTTTACCAGAACCTGCAGAATGTTCGATCAAGTAATTTCTGCTTGTATGATTTATTTTCATATCTTCAATTAATCTTTTAATGGCATTTAATTGATGATATCTTGGGAAAATTAAATTTTCCTGAATCTTTGTTTGGCCTGTTTTTTCATCTTTTTTCTTTTCGTATTCAATGAAAATAAATTTATCAATCAAAAATAAAATAGAATCTTTTGTAAGGATATCTTCCCACATATAAGATACTCTTATACCATTATTGTCTTCTGTCGGATGGTTTCCTGCTCCTTTATTGAATCCTTTATTAAAAGGTCGGAAGAATGTATCTCTTCTGCACAAATGAGTTGTCATCCAAACTTCTTCTAAATCCATTGCAAAAGAAACCAAAACTCCACGTTTAAATTCAAACAACCTTGTTTTAGGGTCTCTTTTGAACATAAATTGATCTATTGCATCTTTATAATTCTGCCCTGATAAATTGCATTTAAGTTCAATTGCAAATATAGCAATACCATTCAAGAAAATAACAAGGTCAATTCTTTCATCTTCTTTATGATTAACTTCTTCCATAACGGAAAAAATATTATTTTCGTATTTTTCGTTTAAATCTTTATTGTATGACATCGCAGGTTTTGTATACATCAAATCCAGCTTTTGTCCATCCATTTCAACACCATTTGTTAAAGCATCAATAAGGCTATAATCATAAATGTACCGATTGATATTTGATATTATTTGTCCTTCAAAATCTTTTTGATAACTGCTTTTTGTTTGCAAAAATTCAAGTTTTTCTTTTTGAGTAGCCCATAAAAACTTCATTAAAAGTTCTTTATCCATAGCGAGATTAGCATCATAATGAATTTTAGAATCGCGTTCTAAAAATTTGTTGTTATCACGCAGATAATTTAATATTAATCTTTGATAATCTCGTCTTTCTTTGATTCTGTTTGATTCCATAATTCACCTCAACACGCTACTCGTTTTTTACCCGTAACATATTCATATATTAAAGATTTCTTGTATTCTTTAATAGTTTCTAATTGCTCTTTTTTATTTTTTATTGTTTTATCTATTTTTTCACATTCTTTATCAAGATAATCTGCTATTTGTTTTTGTTCTGTAATATTAGGAAGTAATGTGTATAAATTTGCAAAATCCTGCTGATACAAATGAATAATTGTACTATTGCCTGATTTATTAAATTCAAACCAAGCCCAAAAAACATCAGATATTAATTGATAATATATATATCTGTTGTAATACTCTACGTTACCCTGTGGTCTAATCAAAAGAACTCCACTATTTAAAGATGCTTTATCATTTAGACCTGAAACAACAGCGACTTTACCAACAGTGCCATCTTTTGTAATTAATAAATCTCCATTTCTTATTTGGATAGTATTTGCTTCTATCCAACGTTTTTCAGTAATATGTGTACAAGAATTCCAATCAATTAACCCATTATTAAAATCTATGCCAGTTATAAGATAAGGTCCTTCATCTTGATAATCTTCTGTAGTTAAACCTTGCCAACCAATTCTTCCATTTAAATTTGTAAAATATTTTATTCTTTTAATTTCCCATTCTTTTGGTATTTCACCAATCCAATCTATACCGCTATCTTTCATTGGAACATTTTTATCAAGACCTTTTGTTACAGTTTCTGCAATCAAAGATTTTTTATAATCCTCTAATACCTGAATCTGCTCTTCAATTTTACCAATAACTTTATCAATTTTCTCACACTTCTCATCTAAAAAATCAGCAATCGCTTTTTGTTCATATGCTGGAGGTTCTATTAATAATACATTGTTTAGATTTTCTTGTGATAATTTAGGTTGTGCAGAACCTGTTATAAAATTTTCATAATCAATTGACTCCATTTGATGTGCAAAAAAATGTAAATTATTATCATTTTTAGGATAAAGAATGTGTGCGTGATTATTAACCCAATATTTACCACTTGCAATATATATTAGAGGTAACGTTCTCATTTTTAAATTTGCACCATCTTCTCCTATTAAAATTTTTTCTCCTTCACATATGTAATCATCAATTTTATCTATAACTCCAGACGCACCATAATAATCATACAAAATATCACCATCTTGTGTTCTCTGAGAAGCATCTATCGGTTGTCTTAAGTAGTCATAATTATCCATAACATATTTAAGGCGTTTTACTTGCCAAGTATTTGGTATATCACCCATCCAATCAATATTGCTAACTTTCATCATCAAAGTCTCAGTTGGCATTTTTGTCCTCCTGACTCTTATTATTTTCTTGGATTAATTTAGATAATAAATCAATTTTTTCTTTATTAGCTAAATTTAATGATGCAAATCGTTCCACATAATATTTATTTGTTTTATCAAAATTTTTAAAATCGCAAACCCAATCACCAAATATAGATATAAAGTAATTAATGTATTCGGATAAATCTTCTATCTCATCTTTAGTATATTTTTTGCCTGTAAGCCTATTAATTTGCTTTTCTTTAGAGTCTATAATTTTTTTATATTCAACTATTTTTTCGATTAAAAAATCTCCTGTTTCGGTAATTATATTAACTAAGTAATCTTTTAATATAGTCCTACTTCTATAAAACTTTTTATAATATGCATCCATACTTACCATATTAATATGTATAATTGGTATTACTTCTAATAATTTTTTATGTATACCATACAATAGCTTTTCTCTATCCTTTATGCCGGTACAACATGCATCATTATATTCAACAAGTGCGTGATATAAGATATTTGTATCGATTTGTTGTTGCACAATTTGTTCATATAATCTAGGGCATTTATTTGTTATAAAGTGTAGAGGTTTTATATCTAACACAATCGGGTCAAAAAACATAAATACACGTTGTTTTTTATCCCCCTGTGCAAATTTTTCTAACTTTGAATCTACATCAACATAGACTTGAAATAATCTTTTCAAAAGTATATTCATATCATAAACAAATAACACAATTTCACTTTTTTCTTGATTCAATTTTTGCTTATTATCAACAAATATACCTAATAAAAATGCGGCTGTAGCACCAACAAAAGCACCTAAAGCCGTTGTATAGGTATTTAAATTAAATAGTATATTACTAAATTTTGTAAATATCGGTTGCAATATATCTAGACTACACATTTGCAACCTCCAACTTTGGTTCAATAACATCTTGAACAAATTTTTCTAATGAATTATCACAGCAATAATCAAAATATAAATTTCTAATATTAAAAATTTCTTTATAAATTTTTTCTATGGAATTTTTAGCTTCGGCTGTATTAATGACATATATTTTTGGATTTTTATGATTATTACTTAATGCAGATTGAAATAAATATCTTACTGATAAATCCGTAGGAGGGAATGAAAATCCATATATATAGATATTTTCAGCGTTCTTTAATTTATCAAAAGCTTGTTTCCACAAAGATTCTAATATTATATGATTGTATGCACGACTTTTATCCAAAACAGGAGGAACAATCATTGTATTAAGACCTGCTCTAAGATATTCATAATCTTTATCATCATATGTAAAATCTTTGCAATAAATCGGTTCATTGAAACTATTACCAGTATATAGCCAGTTTATGGAACCATGTAATTTTAATATCTTTAGAAAATGTGGTCCCTTGCCGCTCATATCTGTAATGAAATGACTATCACCAGCTCTATTTCTTAAATTTGTAATAGGTATATTGTAAAATTTTTCATAATGATTGTTCATCTGAACAACTTGACCACTATTGCCGGCATGTCTACTAAGATAATTAATTATTACTTTTTCTAAAATAGTGTCATAATTAAGTGTAATACTAGTAATATCATTCTTGGCAATGTATTTGCCTAGTTTATATATAGAATCATTATTGTCAAAATTCACATCTTTATTTTCAAAATAAACTGAGATTTGATTTGCAATATCCATATATAATGCTTCATCTGCTAAATTTTGCACCGCAGTTTTGTATGGCAATTTTGAAGACAAAAATGTTAATAGTGTTTCAATATTGTCTTTATACTTATCTGGTATCTCATTTCTGTAATGCATACCAACAGATTCTTTTTCAGTATTTAAATTATCATGAATTTCTCGAGATAATTCTGACAATACAGGATAGTTATTATCAATAGCTTTTGAAAAACCAGAACCTAAAAAGAATACATCACTAGACATTTTGCAGCTCCTTTAAGGTTTTATTCAGACTATTTTCAATATCAAAGAATTTTTTCAGCAAAACTTCTGATTTTTCCGGTGGCTGATATTCATAAAAATATCTTGTGAATGGAAATTCTGCACCAGTTTTGATTACAGGTTTATCTTTTTTAGTTAAATCTTCTTCAAAGAAATACATCGCATCAGGTACATGCGGATAAACTTCTTTTTCAAAATATTTATCAACGTCATCATTAACCTTAATAAGCTCCGTATCCTTTGTTTCTTTATCAATTTCAGGAGTACCATCTGATTTATAAACAATATCAGCAGTTTTATCCATCTGGGACAAACCCCAAATGACATTCTCTTTTTGAGTGGCAGATAGTGTTGATGCTTTAAATAAATCTTTTATTATAGCTTTAAATTTATCATAATTTTTATACAAAACATCTGATTTGTTTTTATTCAAAATATCAAGAATTTCTTCTCTGACTTTCTTTCCGTTTTCATAATCCTTGATTTGTTTATCTTGTTTAGGTTCTCTTGGGTTAGTTTCTAAAAGTTCTTGATACTTATCTTCATTATATAAACGGTCAAAGAAAGCAGAATTATTCAATTGCTCTATTCTTTCATCATTAATAATGAAGTTTCTTTGTAATGGCTGATATACAGCATATTCTTTGTATAAAAATTCTTCTTTGTCAAAGATTTTAGAATACTCATTTTCTTCAAATTTTGTAAAAAGTTCAGTAATTTTTTCTATATCCAAATCAGATATTTCTTTTCTTTTTTTACCTAAAGATTTACGAAGCGGTTGCCAAAAATCAACTGCATTAATAAATTGAATTTTATTTTTTCTTTCAGGTCTTTTGTTTTTTGAGAAAATAAACGCATATATGCCAATATCTGTGTTATAAAACAGTTGGTTAGGAAGTCCAATTATTGCTTCAAGATAATCTTTATCAAGTAACCACCTTCTTATTTGACTTTCACCACTTGAAGTTCCACCTGAAAACAGAGGAGAACCATTTTCTAAAATAGCAGCTCTCCCGGTTTTATCAAGTTTTGCCATAGCATGTTGAATAAACAATAATTGCATATCGCCTGTTCCAGGGAGTCCGGCAGGAAATCTCCCGTTAGGCTTTTTAGCATGTTCTGCTTTAACGGCTTTTTCAACACCTTCTCCTGCGTCTTTTCCACCCCATGCTTGACCAAATGGAGGATTGGCGATTACCATTCTCATTGATTGGCTTGGGAAAGCATCTTTTTTCATAGTGTCAGCGAACTGAATATTTTTAGCGTCCTGTCCTTTTATCATCATATCAGATAAGCAGATTGCATAAGATTCGCCATTAACTTCTTGCCCAAAAAGTTTTATATCCATTCTAGGATTGATTTGTTTTAAGAACTGGTAAGCAGTTGATAACATACCACCTGTACCGCAAGCCATATCAAGAACTGTTGTAACTTTACCTTCTTGATGCATATCTTCACTACCTTCTGAAAGCAATATATTTACAAGTAATTTTATAACCTCTCTTGGAGTATAGTGATCGCCGGCCTCTGCGTTAGTTGAATAACGTCTAATAATATCTTCGAACATATAACCCATTTTCATATTATCAACTGTTTCAGGGTCTAAATTTAATTCAGAAAAGGCCTTAACTACTGAATAAAGGCGATTAGATTTTGCCATTTTATCAATTTCTTTGTTGAAATCTAAACCCTCATGACCATCTTTTTCTTTGGTTTTATCTTCTTTTTCACCGTTAAAAATTACTTTTACATTATCAGAAAAGCCATCAATATAGGCTTTCAAGTTGTCTTTAAGATTATCAGAATCGTTTAGCAAGTTTTTAAGGTTGAATTTGCTTGTGTTATAGAATTGATAACCTGATTCTTTACATAAATAGTCAGGGATATTTAGTCCATCTTCAATTGCTTTAAGCACTTTATCTTTAGTTTTTTCTAATGCACATTCAAAACGGCGCAATATAATCATCGGTATAATTACTTTTTTATAATCGCTTGCTTTGTATGGCCCGCGTAACTTATTTGCAATAGATAAAACAAAATCTATCTCTTTTTTTACATCTATTCTTTCTTCGTTTTTTAACAACAATGCCATTCCCACCTCATTAATAAACATCATAGAAGCTAACTTGATTCTACCATGAAAAAGCTGCAATTGGGATTATGTTAAGTCTTTACATTAAAAGTTAATTAAAAATAAAGATTTAGGATAATCAGTATAATTAGTTATAGAATTTTATTAATATAAGGATAAAAATTTGATAAATATTGATAAAAACAAATTAATATCAGTTGAAGATTTCTGCAATGAAATGGGCAGATTAATCTTTTATTTTGACCAGACAATAAATACAATTAAATCTGATTCAAAAGCTTTAGTGGTATATCTAACTCTTATCAAAAAAATTATTTCAAATGCTGATGCAGCAAATAAATTGATTTTTGAAGGACATATTAAGGAATCCAAAATTATTTTACGGAGTGCAGTTGAAAGTGTAATTTTGATTACATATTTATCGCAATTCCCGGAGAAAATAGAGGACTATCTTGACGAAGCACAAATTTTAAAGATTAAAAATAATTTTATTATTTATAAAAATATGCGTGATGGCGAACCAATCGATGTTAATGGAACAACTATATCAAAAGAAGAGCTTTCTGCGGAGAATGAAAAATGCTTTAATTCTATTCAAGAACAAGCAAAGCAGAAAATTCTTAAAGGAATTGGAATAAAAGAATATAAAATTAATAATTCAAATTTTGAAAAATTTGATAAGTATTTTACCAATTTCCGTCCACAATTTATAAAATATGAAAAAATGTTTAAAGAATTAGATGATATTGGTTTTAAACTTGAGGATGATTTTATATTTGGTCTCAGGGACATTGTTTATGGATTTTATAATGACAGTTCTCAAATTGCACATGGTTGTTTTTTAGATTGGAGCGAGCCTACACATTTCACACAAAAAGAAGCAGAATACATGTTTCACTTCTTTATAAAAGTTACACTGTTTCTTAAAGTATTACTTAAGGGATCTGTGAATTTTGAAAATGATCATACTCCACAATTTGTCAGAGAAATGCGAAAATCAAATGATAAGCTGGAAATAATAATTTATGGACAACTTTTACAACATTAATTTTAAATGTTGTTCAAAGAGTGTTTAATACGTGTTTTAAGAATAGAACATAAATAAACACAAAACTTATCAAAAAAGTATCAGTAACTTTGAGAGTGAACTATCACAATGTTTAAGAATTTGTATCAGGAAGTTTTGAAATTCTTCCCTGAAAACCTAAAAGGTTTGAGAATTCTCTCAAACTTCCGAGGGTACTTTTCTCAATCTATCTGATAATCTACAACGATAAACTTGAGGCTTTATTTATAAAATTATTTAAGCCAACATTCATATTTATATAAAAACAAAATCAGTATTTAAATTGATAAAAATACAGTAAAAAATTTAAAACTATTTAAATTATTTTTTCCAATAAAAAACTCCCCAGGTTGGACTCGAACCAACAACCTACCGGTTAACAGCCGGTTGCTCCGCCATTGAGCTACTGAGGATTAGCGTTTTTTAATATTCAATTTTCACGTTCTCGCTCAATAGCGGAGCTTGCTCCGGTTTTCTTACCGTTCGTTTCACTCACTTAGGAGCTACTGAGGATTAGCGTTTTTTAATATTCAATTTTCACGTTCCCTGCATTAAACAAGGTACTTTTTAATAATAACAAAAAAATTTTTTAGTGCAAGTATTTTTTAAATATTTTTTTTCGTTATACTTTCTGCTACTTTAAAATAGCTTAAAAAAATGATATAATAAACTCAAGTTTAAAAGGAGAAAATATGTACAAAAAAGAAGACGGCTCATTTGGTTTTGCAATGGGTATTTTATCAGGAATTGTCGGAGGCATAGTTCTGGGTGTTCTTTTTGCGCCAAAATCCGGCGAAGAATCAAGAAGAGAATTAAAAAAGACAATTGACGAACTAAAAGAAAAATATTCTCCGGAAATTGTTCAAGCAAAAGAACAAGCTATGAGTGCAATTAAAAGTTCTAAAGAAAAAGTTGAAGATGCTTACAAAAAATTTAATGACTATCTTAAAGCAAAACAACTTGCAAAAGCTAAAAACAACGAAACAAATGTTGATGAAATGTAGGTCGTTATGTTGAATGCAAGTGTAAGTTTTTCTGTATTAATGTTTGTTAGCGTTATATGTTTAGTAGTTTTAACCGTATTTGTAGTTAAACTAATAATTAGCGTTACAAAACTAACTGATAATGCTAATGTCATTGCAACAAGCGTTCAAAAAGAAATTGAACCGACATTAAAAGAACTAAAAGAAGCTGCAAAATCAATCAATTCAATAGCAAATAACGCAGATACAAAATTTCAAAATGCAAAAACAAGCCTAGCTTCATTTTTCGGTGCAAGCGCTTGTTTAGGCGGTAAATTAAAAAGTTTCATCCAAGGAATTTCAAAAGGAATTTCTTTTGGAATGAACATGTTTAAAAAATAATTTAAGAAAGGAAAATATTATGTCAGCAGGTAAATTTATTGCAGGTTTTATTGTAGGTGGCGTAGTTGGTGCTGTTGCAGGTATTTTACTAGCTCCTCAATCAGGCGAAGAAACAAGAGAAAAAATCAAAGAATCTTCTCAAAAGGCTTATGATAAAGCTCAAGGTGCAGTTAAAGAAATACAAGAAAAAGCAGAATCAATCAGCAATGAAATGGCTAAAAAAGGCGAAGAATTAATAAATAAAATTCAAGGTATGATTGATAAACAAAAAAATCAAGCACCTCAAGAAAATTAATCACGAAAAGACCGCTTAATTAAGCGGTCTTTTAAAATTTAAAATCAAATAATACATTCAATTCAACTTCAAGGGCATTTGCTAATAATTTCATCGTCTTAATAGTAACATTAGCTTCTCCACGTTCAATTTGCCCAATATAAAATAATAGTTAATAACTATTAAATTTTGTAAATTTTTGGTAAAATATTGGCAAAATTACGCTATATTGATTTTTTCTAAAAGTATAAGAAAAAAGGAAAAAGTTATGAGCGGTATAGAAAACATCCAAAATACTCAAGTTATAGGAAGCACCCCTAAAAAAACAGTTGAAATAAAAACAGAAGATAAAAAAGAAAAACCTAAATTTGATAACAAAAAAATTATAGGTACACTTGTAGGTCTTGGCGCTGTTGCAGCAGCAGGAATTGTAATTGCATCTAAAATAAGAAAAGGTAAAACAGTAGATGCTGGTTTTATAGAAACTAGTATACGTCCTAACAATTTTGATAACATGGACATTGATGAATTTAGAAAAATCGGATGTTTCAAAAAAGGCGAAACATTTATAGCAGATAACCCATATACAGGCACTATTAATGTTAAAAATAAAAAAGGCATTTTTGCGCTTAAATATGAAAATGGAAAATTAATTGAATCAACTAAATATAAAGAAGTTGATTTTCCTAATGTTCTTAAAGACAACCCTCTTTTCGAAAATCCAAAATTACTAATAAGCAGAAAAGTATATTCAACATCCGAAGATGGTGCAAAAACAATCCAAAAATTTAACACTAATTCTATTGGAAAAGAGTATCTTGCTTCTACAACTAAAATAACTCCAGATGAAGTTAAAAGAACTGTTAATGTAAATGGAATAGAATTATCACGTGGCGCATATAAAAAAGAAATAAAATCTGATGATGGAACTATTAAACATGTATGGCAGCCATACAAAGAAGAACTAGAAGAAATACCATTAAAAAATAATGATACACAAGCTTCAAAGAATCTAAAAAAACAATATGGCAAAGTAATAACTATTGATCCTAGAGTAAAAAAAGGAGAACCAAGACTAGAAATAGCAGAACCAAGATATGCTAGATACGCTACAGGAAAATCAGAACCATTAATTAGAAAGACTGAAAATGGTGTAACATACAAAAATGGTAGTAAGTTTGCAGAAAAAACTCAAACAATAGATGAAAAAGGAAATAAAATAATTACCGTTGATTATGGAACTCAGGGCAAAAAAGTTATCACAATTACTCCAGAAGGTAAAAAAACAGTTGATAATAGCAATTATAAATCCTATTAAACTTATAAATTAAAAAGACCGCTTATGCGGTCTTTTTAATTTCAATCAATACATCTACTATTGCAGGGTCCCATTTAATTCCTGCTTCTTCTTTTAAAACTTTCAGCGCTTCATCATTTGTCATTGCTTTTCTATGTGCTCTATCTTGAGTTAGCGCACAATATGCACCAGCTAAAGCTATAATTCTTGAACCTAAAGGAATAGAATTACCGCTCAAACCCTCAGGATAGCCGCCTCCATTATAGCGTTCTTGCTGATAATTAATATATGGAACAACTTCAGACATAAAATTAATATTCATCAACAAATCAACACCAACGTTTGGAGTGTTTTTCAATTCATCCCATTCTTTTTGAGTTAATTTTTCTTTTTTGGTGAATAATTCTTCTGAAAGAGTTATTTTACCGATATTTTGCAATAAGCCGGCATAATATATTAAATCTGTTGTTTTTTCATTCAATCCTAAATGGTTGCAAATTTCTCTTGATAATTGAGCACATTCGTTAGAGTGTGAGCGTTTATATTGACCTTTTAAATCTGAAGCGTAAGCTAATTTTTCAACAAACGATTGTTGCTGATCGCCTAAATCGCCAATAATTGCAGTTAATTGCGCTCTTAAGTTTTGAAGCTCAGATAGTGCAACATTTTCATCTGATAAAAGTCTTTTAACTTCATCAATCAGCTTTTGCAAGCCTAAAGATGTTACAAACAAACCTGCCATATTTTGAATTAAATCGGCATATTCAAATTCCAAAGGACGTTCGATTTTTCTTATAATTTCAATTACACCGATACATTCAAAATTATTTTTCATAGGAAATAAAGTTATTTGAAGCTCATCATCTTCAATCACTCTTTCATGCTCTATTTCCATAACTTCTTTAATATAATCATTAATATTTTCATTTGAAAGTTCTTCATCAGATGAACCCGCATGGCGCAAAGGTTCATTTTTCTTTGCTAAAAAGATATTACATTCAACCAGATTTAGCATTAATTTTACGGTTTTTGCTATGGAATTATAAATAACAAAATCTTCATTGTTTTCAAACCCTAATAAACTTAAAGTATTATCAATTGAATAAATTGAAATAAGTTCTTTCAATTGTTCTTTTAAACATTCTTTTTTATCTTTTGCTTTTTTAGAAACCTTACTTGCAAGCTCCGGATTAATTAAATGCTCTGTTAAAAAATCACCTAAATTAAGTGCGAAAATTTCTTCTAGGGGATCATCCTCAAGCAAATTAATGCTTCTTGTAAACATTGAGGAGTTATTTTCTTCGTTCATTTTACTGGTTTTGTTCATAAATACCCAATCCTGTGCCACTTATATTTTACCATAACGGCACAATTTTTATAAACTGAAGTATTTTTTTTAAAATTTATACAATAGTTAATATATTTTTATACTTTTGTATAAGATGATAAAATATAAATATGGGAAATGAAAACTACGCTGAAACTAAAATATACAAAGTAAATGAACCGCTAAAATTAAAAAGCGGAAAGGTTCTTAAAGATGTCAAAATTGCATATCAAACATACGGAAAATTAAATGATAATAAGGATAATGCAATTTTAGTTTTACATGCGCTAACAGGAAGCGCACATGCTGCATACACAAACAAAAAAACAGGTAAAAAAGGCTGGTGGGACGATATGATAGGTCCAAACAAAGCCTTTGACACAAATAAATATTTCATTATTTCATCGAATGTTTTAGGAAGCTGTTACGGAACAACAGGTCCAACTTCAATAAACCCCGAAACAAATAAACCCTATGGGCTCGATTTTCCCGTTATTACAATTGAAGATATGGTTAATTTGCAAAAAAAATTAATCGACTTTTTTGGAATTAAAAAATTAATCACAGCAGGCGGTTCAATGGGGGGAATGCAAGCTCTGGAATGGGCCATAAGATACCCTGATATGGTTAAATCAAGCATACTTATTGCAACAAGCGCCAGATTAAATGCCCAAGGAATTGCATTTAATGCAGTTGCAAGAAACGCTATTTTAACCGATAAAAACTTTAATAACGGCGATTATTACGATAAAGAAACGCCATCCTCAGGTCTTGCAATTGCAAGAATGATAGGTCATATAACTTATCTGTGCGAAGAAGCAATGTATCAAAAATTCGGACGAGAATTTAAAGATGCTCCAAGTTTTGATTTTGGTATCGATTTTCAAGTTGAGAGTTATTTAGCGCATCAAGGCAAAATTTTTGTAGATAGATTTGATGCAAATAGTTATCTGTATATAACAAAAGCTCTTGATTATTATGATCCTATCAAAGAATTCGGTTCGCTCGAAAAAGCTCTTGAGAAAACAAATTCTCGCTTTTTAATCATTTCTTTTTCATCTGATTGGCTATTTACAACCGCTCAATCAAAGCAAATGGTACATGCTCTAATTAAATTAAATAAAGATGTTTCTTTTGTTGAACTAGAAAGCAAATGCGGACATGATGCGTTTTTATTAGAGTTTGAAAAACAAACAAAAATAATAAAAAGTTTTTTAAGAGGCTGAAATGAATTTAAATTATAAAATTGTATGTGATTTAATTGAAAAAAAATCAAAAGTATTGGATTTAGGCTGTGGCGGTGGAGATTTGCTCGACATTTTAAAAAAAGAGAAAGATGTCAGCGGTCTTGGGGTTGAAATCAATCAAGATAAGGTTTTAGAGGCTTTGGAAAAAGGTTTGAGCGTAGTTCAAGGCGATTTAGACAAGGGGCTTGATGAATTTCAAGATAACACTTACGATTATGCTATTTTAAATCAGACCTTACAATCAACCAAAAATCCTGAAGCTATAATATACGAAATGTTAAGAGTTGCAAAAAAAGGTGTAGTATCTTTTCCAAATTTTGCCTATTGGAGAGTTAGATTTTATTTATTTTTCAAAGGAAAAATGCCAAAATCAAAACAATTACCCTATGAATGGTATGACACACCAAACATACATCTTTTAACTATCGGAGATTTTTTTGAATTTTGCAAAAAAAGAAACATTAAAATTGAAAAATCTGTTTATCTTACAAAAAACAAATCAAGAAGCGGTTTTCTTATAAGACACATTGCAAACTTTTTTTCTCAAGAAGTTGTTTTTGTTATATCTAAATAATTCATTTATATTAAATATATAAAATGTATTTACATTTTTCATTTTTTTATATTATACTACATTTATAGATGTAGGAGAAGTATGGCAAACACGAACATTAAAAAAGACGAGTATGTCTCAAAAATAATCCACGACTTAGAAAACCCCATTGTAGCTCAAATAACTGCCTTAGAATCATTTTTATCAACAACGTCTGAAAAACTTTCTCAAGAAGAACGAGATTTAATAGAATTAACACTAAATTCTTGCAATTACATGCAAAAACTAACAGAAATTTTTAATTCTGTATATAGATTAAATTTTGAAAATATAAAGCTAAATTATGAAAAATTTAACGTAACAGAACTAATAAAAACCCTAATAAAAGATTTAAATATTTTATTAAAATATTGTGAATTAGATATAATTTTTGATTGTGAAAACGAAATAATAGTTAATGCAGATAAAGCACAAATAAAAAAAGTTATAGAAATACTGCTTTCTAATGCAGTTAACTATGCGTTTAAAAATTCAACAATAAAAATAAGAACTTCTACTTTAAACGGTGATTTTTTATTTGAAATTAAAAATAACAGCTTATATATCGAACCACAAATATTAAAAGAAGTTTTTGAAAAACATAAAACACACCCCTCTTTATATAACAAAAACGGCGTAGGTCTTGGCTTGTATCTTTCAAGAGAAATAATACAAGCTCACCAAGGATCAATGATAGCAAAAAGCACCCCTGAAAATATAACTATTTTTGGTTTTAAAATTCCAAAGAATTAAAAAAAAGCAAGCATAAATATGCTTGCTTTAAGTAATTTAAGTTAAGCGGAATGTGGGTTATAAGTTAAATTTTTTAGCCGAAAGCATTGAATGAGCCTTCGATATTTTCATCAATTACTTTTTGTACTGATTCTATTTCAGTTGTAACAGCACTTCTTTGTGTTTCGATATTATCTAATTCAAGTTCTAATTTTTTATCTTGTGCTTGAATTTGAGATTGAATTCTATCATATTTTGCTTTTGCTGTCGCATCATCATCTGTATAATAACTATCGGTAATATTTGAAGCGGTATCCCAAGAAATATCTGACCATCTCCAACCGGATTCAAGATTTTCGTTTTGATCTAGTTTTTGAATTAAATATTTACCGTTTCTTAAACATTCTTGTAGATAATTAATATCATTAATACCGCTTTCGCTATCAAAATAGCCGTCTTTTAGCGCAGGGTCAACAATATATCTTTGAATTGGTACACCTTTTGAATTCTTTAATGTTGCAACACCATCAGGACCGGGGCCTTCAACATAATTGCCTTCTTTATTCACTGAACTTGTAACACTCTTAGGAATATCAGCAAAAGAGCTATACAAAGTTGCACCATCAACAAATGTATATGTTTTAGTTTCATCTTGAATACCTGTTATATCAGCACCTGTTGCAATGTCATAATATTTAAAGGTGCCATCCTCATCTTCATATTCAACGACACCATTTTCAATATCAATTTTAATTGATGCAGTTTTATTGTTATCATCAATTAAATTCCTTAAATCACTGCCATCAGGAGCTAATACACCATAAGATACAACTTCTGAACCGTCGCTTGCTGTATTTGTTATCTGATATGCATTTTCACCAAATTGCTCGCCTTTTAGTTTAGTTGCATCAGTTTTTGTTACACTTTCTGTTGCTGTTGGAATTTCACCGACATCAGAAACAACAATGGCACCATCAGCACTCATTAAACGATAAAACTTAGTACTTGTATATTCATAATCTTCAGTACGTGCACCTTTAGAGGCTTGAATACCCGCTATTGTAGCACCGGGGCCATTTGCAACAGTACCGCTTACTAATGCCCTATAAGTTAAGTTTTCTGTAATTTTGTCATTAGGAATATTTGTTGTACTACCTGCGGCATTTGATGCCAAAGTAATACTCATTACCCTGTTTGAAGTAGCATCTTCATATTCTCTACTTGCCGCTTCTTGTTCTTGACACAAAATTGCTCTCAACATTGCAATTTGTTGAGCTCGGTACTCCAAGTCGCTCTTTTTTGCCGTTAATAGGAGCAATCTGCCTTGACTTGCTGATAATCCCATTTTTTACCACCTTTACTTTTAAATTACTTGCAGATATAGCATTATGGCTAATATGCCTTTTATCTATTCTCTAAATTCCACAAGTTCTATAAAGGTAACATTTTAAAATATTTTTCTTAATATTTTGTAATAATATTTTCCCAAAACAAGCCAAAATACCCATACACCAAGAGTATATAAAAATTCAAGAAAAATTTAAAAATTTGTTTTAGGAAAGGTTTTTGATATAATAAAAACGAGTTGCCAAGGATGATATTTTACGAATTATAAATTAAGAAATGTAACAAATACTAAAAATATTTTCATGATATGGCAAATATTATTATTTAGCTGTATTAACTTAAAAGCAATAATAAATTAATATAGGAGCGTTTTTATGAAAGTCGATAAAGCGTCACAGTTAAAATTTAACAATAATTACCAAAAAAAATATAGCCAAACTCCAAGATTATATAGAGCAAGTGATACCATAAGTTTTACAGGAAAATATATAACAAAAAAGAATGTTGCAGAAAGTGCTAAAAATGCCTTTATGATTGCGCTAAGTGCAATATTTGGATTTTTTGGAGGTAAATTGGCTAATTCTGAAGCTCCCAAAACTTATGAAACCACAACACCTCAAACAAGCCAATCAGAATATACTAATCCAACAGTAAAACCAACTCAATTATCTAATACAGAAGCAACCCAAAATACAACATCTCCAACAACAAAAACAACAGATAAACTTGAAGAAGATTACGACTTTCAGTTAAATCAAACAAAAGACGGTCCTTCCTTAACTTTTGATTTTACTGATAACTTCAAAAATTGGAAAATTGAACCTTTGGGTACTAGCGTAATTTTAACAGATAGCCCTCAAAACGGCTCAATTGATGAATTTTCAGACATAAATACTATTATTGATAAAATCTACGGAATTGATGAACAAGATATAGAAGTAAGACGTGCTATTGCATTAAATATTGTAAAAGCAAATCCTTGGATGGCATCCCTTGTAGGTGACGGCTCAATAGATTATACACAAGGAGATGTTTCAAATATTGATGTTGATATGCTTTTATCGACAGATTACACAAAAGATTTAAAAGAAGCTACCAGAATATACCTACCTGATGTTAATATATTGGCAGTTAGCGACAAAAACAACGACACAAAATTAACTTTCAGCACTCAATTAACAGCACAAGATGCAGACGAAAACGGATTAGCAGAATTAACAATCGATGAAGATGAATTCAGTAACACAAGAAACAATCAAGAAATTATAGAAACACTAAAAGAAAAATTAGCTCAAGCATACAACATAGACACAATGGATTCTTATGCAGGTGTTGCTATTTGGCATGGTGTTGTTGTATGGGATGGAAACAAAGAAATATTTACAGGCGGCGGTGAAGAAGATGCCGAGAAAATATTTGCTCAATACGTAAAAGATAATGGTTCAGTAGAACTTGAACTTCCTCGTGTTGGCGTATCAGTTATGAGTAAAGAAGATGAAAACTTTACTTTGAATATGCTTACAAAAGAAAGAAATTCAGACGCTACAATAAGCTACTTAGTACCTGAAGATGCCGTTTATGATTTATCTGATTTGGATGATAGAATATTTTTCCCAATCGAAATTATGGATAAAATTCAATTTAGCGATGGAATAAGCCTAAAAGAAGCATACGAGAAGAACCCTGACAAATATGAAGCACTTCTTTTATCAGCATACAGACAAATTGTTGATAATAATAACGTTTTATTGAATAAATATGGCGATAAAGTAATAACAAATCAAGATTTATACACAGGAATAGATATGAATGACTTAGATTCCGAAGATTCTAAAGTTAATTTACAGCCAATAGCTTATGTTCATACTGAACCTGAAGCTAAGCCATACGTGCCTCCTGTGGATAATACACCTCCAGCGACAAAGCCGTCAGAACCAACTAAACCATCAGAAAGCACAGAACCAAGTACAGAACCAAGTACAGAACCAAGTACAGAGCCAAGCACTGAGCCAAGTACAGAACCAAGTACTGAGCCAAGTACTGAGCCAAGTACAGAGCCAAGTACTGAGCCATCAGAAACCATATGTCCAAGTGAACCGGATGTTGATCCATCAGAAGAAACACTTCCAACTACAAAACCGACACTTCCTCCACCTCCTAGTACAGAGCCAAGTGAAAGTACAGAGCCTTCTGAAACAACTGAACCATCAGAAACAACAGAACCTACATATTGTCCTACTGAACCATCTCAACCGGATACAGACCTAGGCGATAATGATACAGATGATAACATAGGCGATTTTGGTGATGAAACAGAAGAAACAACAACACCAACAGAAACAACGCAACCGGATGAAACAACTCTTCCAACAGAAGACACAACACCACCGGATACTGAACCTTCTGAATCAACAGAGCCAACATCTAAACCAACAGAATGTCCTACTGAACCATCTCAACCGGATACAGACCTAGGCGATAATGATACAGATGATAACACAGGTAATTTTGGTGATGAAACAGAAGAAACAACAACACCAACAGAAACTCTTCCACCACCTGTTACTAACCCATCTGAATCAACTGAGCCAACATCTAAACCAACAGAATGTCCTACTGAACCATCTCAACCTGGAAGTGATTTAGACGATAATGATACAGATGATAATACAGGCGGATTTAGCGATGAAACACCAAAAGAAACAGTAGCACCTCAACCTACTCCTACTGAAGCAAAGGTTGAAACAACTCAAAAGCCTAGTGCAAGCGATAATCCATCCCAAACAAGCACTGTAACATTCAACGATCAACCACCTGCACAAAGTTCAAACAATACAAATAATTTCGAAATAAACTTTGATGATTTCAAAGAAGATATGTATAACTAAAACAAAAGACCTCCAAAAAGGAGGTCTTTTTTTATTAGTCTTTAGAGCAACAAGAAAATGAAAACGCTTCAATATGTTTTGCTGCAATGTTTACCCAAGAATATTCTTTGGTTTGACCGTTAGAATAAGTTACAACAGCATCTTTTAGAGTAATTATCCCATCAATACATTTGCAATCATTAGAATAACAATCGCATTTATACACTTGACCTTCAAATCTAGCATTAGAGGTTCTGCAAATCAAAACATTTGATTCTACAAATTTAGCTATTTCATAAATTGCATCATAGGTTTTACACATAAATAAACTCCTTTTTTTGTATTTTAATTTATAGGAGTTTTTGAAACATTATGCTTTAGCGTTGTTTTATATTCTCGCCAAAGATAATCTTTTAGCTTTATTTACATAATTCAAAATTTCATCATCAGTGTTAATTTCACTTACGCTGACTAAAATTCTATTATTGTCTAATTTTGTACCTGCTAAAATTTTTTCTTCTTTCATAAAAGCTAAAAATTTATCGCTGTTTCCTACTTCAAGCGTAAATTCATCAAAAAATTCTTTGTTTTGAATTTCAAAACAATTCTCTTTTAATAGTTCTGCTAGTTTATGCGCATTTTTATAAGATTTTTCAGCTATATTAATAAGCCCTGTTTTTCCTAATTTTCTTAAATATAAATTAGCACAAAAAGCAACCAGAGCTTGATTAGAGCATATATTTGATGTCGCTTTTTCTCTTCTTATATGTTGTTCACGAGCTTGCAGTGTCAAACAATATGCAGTTTTTCCATTTTTATCAACAGTTTTTCCTGAAATTCTTCCGGGTAATTGTCTTTTATAAGCATCCTTGCAAGCAATAAAACCGGCATAAGCTCCGCCAAAATTCAAGCCTATTCCGAAAGATTGAATATCTCCAACGGTAATATCTGATTTTGGAGGTTCAAACATAACTAAAGACATTAAATCCACAATTGAAATTATAAGCTCTTTATCAATTTTATTCGGCATATCAACCAATTCGCCAAATTTATTTGGTGTTTGATAAATTTGAGCACATAAATTATTATCTTTTTCATTTTCATCAAAAGTAAATTCAATATCATTAGCCCAAAGATATGTTTTTATTACTTTTTTATAATTTTCATTTATATTTTTATCTATAAAAACTTTATTCTTTTTAGTTAATCTTGCTGACATTAATATTGCTTCAGCAGCTGCACTTGCTCCATCATAAACAGAAGCATTTGAAACATCCTGATTAGTTAGGGTACACATCAAAGATTGAAATTCATACATTATTTCTAGTGAGCCTTGCGAAATTTCAGCTTGATATGGAGTGTAACAAGATAAAAATTCAAATCTTGAAGCTAAATCGCTAATTAAACTTGGAACATATCTATTTCTTGCTCCATTACCCATAAAACAAGAATAATCAGTTTTATTCATAGAAGATAATTTTTTCAAATTTAATTGAGCCGATATTTCATCATTGCCGTTATTCAAATCCAAACTAGTCATTCTTGCTTGTTTTGGAATAACTTCAAACAACTCATCTATTGATTTTACGCCGATTGAAGATAGCATATCATTTCTATCTTCATTATTTAATGCTTCAAAATTATACATTTTACCTTCTTAAATTTTTATTGAACTTCGTCTTTGTAATCATTGTATTCCATTAAACCTTGAGAATCCTCTTGGAAATTTTCAGGTTTAACTTTAATAAGCCATGAAGCAAAAGCATCTTCATTAATTAATTCAGGAGAATTGATTAATTCTTCATTAACTTCAACAACTTCGCCAGAAACAGGCATATATATTTCACTTGCAGCTTTTACTGATTCAATCGTTGCAAATGCTTCATCTTTTGAAAAATTAGAACCAACTTCAGGCAATTCTACAAAAACAATATCACCTAATTGTTCAACTGCCCAATCAGTAAGTCCGATTGTTGCCAAATTATCTTCTTCAGCTACCCATTCATGCGTTTTTGAACACAAAATTCCTTCAGGTATATTCATTTTTATCTCCTATTTATTATATTTTTTTTGAACAAACGGTTTTTTGACTATTTGTGCATTATACAATTTATTTCTTACCATAATTTGTATAGTCATGCCAAGACTTTGTTCAATATTGTTAAGTTTTGATACTAAATCTTTGTCTAATTTATCAAATTCAATCATACAAAAGCCGATATTTTTTCCTAAAGTAGGACTAGGTGCACCCGATGTTACAACACCACATTCAACTCCATTAATATAGACACTATAATCAGCTCTTGCTATCATTCTATCTTCCATAACAAAAGCAAAAAGTTTTCTTCTTAAAGGAGCTAATTTGTTTTTTTGAGCTTGAATTAAACTTTTACCGTTATAATCTTCCTTTTTATCTTTAGGAATAAAAAATCCCAATGATGATTCAATTGGAGTTGTTTTATCATTTAATTCATGCCCATATAAAGGTAAACCGGCTTCCAATCTCAATGTATCTCTTGCACCAAGACCAACAGGAACTACTTGAAATTCTTTATAAGATAATATTTTATTCCATAATTTTGAAGAATATTTATTTTCAAAAATAAGCTCAAAACCATCTTCTCCCGTGTAGCCTGTGCGAGTTAAATAAATCGGACAATCATCTAAAATTGTATTTATAAAAGTGAAAAATTTTGGCTGATTTTCCAATTTTAAGCCCATTTTTTCAATAATATATTTTGCATTTGGACCTTGAAGCGCCAACATTGAAAAATCATCACTTTTATTAGTTATTTTTACATCAAACTTTTTAGCTTCCTCTTTCATAAAAGGAACATCAAAATCAATTCTTGAAGCGTTTATAACAATCAAATAATCAACATCATCAATTATATTTTTTGCACTATAAACAATAATATCATCAATTAAACCACCGTCTTTATTCGGTAAATGGCAATATATAGCACGTCCTTGTTCTAAATTATTCAAATCTTGAGGAACAATTGATTGCAAAAATTTTAAACTGTCTACTCCTGATACAAAAACTTCGCCCATGTGAGATACATCAAAAAGCCCTGCAAAATTTCTTGTAGAATTGTGTTCCTTAATTATCCCCTCATATTGAACAGGCATAAGCCAACCGCCAAAAGGAACCATTTTTGCACCTAATTTTATATGTTCATCATATAGACTTGTCTTTTTGCATTCATCTTCCATTTTTACCTCACATAAATCCTTGATAATCTCATTTTTAATCTGCAAGTAAGTTCATAATTAATAGTATTTAATTTTTCTGCCCAAGTGTCAATTGTATCAGCTTTATTTTCTTCACCCAATAAAACAATAATATCTCCAACTTTACAATCTACATTTGATACATCAAACATAATTTGATCCATTGTTATTCTTCCGATTTGTTTTATTTCTTTTCCGTTTAGATAAGCACTTATTTTTCCGGATAAATTCCTTGCAACACCATCAGCATAACCGATAGGAATAGTTGCTACTTTTGTATCTTCATTTGCTATATAAGTATGACCATAGCTTATACCATCACCTTTTTTCAAAGTATGAATATTTGTAATCCTTGCTTTTAACCCCATAACAGGTAAAACCTTAGGCATATTGGGATTTTCATTTGAATATGGAGTTAAACCCCACATAATTACACCCATTCTAACCATATCATAGCTATACTGCGGATATGAAAACATCCCTGGGGAATTCAAACAATGAATTTTAACTTTTTTTTCTTTAAAAATATCCTTAAAAGGATTAATTATTTCTTGAAATTCATCAATTTGCCTTTTGAATAAGTCGTTATTTTCAACATCAGCAAAATGAGTAAAAATACCTTTTAATTCAATAGCATTTGAATTTAAAACTTTTTTTATAAAGTTATTAGAATGTTCTTTATTTATACCAATTCTATTCATGCCTGTATCAAGTTTAATATGAACTTTTAGCTTTTTATTTAGGCGCTCATATAATTGTTGAGCCATTTCAATATGTTCATCATTAAAAATTGATACACAAATATCATATTTTATAGCATTTTCCATTGCCCAAAGAGGACTTGCTCCAAGGACTAAAATAGGTTGAGTTATTTTATTTTCCCTTAATTCAATACCTTCATCAATACTTGCAACACCAAAATAATTAACACCGCATGCAATTAATGTAGGAGCGCACATTAATGACCCATGCCCGTACCCATCCGCTTTAATCACTGCAAAAATATCAGGCTTAGGATTACAGTTTTTCTTTAAAAAATCTTTAATTAAAAGAACATTATGTTCTAAATTAGATAAATTTATCTCAACCCAAGCATCTCTATTTTTATTTATAAATGTTCCTCTAAAATTTTGCATATTATGCCTTTTGTTTTAAATATAATTCGTAAGTGTTTTCCATTAAACAAGCTATTGTCATAGGTCCAACCCCTTTTGGAACAGGAGTTATATAACTTGCTACATTTTTAACTTTTTCAAAATCAACATCACCTGCTAATTTACCGTTTATCTGTTTTGTTATACCTACATCAATTACAACAGCGCCTTTTTTAACCATATCAGCCTTAATTAGCTTAGGATGACCTGTCGCAGATACTATAACATCAGCATTTTTTGTAATTTCTTTTAGTTTTTTTGTTTTAGAATGCGCCAATGTAACTGTGGCATTTTCGTTAGTTAAAAGCGTTGCAATTGGTTTTCCTACAATATTAGATCGACCAATTACTACAACATTTTTCCCAACCAAATTTATTTTATATTTTTTTAAAAGTTTGATAATTCCTTTAGGCGTACAGCAAACAGCATAAGGCTCTAAGCCGCAATTTAGCCTTCCGACATTAATCGGATGAAAACCATCAACATCTTTTTTAGGATTTATTAATTCAATAATTTCTTGAGAATTTAAATGTTCAAACAAAGGCAACTGAACCAAAATCCCGTTTATATTTTTATCAGCATTTAATTCATGGATTAACTTAATTAATTCTCCTTGAGTTATGGACTTATCAAAACGATATACACTTGATTTTATACCTAACTCCATAGAAACTTTTTCTTTATTGTCGACATATATTTTGCTTGATGGATTATCATTTGCTAAAATTACCGCAAGAGAAGGTTTTTTCTCAAGTTTTGAGATTTTATCTTTTAAATTATCCAAAATTTCTTCAGCACATTTTTTTCCGTCTATAATTACCGCCATAGCACCTATCTTTCAATTTGAGGCAAATTCATTCTCGAATAAATTATTTCTAAAATACTTGTTATATCAGTATTATCTACATCATCAAACTTTTCTAAATATCCTAATAAATTTAGCTCAAAACTGTTTAAAAGCTCTGTTGCATCATTTAGTTTATCTTTTTGAACTTTGTTTAATATAGCACCCATTTGCCCATCATATACATATTTTCTTGAAGATTCAGCGATTTTTGCACACAGAGCAACATCTTTTTTATCGGGTTTTGAAACAATAATCGCTTCATCAATAGGACAATCAACCAATAAATTTAAATATTTTAAATCATATTCGCAATCAAAAATAACAAATTCATATCTTGAGATAAGTTTCAATAAAGAATCTCTCATCAATTTTGTACTAGGGCAATGACAATCCTTAGGGGTTACAAACCAAGAAGCAATCATATCAACATTTTCATCTATTTCAATAATTATATCTTCAAGCGCCCACTCTATATATTCTTGCTTGCTCATTCCCTCAGGAATGCCTGTTTTATATTCATGTTTTCCTGATTTTACGCCATAAATCGTATTTCTTGTTTTAATTCCAAAACTATCTGATAATTCCAAAGTTAAATCATTATCAACCATTAATATGGAACTGTTTGGAAAATTTTTCTTTATTAATTTTAAAAATGATTTTGCTAGTGTTGTTTTTCCGTTTCCGGATTTGCCTATAAATGCTATGGTTGAGGTCATTTAATATCCTTTTTTTATGCTTTTAAATTATAGCACAAAAAGGATATTTTAATTCAACTCTATTGTTAATGTTACATAAACAGGCTTCACCATAATTCCATGACTTGGAGGTTTCATATATGTCAAAGTATCATTAATAACTTTTTTAATTGAATTATCAATCGCTTCAGAACCTGATGAAGAAACCATTTTTATTGAATTGACGTTTCCGTTTGAAGCAATATTAATATCAATTTTAACAGTTTTATTTATCGGTATATCATTTACCAACAATAAATCATTTTGAAGATTTAATTTAACATTTTTACCTGTTAATTGTAAAAATTTTGTATAATTAGGCTTCTTAACAAGACTCTCAGGAGCTTCCCAAGAAATATTTGTTATAGAAGGGCTATATGTAGGCTTAGTTGAAATTGGTTGTTTGATTGTAAAATCTTCAATATTAGATGAATCTTTTGGAATTAATTTTGCATATCCGTCAGTGTTCTCGTTGTAATCTTGAACGCTGTAATCATCAACATTTTCTTCAAATTCTTCAATTTGCTCATTTTCATCTAAAATTTCAGATGTACCTTTAACTGAAATTAAAGCAAAACTTGTCAATATAAGCACAATAACAGCAAAAATCAAAATAAGCCTTCTATATTTTATTGCAGAAATTGTCTTAATTTGAGGAAGTTCTATTTTTGGTATTTCATTAAAAATAGTATCTATAACGCCTTTTTTATTTTGCTTAGTGTCCACTATATCAAACATTTGAACTGTTTTAGGCGGTGTTATATTTCTGTTTTGATTTTGTTCAATATCAATAAAATCTTGATTTTCTTGATTGGATGAATTTACAATAACCGCATTATTAATACTATCTTCTAAATTTTCATTTCTAAAAGATTTATCCAATTCAATAGATGAAACATCTTCTATATCATTTCTTGTTTCATAACGCCTCATTAAATCAGGATAAAATTTAATATTACCCGCTAATCTTTCAAACTCCATTGTATCGATAAAACGAGCTCTGCATGAATCACAATTCATAAGATGTTGAATTAATTGTCTTTTATAAACTGAAGATAAATCGTTATCGATAAATTTTAAAAATAAACCCATACAATCAACATGTTTACCTAAAAGAGTTTTAGAAGGAACAGATTGTTTTGTTAAACTTGCAAATTTTTCAATATCAAAAAGCATATCCAAAGTAGGATAGTAAAATTTTGAATCATGGGAACATCTTGGAATTTTTTTTGCATCAATAAAGCCAATCATTTTGGCTTCTTTGATTTTACCGCCTATTTGTACAATAAAATAAAAATTAGGCAAAATATCCATCTCTACATGGATTTTTGGTATTTTAATTGTTTTTTCTTTAAAAAGAGTTATAACATCAATTCTATAATTGCCGTAATAAATATCTGAAATTTTAAATTCTTCAAATAATAACGGTATTTTATAAACGCTTCTTTGAGTATCAATTCTAAATCTTTTAGCATGCAAATAATTAATAGCACAAGAAATACCAAGCATATCAATCATGCTTCTTTTTCTGATTTGAGGCGTAGTCATCTTACTAGCTAGTAACTTGGCATTATAGGCTTGTTCTTCGCCTATTTCTATGATATCTAAATTTTGCATTATTCAACCAAAACTAATAACTCTTTTACATAATAATTTGACACATACAAAGATATTTTTCAAAAAATTAATACCAATTTTTATTATTTTGTTGCATTTTCTTAATAAAAAATTCTTAATTTTAAAATTTTTATAATATAATCAAGATATTATGAGAAAAGATTTTTTATTAGAAGTATTGGTTCAAGAGCTTCCATACAAATTTATACCTAGTGCTATTGCACAATTAAAAAGCCTATTTGAAAAATTATTTAAAGAAAACGGATTAGCGTACAACTACATAAATGTTTATGCTACACCAAGACGTTTGGCTGTTTTGGTTAGTGATTTAGCTTTATCACAAGAAACAGTTCAAAAAGATGCAAAAGGCCCTATTTTAAACATAGCAAAAACTCCGCAAGGCGAATATACACCTGCTGCAATTGGTTTTGCAAAGAAAAATGGAGTTGAATTATCTGATTTATACGAAAAAGATAACTATATTTGGGCAAAAATCGAAATCAAAGGAAATTCAACAAAAGATATATTAAAAAATAATATTGAAGATTTATTCTTAAAACTTCAAGGCGCACACTTTATGCGCTGGGGTTATAACAGTGAAAAATTCTCACGTCCTGTTGAAAATGTTGTTGCAATTTTAGGAGATGAAATTGTAGATTTAAAAATTTTCGATAAACAATCAACAAACACAACTCAAGGACACAGATATTCAAAAAATAAAACTGTTGTAATTGATGAACCTAAAAATTATATTGAACTTTTAAGAAAAGCAAATGTTATAGTTAATCAAGAAGAAAGAAAAGATTTAATTATCCAATCAGCTCAAGAATGTGCATCAAAAAATAATTTACAAATTAAATTTGATAATGTTGATGAATTGCTTGAAGAAATAACATTCATTAATGAATGGCCAATTCCTGTTTTATGTGATTTCAATGAAAAATATCTGCAAATTCCATCAATTGTTACAACAACAGTTATGACGCAACATCAAAGATATTTTCCTCTTTGGGATAAAGAAGGCAAGCTATCAAACCACTTTATCACAATGGCAAATTACGTTGGAGATGAATTTGAAAACATTAAAGCAGGTAATCAAAGAGTTATTTGTGCTCGTTTAGAAGACGGCGTATTTTTCTATCAAGAAGATACAAAAACTAAACTTGAAAAAAAACTTGACAACCTTAAAGGAATGACATTCCAAAAAGGGTTAGGAAGCCTATATGATAAAACTTTAAGATTGATTGATTTATCGGATAAAATTGCAACCTCATTAAATATTGAAAACAAAGATGATATTTTAAGAGCTGCAAAATTATCAAAATGCGACTTATCAACAAAACTTGTATTTGAATTTACTGAATTACAAGGTTTTATCGGCGAAGACTACGCAAAATGCGATAAAGAAAAAGAAAATATCGCAAAAGCAATTAAAGAACATTATTTCCCTCTTGGTGCTAATGGCGAACTACCAAGTGCAATTGAAGGTCAAATTATTTCTATTGCAGATAAAATTGATACAATTTGCGCTTTATTTATCTCAACTCAAAAAGATAAAAAGAAAAAACGCCCAACAGGCTCTAACGACCCATTAGGTGCAAGACGTGCAGCAATCGGTATTTTAAGAATAATAATTGAAAATAACTTAAATATTAATTTAGAAGAATTAATTAAATATAGCGTTAATATTCTTTCAAAAGAATTTTCAATTGAAACAGAAGATGTTTTATTTGATGAATTAAAAGACTTTTTCATCCAAAGACTTATATTTATGTATGAAAAAGAAATAAGCACAAATGCATTGAATTCTGTTTCAGAATTTAATCCTTTAGCTAATTTATCAGAATTTATCAAAAGAGCAAATATAGTAATGCAATATCAACAAGATAGCGACTTTGAAGCTATTAAAGAAAATGCAACAAGGGTTTCTCGCATTTTAAAAGACAATAAATTTAGCTCAGTTGATGAAAAATTATTTGTCTTAAGCGAAGAAAAAAATCTCTATAATGCAATTTTAGCTCACAATAATTCAGATAAAGACTTAAAAACATATATTCAATCTCTAAAACAATTAATTCAGCCGACAGTTGAATTTTTCGATAAAGTTTTAGTTATGGATAAAGATGAAAAAGTAAAAAACAATAGAATTGCTCTTTTAAACAAACTAAAAGATAAATTCTATACAGTTTGCGATTTTGACAAATTATAAAAAACGCATAATTTTGGAGTAGATATTTGAAAAGCTCAAAAAGACTTACATTGCATATTTTCATTGCATTGGTAGCTGGAATCTTATTCGGCTGGCTTTTGCCTCAGTATGCCGTTAAAATGCAGCCCTTGGGCGATTTATTCTTAAGAATGGTAAAAATGATTATTGCTCCTTTAATTTTTGCAACCTTAACAGTTGGAATAGCAGGACACGGTAATGTAAAAAACCTTGGTAAAATAGGTCTTAAAACAATAATCTATTTTGAAATAGCAACAACAATAGCGCTCATCTTGGGTCTTGTTATGGCAAACATATTAAAACCCGGGGCAGGTTTTAATATAGATATAAGCTCTATGTCTTTAGCAATGGTTGAGCAAATGCAACACACCCCTCAAGGCTTAAGCCTTGCTCAAATGCTTGTTCATAGCGTACCTGTGAGCGTAGTTGAATCCATGGCAAAAGGTGATTTATTACAAATCGTTGTTTTTGCGATATTTTTTGCACTTGCTGTTTGTGCAGTAGGTCAAAAAGCCCGTCCTGTATTAGATTTTCTTCAAAGCACTTGCGATATAATGTTTAAATTTACAGAATATGTTATGAAATTTGCTCCTCTTGGCGTATTTGGTGCAATAAGTGCTACAATAGGTCAAAACGGAATAGGAATTTTAGTAAGCTATGGAAAATTAATAGCAATAACATATTTATCTTTAATTGCATTCATTGTAATCGTTTTAGTTTTAGCTTGCAGAATAATCAATGTACCATTCTTAGGTATCTTAAAAGCCATAAAAGATCCGGCACTTTTGGCTTTTACCACTGCTTCATCAGAAGCAGCGCTACCAAAAGCTATGGAAATAATGGAAAAATTTGGAGTACCAAAAAGTATCGTAAGTTTTGTTATGCCAATGGGCTACACATTTAATTTAGACGGTTCTACGCTATATTTAACCCTTGCAACATTATTTTGTGCGCAAGTAGTAGGAATTAATATTCCACTAGAACAACAATTAATGATAATGTTTACTCTAATGCTTACATCAAAGGGCATAGCCGGTGTTCCAAGGGTTTCATTGGTTATTTTAACAGGCACTTTATCAAGTTTTGGGCTTCCTGTTGTAGGTGTTGCTGTTTTATTGGGTATTGATCAAATTTTAGATATGGGAAGAACAACCGTAAATTTAATAGGAAATTGCGTTGCAACAACCGTTGTTGCCAGATGGGAAAACGAATTTGACCATGAGAAAATGGAAAAATTCTTAGCTCAATAATACGCCTTACAATCTAGCCACTTGAAGAATTTAAATAAATAAAATAAATTTTATATTTTATTTATGAAAATACTTTTTTACGATACAAAAAAAATTGAACTTGATTATTTATCAGAAAAAATTCCAAATACAATTGAACCATACTTTTTTAAAAATGTTTTAAATTCTTCAACTTACATTGATGAAAAATATTTAAATTGTGATGCGCTAAGCGTATTTGTAAGCTCCAGCCTGGATAGTGAGGTACTATCTAAATTTAAGAATTTAAAATTTATATTTTTAAGATGTGTCGGCTTTTCTAATGTTGATTTAAAATATTGCAAAGAAAATAATATATACGTATTTAACACCCCAAATTACGGCAATTCTACCGTTGCAGAGTATGTTTTTGCTCTTGCACTTACTTTATCTAAAAAAATTCCGCAAGCAAAAGAAAGCATTATAAATGGCGATATAAACCAAGATACCCTAAGAGGAGTAGAATTATATTCTAAAACAATGGGTGTAATTGGAGTAGGTGCAATAGGAAGAAAAGTAATTAATATTGCACACGGCTTTGGGATGGATGTTTTAGCCTATGATGTAATAAAAAACGGAGCATATAATTTTGTAGAACTTGATGAATTATTAAAAAAATCTGATTTTATATCTATTAATTGCCCTCTAAATGAAAAAACAAGAAATTTAATAGATAAAATTGCGATTTCAAAAATGAAAAGAAATGCAATTCTAATAAACACAGCAAGGGGCGAAATCGTTGATACACAAGCTCTTTACTATGCACTAATTGAAAACAAAATAAAAGGTGCAGCGCTTGATGTTATTGAATGCGAAGAATATTTTTGCCAAAGTTGGAAAAAATGCAATAATTGCACAGAATTAAAAGATATTTGCCTTAAAAAATTCTTCTTTATTCAAAAAATGCTTCAACTGCCAAATGTTATAATAACGCCACATATAGCCTATAACACAAAAGAAGCACAAGAGCGAATTTTAGATATTACACTTAAAAATATTTCATCTTCATTTAATATAAGTTATGGCGCAAATAACTTAGTTTTGATATAATATTTTTACTATGAAAACAATAAATAATTATATTGAACACACCATCTTAAAGCCAAATACGACAAATGAAGACATAATAAAATTAACAGACGATGCCAAAAAATACGGCTTTTTTGGAGTATGCATAAATCCTTATTTTATCTCATTAACAAAAGAATTATTGTCAGGATATGATACTAAAATCGTTACTGTGGTTAATTTTCCTCTTGCAAATAATACAATTGAAATGACCCTATTTCAAACGCAAAAAGCTCTGGAATTGGGCGCAGATGAGATTGATACGGTTTTAAATATATCTGAATTAAAAAATAAAAACTATAAAAAAGTTGAAGATGACATCAAAAAAACAAAAGAAATCTGTCAAAATCATAACTTAAAAGTCATCTTAGAAACTGATTTATTAACAAAAGAAGAAATTATTACCGCTTCAAAAATAGCTTCAGATGCCGGTGCAAATTTCGTTAAAACATCAACAGGTTTTGTTAAAAACGGAGTTGGTGCTAAAGTGGAAGATGTTAAATTAATGTATAAAACAGTAAAACCATACGGGCTTGAAGTTAAAGCCTCAGGCGGAATTAAAACTTATCAAGATGCAATTAATTTAATAAATGCAGGAGCTTCAAGGCTCGGAACATCCAGCGGTGTTGATATAATTTTAGGAGAAAAATAAATGTCAAAAGAAGAAAACAAAATCACAGTAAGATCAGACAGAAAAACAGACTACACTTTTATGTACAAAGGTGCAGACGTTGTATTAAAAGCAGGAAGCGTTGTTTCAATTGCTGACGGACTTAAAAATGTTGTTTTTCCAACTGTTGCTATGAAAATTATGAACAATTTAATTGTTGTTAAGGAAGATGTTAAATAATGAATAATTCTGATAATCAAATTATAATAACCGTTTCAGGAAAAGATAAAGTAGGAATAGTTGCAAGTGTTTCAAATTGCCTTGCAAAATATAAAGTAAATATCGAAGATATTAAACAAACAATCATGCAAGATAACTTTGTAATGATGATGTTATGCGATATTAAAAAACTTGAAGTATCTTTCAAGGATTTCAAAGACGCTATGTTGAATTTAGGTTCAGAGCTGGGTATGGAAATCTGGGTTCAAAAGAAAGATATTTTCGATAAAATGCACACTATATAGGTAGTTATGACAAACATTAATCAACAAAAAATTTTAGAAACAATAGAAATGGTTAAAATCCATCATTTGGATATTAGAACAACCACTCTGTCATTAAGTTTAAGAGATTGTTGCACAGCAGACACCAAAAAAACCGCAGCAAAAATCTATGATAAAATTATCAAATACGCAAAAAATCTGGTATCTTTTGCAAATGAAATTGAAAATGAATATTCTATTCCTATTGTTAATAAAAGAATAGCGCTAACTCCTATATCTCTTATAGGCGAAAGTTGCGATAATGTTGATTATGTTTATCTTGCTCAAATGATTGATAAAGCAGGAGCTGAAGTTGGTGTTGATTTTATTGGCGGATTTTCAGCTTTAGTTGACAAAGGTTTCACTAAGGGCGATTTAAGATTTTTTGAACAAATCCCTGAAGCATTAGCTCAAACAAAAAAATTATGTTCATCAGTTAATCTTGCAACTTCAAAAGCGGGAATTAACATGGATGCCGTATTGAAAACCGCTGATGTTATTAAAAAAACTGCCCAATTAACCGCAAATGAAGATTCAATAGGAGCAGCAAAGTTTGTTTGTTTTTGTAACGCAGTTACAGATAATCCATTTATGGCAGGAGCTTTTTGCGGAGTTAACGAAGCAGAATGCGCTCTAAATATTGGTGTTTCAGGTCCGGGGGTAGTATCAAGCGCTATATCTGAACTTGATAAAAATGCCGATTTTGGCGAAGTTGCAAATTGCATTAAAAAAATGGCTTTTAAAATTACTTCAGCAGGCGAATTAATAGGAAGAAGACTTGCAAGAAAATTAAATATTCCTTTTGGAGTAATAGATTTATCTTTAGCGCCAACTCCATTGAGAGGCGATAGCGTTGCTGAAATTTTTAAAGCAATGGGGCTTGAGCAAGCAGGCGCACACGGCACAACTATGGCACTTGCTATGTTAAATGACGCAGTTAAAAAAGGCGGTATTATGGCTTCAAGCTATGTTGGAGGTCTATCAGGCGCATTTATACCTGTTTCAGAAGATGCAGGAATGATTGAAGCTGCTAATTTAGGCTCTTTAACTATTGATAAACTTGAAGCAATGACAAGTGTATGCTCAGTTGGTCTTGATATGATTGCAATTCCGGGAGATACACCAAATTCAACCATAGCAGGCATCATCTCAGATGAAATGGCAATTGGTATGATAAACAAGAAAACCACAGCAGTTAGAATTATCCCTGTTATAGGTAAAAACATAGGCGAAAGCGCAGAGTTTGGCGGATTATTAGGAAGCGCTCCTATTATGAAAGTAAATTCATATTCATCTGAAAACTTTGTAAATCGTGGCGGAAGAGTTCCTGCGCCATTACATAGCCTAAATAATTAATTCAATAAATCAGGACGGCGAAGTTTTGTTCGCTCAAGACTTTGGGCTTTTCTAAACGCTTCTATTTCTTGATGATTTCCGCTCAACAATACATCAGGCACCTTCATACCGTTATATTCTCTTGGTTTTGTATAGTGAGGATATTCTAAATACCCTTCTAAACCCTCTGAAAAACTATCTATATCAGCACATTTATCACACCCAAGATAATTTTCTATATTTCTTGAAATAGAATCAATTAAAACTAAAGCCGGCAATTCGCCCCCTGTTAAAACAAAATCGCCTATTGAAATTTCTCTTGGAGATAAACCTATTCTTATTCTTTCATCAAACCCCTCATAATGACCGCAAAGAAGAATTATTTGTTCTTTTTGAGATAATTCTTTTGCTATTTTTTGGCTAAACTTTTCCCCTTGAGGAGTAAGCATAATAAATTCAAAATTTTCTTTTTTATCTATTGAATTATAACAATCAAAAATCGGCTGACACATAAGCACCATACCATCTCCGCCACCGTATGGGGTGTCATCCACTCTTTTGTGTTTGTCTTTAGAAAAATCTCTTGGATTGTGTGTGTTAACTGTTATAACATCTTTTTCTATCCCTCTTTTTGTAATAGATTGAGAGCAATATCCTTCTATTATTTCAGGAAATAATGTTATAACGTCATAAATCAAGATAAAAGTCCTTCAATTGGTTTTATTGTAATTTTTTTATTTTTCACATCGACAACAGGGAAAAATTCATTAACAAAAGGAACTAAATCAACTTTTCCAAAACCGTTTTTAATATTTAAAAGGTCTTGAGATGAATTTGTTGATATATTTATCACTTCGCCTATTTTATTATCTTTTTCATCAAACACATCACAACCGATTAAATCCTGAATTAAAAACTCATCTTTTTCAAGTTTATTCAATGCTTCTTGTTTTGATACAAAAATTCTTTGTCCTTTAAATGGAATTATATCATTTATATCATCAATTCCATCAAATTTAATTATTGCAAAGTTTTTATGAAAACGAATTGATTTAATTTTAAGCTCAACTTCACTTTTGTCATCAAGCATAAAAACACTCTTAGCTTTTTTTAGCTGATTTTCGTTATCATAACCAACTTTAGCTTCGCCTTTAATACCAAAGAAATTTGTAATTTTTCCGATTGAAATATAGTTTGTTTTATCCATTATATTTAACCAATGAAACAACTTTAACATCTTTTGGAAGTTTTTTTCTTCCTTCTAAATCTTCAAGTTCAATAACAAAAGCCATGCCTATAACTTCTGCTACTTGGCTAATTAAAGAACAAGCAGCTGCAGCTGTTCCGCCTGTTGCTAATAAATCATCCACAATTAAAACTCTATCGCCTTTTTTAAGAGCGTCTTTGTGGATTTCAATTTTGTCTTTACCATATTCTAGTTCGTATTCTTGAGAAATAGTTTCAGCAGGCAATTTATTTGGTTTTCTAACAGGAATAAAACCGCAATTTAATTTATAAGCCAAAGGCATACCATATATAAAACCGCGAGATTCAATCCCTGCAATGTAATCAATTTTTTCATCTTTAAATGCTTCATATATTTCATCAACAGTAAGTCTTAATGTTTGTGCATCTTTAAGCGCTGTTGTAATATCTCTAAATAAAATACCTTCTTTTGGAAAATTAGGTATATCTCTAATCATACTTTTAATTTTTGCTATATTATCTTGCATTATTTAATCCCTTATTTATTACTTTATTATTTTATCAAAAAAATATTAAGATTAAATATTTTACTTAATAAATTGCATTCAAAGAAAATAAATTATAGAATATAATTAATTATAAGGAGTTTAAAGTGGTATTTGATTTAGATGATTTTTTAATAAAATCTCATAAAGCACAAGCATCTGATATACATATAAACAGCAATAAAGCACCGTCTTTAAGAATAAACGGTGAAATTTATAAAATTAATTCTAACCCCATAACTTATGATGATATTAAAGCAATTTTAGATAAAACCTTACCTAAGGAATATTTAAAAAGAATAAATGAAATTCAAGATATAGATTATATCTATGAAATTAAAGGTGTATCAAGATATAGAGTTAATTATTGTAAAGATATTTACCACGGTAAACTTACTTTTAGAACAATTCCTTATTACATTAAAAATTTAAAAGAACTAGCTCTACCTGAGTTTTTAAAAGAATATACAACTTTTAACAATGGTATTGTTTTTATCACAGGCGCCACAGGCTCCGGAAAATCAACAACTTTAGCAAGTTTAATTGAAATTATTAATCAAAATTACAAAAGACACATTGTAACCATTGAAGATCCTGTTGAATTTGTTTATGAAGATAAAAAATCCATAATAACTCAAAGAAGCCTTGATATTGATGTCAGAGATTTTAAAACAGGTATTAAATATGCCCTAAGGCAAGACCCTGATGTTATGCTGGTTGGGGAAATAAGAGATAAAGACACTCTTTTAAGCGCTATTGAAGCAGCAGAAACAGGACATTTAGTATTTTCAACACTGCACACAAACGGAACAGCAGCCTCAATTAACAGACTTAAAGGCTTTATAGAAGAATCAGGTCAAGAAGCATTTATGAAACGTCTTGCTAATTGTATCAGAGGTATTGTTCATCAACAATTAGTTCCTACTGTTGATAATGGGCTTTTAACACCTGCAACCGAAGTTTTAACATTTACACCTACTGTAATAGATTATGTTAAAGAAGGCAAAATGGATGAAGTTTATCTTTTAATGCAAAGAAGCAAACAACCAAACATATCAACAATGAATATGTCTTTATATGACTTATATCAAGAAGGAAAAATTACAAAAGAAACAGCTCTTGAATACAGCCTTGAAAAAACAGAAATGGATCAAAGATTAAGAGGGATGTATCGAGATAGCATGTTAGAGGATTCAATTTTATAGATATTTAAAGGAGTAAAGTATGGCGCCATTTCCGGAAGCAGAGATTATGACAATAAAAAGGCTTGAAGTAGCATTAAGAAAAATGGACTTCAAGTTATTAAAAGACGGAGCATATAAGCTCCATGAAAAATACCATAGCGGTTATAAATTTGAATACTTAGATTTATTAAAAGAAATTTATATAGAAATTTCAAATAACCCCTTAATTCCTGAAGATGTCAAAGATATTTTATCTCCAACCATTGAAGATATTTTAGCTCAAGGAGGAGTTGTAGCAGATACAACTACTTCACCAACAGAAAGTTTAAACCAACAAAGAGTTTCAAGTCTTACTTCGCTAAGTTATGATGTAAATAATGAAAATAATGAAACAACACACGAAGAAGCAAAAATTGACGCTTTTCAGGCTTTTAGCCCTCAAAAACCGCAAGTTCAACCGACACACTACTTTAGTCAAAGCCCTTTTAGCGCTGAACCTTTTAAAGAGTTCAATATGCCAAAAGATGAACCTAATATGACATATCATTATGAGGAGCAAAAAGAAGAAAATACTCAAGCTCAAGAATATCAACCACAAGAAAATATAGAACAATATCAAACTCAAGAATATCAAGAACATAATCAAGAGATAGCTCAAGAATACACTCAAGAACACAATCAAGAATATAATCAAGAAAACGCTCAAGAATTTGGGCAAGAAGAAAATAAAATTGAAGAAATCCCTCAAAATACAGAGAAAAAATCAATAGCAATATTCTATTCTCAAGATTCATCTCAAGAAAAAATAAACAATATCATAGAATTAAGAGATTTTATTTCAAAATCAAAAAAAGAAGATGTTTCGCTAAATCATGTTATGTCATTAGTAAATGAAATAACAACCCAAGCAAATACAAATATAATAGAGCTTCAAGGAGTATTGGAACATTTAAAAAACAACGGAAATAAAGTTAATTTGATAACAAATTCTCAAAGCGCTATGTTTTCAGAATTATTGGATTCTCTTGAGGCTCCATATAGTCTGTATGGAAATGAAGAAAACAATAAATTAAATTTCATTCCATTATTTGGCTTATCAAATGCATTTATTTGCGAAAACTGTTCTAAAAGATATATCAATAAAAATTCAGAATTTAAACCTCCTGTTTTAGAATGCCCGCAATGCAAACACATTATGCATCTTGATATATATGCTCAAAGTAAAAGCGAAAAAATCAACATAGATTATTATAATGAAGCCTTAATTAACCTTGCAAACTCAAAAGTTTGGCTTTTAATTCATCCTTCATTCAATGATAAAATCAGCTCATCTTTAATAAAAAGCGCTCTAAAGGTAAGCTCTTGCGCTGAAGAAGTATTTATTTTGGATAAAGATATAAATACAAGAGAATCTTACAAAAATATCATCGCAGAAATTAAACCTGAAATCAGAGTAAATACACTAAACACAGCGCTTGAAGATTTTTTCAATATTATTTAGGAGAATAAATTGAAAAAATCCTTTATGACAGAAGCAATAAACCTTAAAAACTATCCTCTGAATGATAACGATAGTATAGTTGTAATGTTTTCAAAAACAAAAGGTTTAATGCGCGCAGTAGCAAAAGGTGCTAAGCGCCCAAAATCAAAGCTGGGCGCTAGAATACAAATGTTCATCGCAAATCAATTAATGCTTCTTGAAGGCAAAAACCTTGATACAATAGCGCAAGCCCAAAGCCTTAATACATTTTCAAAAATACGAAGCGATTTGGATAAAATTTCATATTCTATGTATATAGCGGAGCTTGTTAACACTTTTTGCTCTAATGATTACAATAAAGATGAAAATTATTCTGAAATTTATGAGTTAATATTTTTGGCCTATGAAAAAATCGCTCAAGCAAAATCAAAAGAAGAAGTTATTTTATACACACTAAAATTTCAAATTAAATTAATGAATCTTTTAGGTTGGGGGCTGGATTTTGAATATTGTTCAAAATGTCAAAAAAATATTAATGAAGAGCAAGAAGGAAGTTGCTTGTATTCATATTCTCTAAACGCTTTTTTGTGTCCGCAATGTTCCCTAGATAATATTTCAGGAATTAAAATCCATAATAAAATAAGGCTATTTTTAAATGAATTATCAAAAACAAAATATGATGAAAAAACAAAATATGATGATTTAGCTAATTTTGCCGTTTTAGAAAAATGCTTTTTGTTTATGAAAAAATATATTGATAATTTAAGCAACAAAAAAACAAAAATTTTTGAAGTCCTAGAAAAAACAATGTTGGTATAAAATGAAAAAAATCCTTGGAATATTACCTCATAGCATAGGTGGAAGACTTACAACCTCAAGCATTTTAGATGGTTTTGAATTAAATGATTATAAAGTAGTTATTTTTGATGAATTGAAAAATGAAGATTTTAAAAACTACATCAATGATGATTATGATTATATTGTGGGGTATGATTTTTCGCCTGTTAAATTAAAAATTGATTATAAGTTAGATATTCCAACTATTGCTTATTTTTCTGATGTAATTCAAGATAAAACCTCTGGAGTTGGCTATCTTGAATATAATAAATATCTAAAAAATGACGATATATTTGTTTTTTATTGGGATAGAGAGCTGGCAAAAAAAGACGGATTTTTCTATCAACCCCATTTTGTAAATACAAATATTTATAAAAATTTTTCAACTCCAAAATACGATGTAATGTTTATGGGACGATTGGATACAGATTTAAGACTTAATATGTTTATAAAATTAAACAAATTACTTCCAAATTTAAAATTTTGCTATTGGGGAATTGAAAAACATTTTCTTGACGCAATAAAAAGATGTAATAATTCGGATAAAAAAATCTTAGAAAATACATATCTTGGTTTTATTGATAATGAAATTGATATGGCAAAAGCAATAAATGATACAAAAATTGTTTATAATATAAATGCTCAAGGAATAAGCTCGCTAAATTATCGCTCAATTCAAGTTTTAGCTTGCGAAAGGCTTTTAATTTCGGATAAAAGAGAGGAATTAGATAATTTTAATAATATTATTCCGATTTATGAAAATATTGAAGATTTAGCAAAAAAAATAAAATATTACTTGAATAATAAAGATGAATATTTTAATATAACTTCTACATGCAAAAATATAATAAAAGAAAAATTTGATAGCAAAATTTGCACTAAAAATATGCTATCAAAAATTAATTAAGGAGAGAAAATGTTTATATTAAATAACCCTTATGTATCAGATTTTTTAGTTGAAACAATAAGAAAAAATAACTATAAAGTTTTAGATAATGAAATTGCAAGAAATTATTTTTCACCTTATGAATTAACAAATGAAAAAGATGCTCTAAAAGAAAATATTTTCTACACAAATTCTGAAAATTCCATTGATTGGATAATGGAAAATATGCCTCAATCTGATTTAGCTAATATGATAAAAATAAGCAAAGATAAAATTTTGTTTAGAAAAATGTTAGCAAAAATTTATCCTGATTATTTCTTTATGGAAGTTGATTTAAAAGAAATTAAAAATCTTGATTTTAAAAATCTAAAATATCCTTTTGTACTAAAACCAAGCGTAGGATTTTTAAGTTTTGGAGTTTATCCTGTTAAAAATGAAGATGAATTTAGAAAAATTATTTTAAATTTAGATAATGATATTGCAAATTTTAAAAATATTTTTCCAACAAGCGTTGTAGATACTACAAAATTTATCATAGAAGAAATGATAGATGGAGATGAATACGCACTTGACGCTTATTTTGATGAAAATGGTGAAGCTACTATTTTAAATATTTTTCATCATCCGTTTTTTGATGAAAATGATGTTTCAGATAGAGTTTATTACACTTCAAAAGCTATTATTCAAAAATATCTTAAACCTTTTAAAGAACTTTTGGATAAAATCGGCAAAATTGGCAACTTTAAAAACTTCCCATTTCATCTGGAATTAAGAGCAAACGATAAAAATATAATTCCTATTGAAATTAACCCTCTAAGATTTTGCGGTTGGTGCATTACAGATATTGCTCAATATGCTTGGAATATAAATGTTTATGAATATTTTGAAGAAAAGAAAAAACCCGATTGGGATGAAATTTTAAAATCAACAAATGATGATTATTTTTATTTCACAATAGGCGATGTTGATAATTCAATTAAAAAAGATGAAATAAAATCAATTAATTACAATAAATATCTAAAAAATATTTCAAATCCGCTTATAATAAGAAAAATTGACTATAAAACAAAGCCTGTTTTTGCGATTGTTTTTGCAAGATGTAATAATTTAGATGAAATAAAAAATATATTAAAACTAGATATGAAAGATTTTATTGAATTGGAAAAACACTAATTCCTTTGATACCATTTTTTTGGCAAGCTCGAATAATTAAATCAATATCAAAAATCGTATGTTGAGGTTTTAAATTAATAGTCTTTGAAATACCACCATCAAAGTACTTTTGAGCTATTGTCATAGTGTCAATTTGATTCCAATAAGTTGCATATTCATTTTCCACAGGCTCAATCGATGGAGTTGTCTTTAAAATTCTTGATATTGTTCCGCTTGGAGAAATGCAAGTTCTGATATTGTGTGCTATTGCTTGATAATTAATTGTTGAAAGACATTTTTCAAGAAGCTCCAAGGATTGTTTTGAGCCATAAATATAACCCATTTTATTTAATAAATCCTGATAGCCTAAAATACTTATAAAACCATTAGGTGCAATATTTTCTAAGCCCAAAGCCAAAATATTTGTCGCATGAGATAATAAATTATAATCAATTTTTTTATTTTTTTCATCATAAAATCTCGATAAATTAACTTGAGCTAAAGTTAAACCTTCATTTTCATCTAACTTAGATGCTGCACAGCTATCACAGATAAAATCTTTGTCGTTTGAAAAAATTATCGCAGGTTCACCTTTTTTTCTCATTGAATTTAAAAGTTTGATATAAATTTCTTTAGCAGAAATTTTTGTACCGTCATCAAGAGTAATTTCGCTATCACTATCAACTCTGGATAAAAATTCATCATCCATTACAACCGATAAATCAAAACACCAATCATCATAACTTTCATTATCTTTTAATGAAATAAAATCCAAAATATCTCTATGATTTATATTTAAAAGAGCAATTCCGGCTGGGGGTCTATTTACTTCAGGTTCTCTATATTTAAAATAATTATTTATATATTTAATTTTTTCGATAGGATGAGCAATATTTGAAAAATTAATACCGACACCAATACCTTGCTTAATATATTCTTCTAATAGCGCACAATTTTGAACATTGCTCTTTTTTTCATCCAATCTTATTGCAATAGCGCTTTTTGGATTACGGATATTACTATAAACACTGCTTGAAAAACTAATATAACCTTTTTTTAATAATTCAGATAAACTATTTGATAAATTTGAATTAGGGAAAATTTTTCTTGAAAAATCACCTAAAAACTCATTTATATTTTGATTTTGAGAAATAATTTTTCTATCAACAAGAGGTTTTTTATTTAAAAATCTATTTTCGCACTCAAAACTATCTTGCCCATTTCTAACAGGCAAAACTCGATTTTTATTAATTATTACATTAGGCGTTTTTGTGATGGCTATTGAATTTATCATTACTTATAGATTTTTTAAATCTTGAGTTGCATCAAGTTTTTTAACAAGAGCTTTTATATCACCCTTGAGTTTAAAATATTCTTGGAATTTTTTTGTTGTTCTTATATTAAAACTTCTTCCGTTTTTATCTTTTGATCTTGAAATCAAGCCTTGCTCTAAAAGCTCTGCAATATGTTCATAAGCACTTGGTCTGATTTCTTTTAAATATGATTGTCTGATTGGCTCTTTTAGCGCAATAACAGTTAAAGTCTTTATAACAGCAGGACTTAATTCAACAGGACATAATTTTTCAACTATATCCATATGCTCTGCCTTAACTTGGATAATATAACCATCTTCATCATCAATTTCAAGAGCACCATTTCTTGAAGAATAATCAAACATCAAATCAAGCAAAGCCTCTTGAACTTTTTCTTCATCAACTTCTAATATCTGAGCAATCTCATCCGGTTGCATCGCTTTAGATGTAATAAATAAAACCGCTTCAATTTTTGCTTTTAAAACTTCATTTTCCATTAATTTTCCTCTTTGTTTTCTTTTTGGCTTGCTTTTTTAACGAATAATTTTCCATAAAATTCTTCTTGGAAAATTTCATATTCTTCTTCACGAGCCAAGAATAACAACGCAATAAACGCCGAGCTTTTATCAAAACCAAGCAAACATAATTCTCTTAATTCAATATTTTCTTCTCTATTTAATATTTGAGCAAGATTTTGCCTCATGCGCTCAACTACTTCTTCAACATATTCATCATGCGCAAGCTCTTTAATTTCTTGAGCTTTCAAAGATGCATAGTTTCTTACTCTTCTTTCTTTTCTATCTAAAGCAGATTTTATTGCATATTTTTTCTCTAATTCTTCATAAAATTGAATATGGCGAATTAAGTCTTTTAAAGTTACATTTCTTTTGCGATTTAATCTGACAGATGTTCTTCTTTGCAATACCTCATCAAATGAAACAATATTATTTGTAGGTATTTGCATTTGTTCAAAATCATCATCAAAACTATCTTCTTCAAAATAATCCAAAGGTTCAGGGTCAAAATCACTAATTGATATTCCTTGGAAAATATCTGATTTAATTTTTAATAAAGTTGATGAAAACAACAATGCTTTTCCCACAGAGCGCAAATTATCCTGTTTTAGCTCTGAAATTCTTGCCATGTATTTATCATACAAATCAACAATATCAATATTCCAAGGGTCAATTTTACCCATTCTAACCAAATCTAGAATGATTTCAATAGCGTCTGTTTGAACATTTTTTTTAATGCCTGATTTTGAAATAAATTCAGTATTTTCACCAAAATCAACAGTTCCATCCAAAACTGTTATATCATTATAAATCTTTTTATTTTCCGCATAAAAATTAACTGCTTCAGACATTATTCATCCCTTAATTTAACTCCGGAGATTTTGGTTACCCCTTTATCTTTTTGAGTTACGCCTATCATCCTATCGGCATTATCTAACATCGGCTTTCTTAATGATACTACCACAAATTGAGCGGTTTTTGATTGGTTTGTAATAATTGTTGATAATCTCTCAACATTCGGTCCATCCAAGTGCATATCAACTTCATCAAAAGCATAAAATGGACTTGGCAGATATTTTTGAATTGCAAACACAAAAGCTAACGCAGTCAAAGATTTTTCACCACCTGACATGCCTGCTAATTTTTGGTTTTTCTTATCTCTGATGTTTGCTTCAAAAGTTAAACCACCGCTAAACGGGTCATCTTCATTTTCCAATACTAAAGTTCCGCTACCTTCTGAAATTTGAGCAAACACTTCTTTAAAATTATCATTAATTGCCCTATAAGCCTCTAAGAATGTATCTTTTTTAAGGCTTTGATAGCCGTTCATTCTTGATTTTATTTCATTTTTTTCATTTTCAAGAGTTAAAACTTTTTCTCTATATGAATTTTGGCGCTCCATAACTTCGTCATATTCTGTTAGCGCTCTCATATTAACAGGTTCAAGCTCATCCATTTTCTTTTGTAATTTTGATATTTTAGCGTTTATTTCATCTAAAGAAATTTCTGTTTTTTCAAGCTCTTTATATTTAATTCCTGCTTCTTCAAATTCTTTTATGATAGCTTCAAGCATAGGTTCCAACTCACGTCTTCTTGCTTTATAGCTTTCTTCCTGTTCAGCTAGGCGTTCTAGTTCATCTTGAGTTTTATTTTTTGAAGTTTTTAAGTTTAATAGTTCTTCTTGAATTTCATCTCTTTTTGCTTGAAGTTCTTTTAAATTTTTGCCTAATTCTTCAATTTCTTTTTCAAGATTTTCAAGCTCAAGTTTTAGTGTTTGTGCTTCGGCTAAGAATTGTTCTTTTTCTTCTTTTAAGTTTTCATTATCTTTAGTTAATTTTTTAATATCACTTTCACGAGTTTGAATTTGACTTTGTTGGAATTTGATTTGGTTTTTATCTTTTTCAATATCATTTTCCTTGGTCATAATAGCTTTTTCAATATTTTTTATTTCATCTTCAACAGCTGATGTTTTTTCTCTTAATTTCTTTAATTCGCCCTCATCGATTAATTTTTCAACTTCAGCTAATTCATCTTGTTTTGTTTGAATTTTATCGCACAATTTAACGTGTTTATTTTCCAATAAATCAAGCTCTTTAGAAATTTTAGAGTTTGCTTCTTTTAATAGTTTTAGCTGGGCTTCGCCCTCTTTTATAAAATCAGCCGATGATTCATTGTTAGATATTAAATTTTTAAGCTCAATTTTAGCTGAATTTAGCGCATTTAAAGATGTTGAATACTTTTGTCTTGTGTCTTCTAGTCTGCGCTCTAAATCTTTTTGAGCTTGGACTAAATCTCTTGCTTCTTGTTCATAATTTTTTAGCGCTTTTTTATATTTTTCAAGCTCACGCTCTTGAGTTTTATCAAATAGGCCTGTTGTTTTCTTTTTAGCACCGCCTGTTATAAGACCGCTTTTTTCTGTTATATCGCCTTCAAGAGTAACAACTCGATACTTACCTGCTAATTTTTTAGCGCAATTTTCATCTTCAACAACAACAGTTTCGCCAAGTGCAAAATAAAAAGCATCTAAATATTTATCATCAAAATCAATTAAATTAATTGCAAAATCAATAACACCTTTTTCTTTAGGCAAAGCCATTCTTTGAGGTGCTTTTTTAATTATTGACATTGGAATAAATGAGGCTCTATCTCTGCCTTGCGAACGTAGAACCTGAATAGCTCGATATGCAACATCTTGATTGTCAACAACAATAGATGCTGCACGAGCACCCATTGCAACATTAATTGCATCAATATATTCTTCTTCAATATCTGCTAACTGAGCCAATGGTTGATGAACACCATCGATTTTAGCATTCATAACCGTTTCAATACCGGAGCCTAATCCAACAGATTTATATGCATTTTTATTTGCATCCAATATCGCTATTCTTTTTTGAGCTTGTTGGATATTATAATAAGCGTCTTCTTTTTTAGCTTTTGTTTTATCAAGCTCTTCAAAAGTACGAGTTTGAATTATTTTACATTCTTCAACTTCTTTTGTTAAAGTTTCAATTTGAGAATTTAATTTATCCTTTTCATCTTCAAAAATTTTAGATGAATTTAAAAGTTTATCAATTTGTTCTTTTGTTGTTTTAATTTTTTCTTCGTTATTTTTATAAGTATTATCAAGAGGCAACTGCTCTTTAATCAATTGAGTTTCAGAATCTTTCAATTCATCAAGTTCTTTTCTTAATTTATTTCTGTTTTGAATATGTTCATCTGCTGATTTGTTCAAACCTGTCATTTCAGAAATAATTTTATTTAATTCTTCTTTCTTGATTTTTAAATCTTCGTTTAATTTTTCTAATTCTTGATTTTTCTCTTCAATAGCTTTAGTGTATTCTTCGATTTTTTGCTTTTGAACTTCAATACCATTTTTATAACCCTCAATTGATTTTAAATTATCAAGAGTAGTTTTTTCGCATTGCGCTATTGCAGAATTTTTGCGCTCAATTGAACCTTTCTTTTCTTCTGCCAATTTTTTAACTTCAAGTTGCTTTTCTTCGCCTTGAGCTTTAACTTGAGCATTTATCTCATCATATTTAGCTTTAGTATCTTCAATTTTAGATTCAGCTTCTTTTAATTTTTGAGTTAATTCTTTTTTTGTTTTGACTGCAAGTAAAATATTTTGATGAACAAGCTCAAGCGCTCTTTGAGTATCAAAATATTTTGCAGATTGAATTTTGGTTTCAAGCTCTGTTTTTTCATCTTTAAATTTTTTATATTTAAGAGCAACTTCTCTTTCTTGTTTTAATTGTTCGATACGATTATCGATTTCGCCCATCAAAATGTTGGTATTCGCTACTCTATCTTCAACACTTTGAATTTGCTCACTTGCAAGAGTGATTTTTCTGTCAAAATCAGCAGTCCCTGCAATTTCATCAATAATTTTTCTTCTTTCATTAGGAGAACATTTTGTAATTTCTGTTACGTCCCCTTGCATCATAACGTTATAGCTATTTGGGGAAATATTATATTTTTCAAGCTCTAAATGTATTTGAGTTAAAGTTGCGGGTTTATCATTGTAATAATAATTAGACTGAACGCCGTTTTTACCCTTTTTAATATATCTTTTTATTGAAAATTCTTCGCTGTCATCATCATTTGAAAAAGTAACTTTAACGGATGCTTCACCTCTTTTGTTGTGGTTTGTAATTAAATCCGCAACACCTTGCTCTGAGCGCAAAGTACGAGCAGAAGAAAGCCCCAAGGCAAACAAAATTGAATCGATAATATTGCTTTTGCCTGAGCCATTCGGACCGGATATTGCCGTAAAACCTCGCATTAAAGGAATAGTCACTTTATTTGCGAATGATTTAAAGTTATCTATTTCTATTTCTTTTATATACATTTATTTGCTTGTAAACTCTAAACAGTCTAGTATATTAATTAGACTATAAAAGATTAAGGCATGTCAAATTTTATATAAAAATTAATATCTATTCAGTATAAAAATTTGTTTTTTATATTCGTTTCCGATTTTTTCTTTATGAAGTTCAAAATATTTATCCTTCAAGAAATTAATTCTTGAAATAGGCCAAAACATAAAATTAGCTCTGCCGATAATTCTTTCTTTAGCTAGAAAGCCCCAAAAACGACTATCTTGGGAATTTCCTCTATTATCACCCATCATAAAATAATGATCTTGGGGAATTATAAAAGGTCCGCAGTACATATTCTGAGCGCATGGTGTCCAATCTTTTCTTGAAATAATATAAGGTTCATCAAGCGCAACATCATTTATATAAACCCTATATTGAGCATTGTTTTCATCATATTTTACTTCAAATTTATCATTCGGCATGCCTATTACTCTTTTTATAAAAGCAATATCTTTGCACATAATGCCTGATAATCTTGTAAATATTGACCAAGGGTCATTTTTTAATTGAGCTTCAGGAGGATAAAACACCAAAATATCTCCACGTTTTATCTCTTTTTTAGGAAAGTCCAATTTTTCAACAAAAACTCTATCATGCTCTAATATCGTAGGGCGCATAGAGCCTGATGGAATCCATCTTAGTTCACCTATAAAATATCGAATTAAAATAACGCAAACTACAACAAATACAATCGTGCTTATAATTTCTTTTGTAACATTTGGTTCTTTTTCTTCACCATTTTCATCTTTTGTATCTTCAAAAAATATTTTCTTTAAAAAATATCCAAAACCTTTTTCTTTTGTTTTTTTGATGAAATTTATAAGATTTTCTTTCTTTTCATTTAAATATTTTTTGCTAGATTCTTTTGCTTTTTTGAAAAAATCTTTTTCGCTGCAAAATAAATAAAGCAAGATAGCCCAAATAAAAGCAGAAACAAAAAATAAGCCCAAAAACCTTACAAAAGTGCTAAAAGGTTTATGGTAATTATCATTCAACGCTTTTAAATCTATCAATTTTGATTGAGGATACATCTCATAAATATAATCAGAAATATTGTTAATTGTATCAATATTATTTTTATCCGGTTTAATAGGCAGCGCAACATCTAAAACATTTACAATCAACTTATCATCAGAATCATAAATTTTTGAATTAATATCTTTAAAATCCTTTATGTAAGAATATTTTAAGCCCTCTTTAACAAGTTTATCTTTAATTTTTTCGCTATCAACGACTGTATTTTTGGCTAAAGAATATTCAAGAATTACGCCTCTTTTTAAAATAAAATTAAGCGATTGAAAGTTTTGATTATAAATAAAACAAATGATAATAAAAATTAAACAAAACAATAAAGATTTATAGTTTTTATTTAAAAAATTTTTTATCTTATTCAAAATTAACTCCTTAAAGTTTCATTTGTTAATTTAATCAAAACCTCTTTATATTCTGAATTTTCTAATTCTTCTAAAAATTTAAGAGCAAAAATTCTATACTCGTCAACTTTTTTATATGATTTTTGAATATATTTTTCAAAATTTAATTGCTTTTGATTAAATTCTGCCGTATGGTTTTCCATAAAAAAGTATATCACAGGCAAAGTATAGTTACCATTTTTATAATCCGAAGAATTCTTTTTAAAATTATCAATATCATTTTTAATTTGAAAAGCAAGAGAATAATTTTCCATAAAAGATAATACATTTTCTTTTATTTTTTCATCAATTTTAACTAAACAAAATAGAGCTTCTAATCCCACCAAAAAAAGATTTGCGGTTTTTTCTTTTGTTTTTTTAATATAGCAATTTAAATCGCAAATTTTATTTAAATTTTCATTTTGAATTATCTCTGCTTGAATTGTATCTTTAATTCTTTTTGCAAAAACTCTTGAAATATCAATATTTGTTTTAGCAATTTGATTTAGCGCTAAAGACAATAAAAAATCCCCCTCTAAAACAGCGATTTTTGAATTATATTTATCAAAAAAAGTAGGGTGATTTCTTCTTGTTTTTTCTTCATCAATAATATCATCATGAATTAATGATGCACTATGAATAAGCTCAACTATTAAAGCTATATCAAGAACTTTACTGTCTTGTATTTTTAAAATTTTAGAGAATAAAAATACAAAAATAGGGCGCAAACGCTTTGGATTTGTAAAAATAAAATTTCTTAAATCACAAGTTAAAAAATTTTTTTCACTTAAAATGATTTCTTCTAATTTTTTTTCAAAGTTTTCTAATTCTTTTTTTATAGGAAATACTATCTTATCCATTAGATTATAAATTTGCCGTTTTCATAGATTAATTTATCGTCAGCGTATATTTTACCGCCATTTTTCATATTTTTAATCATATCCCAATGAAGCCCTGATTGGTTTTTTCCGCCTGCTTCAGGATAACTTGCTCCAAGCGCTATATGAATTGAACCGCCTATTTTTTCATCAAACAAAATATTTCCTGTAACATCTTGTATTCTAACGTTTGTTCCGATAGCTACTTCGCCTACAAATTTTGAACCTTCGTCCATATTTAACATGTTTGATAAAAATTCATTACCGATTTCGGCTCTATATTCAACAGCTTTACCGTTTTCAAATTTAATATAAACTTCTTTAGATGTTGAACCATGGTAATTTTGAGGAAAATCAAAATAAATTTCACCATTAGCACTATCTTCAACAGGAGATGTAAATATCTCACCATCAGGAAAATTCATATTACCGGAGCATGGAACCCAAGTTCTTCCTTGAGTTGAAAAAGTAATATCGGTTTTATCCCCTGTAATTCTTATTTTTGATGTTTTATTTAAAATATCTGCTATTCTTTTTTGTTCTTCATCAATTTCAGTCCATTTTTGAACAGGATTATCCAAATCCAAATAACAAGAATTAACTAAAAATTCGCTATATTCTTCAAGACTCATAGAGGCTTCTTGCGCTAATGCGTTAGTCGGATAATCAGCTATTACCCAGCGCATTTGCCCATTTGCAGAACGCTCAAGTCGTTTTGATAATATTGGATGAGTAGCTTTTGAGCGTTTTGCAATTTTTTCACTATCGGCATTTGCCATATTTTTAACGTTACTTGGTGCGCCTATAAATATCATCACATCTGCTTTTTCAACTTCAATTTTAGACATTTCATCTATATATTGAAGTTGATCATCAGATGCATATTTTATAAATGTTTCAGCTAACTCATCCATAGATGTTCTAACTATTGGATTTGCGCCATTTTGCAAACATAATTTATAAATCTCTTTAACCAAAGGTTGAGCGTCATATCCTCTTGCATAAATTATAACTAAATCACCTTTTTTAACTTTAGTTGAATAATTTACAAGAACATCAGCGTATTTATTGATTAAAGGATTATACATATTTATTCTTCACTTTCTTCCATTGAACCAAAAAAGTTCTTATTGTCTTTTAGAGTACAGCCTCTTTTAGAAGTTTGCACGAAATTTATAAGATTTTCAACATAGCTGTTAGAGCTAAATTCTTTTCTGATTTCTTCAATTGCTTGAGTTGTATTATATTTATCGCTTGTTAATAATCTTATAGCTTTATGGATAGCGTCACGAGAGTCTTTATCTACGCCTTTTCTTTTTAAGCCGATAGCGTTAAGTCCTTTTGGAATAGCAGGAATACCTTCCGCTTTACAATATGGAATAATATCCAATCTAGCTGCACTTGCACCTGATACAATTGCCATATCACCAATTCTAAGATTTTGATGAAATACACTTTGACCGCCCAAGAATACTCCAAAACCAACCTTGCAATGTCCGCCCAATGTTGCAGCGTTAGCCATAATAACATTGTCTTTAAGTTCGCAATTATGAGCAACGTGAGTATATGCCATAAGCATGCAATTATTTCCGATTACGGTATTTAAGCCTTCGCCTGATGCACGGTTAATTGTGGAAAATTCTCTAATCCAGCAATTTTCACCTATAATTACTCCTGTTTTTTCACCTTTATAACCTAAATCTTGAGGCTCTCCGCCAATTGAAGCAAAAGGCGAAATTCGAGTATTTTTACCAACATGCGCAAATTGAATATTGGCACTTTCTCCAATAATACAGCCGTCTTCTATTGTACAATCTTGCCCAATTACTGCGTATGCGCCAATTTTAACATTTTCACCAATTTTTGCGCTTTCGTGAATTATTGCAGTTTCATGAATTTGATTTGTCATTAATACCTCGATTCTTTTTTTATTTAAGAGCAACAGTAAGTGTTGCTTCAGTGCATAGTTTGCCATCTACATAAGAACGACCATAGCATTTTGCGATAGGACCTTTCATTTTAAGACATTCAGTTTCCATTTCAAGTTTATCACCGGGGCGAACTATATTTTTAAATTTTGCATTTTCAACGCCTGCAAATAATGTCAATTTACCTTTATATTCATCCATTAACATTAAAATTGGAGCTGCTGTTTGAGCAAGCGCTTCAATTTGTAAAACGCCTGGCATAATAGGATTTTCAGGAAAATGTCCTTGGAAAAAAGGTTCATTAAATGAAACGTTTTTATATCCTTTTGAATATTTTGCAGGTACACATTCTGTTATTCTATCAATTAACAAAAATGGGTATCTATGTGGTAGCATTTCTAATATTTGACTATAATCTAATGAAATCGGTGTAATAACTGAATCCATTTTTATCTCCTTTATTTATCTAATATATTTTTTAATTTCTTTGCAAGCTCAACATGATAGCCGTGACCTGCCTCTAGTACAAGAATTTTCGCATTCATTTTTAAAGGGTTATAACCTGTAAGATATAAATCGCCTATTATATCTAAAATTTTATGTTTAGCAGGCTCATATTGACTTCTTAATTCGGTTGTATAACCATCATCAGTAAGTCCTACCGTATTATCAATAGTAACTCCCTTGGAATATCCCAGAGCTTGATATTTTTCCAAGTCTTTTAAATAGCCAAAAGTTCTTGCTTCAATAATTTCATTTAAATTTAAATTTTGGTCTAATTTAACCCATCTATTATTTAAATCAGGATGATTGAAATTAACGCCGTATGTTATAGTTGTTTCATTTTCATCCGGCAATAAAACTATTGAAGAATTATTCTTTGTAAAATAAAGTGCCTCTTGAAGTTTTTTAGCCGGTTTTGATTCACCAATAAAACCAACTTTATTAAATTCTTCGACCCAAACTTTTGATGAACCGTCAAAAATAGGCATTTCAAAACCTTGAGAAGAAAAATACACATCTAATGCATCAATTCCGCATATTGCGCAAGCTGCCATAAAATGTTCCACAAGAGCAATTTTATGTTTAGCACCATTTTTAACATCAGCCAAAACTACAAAATGTTCAGTCGAAACTACGTTATTAACATCAGCTTCAACCATACCATCACCTATATGAAAGCGAATACCTTCAATTTCTGATGGCTCTATTGTTAATTCAACAGGCGCAGCGAACATTAACCCCGCACCGGACACTTTAAAACTAGATTTTACCGTCTTCATTTAAAAATTTCTCATAATCTTCTAACAAATGTTGATATTTTTTATATTTTTGAACCATTACTTCTGCTTCATCAAGATATTTTAATCTCTTAATAAAATCTTTTCTTAATACCGCAGGAGCGCCCATTATAACTGATTTTCTCGGGAATGATTTAGTTACGCCCGCTTTAGCTAAGATAATTGAATCTTCACCAATTTCAATATGATCTTTTAAGCCTGCTTGACCTGCAATAACTACTCTATCGCCAATCACACAAGAGCCTGCAATACCAACTTGAGAAACAATAGTACATGCTTTACCGATTTTACAGTTATGACCAATCATAACAAGGTCATCAATTTTTGTTTGAGAACCGATAGTTGTATTTTCAACAGTGCCTCTATCTATACAAGTATTAGCACCGATTTCAACATCATCACCGATTTCAACAGAACCCAAAGAAGGAATTTTAAACACTTTAACATCAGTATTTACTTCTTTAATAGCTCCTTGCTCACGAGCTCGTTCAATATTATTAGGATTTTCAGTAACAAATGAAAAACCGTCTGCACCAATGCTTACGCCATGATGGAATATACAGCGTGAACCAATTTTAATAAAATCACCAATGTTAACAGATGGATGTAATAAACAATCAGAGCCAATCTTAACATCTTTTCCAATATAAACATTAGGCATAATAGCTGTATTATCGCCTATTTCTACATTTCTTCCGATAAATACATTAGCACCTATTGAAACATTTTTACCTAACTTAGCAGTTTCATCAATAACAGCACTAGGATGTATATTTCTTGGAGTATCGGGTCCTATATAAAATACATTTAATAATTTCATAAAAGCTAATCTGGGACGTTCAACCTCGATTGTTGAAATATTATCCAAATTAACACCCAATGGAACCAAAACAGCCTTTGCTTTTGATTGAGCCATATTTTCTATTTCTTCTTCGTTCATAGCCAAAGCAAGCGTATTTTCATCAGCAATTTTTGGCGGTGCAACTTTATCAACGGTAACATCTTCAACTTTTGTTAATATACCGCCTACTATTTGAGCTAACTCCTCAAGGCTGAATTTTTTATCCCCCATGCGACACTCCCTCATTAACTAGTCTTTATTTGTTTATTCTATAACAATCACAAAAAAAATGCTATTTTCTTAATAAAAACTTTACTTATTTGTTATCTTTTTAATTACATTTGTTGTGGATTTGCCTTCTATCAAATTTATAAATTCAACCTTACCGCCGTTTTTTATTACGACACTTGCTTCAGGCAAGGTTTCAAGGGTATAATCCGCCCCTTTTGTATAGATATCAGGTTTTATTTCATCTAATAATTTTTGAGGAGTATCCTCATCAAAAATTACAACATAATCCACAAAATTAAGCTCTGAAAGCAATTCTGCTCTATCTAGTTCATTATTAATAGGACGAGTTTCACCTTTTAATTTTTTAACCGATGAATCAGAGTTTAACCCTATTATTAAGACATCTCCGTATTTTGCTGATTCTTTTAAATATCTTACATGTCCGATGTGCAAAATATCAAAACAACCGTTCGTAAATACTGTTTTTTTATTTTCTTTTTTTAATTTTAAACAAAGTTCTTTTATATTTTTTCTATCTATTACAGTACCCATTTTTCCCTCGCTTAAAAAGCCACCTTAAGGTGGCTTTAATTTATTTTGCTTTATTTTCTTTTTGCTTTTGCTGTTCACGCACCATAGATTCTTTTATTTGCTTTTCAATATTAGCAGGATCCAGCGATTTATCTACGTATTCAATTTTTGCAGAACTTTTTAATCCTGTAAGCAATTTATTCAATGCATCATATTTTGCTTTTTTAGATAAAAATTCTTTGATATCTGCTTTAACTGTTGCAAATTGTTGAACTTGTTTTGCTGATTTATCTTTAACATAAATTATATGAGTACCATATTGAGTTTTAACTAAAGGACTAATTGAGCCTACTTTTTGAGAAAAAGCCATTTGACCAAATTCAGGAACTACTTGTTCTTTTGTAATATAGCCCAAGTCGCCTCCATTTTGGGCAGAGCCTTTATCTTGAGAATATTCTTTAGCTAATTTTGAAAAATTCTTAGGATTATTTATTGCTTTTTGTCTAACTTCGTTAGCTAAAGCCTCCATTTTAGAAACTTCTTCTTTAACTTTTTTATCAATGTCTGCTTGAGATAATTTAGCGTCTTTATCTTGTGCGACTATTTGTCTTTTAATTTCTTCAGGGTTTGTATTAAATAAAATATGGAATGCTTGAACTTTTTCAGGTGTTGTAAAATCAGATTTATTTTCTTTATAGAATTTTTCAGCGTCAGAATCAGAAATTTTTACATTTGATAAAGAATTAATTAATTTTTCTGTTTTAACTTCGCTTGATAAATCAGAATTTAATCTTTCATCATTAATGCCATTTTTCTTTAATAACTCCTCAAATGCTTCTTTTGAACCTACTTGAGCAATTATTTTTTCTTTTTTTGCTTTTATTTCTTCTTCGCTTGCTGTTATTTTTCTTTTTTCAAATTCTTGTGATAATAATTCTCTAACAATAGCATCATTTACGCATTTGCTCTTAATTGACAACACAACATAACCGTCTTCTTTTTTAAATGCGTCAGGTAAATATTTTAATTGGAGATTTTTTATTTTATTGAAGTCATCATTAAATTGCGCTTTTGTTATAACTTTATCATTGATTTTAATTGCAGCATCGTTATTTTTTGTACATCCGCAAAATAGTAACGCACTACATAAAAGCACTGTCGCTGTTTTTGTAAACTTCATTTTTCCTCCTTAGATTATTTTTCTATCTTAAAATTTAAGATTACTTCAGAAATATAATAAAACAAATCAGACAATTTGTTAAATATTTCATCAAAATCATCTTCATTTTTATTCATAAGCAATATACCTTTAGTTTTATTAAGGTTTTTAGGCGGTGTTGTGTATGTAAAATATTTAGTATATTTAGCATCAATTTTGGATTTTAAAATAATCCACTCTTGCATTGTAAATGGAGTATAAATCCTGATTTGATTGCCTGCTTGTCTTACTATTGATATATTTGCGCTTGTTGCCAAAATTCTTAATTTAATTAATTTAATCAAATTTTCAACGCAAGTTGGTATTCTTGAAAATCTATCTTTTAAATTAAGCTCCATATTTTCTAATTCTGCAACCGTATCTACATCAGATAATCTTTTATATTCAAGTATTTTTTGTTCGTATGTTTGAGCCCATTCATCAGGAATATAAGCATCAGCGTTAATATCAACAATAGCGGGTTCTTGCTTTGTAGAAATATTTTGTTCATAAGGATTTTTATTTTGCTTTTGTTTAATATCTTGAATACATTCGGATAATAAATTGCAATATGTATCAAAACCAACATTTACCATCTGACCATGTTGATGAGTACCTAAAATATTACCTACACCCCTTATTTCAATATCTCTTAGCGCTATTTGATAACCACTTCCAAGACTTGAAAAATCTTTTATGGATTCAAGCCTTTTTCTTGCTTGTTCATTTAATTCTTTTGATTTTTTATAAAAACAAAAGCAATATGCTTGTCTATCACATCTTCCGACACGACCTCTTAATTGATATAATTGAGCTAAACCAAAATTATCAGCATCATGAATAATTATTGTATTTGCATTTGGAATATCAAGACCGGATTCAATTATTGTGGTTGATAATAAAATATCATATTTTTTTGCTGCAAAATCACAAATAACTTCTTCTAATTGTTTTTCTGGCATTTGCCCATGAGCTATTGCAATTCTTGCATTAGGTACAATTTCAGATAATTTTTCTTTAAATTTATTTATAGTTTCAACTCGGTTATATAAATAATAAACTTGTCCATCCCTTTGAAGCTCTTGATTTATAGCATTTTTAACGTAAGTCCCGCTAAATTCACCTACATAAGTTTTAATAGGTAATCTGTTTTTAGGAGGTGTATTTATGACAGATAAATCTTTTAAACCTGATAAAGCCATATTAAGAGTTCTTGGAATAGGGGTTGCGCTAAGCGATAATACATCAATATTTTCTTTAAATTTTTTCAATTTTTCTTTGTGGCGAACTCCGAATTTATGTTCTTCATCAACCACTAATAACCCTAATTTTTTAAAATTAATATCATCAGAAAGCAATCTATGCGTTGCAATAACAACATCAATCTTACCTTCATTAATATCTTCAACTATTTGTTTTTGCTCTTTTTTAGAGCAAAATCTATTCAAAACACCAACCCTAACATTAAAAGGCTCAAACCTTTCTTTTATTGTTTCATAATGCTGCATGGTTAAAATAGTGGTTGGTGCAATGAGCGCTGTTTGATAACCTGACATTACCGCTTTAAACATAGCTCTTAGAGCAATTTCTGTCTTTCCAAAACCAACATCAGCACAAATAAGCCTATCCATGGGTTTATTTTCTTCCATGTCTTTTTTGGTTTCAATTATAGCTTTCATTTGATCCGGAGTTTCAGTATATTCAAAATTTTCTTCCATTTCATACTGCCAATTTGAATCCGGTTCAAATTCAATACCAGAAGCCATTTTTCTTTTTGCATATAAATCCAATAAATCATAAGCAATAAGCTCAACTTCTTTTTTAGCTTTTGCTTTGGTGTTTTCCCAAGCACTTCCGCCCATTTTAGATAGTTTTGGCTTAGCTGAGCCTGAGCCTCTATATCGATATAATAAATTAATCTGCTCGGCAGGCATAAAGAGCTTATCTGAGCCTTGGAATTGAATTTCAAGATAATCTTTTTGATTATCGTCAATAGTTTGCTTTGTTATTCCGTTATATATACCTATTCCATGGATACTATGAACAACATATTCGCCTATTTTTATATCATTAATTGAATCAATATAATCTTGAGTTTGTTTATTAGAATAATGCTTTTTAGTTGTTATATCTTTATTTCTTTGATTAAACAATTCTTTATCCGATAAAATCAAAATTTTATAATCAGATATTTTACTATCTTCACATATCACTCCACCGCAAGAAATATCCGAATAATAATAAATATCATCAGAAAATATTTCCAATTCATCAAAAATTTCTTTTAATCTGTTAGGAAAATTTGTGCAGATAAATATTTTATAGTTTTCGTTTAAATATTTTTTTATAAATTTATTTATTTTTTCAAAATCACAAGAAAACAAAGGCGGCAAGGAAAGATTAAACTCAATTATTTTATCGTAATCATCCTCTAAAAAATTATCCAAACCGATTGATTTAAATTTCTTGATTTGTTTTTGAAAATCGCTCAAAGTTGTATGATTTAAGCTATTTATAGGAAGCAAAAGATTACTTGCAATAGCATCATTATATTCTTGGTTGAATTTTTCATCTATATTTTTATATTTCGATAAAATCTGACTTGTTTCTTTAAAAATCAAAATATAATCATCAAAAAAATCTAATACTGCATTAGTTTTATCAACAATATTATTTATATAATATTCAATCCCCTCAAAATAGCCTTGAGTTTCAACTTTTTCAATTAATTCGTTTTTTATTTGGTTTATAAATTCATCATCTTTTTTTATCGATTTAATTTTTTGAATTAATTTTTCTTTATTTTCATCATTTAAGATAAATTTATATAGTGGCAAAATTCTTGCACTATCTATTTTTTTAAAACTTTTTTGAGTGTTTGCGCTGAAATATCTAATATCTTCAATTACATCAGCAAAAAATTCAATACGAACAGGGTTATAATCAAGCCCGTATATATCTAAAATATCCCCTCTAAGCGCAAATTCGCCAATATCTGTAACGTTTGTTGTTCTTTTGTATCCTAAATCGACTAATCTTTTTGCAATGTTTGAATAATCGATTTTTTCATCTTTTTTAAGCTCAATTATATTTTCTCTATAAAAATTAATATCACTATAACGCTCCAATAAAGATTTAACAGGAGCAAAAACAACATTTGGTTTATTTAAAAATATATTAATCTGCTCTTGATAAATATAATAATTTTTTTCAAGCTCACTATAAAAACTAATTTCCTGACTCGGCAAAACCTCGCTTTTAATATTAAGCAGAGTTTCTAAATCTTTTTGAGCTTTTAGAGCAGTTTGCTCATCTGATGTTATATAAAGTATTTTTTGTTTTTTTTCAACTAATGATTTAATTAAAAATATATCAAAAGGAGATAATAATCCCGACAAAACAAGACGATAGCGGGAATTAGTTTTAACAAAATTATCTATAAAATTAAATTTTATAAAATTTTCGTCCATTTATTGCTTATTATCGTCTTTCATTCCGATATTTTTTAATCTGCGCTCAATATCTCGCCACCAGCTCAATTTTTGATGAAAAAGATACCTGTATCCGCTAAAATCGCCTTTTGAAATTTGTTCTTGTTGTTTATCACAGAATTTTTCAAATTCCATACTTAAATTATGACAAAATTCTTTTCTATCACAATTAAATTCATGAAATGTTTGAACTTCCCCAAATTCAACTATAACCTCGGGTTTATCCTGTCTTAAAAACGAATAATCAACACTTACAGGGCAAATATTAACACCGCCATATAATTTAGTACATTTTTCTATTAAATAAGCTATACCTGTTTGAAAAACTTTTGGTTTATTTCTTGGAGGTCTTATAATTCCTTCCGCAAAAAGCCAAAAACAAATATCTGAATCTTTAAGAGTACTTACTGCGTATTTTAGAGATTTCATCGCATCTTGAGGAGTTTTTTTATTTATCGGAAAACAACCTATATATTGAAACAATGGAAATCTGTTCATTTCCTCAATCATAAGGCGAAGTCTGCCTTTAACTATACCCTTAATAATTGTGTAGCTAATTATACCATCCCACCAATTACTGTGGTTTACATAAAAAATAATCGCCTTAGACTTATCCCTTTTTTCAAGATTTTCAACCCCTTTATACATCAAAGAATGAAATCTTGCTTTAACCATTTTATCAAATACAAAACAAGCAATAACATGCCAGAAAGGCACATCTTTTGCAGTTCTGAATTTTTCTTCTCTATTTCTTAAAATTGTAGGAGGTGTATCACAATATAAATGTTTTGGTGTTTCTATTATTGTCATTACCTATTTATCCTCTATTATCCTATTTAGTTGACAATGCGCTCTAAAGGATGTCAGCTCTTTTTCAACTTTTTTAGTATAATTTTTAAGATTTAATTTTTTAGATAGCTCTATGGTTTTATTATACAATTTTATTGTGTTTTGTGCATAATCATATTTTTTATTGTCAGCTTGCTCGCCTAATGTTTCTCTTGCAATAAGAGCTTTTGTATTATTAAGTCTTACTTGAAGATATAATAATTCTTGAGATGTAGCACATTGAAGCGCTAAATCGCAATACATTTGAGCATTTTCTTTATCATTTAATTTTAAATATGCCTTAGCTAAAAGCTCTTGGAATAATATTTTAAAATAATAATTGTTATTATGAGCATTTTCACAAATCTTAACAGCCTTTTCGCAAATTTCTATGCAATATGTATCAGCTTTATTGGCTAATGTTGCAAAAGCACTGATATACCAAGCAATTAAAGCACCAAGAGCAATCTTTTTACTTGAGAAATATTGCATTTCTTCAGTTGCAATTTCTACTGCTTTTACATAAGATTTTTCTTCTAATAAAACATATCCTAAAAGGGTTTTAAAGAAATTCTTAGAAACCTCGTTATCGCAATTATTTGCATAAGCAGTAGCTTCAAACAATTCTTCTTTAACATTATCGCAATCATATCTTAAAATTTTATTTATAAGACTGATTATATTCCATTCGCAAACTAAATCAGGAGTATCTATTACATAAGCACAATCTCTGATTATTTCTTGCAAAATCGCATCAGATTCATCAAAATACCCTCTTGAAGTATTTGCCATAGCATCCGCAAAAGCAAGTTTAACTTTTAATAAGTCTACTCTTTGACCTTTTTCTTTTTGAAGAACTTTATCAATTTCAGCTATTAATTCAAAAGCAGTGGATGAGCCTTGTTGTGCGTAACTTTGAGCAAGAATTATATTTGCCTCAATCCAAGCGTAAAATATTTCTGTTTGACTAATCCATTTATGTTTTGAAAAGAAATTCAAATGTCTTTCTAAAATTGGAGTAATATCGCTATTAACAACGCTTGCAACTTCTTGCCAAGAACCCAATTTTAACAACGCTTCAAGTTTTCTTGTTTTAATTAATGCCATTTGAAGCTCAATAACTGCTTTTTTATCAGATTTATCGGTTTTATTGAAAAATTTTAATACATTATCTACAATTTCAACTACACCTGTATAATCTTGAATTAAATATGCACTTTTAACTAAATAACCTGATAATTCAATAACTTTATTTGTATCATTATTCTTTTGAGCTGAAGCTATTGCATTAGACAGATAATCTTTTGCTTCCAGCGGATTTTTATCATAAATTAATTTGCCTAAACGCTCGCAAATATTGTTTTTAGTATATTCAAAACTATCAAGTTTAACGCTTTCCAACAAAATTAAACTTTGCTTTTGCGCCATTGCATATATATTTACATCACCAATATAGCTTGCATATTGAAGATTTTTAGTCCATAAACTATATGCAAGCTCTTTATTTCCGATAATTTGAGCTAAAATCGGGCAAATCAAAGGTGTTGAAATTGTTTTATCATTCAATTCCAGCAATAATTTTTTAGCATCTTCTTTAATTAAATCTTCTTCTTTTGCTTTTATATAGCAATATGACCAAGTAAGAGAATTTTTAAAACCATATATATCATCTACTTTGCGCTTTAAGTAGCCTTTTTTTTCTAAAAGCCCTACGATTTCAAAAAATTCATTTTCATTTAATTGAAAGACACCTGCTAAAAGTTTATAATCCAATTTATCGCCCAATAATGACGCAACATTTAGGAAAATATATTCTTTTTCATTATGTTGTCTTAAAAATTCCAACCTCTCATAGAAACATTTTTCTAAAGTTTGAGGGATTGAAATATCGATAAATTCTTTATTAAATTTAACTATTCTATCTTGAACAAATAATATTTTGCGCTCAAACAAATATTGCAAAATTTGTTCAATATAAGCAATATTTCCTTGTGCGTTATAGGCGATGTGGGATAAAATTTCATTAGGTACATCGCAATTTTCACCAAGAACTTTTTTAATAAAAATCTTACTTTCTGATGTATTTAAACTTCTTAGAGAAATATTTAAGCAATTATTATTGTTTAATTTGTTAGTTTGAAAATACATCGAAATAGAATGTTGGTTTTTATAGCCTAAAACCAGCTTAGCATCACGCTCAAAGTAATTTTCATTAACCAAATATTTTAAAAATCCATAAGAAGATTCATCAATTAAATCAAAATCATCAATAATAAATATTATATTTTTCTTTTGTTTTATATAATCGAAAACCTCTTTTAGACATTTATATGTGATTTCTTTATTAATTAATATATTTTCAAAGAAATCTTTTTTCATTGGATAAATAAGATTTGCAAGGGTTTCAAGTTTATCTTCATCAATTTTTTCAAGTTGCAATCTGTCTAAAACTTTCTTTTCAAAACCGTTAATATTAAATTCTTCTTTTAATACTGAAGGGCAATTAAATAAAGTTGAAAAGAAACTTTGAATTAAACCATAAGGGCTTATTTGAGTTAATGCACTGCATTGAGCATGGAAAATTATAGTATTTTCAGGCTTTAAGCGATAAAGTTTATAATATAAATCGTTTAATAGATGTGTTTTTCCTGCACCGCGCTGCGCATTTAGAGATATTGCACGAATAGAGCTTGCGCTATCAGATAAACTATCTAACATCATCTCAAGAGCTTTATCATATTTAACATCTTGAGCTTGTTCAAAAACAGGCTTTGTATCAAGAAAAATCATCTTATATGAATTTGATGAGATTTTAATCAATGATAATTCAGAACTCAATCTTGCATAAGTTCCGCTTGAAACGATAACATCCTTATCTGAACCCAATTTTAATTGTGGAATTTGCGCATTTTCTTTAACTTCTTCTTCTGTTGTTAGAGCAAATTTATAAGATAAACCGCTATCTAATTTCTTTTCTAGGATTTGATTGAATTTTGCAAATTCCTCTTCAAATTGATTGATTTTATCTAAAATTTTTGTCGATTTTGTATAATTAAACTTAAACACAACAACATGCGAATTTATAAAATCACATTGACAACCAAAAGCAATCTTAATTGTTGTTCTAATATTTTGTATTACTTCACGTTCAAATTCTTTTTTGTTATATTTTTCAAAAATTTTCTCAAGATTAATAAAATCAATATAAAACAACAACGGTTTTTCTTCTTTTTTTTCTTCTTGAGGTTGTTTGATTTTTGTTTGCAGCGTTTTATTTTCAGATAAATTTATAACTTTTTTCTTTGGTTCTTCACTAACTTGTTCAACTACTTCATTTTCAAGCGCTATTTCACTTTCAAATTCATGACCGCATTTTCTGCAAACAGAACTTGTAGCATAATTAGCTGTTTTACATTCAGGGCAAAATTTAACAAAAGTATATCCGCAATCCTTACATCTTACAGAACCAAGTCTTGTTAAAGAATTGCATCTGGGGCATTTAAAAATAAGTTTTAATTTACATTTTGGACAAATTGCGTCATCTTTTGACACTTTAGTCTTACATTTTGGACAAATCAATCTTGTTACCCTAGGGTTTTGTAATACTAAAAAAATTATAATACAAAACTCAGAATTTGAATATTTTATGTAAATTTTGTAAATTTTTTGCGCCGTTTTTCGTTCTTGATGTATTATCTAATTATGAAATTAGGAGTTAATATAGATCACATTGCAACTTTAAGAAACGCTAGAGGCGGGTTTGAACCTAGCATTATCGAGGCTGCAAAAATTGCGCTAAAAGAAGATATTTTAGCTCTCACAATGCATCTAAGAGAAGATAGACGCCACATTAAAGATAACGATTTATATGATGTTAAAAAATTAGGCGCAAAAATTAATCTTGAAATGGCAGCAACAAAAGAAATTCAAAAAATAGCGCTCGATATTGTGCCATATAGCGTATGTATCGTTCCTGAGCGCCGTCAAGAAATCACAACAGAGGGCGGTTTAGATGTATATTCTCAAAAAGAATATTTAAAAGAATTTATTAAACCCTTAAAAGAAAAGGGGATTTTGGTTAGTATGTTTATTGACCCTGATATAAAACAAGTTGAAGCCTCAAGCTATATCGGAGCTGATTATATCGAAATGCATACGGGTTCTTTTTCTAATGCTTTTGAAAAAGGCGAATACAAAGATGAATTAGAAAAATTAAAAGTCGCTGCAAAACATGCTCAAAACTTAGGCTTAAAAGTAAACGCAGGTCACGGTCTAAATTATGATAATGTTTATTTAATGAAAGAAATAGATGGCTTATGCGAGCTTAATATAGGTCATTCAATTATTTCAAAAGCAGTATTTGTGGGCTTATCAAGCGCAATTAAACAAATGCTTGAATTAATTAAATAAATTCTGTTATTTTATTTGAGATATTTTTAAAAGCTCTATCAATTCTAAATTCATAGCCGCTGGGTTTAATTTGATAAAAAGTGTAAATAGCAGATGCTACAACACTTACCATTGAAATTATAAAAACAACTGCAATTATTTTTTCTTTATTTGTCATAGCTATTCCTTTTCTTGAATTGATTTTTGAAGCCATTCTTGAGCTCTTGTACCAAACAATACTTTTCCATCCACACGGATACCGTAACCAAAAGGATCCTCTCCTTTACCTATGCCATCTATATCCATGCAAAAAGTCTTGTATACGGAAATCGGAAATGTATAATAATCAGTACAATCACTTGCTGCTCCTCTTATTTTAAACAAACCCTTTACACCACAACTACTCTCACCATTAGTATATTTTGTCCCATTAAGATAATAATATTGAACACCAAAGGGAGTTCCTGGAGAGCCTTGATAATAAACAATACCATCAAGCGTTACAATCTCTTCATCGATTGATTCTGCAGCATCCTTACACATTTCATCAGATTGATCGCTATCATCAAGAGTGCTATATGTAATATGAGAATAATTATAAAGTTCCTTAGTAGAACAATTTACTTTTTTTACAGACACGATATCAGCAAACGAATTACAAAAATATTGAATATTTTTGGTTGTAGAATCATCAACAATAACGCCATTATTCATAACACTCAAATCACCATCTAGATAGTATTCATCAGAATTAACTAATTCTCTTATAGCGCTCAATAAGGCATTATGACCTTTTTTAAATTTCATAATATTTTCATTTGGAGCAGAATGCAGGGCAACAGGCAACAATATTGCGGTTAATACCCCAATTACTCCTAACACTATCATTATTTCGGCCAATGTAAATGCTTTTGATTTCATATATCCTCAGAATATTTTATTTATTCCAGACGTATGGAATATTTTGTTATAATTTAACATTATTATTTATTTAATGCAAGCAAATGATGAAAAATTTTATAAAGCCGTAGGAGATATTCTAAAGAAAAAGCGTCTTGAAAAAGGCTTAAAATTCACAATTTTTTGCTATGAAAACGACATTGCAACATCATCATTAAATGTTATAGAAAATGGTTATTCGCAAGCATACTTTTCAAAAATAGCAAAAGTAATCCAAGCACTTGATATGTCATACGAAGAATTTGGAAAGTTACTAGACGAATACATATCAAAGGACTTTTTTAAAACCGATTAAATGATTTTAGAAGTTTTGTAAATATATTCTTGACATAAATTTTTGTCTTAGATATATTAGTTTATGCAGATAGGTTGATCGCGTCTAAATGCTCATTGTAGCTGCGATTCCTTAAAAGAAAGGACACAAGTCAAATGTACGCAATAGTTGAAACAGGCGGAAAGCAATACAAACTCGAAGAAGGCAGATATGTTGACATCGAGTTATTAGATGCTCAAGCTGATGATAAAGTAACTTTTGACAAAATCGTTATGTTAGTTAACGGCAAAAAATCAAAAGTTGGAAGACCCTATGTAGCTTCTGCTACTGTTGACGGTACCGTTGTTAAAAATGACAAAGCTAAAAAAGTAATTGTTTACAAACAACGTCCTAAAAAGGGCACTAGAGTTAAACAAGGTCACAGACAACAATTCACTCGTGTTATGATTAACAAAATCAACACAAAAGCTGCAAAATCAGCAAAAAGTGAAGAAACAACAGGAGAAGAATAAAAATGGCACATAAGAAGGGTGTAGGTTCATCAAAGAACGGTCGCGACAGCGAAAGTAAGAGATTAGGCGTTAAAAAATACGCTAATGAACAAGTTGTTGCTGGTAACATTATTGTTAGACAAAAAGGTACAAAAATTCATCCCGGTAACAACGTAGGAATGGGTAAAGATTATACACTATTCGCTTTAGTAGACGGCGTAGTTAAATTTGAACCTTACAGAAGAACAAGAAAACAAGTTAGCGTTTACGCTCAATAATTCTAAAATCGTTAGAATTAAAAATGAAAATTTAATATGGATGGGAGCGTAGCTCAGTTTGGTTAGAGCGCTTGCCTGTCACGCAAGAGGTCGCGGGTTCGAGCCCCGTCGTTCCCGCCATATTAACAAAAAATCCTGTCATTACGACAGGATTTTTTTATTACTTTAATTAAAATTGACATTACTTTAATTCTTCTGCTCTATAAATAGCATAACCTTCATAATGATAACTTGCGTCAATACCTTTCATATAGACTTCTTTATCGTTAATTTTTGTAGTTAATGCTTCTTTTAAAAGGACTTTTATTTCTATGCTTTTAATTGGACTTCTTTCCATTGCCAAAAGATAATCTTCTTTATCTATTTTGCTCCAATCTACAACTTGCCCCAATTCTTTTTTAAAAATAAAATCAAGCCAAATTCTTGCACTTCGACCATTACCTTCCCTAAAGGGATGAGCAACATTCATTTCTACATATTTTTCAACAATCTCATCAAAATTAGATTGCGGCATATTGTCAATATGCTCTAGTGCAGACTTGAGATACATAACAGGTGCAAATCTAAAATTGCCTTTTGCAATATTTACAGTTCTTATTTCTCCTGCAAAATCATAGATTTCATCAAACAAATATTTGTGTATAAAAGCTAGTGATTCAAATGTTCCAACTTTCAAATCGCAAATAACATTATTTTCAAAAAGCTCTATTGCTTTAAGTTTACTTATTTTTTCTTCTACTCTAAAAAGCTCTGTTGAATCAGTTATTCCTAATTTGTTTTCTAAAGTCATAATTAC
>CALUYD010000008.1 GCA_944324915.1 Candidatus Gastranaerophilales bacterium | reverse complement strand
CGAAACGTAGTGCGACTGCACACGTTGAGCAAAGCGAGGGCATAGGTGTGCGAAGCACGCAGGCAGGAGCGTTGAGCCTTGACATTTTAGGCGTAACCGTTCGATGGCGACGTGGAAATCTTTATTAAAATCGTCACCCTGAACTAGCTAGAAAATAGCGCAAGCGTAATTTTCTGTTCTCTTTGTGCGTTTCAGGGTCTTATAAATGATATGCTTGCGCATAAACCTTATAAGATGCTGAAATAAATTCAGCATGACGAATTGTATAATTCAATATGAACGAATAAATATTTTTTTAATTTTAATATCTCCATTTTTTCCTGCCGTATCGATACTTACGTCCCCAACCTCTACAATATAGAGAATATTATTACTTCAAGCACTGCCTTTTTCAATGTTGATAAATCTTTTACAGTATTTTCTGTTATATTCATTAAGAAATGTAACAAAAATAATCAACTCTGAAATTCAATACTTTTTATATACTTTATATATATGTAAGCAGTTACTAAAGGATAAATAAAATGAAACTACAAATTACTGATAACTTCGATCAAAAACTTGCAGAACTTTATTCATCTAAAGTAACTGTAAATTTAGATAACAACCAATCAACAATCGATCCAAATAAATTTTGGAATTCAATGGAATTAATCGCAATAAACCACAAAGCAATGATTAATTATCGTATAAAATAAGCAAAAGCAAAACCTACCATTCTCCCCCCACAGCACTAAAGATGATAATAGAGGAAAAGAAAATTTATACCGCACGCTAAGATTAGGTGCGGTTTTTGATTTTATACAACTGTTTTTGCTTTTTCTTCGATATATTTAGCTAAGCCAACTGCGAGTTGGTCAGGACAGCTTGTTGGTTTTGAACCGCATTTAATTCCTTTTAATCTTTCGATGACATCTGTAATTTTCATGCCTCGAGTAAGTTTATCTATTCCTTGAAGATTGCCGTGACATCCGCCTATAAATTGAATGTTTTGAATAATGTCATTTTCTACTTCAATAATAATTTGCTTTGAGCAAGTGCCTGTTGTGTTATAAACTATTGTTTCTTTCATAAATCCTCTTTTCTTAAAAACATTCTATCATATTATGCTATAATTTTAACCATGTTTAAGCCAAAAAAAATTAATAATAAAACGGTTTATTATTCAGATGTACTTAATATTGAGCATTTTTTTACAACAAGAGAATTAGAAGTTATTGATAATCTTGATGTATTATCAAAATATCTTTCTGTTGATAGAAAAAACATAATTAAACCAAAGCAAGTTCATAGCGATAATATTGAATTTGTTGATGAAAGAATTGAATATCCGAATTGCGATAGCTTAATTTTAAATGATAAAAATAAAGCGATTTATCTCAATTTTGCTGATTGTACTCCTGTAATTTTGTATGATGAAAAGCAAAATATAGTATCAATCGCTCATGCCGGTTGGCGTGGAACTGCGCAAAAAATTGCACCCAAAACAGTTTTAAAGATGAATTCTAATCCAAAAGATATTATTGCAGTTATTGGTCCTTGTATTTCTTTTGATTATTTTGAAACATCCCTTGAAGCAATTGATAGCTTAAAATCTACGATAAATAATAAAGAAGGTTTATTTAAGGATAATTTTGCAGATTTAAAAAATATAAACAAAAGACAACTTGAAGAAATTGGCGTTAATAGGTTTGATATTTGCCCATTTTGTACGATAGCAGATAATGACAAATTCTTTTCATATCGAAAAGAAAATAAAACTAAAAAAAGACATAGTGCCTTAGCTAAATTATGAAGCATATTTTTTTGCTATTTCTTTTTTCAAAACATCTCTAAATAAAATTGTAGGATAATAATCACTAATAAGCGCATTAATTCTATTTACGCAATCAAGGGCTTCGCCTAAATTTCCTTTCAAATAATGACATTGAGATAAAATTAAAAATGCTTCAGGATCAACATAGAAACGTTTTAGCGATTTTTCACAAAAAGTCATAGCTAAATCAAAATATCCGTTTGCAAATAAAGCTCTTGCAATAAATTTATAGCTTTCAGGGTTTGATAAGTAGAATGTATCGCACATACTAACCATATTTTCCGCCCATTCAATAAGTCCGTTTTCAATAAAAAGGCTTATATAAATTTCTAAAAATGCTCTTGTTTGAAAAAAAGAGGGTCTTTTTTTGGGTCTTTTAAGATGTATCAAATCTAAAACCGCTAAACCCCATTGGCTGGATGGGGAATAAGAACAAGATTTTTCAAAGTAATCTTTTGCTTTTTGCTCATCTTTTAATAACAAAGAGCATAATCCCGAATAATAAAGCTCTTGGCAATTTTCAAAAATTTCCAATGCTTCTTTATATTTTTTTTCGTAGAAATATTCTTTTGCTTTTTTAATTTGCGGTATCATCTTTTTTGATTTTATTCATTAAATTGAAATTTTGAACGCTTGATGTTGTAGGTCTGATGTTATTAATAGCGTCAATATCAAAGTGATGAGCTTGTTTATTAGATTTTTTAATTTCGTTATAAATTTCTTCTCTGTATATTTGCACGTTATTTGGAGCATTTACCCCAATTTTTACAGTATTTTTATAGCTTTCTAATATGATAATTTCAATATCATCATTTATAATTAATTTTTGGTTTACTTTACGAGTTAAAATCAACATAAATTATTCACCTTTGCTTTCTTCATCAAATAATTTATGTCTTACTTCAAATTCTGTGTTTTTGAGTATTAATTGCATTGCTTTTTTGTTTACAATATTCACCACAATAGGCGCTAGCATATTTATAGTTGCGCCATAAGGATTATTTTGAGGAATATTTGCAATATTACACACAAAAACATCATCCCCGCTTGTTATTTCAAGTTTTTGCGCTTCTTCGTCAGGAATATCGAATTGATAATCAATTCCAAAAAAACTGCATAATGTAACAGGGAAAGCTAAATCCATATCTTCCATAGATTGCAACCATTTAAAAGGCGAATCCGGTTTATAATCAACTATTGTGTATTCTTTTAAATCGTTAAATCCGATAATAGGCGAAATAAATTCAAAGATTGAATTTTTATTTATTTCAAGTTCGCCAAATTTAGTCGTGTTTATTCTAATTGTATTTTCTTCGTTAGTCATTTTAGATTCCATAATTCATCATATTGCTTTGTTGTGACATTTGATTATATAAAAGCATTCTTGCAACTTCAGGATTGTTATTGTTTAATAATGCCCCATACATCATAGGATTATTCATACCAAGCATTCCATATTGATTATATTGTTGTACTTGCGCTAAAGGGTTAAATTGAGTATAAGGATTCATGCCTATTTTTGACAAAGTATTTAGTGCACTTGCAATTTCTTCATTAGTAGGTGCTTGAGATTTCAATTGACCGTCTAAATTCATACTTTGTTGTTGTTGAGTTCTTAGATATTCTTCTTCCATTATTTTGCGCTCCATGCGCTCTTTTGTTATTCTATCCATTGCAGCAGGATGAATTTGTTTGCCTGATTTTATGAAGATATCCATATCTGTTAATTCTTCCGGTTTTTCTTCTTGAGCTTTTTTAGGTTTACATGTTGCAGAATCCGGATTTTCCAAGCAATCCAGCGCTCTTTGAGAATAATATGACAATACTAAACTGTCATTTTTGTCTACAACTTCTTTATATACTTTTGTTGCATCATCTTTAAAACCTAATCTTGTATAGCATAGTGCAAGATAGTATTTTGCATAAGTATTATTTTTTTCAACTTTTAATAATTCTTCTAAATCTTGCATTGAACCAACATAATCGCCTCTTTTATATTTTGCAATAATTGGTTTCATTGTTGCTGTCATTTTGGGTGCTTTTGGTGTTACGCTGTGAGTTGCAGCAGAAGCACACATTCCTAATGTTAAAGCTCCAATTACCAATAATGATAGAATTTTTTTCATAACAGTCCTTTTATTTTTTGTTTAATGATTTTATTTCTAATGACAATATATATAATTATATCGTAATAAATTTCTTTATATTGAATATAAAAAGAATTTTTCATCTAAACAGTTGAAAAAAAGTTGTTTTTTTGTGGTGAATATTTTGAAAATAATATATAATTGTTTCTATGAAAATAAAAATAAAAGAAGTAGCAAAAAATAAAAAAGGTTATAGCCTATATAAATTGGCTCAAATTATGAATTTGCCTCAGCAAACAATATATTCTTGGGCAAAAGGCAGAACGCAACCTTCCTATTTGAATTTAGATAAGTTGTGTGATGTTTTAAGTTGTTCCGTTGGTGAAATTTTAGAAGCTGAACCTGTTCAAAATAAGTTATTTTAAAGATAAAGACACTTCTTGAATTAAGAAGTGTCTTTTTTATTATATATGAAATATTATACGTGACCTTGGTTTGTTTTGTGGTCTAAATCAGCATTTTTTTCATTTGCACTGACTTTACCTTGAATAATTCTTCCTGCTAATACGCAAGCGCCTACAACAGAAGCTAATCCAGCAATTGCTTTATGATCTTTTAAATAGCTACCATAGAATTTTTTAGGAAGTGATAATATAGTTGTTGCGTTTTCTAGTGGTGATTTTGTAACTATACTTGGAATAAATTTAATTGCACTCCAAGCATTTTGTGCAACATCTTTAATCGTATCTTTTAAAATACCGATTACATTAAAATTATTTTCTTTGCAGGCTTTACCTAAAACACCTACCGCAGTTGTTGCAATAACGCCATCAATAACGCCTCTTGTTACGCCTTGAGTAACATTTGTTACGTTATTGATTTTTTTAACAAAATTAGTAACGCCTTTTTTGGCTTTGTTGTATGTTTCAGAAATAGAAACTTTGTCTTTTTTATCTTCAGTGATAACAGGGGTTTGCGAAGTATCATTGTTTTGAACTTCAGTTTTTTGTTTTAGCATAGGGCTTGTTGAGCTAAAGCCTAAATTTGAATTTGATTGTAATCTTGAAATCATATTACACCACCTTTTAAATCTATTAAACACCTAAAGATAAAAAATTGCCTGTATATGGATACTTATATAGCTTATTTTACAAAAATTTACAATAAAAATAAACTATATTTTTAACTAACACCTATGAATAAAATTTACTATAAAAACCCCAAAAAAGCTATATTTTTGATTTAAAAATTAATAAAAATTTTTAAATAAAGGTATAAAAATTGCACTCAATAGACCCACTATGATAAGAGCAATGGTGGATGCTGCCGTTTGTTTTTCGTTTTTTCTTTCAGCGCAAGCTGCTGTTCCTATGACATGAGATGCGCTTCCTATTGCTATTCCTATTGCTGCATCACTTTTGATTTTCATAAATTTTAAAATTTTATGTCCGAAAGCACCGCCTATAACACCTGTAAGAGCTACAATGCAGGCAGTTAATTCAGGGTATCCGTTTATTGATTTTGAAATTTCAAGAGCGATAGGTAAAGTTGTAGATTTAGGCAAAAGGCTCATTATTACATTATAATCAGCTTTCAATAATTTAGATATAAAATAAGTTAAAATAATTGCGCTAAAAGTTGCAACAAATAAAGAAGGATACAGCGCACGCTTGTTTTTAATTAAAATATGATAGTTTTTATACATTGGATATGCAAGCGCAATCGTAGCAGGAGCTATAAAGAAACTTAAAATTGAAGCTGATTGATAGTATGTTTGATAGTTAATATCAAAAAGTTTTAAAATCAGAATTATCAAAATTCCAATGCTTATTATAATCGGGATTTTTAATTTTAGTTTTTTAAATATTAAAAATAAAGTCAAGGTTATAATTAGTCCGAATATATTCATTTTTGCGCTCTTTTTCTTAAATTGTACAGTCTTTTATATTTGACAACGTTTTCTGTAAAAAGCGCTGTTATTATCATTATGAGAATGGTTGTTATAAAAATTGTTGCTAAAATCGGATAAAGATTTTTTGAAATTATATCAAAATATTCAATAACTCCTACAAAAGCAGGCATAAAAAATAAAATCATATATTTAAGTATAAATTTACAAAAATCATTTATCCATTCTTCTTTTATTATTTTTAAACTTAATAAAACAAAAAGAACGATTATCCCTAAAATTGGCGCAGGAAAAGGAATTTTGGTAAAATTTATAAGAAATTTGCAAAAAAATAAAATTCCAAAAATTATTAAAAAACCGATTGTAAAATTTAAAATCCTTTTCATCAAAAAAATTATATATCAAAATAATTATTTTTTATTTTTCCCTTGATTATGTGTTTTATTTGTAACAAAATTAAGTTATTCTTGATTTTTGGCAATTTACGAGGAGATATGAATTTTTATTTTTTAGGAATAGCATTTATATTATTTGGTGCGATTTTTAGCTTTTTTATAAAAAAATCAGATTTAAAATTGAAATTAATTTCGTTTTTTTCTTCAATCGGAGCAATAAGCGTTATTTTTTCATCAATTAAAACTTTTATATCCGGTGCTGGCGAAAAGGTTTTTGATGTAGGCTTTATTTTTCAAAGTGTTCGTTTTTCTCTGGATAATATAAGTGCATTTTTTGCAATTATTATTTCTTTTATATCGGCTTTGGCTATTATTTATTCTATTGGCTATCTAAAGCCATATATACAAAAAAATAAAAGCATAACATCGCATTGTTTATTTTTAAATTTATTAATGATTTCAATGCTTTTGGTTGTAGTTTGTCAAAACGCACTTTTATTTTTGATTATTTGGGAATTAATGTCTTTATCTTCATTTTTCCTTGTTATTTTTGAACATGAAAATAAAGAAGTCATTAAATCAGGCGTTAAATATTTAATTTATATGCATATAAGCGTTATATTTATAATCTTATTTTTTGCATTATTGTCAATTCAATCTCATAGTTTAGATTTTAAATATTTTTATGAAATTGCAAAACAAAACTCCTCTTTTGCAAATATTGCTTTTATATTTGGTTTCATTGGTTTTGGCATAAAAGCAGGTTTTGTTCCTTTTCATAATTGGCTTCCTGACGCTCATCCTAAGGCACCTTCTTTTGTTAGCGCTATGATGAGTGCTGTTATGATAAAAACAGGCATTTATGGAATAATTAGAACAATAGAAATATGCTCAATTCCAAAAATAGAAATAATATATTTTGTTTTATTAATTAGCCTTATAACAGGTTTATACGGTATTTTTTATGCAAGTGTTCAAAAAGATATTAAAAAAATGCTTGCATATTCTTCAATTGAAAATATAGGAATTATAGGTATCGGTTTATCTGTATATCTTTTAGCGACATATTTTGAATATCCGACAGTTGCCCTTATCGCTCTTTGCGGAAGTTTTGCTCATATTTTAAATCATGCGATATTTAAAGCATTGTTGTTTTTAAGTGCAGGTAGTGTTTATATAAAAACGCACACTAAAGATATGGAAATATTAGGCGGTTTAATTAAAAAAATGCCGATAACTGCCCTATGTTTTATAATTGGCGGTATTTCAATTTGTGCGCTGCCGCCGTTTAATGGATTTGTTTCAGAATTTTTTATTTATATCAGCTTTATTCAAGCTCTTGATATAAATAATTTTGGAGTGTTTATAGCAATTTTATTTGCTTTTGCTTCATTAGCTTTAATAGGCAGAGTTGCAATTTTGTGTTTTACAAAAACGATAAGCATAGCTTTTTTAGGTGAAGCAAGAAGCAAAAATGCGCAGGAAGTTAAATTCGATAATTCAAAAACAATGTTAATTCCTATGGGAATTTTATCTTCGTTGTGCTTATTAATCGGATTATTTCCTCAATATATTTTTAAATATACTCTAAAACCTGCAAGTGTATTTATTGATTATGGTTGCGCTTGTAAATTAATTTCATTTTTAGATGTTATTTCAAAATGTCTTTTAGCGTTTTTAGGGTTAATTTTATTATTCTTATTAATTAAAAAGATTATTTCAAATAAGCAAGAAACTTATTCTACTTGGGGTTGCGGATATAACAGATTAACAAATAAGGTTCAATATTCAGCATCTTCTTTTGTTGGTCCTTTTTTGACTATTTTAAAACCTTTATTTAAAAGAACTCGTGATGTTAAAAAAGCAAAAGGTTTATTTCCTAAAGAAGCTCACTACATAACAAAAGTAGACGACATTGAAGAAGCATATATAATTTCTCCTATTTTAAAATGGGATGAAAAATTCTTATCAAAATTTGAAATAATACAAAACGGCGATATTCAACAATATATACGTTTTGGCTTGGCGTTTTTATTAATTGCTTTAATTTGTGCAATATTGATTAGTTAAGGAAAGATATGTTGATTAAATTTTTAAATATAATATTACTTTTAATAACTCCTTTTTTAATGGTTGGTCTAATTAGAAAAACCAAGGCATTTTGGGGCGCAAGAAAAGGCGCAAGTATTTTTCAGCCTTTTTATGATTTTGTAAAATTGATGAAAAAAGAATCTGTTTTTTCATCATCAACCACTTTGATATTTAAATTATCTCCAATTATCAGCTTTGCTTGTGTTATATTTGCGGGCTTATTTGTGCCTATGGTTCAAGGTCAATCAATAATAAATATTCAAGGCGGAATAATTATTTTTGCTTATGTTTTAGCTTTGTCAAAATTTATTTCTATTTTATCTGCTATGGAAACAGCGAGCAGTTTTGAAGGAATGGGTGCAAGTAGAGAAGCATGTTTTACAACAATAATTGAGCCTGCATTTTTTATTGTAGTAGCTTCTATTATGGCATTATCTAAAATTTATACATTTGATAGTTTAAATATGATTTTATATTCATCAAATCATTTGGGCTATTTAATAATTTTATTTGCAATTTTGGCTCTTTTAATTATGTTAATAGTTGAAGGAGCAAGAGTTCCTGTGGATGATCCATCTACTCATTTAGAATTAACCATGATTCATGAAGTTATGATTTTGGATAATTGCTCTCAAGAACTTGCTCTTATTTCATATAGTGCTTGGATGAAAATGTTTCTTATTTCTTCCTTGATTGCAACTATATTATTGCCTTTAGGGTTATCTTTATGGGTTTCTTTAGTTTCATTTTTAGGAGTAATTTTATTTATTTCAATTCTGATAGGAACGATTGAATCTGCAATAGCAAGGCTTAGAATGGGACATGTTTTTGAATTTGTTTTTGTTATGAGCTCTTTTGCTCTTGTGGTCGCATCTTTAGTAGCACTTAAGTTATACGGAGTGTAAAAATGGCAAGCGGATTAATTATATTATTCGGTTTAACAATGTTATATCTTTCAACAACAAGTAGGTTAATGGCTCATATTAGAACTTTAGCTTTTCAAGGAGTGTTGTTGTTTTTTATATGCACACTTGATTTTGCTAATCATCCTTGGTATATAGGTGTGTTTTTAGGCATTGAAACATTACTTGTGAAAGCGATTTTAGTACCTTTATTTTTAGGAAAAGTAATTAAAAAAACTCGCTCAACACGTGATGATGATGCTAATATTGCTCATTTTTATTGTTTGTTAATTTCAAGCGTTATATTGTTTGGCGGTTTTATGCTTTCTGTTGTTGAAATACCGTCTTTGGCTTTAATTAATCCGATTTGTTTTGGAATAGCTTTATCAACAATAATAATCAGTCTTTGGCTTATTACAATTAAACATAACGTTTTATCAAATGTAATTGAATTTATAACAATGGAAAACGGTATTTTTCTTTTATCTTTATCCGTTGCAAAAGAAATGCCTGTATTGGTTAATATCGGCGTGTTATTAGATGTATTTATTGCAATATATATTTTAGGACTTTTTGTATCTCAAATTAATAAAGAGCTTGGAGATATGGAAGTTTCTCATTTATCGGAATTAAAGGATTGTGAATAATGATTAGTATAGTTTTAATTGCTCCCATATTATTTGCTTTAATTTTATTGTTTATAAAAAATAATAAATTAAACAATATTTTGCCGGTAATTTATGCAATTTTACATTCCTGTTTGGGTTTGTGTTATTTTATAAAGCCTGATTTTATAGGAAATATCCAACATTTTAGTCTAAATTCAAGTAATATAATTTTTTATATTGTTTTATCGATAGTTTATTTTGCAGTTAGCATTTATAATATCGGTTATTCTAAAAATCTTAAAGATAACTTTACTCCTAAAAAGATGATGCATTATTCTTGTATGATTTTGATTTTTGTATTGTCTATGACAGGCGGTATTTTATCTAATAATCTTGGTTTAGCTTGGATTTTTATTGAGGCTACGACTTTAGCGAGTGCTTATTTAATATATTTCAACAAAACAAAACACTCAATTGAGGCTGCTTGGAAGTATGTTTTTATTTGTTCAATCGGTATTGCTTTAGCTTTTGTTGGAATTATTCTTTTAACCATTGCAACAGAAACGGTTAATTCGCTAAATTATGCTGATTTAATTGAAAATGCTTCTTTATTTAATCGTTTTTGGTTAAATGTTTCATTTGTATTTATATTAGTCGGAATTGGTACAAAAATGGGTCTTGCACCTGTTCATTTTTGGTTGCCTGATGCTCATGCGGAAGCTCCAAGTCCGATATCTGCCTTGTTATCTGCAACTTTATTAAATTGTGCATTTTTGGTTATTTTAAATGTTTATAAAGTTATGATTAGTGCAAATTGTCTTGCATACGCTAGGACCTTGCTTTTAGTAATGGGATTTTTATCTTTGTTTGTTGCAAGCGTATTTTTGTTCCATTCAAAAAATTACAAAAGAATGCTTGCATATTCTTCAATTGAGAATATGGGTATTTTAGCAATAGCAACCTCATTGGGCGGTGTTGCTTATTATGCTTTAATAATTCATTTGATAGGACATTCTTTAATTAAGGCAAGTTTCTTTCTAACCGGCGGAAATATTTTGGAATTATTTGAAACAAAAAGAATAAAATCTGTAAAATCGCTTATTTTAATTGATAAAAAAACTTCTTGGCTTTGGATAGGGTCTTTTTTAGGAATTTGCGCTTTTCCTCCAAGCATTTTATTTATCAGTGAATTTTTGATTGTAAAAACATTTTTAATTCAAAAACATTATATTTTATGTGCGTTATTCTTATTTTTGTTAACCATTATTTTATATGCTATGGCAAAAGTAGTTCTAAAAATGGTTTATGGTGAAAAGTCGCAAGAAAAATTTGAAATTGCACAATCAAATTTATCTAAAATAAATTATTTAATGTATATTCCTCAAGCGCTAATGCTTGTTTTAGCTTTTGTTTTGGGGGTATATATTCCAAAAGTTATAGATTTAACAATAATGAGTACAATAATCGGATAGGGGATATAAGATGAATTATTACACAATGAAAAACTCTCAAAGAATTAATCTTTTGGATATTCCTACTATTGATTTTGATAGTCTTGTATCTCAATTATCGATAACTAATCTTCGCCCTATTGCTTTTTTTGGTGCGGATTGGGGCGAAAATATTAAACTTTTTGTGTCGTTAGCTGATGATGAAAAAGGTGAAATATTAACCTCATCAGCATTGATTAATAAATCTCAAAAAGAATATAATTCAATTACTGCTCAAAATCCTCAATATCACATGTTTGAGCGTGAATTTTATGAACAATTTAATATAAAACCGCTAAATCACCCTTGGCTTAAACCTGTTAGAAAAAATCAAGATAGCTATGAATTTTTTGAAATTGAAGGTGAAGAAACGCACCAAGTAGCAGTAGGTCCAATTCATGCAGGAGTAATTGAGCCTGGGCATTTTAGGTTTATGTGTCAGGGTGAAAAAGTTTATAATCTTGAAATAATGCTTGGCTATCAACATCGAGGTGTGGAAGATTTAATTATTAAAAATCCTTCTAATCAATTAATTGAATCAGTTTGCGCAGATAGTACTGCGGCTTATTCTATTGCATATAGCGAGGTAATGGAAGCTCTAAGCAATACAAAAATTACAAATAAAGCGAAGTTAATTCGTCTTTTTGCTCTTGAAATGGAGAGAATTGCAATTCATATAGGTGATATGGGGGCAATTTTAGGCGATATTGCATATTTAATGGGAAAAGAAACCTTTGCAACAACAAGAACTCTTGTAATTAACACTATGCTTGAAATTACAGGAAGCAGGTTTATAAGAGGTTTAATAAAATTTGGCGGAGTTAATTTTGATATTTCAGATAAAATGATTAAAAAAATAATTGATACTTTAAATTATGTTGAAAAGACAACAGATAAAATGACTTATGCGGCGCTTAATTCTTCAACTGTTATATCAAGACTTGAAAAAACAGGTTATGTAAGCAAAAAAACTGCCCAAGAATTAAATATGGTTGGTTTAATGGCAAGAAGTTGCGCTCTTGATTTGGATAGTCGTTTTGATTTTAAAAATGAATTTTATTCAAATATCGAAAGAAAACCTTTCAATGCTACAAATGATGCTTATTCTCGCTTTAAAATAAGATATAAAGAAATAAAAGACTCAATTAAAATAGTTAAATTTTTCTTGGATGAATTGAAGAAATTTCAAAATGAAGATTTATATGTTGAACCTAATCAATTAATTGCAAATAGCTTTGCGCTAAGTATTGTTGAAGCATGGAGAGGTGAATTAGTCCATACTGCAACGGTTGACGGGGAAGGCAGATTATCAAGATATAAAATAAAAGACCCTTCTTTTAATAATTGGTGGGGTTTATCTATGGCATTAAGAAATAATGTTATATCTGATTTTCCATTGTGCAATAAGGGTTTTGATTTATCATATTGCGGTTTTGATTTATAAAAATTAAGGATAAAAAAATGTTTGAAACGCTAAAAATGAAATTATGGCAAAAAAATCAATATATACCGGATATTAGAAATGCCAAAATAAAAGATGAATTTAGAGGTTTACCAAAGTTATGCAATGAAAAATGTGATAATTGCATGGCTTGTAAAAATATTTGTCCGACAGGTGCGCTTAGCATTAACCCATTAAAGATTGATTTAGCTAAATGCACATTGTGCGGTGCTTGTAAAAATATTTGCAAGGGTGCAATAGATTTTACAAATTATTATAAATTAGGTACTGATAGCCTTGATAAACTTATAGTTACTCAAGAAATTACCCCTGAAATTTATAAAAAAAGAGCAATCGAAATAAGAAAAGAAATATATTCAATTTTTAATCGTTCTATTAAATTTAGACAAGTTTCAGCAGGCGGTTGTAATGGTTGCGAGATGGAGCTTAACGCTTGTTCTAATGCTAATTTTGATATGGGGCGTTATGGAATTGATTTTGTTGCTTCGCCTCGTCATGCAGATGGTATTGTAATAACAGGTCCTATTACAAAAAATATGGCATACGCTCTTGAAGATTGCTATAAATCAACTCCAAATCCTAAAGTGGTTATTCTATGCGGAGCTTGCGCTATAAGCGGTGGTGTTTTTCAAAATTCTACCGAATTAAATCGTGAATTTATAGAAAAATATAAGATTGATTTATATATCCCTGGGTGTCCAACTCATCCTTTGACATTTATAAATGCTGTTTTAGATTTCATCAGAAAAAAAGATTAATGATGTAAAATATTGTTTCAAACTTGAATTTAATATATGTTTTTCTGATAGAATAAATTTATTAGGATAGAAGGATGTTTATATGTTGAAGTTGTTAACAAAAAAAGACAAATGCAAAGCTAATTTTAAACCAAAAGAGCTTGATATTTTACTTGCAAAAATAGCTCAAATTTATAGAATTGATGAAATTAATCCAGATAGAAAAGAATATCTTTCTAATACAATTAGAAAATATGGTTATTTACCATATCCTCAATATAAAGTTTTGCAAGAATTAACAAATGCCGAGACTATATATTGCCTTATTGAAATATTAATGAAAGCTGGAACTTTTGTTGTAGATAAATTTGTTGATTTTGAAAATCCTTCTGTTTTAGCTAGAAAAAATATTAAAAATTCAAATTGGTTTAAAAAAGAAGGTCATAATATAAAACTTTTATCTCTAAGCGGTTTAGGCGACGGTAACGCTCAAGATTCAGCAGGACATTTTATGGATTGGCTAAAATGTCTTATTACTCTTGATTGTGGTAATGAAGAATTGGGAATTTTACCTGCAACATTATATTTAATACCATTTTTCAAACGTGAATTTGATTGTGCGTATTTACCAAAATCTTCTGAAGTTTCAGAAAAATTACAAGATGATAATTTAATGAAATTTTTAGGTCTTGAAGTGGATGAACAAGTAAAATTATTTATTGAACTTGCTCAATTAGCAGGACACCCTGTTATTTATGATATTTTGCCTCAAACAGCAAGATTTTCAAAAATTGTCTTAGCAAAACCTTATGTTGCAAGATGGATTGATGTAAATGAATTAACTATGAGCATAATCGGATATTTAAATGCGCTTTGTGCTCAATTAATGCAAAAAAGAATTTATAAAGATGAAGATGTTTTAAGTGCTCAAAAAATATATATTGAAAATCTTAAAGGAAATCATAAGAAATATAATTCTAAAGAGCAAAAAATTATTGATGAGATTGAAGCTGAATTAAAAGAATATAAAATTTTAGTTTCATACAAAATGAGTTTTGCTCAAAAACAAGATGAACTTCAAAAGAAAGCTCAAGAGATTATAAATAGAGTAAATAAACATCATCCAAAAGAAGAAAGTGATATTGTTAATCAAGATGAAATAATAAATGAATTAATTAAAGCAGGTCTTTGGACTATGCCTGGTGGCGCTTGGTGTTCAGCGGGTGTTCCTGTGTTTGATATGATGAGCAAAGGAAGACAATATCCAATCTTTAAACATTACAATTACAAAGGCGAAGATGTAACTCATTTTGCTAATTTAGATTGTCAAACTCCTTATTATTTCTATCATTTTGAATTAAATAAATATAATGGAGATGTTGTTGATTTTTATGTTGATTACACTCAAAAACTTCAAAAAGAATATAACTTTGACGGTTTTAGAGTTGATCATATAGACCACATTGTAGATGAAGTAAGTCAAAATAAAAAAGGTCAGCCTTTAAGTTATAGAATACCTGCTAAGGTTTTAGGAAAAGTTAATTCAAATCTTAAAAAGAAAATCCCTTATTTTGCAACTTTAGCAGAATATATGTTGTGGGATGGATATTTCAAGGAATATCATAAAGATATGAAATTTGATTTATTGTGGGGTGATGATATTGTTGCTCAAAGCATTAAGACTCCTGAACAAATAATTAATGATAATTTAAGATTATCAACATATAATCAAAAACAAGCAAAGACAAATCCACTGTCAATTTTAAAAGGATATAACAACCAAGACGGTGAATTTAGAGATATTAACCAATACCCGGGTCAATTGGGTGCTCAAGGAGCATTATTCAAATGGTTTAAGATGAAATTTATCCCCGGAGGAAAATTTGCTTCAAGACCAACTTTATTGGTAGATGGCGATGAAAGTTTTACAAAAGTAGGTATAGAGCGAGTTATTTCAAAAGAAACTTCTATGGTAAGAAATTTTGATTGGGATTTCTTTGAAAAATTTAATGCGCTAAACTATTTTGCTCAACATGATAAATTGTTAAATCAAGGAAAAGCAATCTTGCACAATCAAGAAAGCAATGGCTTTGTATGTTGGGAAGTTGTTCCTGATTCTGATATTAAGCCTAAAAAAGGCGAAAAACAGCCTACATATTTAATTGTTGCTAATTATTTTTCACCTTCTGAAATAAAAGAAGTGCAAGATGAAAAAGGTCACTGCGAAAAGAAAAATGTTAGAGGTACAATCACAAAAGATAACACAGTTAAATTAAAAAGAGGCAAAAAACTTGTTTCATACTTTGATTTTGAACTTGATGAAATGAGCAAATGTCTATTTGTTGAAAAACCTCTTGAAAACGATATTAAAAAAGAAATAACATTTAGAGAACTTCGCCCCGGAGAATTTAAAGTTTATAAGATGATTTAGTGTAGAATTTGTAAAAAATGGAAAATACGTATCTAGATTTTTATAAGAAAATAAATATCCAAAAACAAATTGATATTCTGGCAAAAAAATATCAAAATAAAAGGATTTTGATTTATGGCGCTGGGCAGATGTCTTGTGAGTTATTTGAAAATTTTGATTTATCGAAACTTCAGATAATAGGTGTATGTGATTCAAAATATAAACAAGACACAAATCAGAATTTTTTCTCTTATCCTGCTTTTTCGCAAGAAAAATTGAAAGAGCTTGATTTTGATGTTGTACTTGTTAATTTAAGAAAATCATATAATGTGAGCAATGATTTAAAATATAGAAAATTGATAAATACAAAAAATGAAAATGCCATAGTTGAGACTTTGTTTAAATTTCCGCTATCTTTTTTGATTAGAGAAATATTATTTTAGAAAAGTTTATTATGAAAAAAGATTATAAGAAATTATATAAGGAAATTTTGAAAGAATATGATGACATCTATAAAACATTGGATGTTAATTCTATAAAGCCATCTTGCGGTGAATTAAGAAAATATCAATTAAAAACTTTGGTTTTTTGTAAAAAAATCTTATCGCAGATTGATGAATTGAATTTAAAATATTTTCCCATAGGCGGAACTCTAATCGGCGCTATAAGACATAAGGGTTTTGTGCCTTGGGATGATGATTTTGATATTGGAATGTTGAGAGAAGATTATGAAACATTTTTAGAGTTTTGTAAGAAAAATTATATTGAGATGCCATCTAAAAAATTTTCATTTTCTTTAGATAATCGCTCAAGAGTTTGGGATAAATATTTGCGTAAATTTCCAAATAGGGTTATATTTGCAAGAACCCCTCGTCATATTCAGATAATTTACGGTAAAAGTTTAAATGATTGTGTAAATATTGATATTTTTCCGCATGACAGATATAGTGAGGATTTGAGCATTGATGATTTTAGAAAATATATAAAACATTCTGAATATAGACAATTTATTCTTGATAATCATCAAAAAGCTATTGAATATATTGATAAAGAAAGAAAAGAAAATCCAATTTATGATAAGAACAGTTCAAAAATATATTACGGTTTAGATAATATCGATAATTATATTTTGCCTCATACTGATTTCTTTTCTGATGATATTATTTTTCCGCTTAAAAAGGTAAAATTTGAAGATATTGAAATTACTATTGCAAACAAACCGGAAGAATATATTAAAAGACAGTATAAAAACTATGATAAAATGCCCTCGGATATAATTGTGTTTTCGCATGTTAAATTAAGGGCAGGTCGTTTTTCTTTTAATTTTCTAAAAATATTAAAGCGAAAAATGTATAGATTACTACTTGCTTTTGTGTGTAGAAAGTCAAATTTCAAAAATAATTTATGTATTGATATGGCACTTGAAGAGATTAGATTGCGCTTGTATAGAGAAAAACCCGACAATATTTATAAAGACTTGTATGAAAAGTTTAAAGAAAAATTAGAATTTGTTAAGTCTATTAGGTGATTGGAGTTTAAGATAATTTGTTTTGGTTGATGTGAACTAAACACTGTCATTTTTAACGAAGCCCGTCACCTTGAACTTAATTTTGTCACCCTGAACTCACATTGTCACACTGAATTTATTTCAGGGTCTTAAAATTATAAATGCACAAATAAAGCCAATAAGATACCAATCTGTCACCCAGAACTTGTTTCAGGGTCTTATCAAGTATTGGATGCTGAAACGCTCAAAGAGAACAGAAAATTACGCTTGCGCTATTTTCTAGCTAGTTCAGCATGACAAAACATAATAAAACCTGTCATCCTGAATTTAATCCTGTCACCCTGAACTTGTTTCAGGGTCTTATCAAGTATTAGATGCTGAAACGCTCAAAGAGAACAGAAAATTACGCTTGCGCTATTTTCTAGCTAGTTCAGCATGACAAAACATAATAAAACCTGTCATCCTGAATTTAATCCTGTCACCCTGAACTTGTTTCAGGGTCTTAAAGGTTAAAAGTACATACATAAAATTAACAAGATGCTGAAACTAGTTCAGCATGACAATAGATATTGAAACGCTCAAAGAGAACAGAAAATTACGCTTGCGCTATTTTCTAGCTAGTTCAGCATGACAAAACATAATAAAACCTGTCATCCTGAATTTAATCCTGTCACCCTGAACTTGTTTCAGGGTCTTATCAAGTATTAGATGCTGAAACAGGTTCAGCATGACGATAAATGCCAAGGCTCAACGCCTTGTCATTTTCACGGCTTCACACACGGCTATCGCATGCTCCTGTGGGTATCTCGGCTCAATTTGGCTAAGTCGCCAAATAGCCTCGATTATCCTACGTCGCCGTCGTAGTGCTTAACTCGCTTTCTCAACGAAAGCTCGTTATCGCACCGGCTATCGCATGCTCCTGTCAAATTCGCCTACGGCAAGAATTTGAAACGTCGCTATCGTTATGTTCCAGCGCTTTGCTCAACGCAAACCGCTTGGGAACACCGGCTTGCGCATGCTATCGCACTTTGCTCCTGAGGAAATCGAAGATTTCCACGTCGCAATCGAACGGTTACGCCTAAAATGCCAAGGCTCAACGCCTTGCCATTTTCACGGCTTCACACACGGCTAGCGCACTTTGTTTTCGGTGCCTTTTAATAATCTTGAAATATTTTCCCTATGAAGATAAACGATATAAATTGCTGCAATTGCGCAATATACAATATATCCTATCGGATTTTTGAAAAAATACATCAAAAAAGGTGAAATAATCAGAGCAATAATAGAGCCTAAAGAAACATATTTTGAAATATATGTTATAACGCTCCAAATAACGGCAATGCAAAGCCCAACCAAAGGATTAAGCGCTAAAATTGTGCCGACACCGGATGCTACTGATTTTCCGCCTTTAAATTGAAGAAAAATAGGTTTTGAATGACCAATAATAACAAAAATGGCTGCAATTACCGCGTATATTCCATAAATATCATCTGTTAAATATTTAGCTAAAACAACAGGTAGTGCGCCTTTAATAGCGTCTAATATCATAACAATAAAGAACCATTTTTTGCCTAAAACTCTTTTAACATTAGTTGCACCTGTTGAACCTGAGCCTATTGTTCTGATGTCTTGGTTTGTTTTTGCTTTTACAATTAAATATCCTGTTGGAATTGAACCTATTAAATATGCAACAATAGCTGTTATTAATCCGATTAAATAAATCATTTATCCCCCTTTTGCCTATAAGAAACCACAATCGGCGTTCCCTTAAAGCCAAAATTCTCACGTAATTTTTTCAATAAATATCTTTTATAATGGTCTTGAATTAAATCTTTGTTATTAATGAAGATAACAAAAGTCGGAGGATTATTTTTTGCTTGAGTAGAATAATAAATCCTCAATAACTTGCCTTTGATTGAACTTGGCGGATTTAGATTATATGCTTCATTAATAACTTTGTTCAATAAGCCTGTTGAAACTCTTTTTTCACGTTCTTTTTGTGTTTCTTGAGCCATTTTAAAGATAGAATCAAGCCTTTGACCTGTTTTTGCAGAAATAAAAATTTTATGAGCATAATTTAAAAACGGAACTTCTCTTTCAAATTCTTCTTCAAATTTATGTGTTTGAACGTTCTTAATTAAATCCCATTTATTGAAAGCAACAATTAAACCACAGCCTGCTTCTTCGCATATTGAGGCAATTTTTTTATCTTGATCTGATACGCCTTCTGATGCGTCAATAACTAATAATGCTACATCGCACTCTCTTATTGCTCTTATTGCTCTATCCACTGCAAACATTTCAACACCATAATCAACTTTTGATTTTTTGCGAATGCCTGCTGTATCAACAAGTCTATAAACTTTATCTTCAAAGATTACTTCTTCATCGATTGAATCTCTTGTTGTACCTGAAACATTGCTTACAATAGCTCTTTGTCTTTTTAAAAGATTATTTAATATTGAGCTTTTGCCTGCGTTTGGTTTTCCTACAATGGCAATTTTTATAGGTTTTTCAATGTCATCGTCTTCTTTATTTTCTTCTTTTTGTTCTATATCTTTTGTAATGACATCCAATAAATCACCAACGCCACCATCGCCGTGGAGTGCTGATAAAAGGTGCATATTTTCAAAGCCTAATGCCCAAAATTCGCTTGCTAAATCAACCTGAGCTCTAGAATCAACTTTATTTACAACCAATAAAACTTCTTTATCGATTTGTCTTAATTTATTTGCAATATCATAATCATAAGGATTTAAGCCTGATTTAGCGTCCACAACAAATAAAATTGTATCGGCTTCTTCGATTGCTAAATTAACTTGTGCATTGATATTTTTTACAAATTCATCATCATTTCCCTCAACGATACCGCCTGTATCAATTAAGACAAAATTTTTATTTTGCCAAGTCGCATCAATATAAATTCTATCTCTTGTGATATTTGGTTTATCATCAACAATAGAAAATCTGCGACCTGCTATTCTGTTAACTAATGTGGATTTTCCGACGTTAGGACGTCCGATTATTGCAATAACTTTTTCATTCATAAATTGATTATAATATAAAAATTTTAAATTCTCTTTTTATTTCAAAAGAAATATTATACAATAATTTTATGGAGTTTAAGCAAAAAAATACAAAATATTTGTTTTTTGTTTTTGCATTTATGGTTTTTGCTATTTTTGCATTGACTTATAATTTTTTGCAGATGAAATCTTATAATATTATGAATAAGTTAACTCAAAACTCTAGAGTTGCTTCAGATGACGTTGTTTTGGTTGTTATTGATGATAAATCTTTGCATGAAATAGGCAGATGGCCTTGGTCTAGGGAATATTATCTTGAAATTTTTGATTATTTTCAAAATCATACAAACGCAAAATTAATGGGTTATGATGGGCTTGTTATGGCTCTTGATTTAGAACATCCCAAAAGCGATAAAAAGTTTTTTTCAAACATTGGCAAATACGACAAATTAACCGCAGGAGTTGCATTTTCATATAATGATTTTGATAAAGAAATTGATAAAAATTACTACGATAATTTATTAAGAACAAAAACAGATGTAAAAATAATTGATAAACGTCATAAGAAAAATAAAATTCAAAGCGGATTTAAAAGTTTTACGACGTTAGAAAAACAATATTTTGAAAATGTAAAATCTCTAGGTAGCGTAAATATGCCGGAGGATTCCGATGGTTACATCAGAAAAGCCGGTCAATTATACGATTATAAGGGCGAATTTTTTCCGTCTTTAGCATTTAATATGTATTCAAAATATACAGGAATTGATGAATTTATTTTAACTGATAAATTTATCTATGGTTTTTGTGAAAAATATTCTCTAAAAGTCCCAATAGAAAATAAGGGCGGTTTTATTACAAATTATATTTCTTATTATAAAACATCAGATGGTGTTTATTCTCATAAAAAATATTCAGCTTCTGATGTAATTAAATCATATAGAGCTATAAAAAAAGGCGAAAAACCAATTTTAAATGCTTCAGAATTTGATAATAAGGTTATTTTTATTGGTGCCAATGCGAATGCTCAAGCGCTTGATGATATTGGAAGAACTCCAATATCAGAAAATTTTTCAGGACTTGATATTCAAGCAACAAACTTTGATAATTTGCTAAATAACAATTTCTTTAGAGCAACAAGCCCTTTGTATAATTTATTGGCTTGTGTTTTTATTTTTCTTTTAGTGTTTATTTTTGTTGCTGTTATGCCTATTGTAAGTGCTTTAATGTCAAGCGTTTGCGTGATGTTTTTGTATTTGTTTTTTGCATTTTTTATGTATTACAACAAAATTACAATAAGTTTGATTTTGCCTGAACTTTTTGTAATTGTTGCAATAGCTTGTGCTTATTCATACAGATATTTAATTGAAGATAATAAAAAATTAAAAATTCAAAAGGCAATGGGAAAATATTTATCCCGTGAAGTTATGCAAAATGTAGTTGAAAATATTGATAATATTGAGCTTGGCGGGAAAAGAGCTGATATTACAGTATTATTTGCAGATATTAGAAACTTTACTTCAATATCAGAAAAAATGGACGCAAGTTCTGTTACAATGATTTTAAATGAATATTTTAGCGCATTAGTTCCCATAATTGAAGAATATGGCGGTGTTTTAAATAAATTTATGGGGGATGCGGTTTTAGCAATATTCGGTGAACCCAAAAGAAGTGATAATCACGCACTAGCAGGTGTAAAATGTGCATATAAAATGCTAAAAAAAGTTAAACATCTTCAAGATAAATGGATTGATGAGGGTAAACCTAAAATTGAAATAGGAATAGGAATTTCATCAGGCGAAGCATTTATCGGCAACATCGGTTCTCAAGATAGGCTCGAATACACTGTTATAGGCGATACAGTGAACACTGCAAGCAGAATTGAAAACTATAATAAAGTATATAAAACTAATTTTTTAATTAGTGAAGAAACATATAAAAGAGTAAAAAATTATGTTGATGTTATTACCATAAATAATGTTATGATAAGGGGAAAGGCGAGCAGAATGAATATTTATGAGGTAATTCGTCTGGTTGATTAGGGTTGATATTTGAGTTTTGATGAAATATACGAAAAAATAAAACAAGCTGTAACGTTGGAGGTAAAATACCAATACATAGATTTTGACGGCAAAAAAAGCAATTTTTCAAAATTTATGATTAAAACTTTATACGATGTTTTAAAAAATATAAATAAAGTTGAAAAGCCCAATATTGCTCATTTAATTAATTTATTTGAAAGCTATCATATAGATAGCGTTTATAATCGCAAATATACAATAGATAAAACTCTTGAAACATTTGCAAGATTGAGAAAATTAATTAAACCCAAAGAAAAAAAAGAGCCTAAATTAGAGCAAAATTTTAGTGATGAAATCGAAGAAATTAATGTTGATTTTGTAAAAGGAGTTGGTCCTCAAATAGCAAAATTATTTAATAAAATTGGTATTTTTAAAGTAAAAGATTTGATTGAATATTATCCAAGAAAATATCTTGATTATTTAGGACAAAATAAAATTAAAGATTTAAAATTAGGCGAGCAAGTTTCCGTTTATGGCGAGATTGTTCGTGTTCATCATTATACAACGCCTAAAAAACTAACTATTTTTAATGTTTATATTAAAGATTCAACAGGGGTTTTATCTATAAATTTCTTCACTAAAACAAACAACAGAAAAATTATTGAACACTACAAGCAAATGTATCCTCTAAATTCAATGGTTTTAGCTTTAGGTAAGGTTAAATTTGATGAATATAATTCAAGAATAACTCTGGATAAAGCAACAATTCAAGTTTTAGGAAAAGGCGCTGAAGTTGATATTAATAAAAATAATATTGTTCCTATATATACGCTATGCGAAGGGTTGAACCCCAGAACTTTAACAAATGCTATACAAAATGCGCTTTTAAAATTTCAAGATAAAATTTATGAACCCCTGCCAAAGTATTTAATTGATAAATTTAAATTTATTTCTAAAAAAGAAGCTATTATTGATATGCATAAACCTCATTCTTTGGAAGAAGTTGAAAATGCAAGAAAAAGACTTGTTTTTGAAGAATTGTTTTCAATGCAGTTGAATTTAGCTCTTTTGAGAAAAGAAAACAATAAAAATGAGTCAATTAAACTTGAGATAAAAGAAGGCGGGTTGGTTGATAAATTTATAAAAAATCTTCCTTTTGAATTAACAAAAGGGCAGAAAAAAGCAATTGATGAGATTATAAAAGATTTAAATTCAACCTCTCCTATGCAAAGGCTTTTACAAGGTGATGTAGGTTCAGGAAAAACCGTAGTTGCTTGTGTTGCGCTATTGTGCGCTATTGAAAACGGTTACCAAGGGGCTATTATGGCGCCGACTGAAATTTTAGCAATACAACATTACAAGAATTTTTCATCTTGGCTTTTACCCTTAGGACTTAGCGTTGGTTTATTTGTTGGAAAAAACAGTGCAAAAATAAAAAAAGAAATGAATTTAAACCTTAAAAACGGTCAAATCCACGTTGCAGTTGGAACTCATGCGCTAATTCAAGAAGGAATTGAATTTAATAACCTCGGTGTTGTTGTAGTTGATGAGCAACATAGATTTGGCGTTAAGCAAAGAAATGCTCTGCTAAATAAAGGAAAAATGCCTCAAATGCTTAATATGACAGCAACTCCAATTCCAAGAACTTTAGCTTTAACTTTGCATGGTGATTTAGATGTTAGTATTATAGATGAGCTTCCAAAGGGCAGAAAACCAATAATAACAACTCTTGGCGGGGTGCAAGAAAGAAAAAAAATCTATGATTTAATTAAAAAAGAAATTTTCTTTAAACATCAAGCATATATTGTCTACCCTTTAATTGAAGAATCGGAAGCAATTAGCGCTAAAGCTGCGACTTTGGAAGCTCAAAAACTTCAAGAAGGCGAATTTAGCCAATATAAAATCGGTCTTTTACATGGCAAAATGTCAAGCGATGAAAAAGATAAAGTGATGAATGATTTTAAAAATGGTCTTTATGATATTTTAGTTTCAACAACTGTTGTTGAAGTTGGGGTCGATAATCCTAATGCTACTGTTATAGTTATTGAAAATGCCGAGCGTTTTGGTTTATCTCAACTACACCAATTAAGAGGACGCGTAGGAAGAAGCGATAATCAATCATATTGTGCTTTAATTGCTCAAAATATGAGTAATGAAGTTAAAAAGCGTCTTGAAATTATGACACGAACAAATGACGGTTTTATTATTTCTCAAAGAGATTTAGAATTAAGAGGCCCCGGAGAATTTTTAGGAACTCGACAATCGGGTTTACCTGATTTTAAACTTGCAGATTTAGTGAATGACTCTGAAATATTAGAACATGCCAGAGCTTGCGCTATGGAATTTGTTGAAAAAGAAGATATAAACAACTATCCTTATTTAAAAAATGAGGTTGAAGCAAACAATTTATTCAGAGGCTAATCTCTAACTAAATATGTTCCAATATAATCATAATCGAGGTCAATTTCTATGATTTTATATCCGCCTCGTTTAGAATAGTTTTCTGTGATTATATGATAAATTCCGTCTTTTTTAATTTCTTCGTTTGTGCCGTAATGACCTGAAATTATAACTTTTACATTATTATATTTTTTTAATATTTCATTGTATTCTTCAGTTTTTGCTGTTTCAAGCCATTTTGATGAGTTTTCTAACAAAGGAAAATGTTGCAGAATAATAACTCTTTCTTTTTTATTTTTTTCAAGAGTTTTTTCAAGCCAAACGAGTTCTTCTTTGCCATAATAGCCGTTTGAAGATTTAAAATATTGCTTTGAACCATCCATCACAACAAAAACATATCCATTTTTTTTGAAAGTATAGTTTGGTTTTGTGCTGTGCAGAAATTCACCTTTTGCAATTTTTTTAAGGTAATATTTTTTATCTATTCCGCTTGGAGAATAGACATCGTTTGAACCTAAAAGAACGTATGCTTTTTTATTTACTTTTTTTAGTAGATATACAAAAGTGTTTAGGTAATTTATGTCCGCTTTTGCAATATTGTTTCCTCCAAAAATAACAAAATCAACATCTTTGAACATATTGATTTCTTCAATTGTATCTTGGAGCTTATATGCATTTTTTTCTGTCAAATTAATATCTGTAATATGAATTAATTTAACCTCTTTTGAAAATCCGCTAAAATTTAATAATAATGCTATTAAAATCAGTAATTTATTTATAATTTTCATAGGAATAGGATAATATAAAAACATTCAAAAACCCATGGTTTATTTACAAAATGTTAAAATATTGATTTAAAAAATGGTAATTTCAATATATTCTTGTTACGATTGACCTACCCACAAAACGAGAAAGGGTTTATGGATTATGAGTAAATTACTAGCCTTATTTATGGCAATAGTCATGTGTACAAGTCGAGCTTTTGCGTTGAATATCGATGCTTTTATTGATAACAAAGTAGCTCCTATTACAGATTTTATTGCCAGCATTATTTTCTATCAAATTAACTTTTTCGGTACAAAAGTTCCTTTGATAATTTTCTGGATTTTAATTGCCGGAATATTCTTTACGATTTATTTTAAAGGCATTTGTGTTTGGGGTTTTAAACATGCTATTGATATAGTTGCAAAACCAAGTGATAAACACGGGCATGGATGTGGTGAAGTATCATCTTTTCAGGCTCTTGCTACTGCTCTATCAGGTACAATCGGTATAGGTAGTATTGCAGGTGTTGCAATTTCAATATCAATCGGGGGTCCTGGTGCTGCTTTTTGGATTTTTACAGGCGCTCTTTTGGGTATGTCAATTAAATTCGTTGAAGCAACATTAGCTGTTAAATATAGAAGATTTAACGAAGACGGTTCTGTTTCAGGCGGACCTATGCACTATATTGCACATGGTTTAACAAGAAAGAAAATGCGCCCCCTAGGTCAATTTTTATCTGTTTTATTTGCAATATTGTGTATCGGTGGCGGTATCACAGGCGGAAATATGATACAAATTAATCAAACCGTTCATCAAATAATATTTATAACAGGCGGACAAAATAGCTTTTTCCATGGTTATGCTTGGATTTTAGGTTTAATAGCAGCGATTTTAATTGGTCTGGTTGTATTTGGCGGAATTAAAGGAATAGCTAGAGTTACAACAATTTTAACTCCTACAATGTGCGCTATGTATATAATTGCAGGTTTGATTGTAATTTTTGCAAACTTCACTCATATTCCAAGTGCATTAGCGCTAATTGTGCGTGAAGCATTTCATCCGACAGCTGTCGCAGGCGGTGTATTGGGTACGATAATCATAGGTTTAAGGCGTTCTGTTCAATCAAATGAAGCCGGAACAGGTGCCGCTGCTATTGTATATGCTGCAGCTCAAACAAAAGAACCTGTTTCTCAAGGTTTTGTTGCATTATTAGAAACATTCCTAACAGGTGTTTTGTGCTTATTTACTTCATTCGCTATCGTATTTTCCGGAGCTTGTACGCACGCAGCTAAGCAAATTTCAGGTATCGAATTAGCTTCAAATGCTTTTCAATCTGTAATTCCATTTTTCCCTGTAATTTTATCTTTAATTGCAGTAATGTTTGCAATGTCAACATTGATTTCTTGGGCATATTACGGACAAAAAGCATGGACATTTTTATTCGGTGAAGGTAAAAAACGTGTTATTGCGTTCAACTTAATATATTGTTTATTTATCATTATAGGTTCTGTTATGAATGTTAAATCAATTATTGAAATAACAGATGCGATGATGATATCAATGTGTGTTCCAAATATTATAGTTTTATATGTACTATGTCCTGAAATTAAAAGGGATTTAGCCGATTATTGTAAAAGACATAATCTTTTTCAAAAATCTGCATAAGATAATTTAAAATAAATAAAACCCTCTGAAGTAATGAATTTCAGAGGGTTTTTAAATAAAATTAAAATTAACTATTTAGCGATAATTTTGTTAACTGCTTTAGTTAATCTTGATTTTTTTCTGGCAGCGGTATTTTTATGAAGAATACCTTTCCCTGCTGCTTTATCGCATAATTGATATACTTTTGAAAGTAAAGCGTTTAATTCAGCTCTATCTTCGCTTGCTGCACAAGCTAAAACTTTTTTAACAGCAGTTTTGATAGATGTTTTGAAAGCAACGTTTCTTTCAGTGTTTCTTTGAGCGATAAGCACTCTTTTTTTTGCAGATTTAATATTTGCCATTTTTTCTTCCTTTCACAAAAATAACTTACGTTATCTGCGAGGTTTGAGTGAGTACATATATAATACGCAAAAATATTTTTTTTTGCAAATCAAAAAACTCGCCCTTTTTTAAGAGCGAGCCTTACGGAGAGAAAAAAATTAAATTGTTAACCGCCTAGCAAAGATAGCGCTAATTGAGGTATTGTATTTGCATTTGCAAGGATTGCAACGTTATATTGTTGCATGATTTGTTGAGTTGTCATATTTGTTGCTTCTTGCGCAATATCTGTATCTGTATATACACTTTTTGCTGATTCTAGAGATTCAATTCTTGTTGTCATAGAATCATAAGAACTATCCATTCTGTTTTCATAAGCACCTAAAAGACCACGTCTTGTTGATAATTCTGCTATTGCATCTTGTACTGTGCCTAAATAAGCTCTGCAATTAACGTTTGTTGGATCAAAAGCTGAATCAAGTCCTGTTGTAGCGCCATTGTATTCTGTTCCGTCTTTTTCATAGTAATATTTTGTTTCTATGGTTCCGTCTGCTTGAACTTCATCTTTTGGAATAATAATATCTCCCGTATCAAGCACCAATGCATCAGGGTTTAAATTACCCGGTAATTTTGCTTTTAATGATTCAATGTGACAATCGCTAAGAGCGGCGGATATATCAAGAATTGAAGTGGTTTCTTCATCAGGACCCATTTGAACAACTATTGAATCAACACTTCCATCCAGCATTGTTTTGCCGTTGAAGTTTGTGCTATCCGCAAGTCTATCGATTTCATCTAATCGTTCCATAATTTCTCTTGCGGAAGCTGTTCTTGAGTTAATGTCGTTAGTGTCGTTTGCCATATTAACTAACAAATCATTAATTCTTTGGAAATGATCTGAAATTGATACCATACCGTCTTCTGCAATTGCTAAAAAGCTGGTTGCATTTTGAATGTTTGCTTGTGCTTGTTTAGAAGCTCGAATTAAAGCCTCCATGTTTTCTGAAATAACAAGACCTGCCGCATCATCAGCCGCTTTATTAATCTTTAAACCTGTTGATAGTTTTTCCATTGTTTTAGTCAAACTATCTGTAACACTGTTTAGATTAACTCGGGCTGTATAGGACGGGATGTTTGTTCCTAAAGTAATAGCCATTTTTTTCTCTCCATCTAAGTTATATTCGCTATATCGTTTTTTATTTTTTATACTTTAGTTTAAATTTCTAATACTTTAGTTATAGAATTAAATTAAAAGCATTGATATTATTGTTTTTTAGTCACTTTATTGTTTTTTAAAAATATCCTCTATTTGTATTAGAAATTTGTTATTTTATGTTAAAATATACTTACTATGCCACATTTTTTAATTAAAAAAGAAGAAATAAAAAACGATATAATTGAACTTAGCGACAATGAGAACTTTTTTCATCTGACAAAAGTTCTAAGAATAAAGCCTAATCAAAAAGTTAAATTTATCGATAATGAAAAAAATGTATATTTATGCGAAGTTTTAGAGGTTTCTAAGAAAAATTTAAGTGCAAAAATAATTAAAAAAACTGTTTCTGATAGGGTTTTAGGGGTTAATATATCCCTTATTCAATCAATTTTAGCATCAGATGCTCAAAATCTTTTAATAGCAAATGCTACTCAAACAGGGGTTAAGAAAATTTATCCTGTTATTTCTGATAATGTTTCTGTTTCTTTAAGTTCTCTTAAAGGTAAAGTTGAAAAATGGATTAAAGTTGCATCTGAAAATTTCAAACAATGCGAAAGAGCTGATATGGTTGAAATTGAGCAAATAGCAAAACTAAAAGATGTTTTATCAAAATTCAAAAAAGAAAATATTATAATTTTTGCTGAAAAATTTGAAAATACAACCTTAAATGAATGCTGTCTTGATTTGGATAAAAACTCTGAAATTGCTGTAGTTATTGGTCCTGAGGGCGGTTTTTCGGATAGTGAATTTGATTATTTTATATCTCAAAATTATAAATTAGCTACATTAGGAAAAATGATATATAAAGCACCAAATGCAGTAGTTGCCGGTATATCTAATATAATTTCGAGGATTGAATGATGTTTTTTGATGAAATTTTAAATTCAATTGATGAAATAATTAAAGGAAAAAGTGTCTATCTTGTAGGCGGATATTTAAGAAATTACTTTTTAAATAAAGAAATTTCATCTGATAGAGATTTGGTTGTTTTGGATAATTCAAGAGCTCTAGCACTAGAGATAGCTCAAAAATTAAACGGGACTTTTGTTGAGCTTGATTGTGAAAATGAAATTTATAGAGTAGTTTTAGAAGATAAAAAAAATTATTTTGATATATCAAAAGCCCTTAATAATAATCTTGATGAAGATATAAAAAGGCGTGATTTTACAATAAATTCAATATTTTATGACTTAAATAAAAAAGAAATAATTGACCCGTTTAATGGCATTAAAGATATAGAAAATAAAATTTTAAGAACGGTCGATTTTGATAATTTTATTGACGACCCTTTAAGGTTTTTAAGATTATACAGGTTTAAGTCTTTATTGGGGTTTAATATTGATAATGAATTGGAAAAATTCACTAAAGAAAAATTTTTCTTGATTAATAATGTTGCAAAAGAGCGAATAAATTATGAAATAATTAAAATGTTTGAGGGTAAATACATTTGCGAAACTCTTTTAGATATGTATGAAAATGGGGTTTTAGAGATTATTTTTCCTTTTGTTAAAGAAATAAAAAGAGTGCCTTCAAATTCTCATCATCATCTTGATTTAATTCATCATTCAATAGAAACAGTTAAAAATATTGAAACAGATAACCCTTTATTGAAAATAGCAGCTTTTTATCATGACATTGGAAAACCTGCAACTTGGACGATTGAACCTCTTGGCAGACATCGCTTTATTGGTCATGATATAAAAGGAGCTCAAATTGCTAAAAAAGAGCTTGAGGATTTAAAATTTTCAAACAAGCAAATTTCTTATATTACGGATATGATTAGGTATCATATTTATCCTGCAAGCCTTGTAAATTCCGCTGATAACAAAAAGGCATTTGCAAGATTTGTTAGAAAATTAGGCGCAAATTCTCTTGATGTAATAGCTTTATCTAAAGCAGACAGGCTTTCTGCGTTAGGTGAAGCAGTAACTAAGGAAATGGTTGAAAAATCCCTTAATCATCTTGATGAATTAAAAAAATATTATGAATCAGTGAAAGATATTGCAAATTGCCCAAAAAGTTTGCTTGATGGCAGAGAAATTATGGAAATTTTAAACTTGAAACCATCAAAAATAATTGGTGAAATCATAGAAGAATTAAAAGAATTGCAACTTACGGGCGAAATAAAAACAAAAGATGAAGCAATTTCTTATATAAAAAATAAAGCCGTTAAAGCAGACTTCAACGGCACTAAAATTAAACAATAGAGGAGAATAAGGAAAACTTCTCTTATTCGGCAGCGAATATTCTTGCTGCCATAGAATTTTTAACATCAGGCGCAAACATATTTGGAAATTCCGCTTCTATAATGTCTGCAACTTGATTAACTCCGTTGTCAAATTCTGCCATCATGGCTTCAATATCACTAATTCTTGCTTCATCTAAATAATCAGCAGGATTTGGCGCTTGTACTTCTGTTTTTGATACAAAAGCAAGGTTTTGTGTTCCTGTGATATTTAATGCGTTTAAAATATCTTCCCTATCGGCACTTGGCATAGCTTGCGCTTGCATGTTAGGTGCTTGTTCTTCTTTTTGTGCTTCACGTTCTTTGTTTGCACTTCTTCTGTTTGAAGTTCCTATGTAGTATTCTCCAAACCTTACTTGATTAACGTCCATTGTCTTCTCCTTATTGTTTAATGCTTTATTGTCTTATGTAATTATTTACGGCAGTTTTTCTATTCGACTTTAGAGATTTATTCTTTTTTGTAACAAAAATTAATATTTATTTAATTAAAATTGCTTTTTAAATTTGAAAAATTGACATGCTATAATTTCACTATGAATAACTTTATTGAAATTTATAAAGCAAATGAGCATAATTTAAATTCGGTTGATTTAAAAATCCCTAAAGGTGAATTAACTGTTTTTACAGGGGTTTCAGGGTCTGGTAAAAGCTCTTTAGCATTTGACACTATTTTTGCTGAAGGTCAAAGAAGATATGTTGAAAGCCTATCAGCTTATGCAAGACAATTTTTGGGTCAAATGGATAAGCCTGATGTAGAGCGAATTGACGGTTTATCTCCTGCAGTTTCAATCGATCAAAAATCAACCTCAAATAATCCTCGCTCAACAGTCGGGACAATTACTGAAATATACGATTATTTAAGACTTTTATATGCAAGAGTGGGAACTCCTCACTGCCCTAAGTGCGGTAGAGTTATTGTGCCTCAAACAATTGATGAAATGGTAGATAGAATATTATCTTTAGAAGAAGGCACCAAAATCCAAATACTATCCCCAATAGTAAGAGCAAAAAAAGGTGAATATAAACAAATGCTCTCAGCTCTTTTATCTGAAGGCTTTATGAGAGTTAGAATAGATGGTAAAATCTATAACTTAGAAGAAGATGAAATTGAATTAAATAAAACTCAAAAACATACTATTGAGATAGTTGTAGATAGAATTATTGTAAAAGAAAGTGCTAAATCTCGCATTTTTGATTCGGCTCAAACTGCGCTGTTGCGAGCAGATGGGCTTATGATAGTTAATAAATTGGATGATAATTCAGATATTATTTTTTCGCAAAATCTGGCATGTCCTAATTGCAACATAAGTTTTGAAGAATTAACTCCTCGTTTAATGAGTTTTAATAATCCTTATGGCGCATGTCCTGTGTGTCATGGTATTGGTGCTCATTTTGAAATTTCACCTGATTTAGTTGTGCCGGATAGCGAAAAATCTCTAGCACAAGGAGCTATATACCCTTGGGCAAAGACAGCTAATCCATATTATTCTGATATTTTAAAAAGCGTTTGTGAACATTATAAAATCGATTTTGAAGCACCTTTTAAATCACTATCTCCTGCTCAAAAAGGAATAATTTTATATGGAAACGGTGATGAAAAAATTAAATTAACTTATGCCGATTTTGGCACAAAACATTATAGAACGCACGTTATGAGCTATCAGGGAGTAATTCCATATTTAACTAAAAAATATGAATCAGATAGCGATTTAATCAGAGCTGAAATTGAAAAATACATGATAACCAACCCTTGTAAGGCTTGTGGCGGTGGAAGATTAAATCCTTTTGCGCTTAGCGTTAAAATAAATAATTTAAATATATTTGAATTTTGCTCAAAATCAGTCTTAAAAGAATATGAGTTTATTCAAGAATTATATTTAACATTGGATGAATTTAAATTAAAAATTGCTCGTCAAGTTTTAGATGAGATTAGAGCAAGACTGAAATTCTTGATTGATGTAGGTTTAGGATATTTAACGCTTGCAAGAAGTGCTGGAACTTTATCAGGCGGAGAAGCTCAAAGAATTAGGCTTGCAACTCAAATAGGCTCCGGTTTATCAGGCGTATTATATGTTCTGGATGAGCCTTCAATTGGGCTTCATCAACGTGATAATGATATGTTAATATCAACTTTGATGAAATTAAGAAATCTGGGTAATACTTTAATCGTGGTTGAGCATGATGAAGATACTATGAATGCTGCTGATTTTATAGTGGATATTGGTCCTTATGCCGGTGTAAAAGGCGGAAATATAGTGGCATCCGGAACCCTGGAAGATATTAAAAATTCACCTAATTCGCTAACAGGTCAATATTTATCTCATAAACTTGAAATTCCTGTTCCTAAAAAAAGACGTGAGGGAAATGGCGAGTTTTTAGAAGTTAAAAATGCTCATAAAAACAATTTAAAAAATATTGATGTAAATATTCCTCTAGGTAAAATCGTTGCAATAACAGGAGTATCAGGCTCAGGCAAATCAACTTTAGTTAGCGATATTGTATCTGAATATGCTCGTTTTGAATTGTTGAAAAATAAACCAAAGCCTCAAGGGGTAGATTTAATAAAAGGGTTTAAAAATATTGATAAACTTGTTATAGTTGATCAATCTCCAATTGGAAGAACTCCAAGGTCTAACCCTGCAACATATACTGAAGTTTTCACGTATATTCGCGAATTATTTGCAATGACTCCTGAAGCAAAAATGAGAGGCTATAAACAAGGCAGATTTTCTTTTAATGTTAAAGGCGGAAGATGTGAAAAATGTTGTGGTGATGGCGTTTTAAAGATTGAAATGAACTTTTTATCTGATGTTTACGTTACATGTGATGTATGCAAAGGAAAAAGATATAATCAAGAAACGCTGGAGGTAAAATACAAAGGAAAAAGTATATCTGATGTCTTAGAAATGTCTGTTAGCGAGGCTTTAGAATTTTTCAAGAATGTTCCAAAAATTGCAACAAGGCTTCAAACGCTCTATGACGTAGGTTTAGATTATATAAAATTAGGTCAAAGCGCTACAACTTTATCCGGCGGAGAAGCTCAAAGGGTTAAATTGGCTCTTGAATTAAACAAAAGAGCAACAGGAAAAACATTGTATGTTCTAGATGAGCCTTCGGTGGGACTTCATTTTTATGATGTCGATAAATTAATGAAAATACTTCACCAACTTGCTGATAATGGCAATACGGTTTTGATTATTGAACATAATATGGATATAATCAAATGTGCCGATTGGATAATTGATTTAGGTCCAGAAGGCGGAGATGGCGGTGGAGAAGTGGTTTTCAAAGGAACACCCGAGCAAATAGTAAAATCAAAAACAAGCTATACGGGTAAGTACTTGGCAAAATATTTATAGTATAATTATGGAAAAGGACGGATTGATGAAAAAAATATTATTAGCTTTTATTGCATTAACAACAATGACACTAAGCGCTTTAGCGGATGATAAAACAGATGTTTTAGAAACATTTGACAAATACGTAAAAGATGCGAACGCATATTCTGTTAATATTCCTAATTATTATGTAAAAAACGCTAAAATTGTTCGTGTAGTTAACAAAAAACAAGGCGGACAAGCGACTGTTATAGTTCCTTTTGACAGATATTTAAAAGAATTGGATAGTCATGCTAAATTAGCTAAAGTTGTTAATTATAAAAACGCTTATACAAATAGAAAAATAGAAAAAATCGGTAACGACTATAAAGTAAGCACTATAAGAATACCAAGAAATGATAAAACAGGATTACCTGCTTATTTTATCTTTACTAAGGTAAATAACGGTTGGAAAATTAAAGAAGAAAGCATGCAAACAAACGTACAGACTTTCTTAAATGCAAAATAAATTAAAATGAGCCTAAATTAAGGCTCATTTTTTATAATTCCATATTCAACGCCTTTTTTAATTATTATATCTGCTGCTCTATCAAGCTCGCAGTATGCTAAATCTTTCATAACGCATAATCTTAATCTGCATTCTTTTCTTCTTGTTGCAGGATAAGTCACAATATTTACATAAACTCCTTCGTATCTCAATTCTTGATATAGTTGGAATAATTTTTCTTCATCATATATCATAACAGGAATTATGGCGCTTTGCGGATTTCCTGTGTTAAAGCCTGCTTTATCAAGTTTATCTTTTAGATATTTTGTTTTTTTAAGAAGTTCTTTTCTTCCTGCCATATCTTTTTCAAAAAGATTAAAAACTTCTATTAAACCTGCTGTTGTGCTTGCGTTTAGTGCTGTTGAGAAAAAATATGTTCTTGAATAAATTCTTAAATATTGAACAATTTCTCTTTTGGCTGCGCAAAATCCGCCAATTCCCCCTGGGGCTTTAGATAACATAGCTACATTTAAATCAATTTTATCTAAAACATCATAATAGCTGGCGCTTCCTCTCCCCCTTTTGCCTACAACGCCTATACCATGAGCATCATCTACCATAACTTTGCATTTATATTTTTGTGCTAAATCGGTAATTTTATCGAGTTTTGCAATGTCCCCATCCATTGAAAAAACACCGTCTGTTATAATCAATCTTCCTGTTGTAGAATCAGGAATATTATCTAAAATTTTTTCTAAATAGCGCATGTTGTTGTGAGGATATATTTTAATTTGTGCACCGGATAATCTGCAACCATCCATAATAGAAGCATGATTTGCGCTATCATTGATTATAATATCATTTTTGGAGCAAAGTGCTGAAATTATACCTACATTTGCACCATAGCCTGATGGAAACAATATGCAATCTTCGCAATTATAGAAATTCGCAATTTTCCTCTCAAGAATTTTATGAAGTTCACAAATTCCTGCATAATTAGATACTGCACCCATTCCAAGACCATATTTTTCAAGAGCTTTCTTGGCTGTATTAATTACTCTTGGGTGATTTGCAATGTTTAGATAAGAATTAGAACCAAGCATAATAACATCATGGCAAAAACCGTCTTTTTCTTTGATTTTTACAATTGAAGAAAGTTTATTAAGGCTCAACATTCCAAGAGCCTCATAACCTGTTAAAATATCGCTTTTTAGGATTTTATCCAACCTTTTTGTTTTATCAAATAAATCTTCATTTTCTTTTGTTTCTATAAAATTTTCAAATTTAATGTTTTCGACTTGTGCTTCTGATATGCTCATTTTTCCTCTTTCTTTGATACAAATTATTGAAATTATTCCAAAAAAATAATTTCAATAAATTCGACAATAAGCTAATGTCGTGTTATTATAATTTTTTGAGGAGTATAGCTATGTCTAAAACATTTGAAGAAATTTGTCTTGATATTTATAAATCAATTACACCGTCTATGATAAAAGCAATAGTTCCTGTTATTGATTTAGTTAGAAAAATTTACAAAAAGCCTCCAATCCCACTAAGAGAAAAACTTTGCGAGATGAAAATGCCTGATTTTAGTGAAGATAAAGTTATTATGCTTCATGGGGTTTCGGTTGGCGAGGTTCAATCTTTAGAAAATTTAGTAAAAAAAATCAAAGAGGAATTTTCGGATTATCAACTTGTAATTACAACAGGAACGGTTACAGGTCAACAATTAGCATTTAAAAAATACGGTGAATTAGCCGATTTTATTACATATTTTCCTCTGGATGTTTATGAATCATGTAAAAAATTTATAGAAAGCATTAATCCTAAGGTAGTTTTAATAGCTGAAACTGAATTATGGCCTAATTTTGCGCTATGTTGCAAAGAACATGATGTACCTTTATATATAATAAACGGTAGAATTTCAGATAAATCTTATCCTTCATATATAAAAATCAGAAATTTCTTAAAGTTGATTTTAGCTAATTACTCCGGAATTTTTTGCCAAAGCGAGCTTGATAAAGAAAGATTTATTTTGCTTGGCGCAAGCTCAAAAACAACTTGTGTTATGAAGAATTTGAAATTTGAAATAGATAAAAAAGAATGTGATGTTGATCTTAAAGCAGGCGATACTAAATTAATTATCGCAGGTTCAACCCACCCTAATGAAGAAGAAATTATTTTAAAAGCCTATAAACAATTAAGAACAAGGGTTTTAGATTTAAAACTTCTTATTGCTCCTCGTCATTTAACTCGTCTTGAAGAAGTTAAAAAAATTATTAAAGACGCAGGCTTAAGATTTGGTTTGAGAACAAATAAAGATACTTTTGAAAATAACAGTATAATTATTTTGGATACTTTAGGAGAATTATCTAAAATGTATGCTATTTCTGATATTGCATATATTGGTGGCAGCTTTAATAATACAGGCGGACACAACCCTCTTGAAGCAACAATTTATTCTAAACCTGTTATATCAGGTCCTTCCATTAAAAACTTTAGAGATATTTACTCTATTTTACAGCGTGAAAAAGCAGCTTTTGTTGTAAATGACGAGTGGGAATTATATAGAACGCTTGAAAGATTGGTTTGCGATAATGAATATTGGGAAGATATTTCAAAAAATTGCGAAAGATGTTTTCAAAATAATCAAGGAGCGCTTGAGTTTCTCGTTAAAAAATTAAAAGAAATTTTGCATTAAAAAAGGGGTTTTAAAAACCCCTTTAAATTTATTCTTCAACAGTTTCCATTTGCGTTGTTCTGATTGATTCGTTTTTAGATTTTGATAATCCTTTTTCTTTGAATTTTTTAACTTGTCTATCGAGCTTATCGCATACTAAATCGATTGAAGCATACATACTTTCTGCTTTTTCTTCTACTCGAATAGTTTCACCACCTATTTTACAGTTAATCTCTGCTATGTGAGAATCACTAACGGAGGGGTTTTTAATAACTGATAGTACAGCGTCAATTGCATCAATTTGTTCGTAATGTGCTGCAACTTTGCCTGCTTTTTCTTTGACGTAAGCCTTAATTGCATCGGTAATTTCAATGTTACGTCCGTTAACGTGAATGTGCATAGTTTTCTCCGTTTCTAGCGCAGATAATCTCCATCTCGCATTTATATATTATACCCTATTTTTTATTTTTTTAAAACCGCGAAATGTTAAAAGTTAAATTAATTTACTTAATTTTTATTAAAAATTATTGTATAATAAGTTAGCAAAAAACTGAGGTAAGTATGGAAAAAACATTATTTAACAACGAAATTACAGGCATGAAAAACTATATCATGTTTGAAATTAAAGCTCGTCAAATAGAATTGACACCAATGTTAAAGGCAAAAGATAGGGCCCCTATCGCATTATCTATGGGCGCTCCTGTCGATAGAGTTCCTGAATTTGCAATTCAAAAGACAACAGAGCACATGCAAAATGATTCTTTGCATACTTATTCAACGCCAAAAGGAGAAGTTCGCTTTTTAGAGGGTGTTTCAACATATATGAAAAATAGATTTAATGTTGATGTAAACCCTAAAAACGAAGTTGTATCTTTGATTGGTTCAAAAGAAGGTTTAGCTAATCTTATAAGAGCTCTTGTTAATCCTTGTGATGACCCTAAAGAACAAGATGTTATTATGCTTCCTACTCCGGGGTATGCTTCATATACCCAAATGGTTAAAATCGCAAAAGGTAGAGCATACGGAATTAAATTAACAAAAGAAAATAATTACCAACCTAATTTGGATGAAGTTTTAGAAGAATACATAAAAGAAGGTAACGACCCTAAAAAGATTAAAGCAATAGTTATAAATTATCCGAATAATCCTTTGGGTTGTACTTGTGAATTTAGTTATTTACAACATTGTGTTGATTTTTGTAATAAACACGGCATTCTTTTAATTTCCGATAATGCATATTGTGAAATGTATTATGATGAAGAATATAAACCTCATTCGGCTCTTGAATGTAAAGGTGCAAAAGATTGTTGTATTGAAATGTATAGTTTTTCAAAATCTTACGCAATGACAGGCTGGCGTTTAGGCTGGGCTTGCGGTAATGAGCTTGCAGTCAGTATGTTAGCAAGAATTAAATCAACGGTTGATACAGGCATTTTTAAAGTTCTTCAATATGTTGGCGCAGATTTATTAGAAAGCAAAGAAGGACAAGAATATATAGATAGTCAAAACATTAAATTTAAAAATAAAATTCAAAAATTTGTTGATGGATTGAATTCTCTTGGTTATAAAATTGCAATGCCTAAAGCAACATTTTATTTGTGGCTTGAAATTCCTGAAAGATTTAAAGATTGCGAGGAATTTGCTTCTGAAATGTTAGAAAAATCAGGAATTGTTTTAGTTCCGGGTACTGCTTTTGATAAAGATGCAAAAAGATATGTCAGAATATCTGTTGTAGATTCTGATGAAAAACTCGCTGAAGTTATAAGACGTATGAGAGAAGACGGATTTCAATTTGAAAAATAAATAACTTTAGATTTTTTTCAAAAAAGCGGTTAAAATTGTAATCATGAAGAAAATTTTTATAGCATTATTTATATTTTTAAACTTATATTTAACTGCAATGGCTGATGTTATGCCGTATTATGTTAATTCGCTTAGAAGATACGGTATTGGCTATACTTTGGTTAAAAGCCCTCTTGTGATGAGAAGGGAAGCAAAAGTTGAAGGCGAAGTTTTAGAAGTTTTAAATTTTGACTACAAGCAAGAAGAAACATTTTGCGAAAAAAATAAAGACAGATGTCAAATAGATGAAGTTTTTGCGGCATATTCAAAATCTAAAAACTTGGCTTTTATGACAACATTGGATGAGACTGAAGGCTGGAGCTTGGTTTGTTTTAATCAAAGCGAAAGACCCGTTTGTGGTTGGGTTGAAGAAGAAAACAATAAATTTTATAATTGGTCTGATTTTTTTGGTATTTTCGGTAAAAAGTACGGATTATATTTGTTTAAAGATTTGCAAAAACCTGATAAAGTCTTATATTCAGCCCCTACAAAACAGACAAATTCAATAGGCTCTCTTGAAATGCCAAAAATGATTACTCCTTGGCTTATTCGAGGAAATTGGCTTTTGGTTAAGGTTTTGGATTTTCAAAATCAAGCAAAAACAGGCTGGATAAACTTTAGAGGCAATGACGGAAAATTAAAACTTTTCGTTAAATTTTAGTAGGATTTGAAGAAAAAATCTTTTTGTGTTATCTTATTTCTGACAATAAATAAGGATTGACAATGGCAACTAAAGTTTTTTATTTAATACAAATTTTATCAGCAATTTTGAGTGTATTTTTAATTTTATTGCATTCACCAAAAGGCGATGGTATGGCTTCAATTGGTGCAGCAAGTCAATTATTCGCTTCTCAAAAATCAACAGAAAAAGGTTTGAATAAAGTTACATATTTCTTTGTTGGTGTTTTTGTTTTATCAACTTTTGTATTGGGCTTTATTCTAAAATAAAAGTAAGGAAAATATATGTTAAAAGTTGGAATTGTAGGTCTTCCAAACGTTGGAAAATCAACCCTGTTTAATGCATTAACAAGTGCTAAGAATGCTCAAAGTGCAAATTATCCTTTTTGTACAATCGAGCCTAATGTTGGGGTTGTAAGTGTACCTGATGAAAGATTATATAAATTAAAAGAATTAGTTCATACAGATACTGTTATTCCTACTGCAATTGAATTTGTTGATATTGCAGGTCTTGTGAAAGGTGCAAGTAAAGGCGAAGGCTTAGGAAACCAATTTTTACATAATATCAGAGAAGTTGACGCTATTGTGCAGGTTGTAAGATGTTTTGATGATGTTAATACAATCCATGTAAACGGCAAAGTTGATCCTATCGATGATATTGAAACAATAAATATGGAGCTTGCGCTTGCTGATTTAGCTACTTTGGAAAATATTTCAAAACGTATTGCAAAACAAGTTAAAGGGCAAGATAAGGAAGCCCTAATTCAAGATAGTGTTATTAAAAAATGTATGCCTTATTTAGAAAAAGGTAAATTTATCGATTCATCAGACTTTACGCCTGATGAAAAAAGAGCGCTTCATTTCTGTCATCTTTTAATGGCAAAACCTGTTATATATTGCGCTAATGTTTCTGAAATGGATTTAAAAGACGGAAACGAATATACAAAGAAAGTTCAAGAATTTGCCGGCTCTGATGCTCAAGTAGTTCTAATTTGCGCTAATTTAGAAGAAGAACTTGTTGATTTTGGCGAAGAAGAAGCTAAAAAATATTTATCGGAATTAGGAATTGAAAATTCCGGTATTGAGCGAATGATTAAATCCGCTTATGATATTTTAAATTTAAGAACATACATTACAGCAGGCGAAAAAGAAGTTCGTGCTTGGACAATTACAAAAGGAACAAAAGCTCCTGCGGCAGCCGGCGTTATTCATAGTGATTTTGAAAAAGGCTTTATCAAGGCAGAAGTTGTTTCTTATGATGATTTTGTTGAGGCGGGCTCTTGGGCAAATGCCAGAGAAAAAGGTACAGCTCGTCTTGAAGGCAAAGATTATGTTGTTCAAGATGGCGATGTAATGCTATTTAGATTTAACAATTAATTATAAATTTCTGTAATATTGAGCAGAATATCTTTGTCTTGGAGTTATGCTCGTATTTTGTGTGCGCTGAATATTCGGATATCTGTTATAAGCATTTGGATAGCGTATATTTCTTGTGGGGCTTTGATTATAAATTCTTTGTCTTCTTATGGCGTTATTTCTTTGATTTAAAAGTTGTTGTTGTACGCCTAAATATTGAGGATATTGGTATTGACCAAATTCAGCCTCTTGAGCTTGCGAGGTTTGATAAAAAAATATTGATAGAATAATTAAAATAAATAATTTCATACTCTAATTTTAACATTTTTTGGGGTTTTAAAAACATTTGTATAAATGAATAAAAAATTTTAGGCAATTTTTTTGAAGAAAAAAACTTTATATAAATGAGAGGATGAATAAATGAGAGAAGAATATTACAATTCTTACGATTTAAGCGTAAGAGATAGGTTTTTGCAAATTAGAAGATTTTTATTTAGCGCTGTAATTTTATTAAGCGTGTTGAGCTTGGGATATTTTTTATTCTGGCTTGGTGCTATTTCAGATGAAATATTTTATGAATATGGCAAGGTTGTATTTGAGCCTTTGGCAAGTTTTTTAAATTTAGGCGATACATCGACTAATATTTATTTAAATACGAGTTTGATGCTAGTGGGTGCTATTGTTCCTATTTCGATTTTTCAATATTTTCTTGATAAAACAGAAGAAACTATGATAAATCAATATAAAACGAGCGAAGAAAAAAGAAGAAGAAAAGAAATTTTAGAAGAACAAAAAAGTTATATGGCTCGTTTTGATTCAATTCGAACATATTCAATTTGTTTATCTATTGATTATGAGGGTATAAAAAATCCGATTTCAAAAGATGTTAAAACTCATATAAATAATGCGGTGTATGATAAGATTTCTCAAATTTTACAAAATATCGAGCAAAATTCTAAAGTATCAAAAAGCGATGTTTTGATATTTACATCTCATAATTTTTATAATTACGATAATGTTTATGATGTTTTATTGAATACTTTATCTAAAATTAAATCGGGTATTGAGCAAAAATATAGTTGCAAGTTTATTCCAAGTATTACAACTGATGCATTTTCAAGTAGTTTGAATGATACAAGTATCAGGAAACAACATTTTGAAATTCAAAGTTTTAATTTCAAAAATAGAGCATTATCAACCGCAACATTTTCAAATAAATATAAACATTTAAAACATAATAAATATGCAGGTATCCCGATTGGCGAATATGCTTATTTTACGGACGATAAAATGGGTACTTATGAATTAAATGTTGTCTATAAAAATTTGGCAAAAGCAATTAGTTGAAATTAAGAATTTTTAGAAATATAAGCGCAAAGTTTTTGCGCTATTTCTTTGCATTTTTCTTTATCGCATAAAATCATTCTCATTTTATTGATTTTATCTTGCATTTTGTCAGTTCTATTTTCAATAGAGTTTAAATCTTTTTTATCCATAATTTTATTTTATTATTTTTTTGCAAAAAATGCCATAATCTTGTCAATTAATCCGACATAATTTTCTTCTTTTCTTTCGATGACTTTGCCGTATTGTTCCGCTTTATCGAAATTTCCTTCGGAATAATAAAATTCTGCTAAGATTTCTCGAGCTTGCTCGTCTTTATCTATTGCGTAAACTTTTTCCCAATATTCAATTGCAACAAAGCGTTCCTTGTTTCTTTGATATAGGTTTGCCAATTCAATTAAAACTGTTTTATTATTTGGATTTTTTTGATAAGCGTTATGAAATTCAACAATAGCTTCATCAAATTTTCCTTGTAATTTTTTGCAAAAGCCCCAATTTAAATAAGCGCTAAATTCATCATTTAATCCTTCATAAATTAAAGCTCTCATTTGAAAAGAAACTGCATCAGGCGTGCCAAATTTTACATAATTATCAATTTCATTAAGTGCTTGTTGGTAATCTTCTAAATTATAAAGATATTGAGCTTTCAGGACGTGATAATTTTTCTTTTGAAAATCGTTTAATTTTGAATATTCAATTTTATCCATTAATTCCTTAGCAAGGTCATTTTGTTCATCTTGAAGTAAGATTTTAATTTTTAATAAATCATCTTCAACAACTTCAAGAGCCATTTTAAAATCGTTTGCTCTAAAATAAAGTTGAGCTAAAAGATTTCTCATAGTAGGGTCATTTTCAAAAATTTCATTTGCTTTTTTTGCAATAGAAATGGCGCTTTCTATGCTATCTTCTTTCATATATAAATCTACAAGTTCTAAATAAGCGTCATAATCTTTTTCGTTGTATTCCAATAATCTTAAAAATTCATCTATGGCTTTTAGGGTTTTGTTGTCGACTTTGTATAATCTTGCGAGTTTTCTTCTTGCATCAATATTTTCCATATCAATATCGAGTGCTTTTTTTGTATCGTTTATGGCATATTCCATTTTACCTTGCGCAATATTAACATTAGCTCTTGATAAATAATAATTAAATTTATCATCAAGCTCTAAATAAATATCCATAGTGCAAGAAAGAGCTACTTCATCAGCAGGATTTAATTTAATTATTTCTTCATATATTTTTAGTGCTTCTTCTAATTGTCTTTCTTCGTATAGAGTTGCTGCTTTTTGGTGTAAAATTTCTAAATTAGCCATATTTTTCCTTTTTTTGTTTATTTTATCACAATTTTATATATCGGGACAATTGTTGTATCAATCTTTTTTATATCTAATTTGTCAGAATATTTTATTTTTGAATTAATACAAATTTCGCTTAAATATAAAATAAGATTTTTTCTATTGTTTGTTTGAGATAAATAAAATTCTATCAAATCAATATCTTCTCTAATACCGAAGTTTGAAACAATAACCTTATTAGAGGGTATTTTGGGGTAATATTTAACATAATCTTTTCTATCAGGTATTATAAAATAACTCTCAAGATTATGATTTTTATAGTCAAATGAAGAATATTTTGCCATTAAATCAATATTTGAAAATAAATTAAAATTTTCATATTTTGGCATATTTATGGAAAATAAAAGTATGGTTAAAAATATTAAAGGCTGATATTTTGTTTTAAAATCGATATTTAAAATTATTGCGCTATTTATTATTAAAAGCGGTAAAAATATGCAGAAATATCTTTCAAATAATATCGGTTTAATAAATATTGAAATTAAATAAGCAAAAATAAAAACTATTGAAATCACTAAAATGTTATAAATAAAAATTTCTTTTTGTTTATCTTTTAGTTTTTTGATTATGAAAATAGTAAAAATAACAGTTAATATAAAAAATATAATATTTCCAAAATAAAAAATAATGTGATTATTTATGACATCTAAACTTGGTTTTTCAAGCCAAGTATTAAAATTAGGGTCAAATGATTTTTTTAAAATAGTTATAAATAAATAAGGTATAAAACTTAAAAAAGCCAAAAAATTACATAAGATAAACTTTAAACTTTTCTTTTTGAAGATAAATAAACCTAAAATAAAATTTGCTAAACCATATAAAATACAATAATAATGTGTGTTAAAAAGCAAAATCAAAGAAATTAAATATAAAAATAAATTTTTGTTTGAATAGTTATTTTTTAGCTCAAGAAATCTCCAAAAACCAAATATAGTAAGTATCATAGCTAAAATATAACATCTTATTTCATTCGATTCTAAGATTATAAAAATATTAATTGCATTTAAAAAAGAAGCAACTAGTGCTATTTTTTTATCTAAAACTTTTTTTAAAACAAAATAAGCTAAATAAACCTCAAAAACCCCTAAAATGACAGTTAAAAATCTAATTGCAAAAATGCTTTTGTGGAAAAAATAAAGCCAAATATTGGATAAAATGAAAAACAAAGGCGGATTTCCGGGGTCTTGGAATATATTTTGCAAATTAAAATTTTTGCCTAAATCAGATATATAAGTTAAAACATACAATTCATCATTCCATAAAGGAATAAAATCAATATGGGATAATCTTAAAAATAGCGCTAAAAATAAAATAAGAAAAATCGGATGTTTAATTTTAAAATCAAATCTTTTTTGATATTTAATAAGATAAATTAATATCAAAATATAGCTAATTAAATAAAAATACCAATTATAAAATATTCCTTCAAAATACACTCCTAATTTTTGGATTAAAGTTTTATTGTTATTCAAATCAATTTTTAGAGAATATTTATCTAAAAAATCTGTTTTTATTATATTTTTTGTATTTGGTTTTATTTCTTTATAATCGTTTGCTAAAAATAAATCTATTTTTTTAATATCATATAGTGTCTTTTTGTCTGATAAAAATTCTATTTCATTTACTATTCCTTTATAAAATAATTTGTTTTCTTGATTTAGTTTATAAGAATAAATGTCATTTTTAAAATTCATTAAATCGCAATTTTTATTAAAACAAACATAAATTTCTTTATTTTTAGGCATTTCAATATTGACTGCGATTTTATTAATATCATTTTGAAAATAAAATACGCTAAAATGATGTCTTAAAAAAATAAGACTTAAAATAAAAGATATAATTGCTAAAAATAAAATTACTTTACGCAATATACATGCTCGCTAAATCTTCACAATGTTTAAAACCACGAGCTAAAATATGTTTTGAAACAAGCTCGTTATTATATTTTATTATGCGATGTTCGCTGAAGAATTTTCCTTCTTTATCAATAGTTAATTGAAGGTAAAGCGCATTTTTATCAGATGTCATTGATCTTCCTACTGAGCCTGCGTTAATTATTGTCTTGTTTGAATTTAAGCTATATCCGCAAGGAATATGCGTATGACCGCACAAGATTAAATCAGCGTCGCTATCTTTTACCATTTCTTCAACTGTTTCAGGTAATAAGTCCGGATAAATATTTTCGCTTTGGTTTCTTGGAGAACCATGAACTAAATCAATTTTTAGGTTGTTAACTATAACTCTTTTTTTCTCGGGTAAATTTCTAACAAAATCAATATATTTTTTATCTGTTATTTTCACATCTTCTTCTAATGAATAGCCCATGCAAGGGAATGCCTTTTTAGTGTCTTCAATTAATTGCAAGTTGCAATTTGCAACCATTTTATCGGTGTTGCCTTGAATGATTTTAAAATTATCACCAAATAAATTCTTAAGTTCAAAAATTTTCTCGCAAACAAAATTGGGGTTGTATCCTGCTAAAATTAAATCTCCAAGACAAAAAATCATATCAGGATTGAAGATTTTAATATCTTTTAAAACTTCTTCTAGTGCGTCTTTATTTGCGTGTATATCTGAAATAACGGCTATTTTCATTTTGCTTTCTCCCCTTGAAAATAAATTTTATGTTATGATTTTACCATAAATTTATACAGGAATATGCCATGGAAAAAATTAAAATTAAAATCGGAAATGTTGAAATAGGAGCAGGTGCGCCAATTTCAATTCAATCAATGACAAATACTAAAACAGACGATATAAAAGCAACTCTAAATCAAATAGAAAAACTTGCAAACGAAGGTTGTGAAATTATTAGACTTGCTGTTTTAAATAAAAATTGCGCTCAAGCACTAAAAGAAATTGTTAAAAATTCACCAATTCCTACCGTTGCAGATATTCATTTTGATTATAGATTAGCTCTGATGGCTATGGATAATGGAATTGATGCTCTTAGAATTAACCCCGGTAATATTGGTTCTATTGAACACACTAAAAAAGTTGTTGAAATGGCAAAAAGCACAAATACACCAATAAGAATTGGGGTTAATGCTGGTTCATTAGAAAAAGATTTATATGAAAATAAAGAATTGTCACTTGAAGAAAAAATGGTAATTTCAGCAAAAAGACATATTAAAATTCTTGAAGATTTAGATTTTCATTTGATAAAAGTATCTCTAAAATCGTCTGATGTTATGACAACTATTAGAGCTTATCAAAAAATTTATAATGAAATTCCATACCCTTTACATGTAGGATTAACTGAAGCAGGGACGCTAAGGGGCGGAATTGTAAAATCTTCCATTGGAATAGGTGCTCTTTTAGCTCAAGGAATAGGCGACACTATAAGAGTGTCATTAACTGAAGATCCTGTTGAAGAAGTAAAATTAGCTAAAGAAATTTTAAAAACATTGGGTTTAAGAAAACAAGGAGTTAATTTTATTTCTTGTCCCACTTGCGGAAGAACTCAGATAGATTTAATAGGTTTAGCTAAAAAAGTTGAAGAAAGATTTTGTGATTTAGATTATCCTATTACAATTGCTACTATGGGTTGTCCTGTAAATGGACCAAAAGAAGCAGCAGGAGCTGATTATGGAATAGCAGGAGCAATTGGTGAAGGTTATATTTTTAAAAAAGGTGAAATGATTAAAAAAGTTCCTCAAGAAATTTTGCTTGAAGAATTGGAAAAAATGATAAAACAAGATTTAAAAATTTAAGTAAAGAATTTTGTAAATTTATCAATATAGTATATAATGTTACTAAAGGATAATTTATAGGGGTTATTTATGAAAAAGTCAGTAGTTTTATTTGCTTTAAGTATTCTTATAACAAATATTTCTTTCGCAGCAATTGATGAAGCAAAAACAAGCGATATTGATACACTTCGTGCTCAAGGATATTCAGAAAGTGCACTAAGAGTGATTGATACCGTTAAATATCATAATCAAGGCGTAAATGGTAAATATCAAAGACGTTTTAATGTAGCTAAAAAACCAAGCCCATATCATCGTTTAAAATTGTATGTCGATCCTACTCAAGAAGACGATTTATTTGGCGAACATCAAGTTAACTTCACAAATACTTGGGATGGTGAAGAAACAAGCTATACAACTCAAAAAGTTGAAAATGCACCAATTGAAAACTTATAGAAAAATTAATATCGTTATTAAAAATATAACAATAAAAGGGACAACGTAATTAGGCGTTGTTCTTTTTTTGAATTTATCTTGCGGTTTTATGAGCTTTTGTGTGCTATAAATTCCTTTTATTATTTTGAATGTATTTAAAATTATTAATAATTCAAAAAACAGAAAAGAAATAACAAAATAAGAGCCTATTTTATCAAATTTATAAATTCCATCTAAAAGTTCAAGATTATTTATAAAAATACTATTTGGAATTACATTTGAACCAACTAAAACTAAAATAGAAAATAACACACAAAAACCCCTATTTTTAATAAAAAGATTTTTTAAAGATGTGATATTTATTTTTTCTAGTTTTAAATTTATTTTTAAAATTGCAAGCATTGAATATAAGCCAAAAGTTAAAAATATAGACATAAATATTGTATTAAATATTAATGAATTATCTTGCATAAAAAGAGCTGAAATTATATAAAATGCGCAGTTTGTATATGTTATATTTGCAAAAAATTTAACCAGATTTTTTGCTCTAAAAGCATTAATTGCAAAACTTAATGCGCTAATTAGGGCAAAAATACTCAAAGTTATAAAAAATACTTTGTTTGAAAAATCAATATTTTGAATAAATTTTATAAATGTTATAACACCTAAATATGGCAAAAATCCAAAAAGTAATATTGAATAAGGAATATTATTTTTTGTATAGCGATTTAGACTATAATTGTATATTGGAAATAATCCCGCTTTAAATAATAAGGCACACACTACGCACACTTGAATTATTTCAAGCTGTAAATCATCTTTTATCCAATAAGACAAAAGATAAAAAGAATAAAATAAAATGCTTGCGCTTGCACTCATTAATACAAAATCAGGAGAATAGATTTCATATTTTCTTAATCTCATATTTGAAGCGAATTTATAGATAAAAAATGAGCATATATCAAGTATTAAAAAGGCTAAAATCCCGTTTTCTATTTGGATTAATAAACCTGACATAATTGCAATAAAAAGCAGGCATGAATTTATTAAACCGGCATTAAAACGTGCTTTTTTTGTTAATTTATAGGTGCACAAAATAAATATTGCAAAAAATAAATAGATTAACGTTTTAAAAAGTAAACTTTCATTTGTATAGTTCAAATCTCCTCTAAATAAGCTGAAATTTATTTCTCCAAAAATAAATTTGTTTTTTAAATAAATGCCAAAAGAGCTAATTGTAGCTAATGATAAGGCAATAAATGTGCTAAGGTCTGAGATTTGTTTTATATTGCTCACTTTTCTTAAAAATAAAAAGAAAAATAAGTTTATAATTATTCCTATTGAGCAAAATAGCTCGCTTGAAAAATAAGAAAGTGTTTCTATTTGATTTACGGTTAGAATTTCTAAAAGTTTTTCCATTGATTCCTCTTTATTATATTTGATTTAGCAAATATTGCGGACATATACTCAGTAAAACTATCGCAACAGTTAAAATCATGCAAACAATTATTTGATGATTGCAAAATGAAGTAGTACAGGGAGATTTTTCAATCGGTGCAATAAGAATTTTGTATAAAATTGAAAAAGCGCAAAAAGATAAGAAAAATATTCCCAAAATTAAAAAATAAGGTACTATATTTAAAATAATTCCGTCATATTCTGTTGAAAAAATCATCATAAAACATATTAATTCTGCGCTGAATAATGATAATAACGGAATATTGCCTAAATTTAGCAAAGATATTGCAATGAAAAATTGGCTTAATCTTGATTTATCGTTTATTTTTTTAAATTCTTCAAGATTGGATGTATTGAATTTGTTTGCTAAAATCATAAAAATTGTAGCGCAAAGGCAATATGATATTAAAAGAACAAAAATAAAATAAGAAAAAACGCTTATTGCTTCATCGGTAAATGAAAATATTGCAAAAGTTGCAAAAGCAATATTAGCAGTTAAAAAATGGTTTGAAAATTTATATATATCTTTCAATCTTAAACTTAAAATTATAAAAATTATGAAATTTAATAAGAAATAAACTGAAATTAAATCTTGATATTGATAGAAAAGAAAATCAAAATTGTTATAGCAATTATAAAATAAGACACTACCTAATAATATTGCGCAAAATGTGTTTGTGTAAAATATGAAAGGATTTATGTTTTTTGGATTTATTAAATTTTTAGAATTAAAAGGAATAAAATTGAATAATCTTGAAATTAATATTAAAAATCCTAAAAATGCGCTTAAAATGGCTAAATCATCAATTCTGTATATATTTTGAGCTAAGTTTGAAAAAGTAAAACTTATATCGTTTAAAAGAAAATATCTTGCAAAGTCTTTTATAATTAGAACTATTGAAATAAATAAAACAATTAAACTGTTTATTAATCTTAGATTAATTGTATTTGTTTCTTTTTTTTCGAAAAAAGAAATTGATAAAAAATATTCAATTATAAATATCCAAAATAATGAAATTAAAAATAAGAAAATATTGTCGCAAAGAATTGATAAATTTATAAGTCCTAACAGTAGAAAATTTGTTGAATAAAAAAGTCTGTGCAATTTTAAAATAAAACTTTTGGATACTATTGAAAAAATGAAAAATATAAAATTTGATAAGAATAATAAATATTGATTGTGTCTTGTAAAATTGAAATCAAAGTTTAAAATTGAAAAACTTGTTTCTTTTAAACAAAAGAATATAGCGCAAGTTATGATAAATTGAATAACAAAAAATGTTTTTGCAATTCTTCTTATATAAACAGGGTTTTTTAAAAATACGCTCATTGAAAGGATGAGTGCAAAAAAGAACGGTAAAATTACATAAATTTTTAACATCTAAATCCTCCAAAAAGCGCTATAAATATAGCAACAAGAGCTATTATTGCAAAAATTATTAAAATACTTCTGATGCTTTTTACAATATTTTTCTTGGATGTTTTTTTAACAAATATTGTGCATAAATAATCAAATAGCTTAATAAATGGCACAAAAGCATTTTGTATAATTTTTTCATCAATTATTTCAAATAATTTTGATATTTTAGATGGCATAACTTCAAAAGCAACAATATAGCTTTTTTCAAGTATAAAACCAAGCTGTTTATTGATTATTCTTCTTTTGAAATTTGTTTTATCTTTGAAAAATAAAATCATTAAAATTAAAATGAAAGCAAGATTTAGGGCAAAATAAGACAATAAAATATATTTTAAATTGAAATTTAAAAATAAAATTATAAAAATTGGGTTCATTATGCTTGTTAAATAACCGAAAATTATTTTTATATTTCTTTCAAAAAGTATTTGAATTAATGAAATTAACACTGCAAAACCAAGGAAAAATTCAAAATATAAAAGATAATGATTTGACAATTCTAACAATGGTATGAATTTTAAAAATAAAAATATGCCTAAAATATTATTTGCTAATGATATTGTAGAAAGATAAAAAATATTTGATGAATTTGCAAAGAAACTATAATAACAACTGAAAGGAAAAACTACCAATCTTGTCATTATTCCAATTAAAAAGGATAAAGCCATAAGTTTAAATTCAACAGATGAGCTTATTCCATACATATAGCTTATTAAAAGATTTAATTCATCATATTTTAGAGAATTTGAAGATATATATCCTTGAGATAAAATTGAATATTTAAATAAAATTAAACAACCCATTAAAAGGGATATATTTCCAATGTGGCTTATTGTGTGAAACCTTGTTATATTGAAATTTGCGGGTGTTTTAAATATATCAAAATAAGAAAAAATTAAAATTATTGCTGATTGAATAATTAATGTAAATATTCCTTGAAAAAGATTAATAGAAGCTAAAAAAGCATAGCTTAAGGAAGATAAGATATTAAGAAAAATATAAAATCTTTGTTTGGTAAAAATAAATTGTTTTTTCTTGTCAAAATAAAATTTTGAATAAATTGAAATAATAAAAGCTAAAAATGATGTAAAAATCAAAAATAAAATATTTTCTTTATCGATTTCAAACCCAAAATTAAGTGAAAATTTTTCTATTGATAAAAATTCTAAATTACAGCTTGTAATTATATTATTTTTAATTTGAAAATATATAAAAAGAAAAATAGCTAAAGATATTAGATTTATTAAACTTGAGCCCCAATTTAAAATTTTCTTATTAACAAAAGAAAGACGAAATCTTAAAACAAAAAGATAAAGTCCGAAAATTAACGGAGCTAAAATCCCTAAAGCCTCAAGATTATTAAAAATACTAATATCCATAGTTATATCTTATATATTTTTTAAGTTTTTAGCAATAGAATATTTAATTTAGAATACTTTTGAACTAAAATTAAAATACTTAATAAACTAATGGAGAAGATTAAACTATGAAAATGTCAAAATTATTTGTGCAAACGCTTCGTGAATTTCCTAATGACGCGGAAGCAATATCTCATAAATTATTGGTTAGAGCCGGTTTTATTAAAAAACTTGCAAATGGTATATATACCTATATGCCTCTAGCACAAAGGGTTTTGACAAAAATTTCTAATATTGTAAGAGAAGAAATGAACGCCTCAGGCGCTCAAGAGTTATTAATGCCTTTTGTTCAACCTGCTGAAGTTTGGCAAAAATCAGGCAGATGGCAAGTTTACGGTAAAGAGCTTTTAAGATGTAAAGATAGACACGATAACGATATGTGTCTTGCTCCTACTCATGAAGAAGTTATAACAAGCGTTGTATCTGATGTTGTTAATTCATATAAACAACTTCCCCTTAATGTTTATCAAATTCAATCTAAATTTAGAGATGAAATAAGACCTCGTTTTGGTTTATTGAGAGGTCGTGAATTCATTATGAAAGACGCTTATTCTTTCCACACATCTCAAGAAGATTTAGAGCGTGAATATGAAGTTATGGCAAAAACATATACAAAAATATTTAATCGTTGCGGTCTTGAAACAAAAGCAGTTCAGTCTGACTCCGGTGCTATTGGCGGTTCTGTTTCTCATGAATATATGGTTTTAACTGATACTATGGTTGGCGAAAACGATGTATTTTATTGCGATAGTTGCGATTATAGCGCAAATTCTAATCATGCAATTTCAATTTTACCTACTGTAGTTACTGATGGCGGATTTTCAAAAGAAGAAATTGTTGATACTCCGAATGTTAAAACAATTGATGATTTGGCAAAATTCTTAAATGTAAATCCTAATTGCATTTTAAAAGCAGTAGCTTATATTTATGATTCAAAACCTGCTCTTGTAATGATTAGAGGCGATAAAGAAATTGAAGAAACAAAATTAATGAATGCGCTTAATGCTCTTGAAATAAGACCTATGGAAGAAAATGAAGTTTCTGAATTGTTAAATTCAAGCGCAGGATTTATTTCATATCGAGGAATTGATAAAACAAAAGTAAAAGTTTTATTTGATAACACTGCAAAAGGAATGAAAAATTTTGTTCTTGGTGCAAATGAAAAAGATAAACATATAGTTGGTGCAAATTTAGAAGACGGTATTGAATTTGTTGATGTTTCTTTAGTTAAAGAAGGTGAATATTGCCCTGTATGCAAAAAGCCTCTTAAAGTTACAAGAGGTATTGAAGTAGGTAATATTTTCCAATTAGGAACAAAATATTCTAAACCAATGAATGCTTGCTATACTGATGTGGACGGTCAATTAAAACCATATATTATGGGCTGTTATGGTATTGGTGTTTCAAGAACAATGGCTGCTGCTATTGAAAAATACCACGATGATTTTGGTATTGTTTGGCCAAAAGAAATAGCGCCATATCATGTGGATATTGTGCCTGTAAATGTTGAAGATGAACTTCAAGCTCGTGTTGCAAATGAATTATATGAAAAATTATGCGCTCTTGGAATTGAAGTTGTGATTGATGATAGAAATGAAAGAGCCGGTGTAAAATTTAAAGACGCTGATTTAATCGGTTTCCCTATCAGAATAACAGTAGGTAAAACAATTTCAGAAGGTCTTGTTGAATTTAAAACAAGAGCAGATGGCGAAATGGTTAAAGTTTCTGTGGATGAAGCAATTAAAAAATGTCAAACCCTCTTAAATTAAAAATAGCATATTTATATTCTGATATTCTTCATAGCTTTTGTGATTTAGCTAATGTTGAAGCGTTTGTATCTCGTGCAAAATGGCGTGATATAAATACTCAAGTGCATTATATAAATACAAATGATAGAATTTCATCTTCTAAATATGATTTTTATTATATTGGGGGCTCAAACATAAGAAATCTTGAGGACGCTTTATTTCAACTAAAACAAAATGAAATGGAGCTAAAAACAGCAGTTGAATCAAATGTTCCTATGCTTGCCGTTAATTGCGGATATTTGCTTTTTGGTAATTTTTATCAATTACATAATCAAAGCCAAATTGAGGCTATGGGTATATTAAACGTTGATTCTATTGCAGGAAAAGTTCATCATTGGGGTAATATTTCAGGCGTTTGTGAATTTTTAAAAAACAAAACAGTAGCAGGTTTTGAAAATCACGGTATTATGTCTTATCTAAAAGGCGGCGTTGCTCCTTTTTTGACTTTGCAGAAAGGGCAAGGCAATAATGGGCGAGATAGAACAGAAGGCGCTATATATAATAATGTTATAGGGACATATATTACAAGCCCGATATTAGCTCAAAATCCTCATTTGTGTGATTTTTTAATTTCTGTTGCGCTTAGAATAAAATATAAATGCAGAATACCTCTAACTCCATTGTGTGATGATATAGAATGGTATTCACATAACTTTATTTTAGATGCAAAATAATTATGTTTGAAATAAAATTAATCTATGCTTTTAGTAATTGATATTGGAAATACGAATACATCTTTAGGTATTTTTGAAGAGGATAAATTAATTCATACTTTTGCTCTTTCATCAGACATCAAAAAAACTGATGATGAGTATGGTATATCGCTTTTAACTATATTAAATCATAATAATTTAACATCTAAGGTTAAAGGTGCAATAGTTTCATCGGTTGTACCTCAATTATGTGAAATTTATAAAAGTGCAATAAAAAAATATTTAAATATTGAAGCAATTACTTTATCTTATAAATCAATCTTACCTATTAAATTAAATCTAAAAAATAATAAAGAAATAGGTGCAGATAGAATAGCAAACGCTGCTGCAGCTACTATTAAATACAGTTTGCCTGCAATAGTTATTGATTTTGGTACAGCAACAACATTTGATATTGTTGATGAAAATGCTAATTTTATAGGCGGTATTATTGCCCCCGGGCTTAAAATTCAAGCTAAATCATTATCGCAATTTACATCAAAATTACCAAAATTAAAAATCGAAGCTCCAAATGAAGCAATAGGAAGTGATACAATTTCTGCTATGTTATCAGGTATTGTATTAGGTCATGGCGCGATGATTGAAGGCATGATAAGAAGATGTGAAAAAGAGCTTGGCAAAAAAGCCACAGTTATTGCAACAGGCGGATATTCAGATGTTTTATTTAATGATTTAGATAATACTATTAACTATATCGATAAAAATCTGACATTGTTCGGGTTGAAAGAATTATATTACTTGAATAAGGAATAACAAAAATGGAAAATCTTGTTTTAAAAATTAAAAAATTAGAAAATTTTGTCTCAATGCCAGAATATAAAACATCAGGCGCTTCTGCTATGGATTTAGTTGCTGCAATTGATGATGATATTGTTATTCCATCAGGTGAAATCAGAATGATACCGACAGGAATTGCGATTGAATTACCTCATAATACAGAAGCTCAAGTACGTTCTCGCTCAGGTTTAGCAATAAAATCAGGGATTGCTGTGGTTAATGGCATCGGAACAATTGATGAAGATTATAGAGGCGAAATTTGTGTCGGTTTGATTAATCATTCTAAAGTTGATTTTAAAATTTCAAGAGGAGATAGAATTGCTCAAATGGCAATAATGGAAGTTTTAAAGCCATCAATTGTTGTTGCTGATGATTTATCTGATACTAAAAGAGCTTCAGGCGGTTTTGGTTCAACAGGCGTTAAATAGTTTGTTTTGTGGAATTAAATTAACAGATGTACGGATTTAATTTTGAACTTGACGATTTTCAAAAAGAAGCAATTGAACACATTCAAAATGGGAAAAGCGTTGTAGTTTGTGCTCCAACAGGCGCCGGTAAAACCTGTATTGCTCAAAGCGCTATACATTTAGCTCTCGAGCGAGGAGAAAGAATATTCTATACAACTCCTTTAAAGGCTTTATCTAATCAAAAATATAATGATTTTTCAAAGTCTTATGGGGCTGATAATGTTGGGCTTTTAACAGGTGATACCACTATAAATCGTGATGCTCAAGTTGTTGTAATGACCACAGAAGTATTTAGAAATATGCTCTATGGTACAACATTTGGTGATTTAGCGGACAATCTCAAAAATGTTAAATATGTTGTTTTAGATGAAGTTCATTATATGAATGATGAATCAAGAGGCACTGTTTGGGAAGAAAGCATTATTTATTGCCCAACTAATATTCAAATAATAGCACTAAGTGCAACAGTAAAAAATTCTCAACAATTAACAGATTGGATAAATACTGTTCATTCAAAAACAGAGCTTGTTTATACCGATTTTCGTCCTGTTCCTTTGAGATTTTTTTATTATGATAGCTCAAAACCAAATACAATATTACCGCTGTTAACTCCGGATGGTAAATTAAACAGCAAAATTCGCCCTGAGAGTAAATATAAATATTTTAATAAAAAAGAAAAACTAAAAAACCCTACAACAAGCGTTATTCAAGTGTTAAATGAAAAAAATATGCTCCCTTGCATATATTTTACTTTTTCAAGAAAAAAATGCGATGAAAACGCTAGAAAATGTTTAAAATTAGAGCTTTTAAACAAAGATGAAATCATAAAAATTAATGAAATAGTTGATGAATATATTAAAGAAAATCCATATTTAGAAAATAATCCTCAAATTGATTTGATAAAAGCAGGAATTGCCTCTCATCATGCGGGTTTGTTGCCTGCTTGGAAAGCATTGGTTGAAAAATTATTTCAAATGGGTTTAATAAAAGTTGTTTTTGCAACTGAAACCTTAGCAGCTGGTATTAATATGCCAGCTAGAACCACTATAATAAGCTCAATATCTAAAAGAACAGATGACGGTCATAGGATGTTATCTGCAAATGAATTTTTGCAAATGTCAGGTAGAGCTGGTCGTAGAGGTATGGATGAAATTGGCTATGTTGTAATTATTGGAACACCTTTTCAGACTCCTGATGAAGTAGCAACTTTAGTTAAATCAGACGCAAACCCATTGGAATCTAAGTTTTCTCCAAGATATTCAATGGTTTTAAATTTGCTTCAAAGATTTTCTCTTGAAGAAGCTCGAGAGCTTATATTTAAGACATTCGGCTATTTTTCATCAACTGATAGATTAACTCCGCTATTAAAGAAAAAAGAAGCAAGGTTTGAAGATATTAAAAATATCCACGATTTTACTTGCAGATGGAATTTATCTGATGAAGATTTTGAAACTTATAACAAGTTAAAAAATCAATTTGTTCAAACAAGAACTCTTTATAAAACTCTAAAACGCCAAGCAAAAGGAAAATATAAAGACCCGATGACGGCTCCAGAGGTTATTGAGTTTTATCAAAAATCAAAAGAATTACAAAAAAGAATTGAAAATTTTGGCTGTAATACTTGTAAAATCTATAAAAAACATAAAAAATGCATTGAATTAACTCAAAGATATGAAAAAGAAATCAAAAAACTTGATAAAGAAATAGAATTTCAAAAAGACGTATATTGGCAAAAATTCTTAGCTCATAAATATATCCTTGAAAAAACAGGTAATTTGTCTGACGATTATCCAACTCAAAGAGGCAAAATTACCATGGCGCTAAGATGTGAAAATGAATTATATTTATCAGAAATTATTTTATCCGGTTTATTGGATAATTTAAATGTGGTTGAATTAGCCTCTGTAATTTGCGCTTTAGTATCTGAAGAAGCAAGAAAAAGTGATGATGAAATAGCAAAACCATGTTCAAAAAACGTTCGAAAAACCTTAAATCAAATAAAAGATATTAGAAGAAAAATATTCTTGCTTGAGCGCGATAATAACATTGAAAATCCAATGTATATCAATCCTTTTTATTGTTATTTTATTGAATATTGGATAGGGGCAAATTTAAATCCTGAAAATAATCCGATAAATACTTGGGAAAATATGTTTGAAGACACTCAAACATCCCAAGGTGACGTTGTTAGAACATTCAAAAGAACTATTGATGTATTAAGACAACTATTGATTTTGGATGATATTAGCGAAAATATTAAGCAAAACGCAAAAGAAGCAATCAAATTAATTAATGTTGAACCTATTAATGTTGATTAGCGTTTAATTGTAAGTCTTTCTAAAAATCTTACAAAACGTACAATAGGACTTTCTTCATCTTTTGAAATTGAATCAACTAAAATAGTTGTCATATCAGCATTTATTCCGCCTAATATATCGCTTAAGGGTCTATCCCCTATCATTGCAGTGTTTTTAGGTTCTACATTTAATTCCTCGCAAGCCAATAAAAGCACTTTTGGATTAGGCTTTTTGGCGTTTGAATAAATTGGAATATCTACTTGTGATTTTGCTTTATTAATGTAGTCAATATTTTTATTATTTGTCACTATTGCAAGTTTAAAATTTGACTTTAAATCGTTTAGAAATTGCACTGTTTTAAAAGAGAATTTTGCGCTTTTTGATTTCATTAAAGTTGAATCAAGATCAAAAAATAAAGCCTTTATGCCGTTATTTTTAAGTTCTTCAATATCTATATCATAAATTGATTCAATATTATAATTAGGTTCAAGAAACATTATTTAAATTCCTTCATTCCTTTTGTTCTAATTAGCGCATAATCTTTTTCTTTTATCCAATTGTTATCATCAAAATCAAAAGTCAGATTAATTTCATCATTAGTATTAGCGCAATCCACTTCACCTTTTTTTGAATGATTTATTTTAACTACACGAGCTAATGTAGCATAGTTTGGTGTGATAATTTCAATTTCATCATTCAATAAAATTTTATTTTTAATTAAAAATTCAAAAGTATTATCATCAATTTGCTTTTGGCAAATGCCTAAAAAATCCGCTCCTGCAAGACCTTTTGAAATATCATAAGAATAACTTTGAGAATTGTTGTTTCCTAAGAAAAATCCTTCTGTATATCCTCTGTTACCTACTTTTTTTAATTCTTCAAAGGCTAAATTTGTATCAATTTTATTATCTATAACTTGGCGATATGTTTTAGCTACTGCTGAAACATAATATAAACTTTTTGTTCTTCCTTCAATTTTAAAAGAATCAATTCCTAAATCGCATAATTTTTTAATATGATGAACAAGGCATAAATCCTTAGTGGACATTATATGAGAGCCTTTATCATCTTGGATTATCTCAAAATATTCATTGGGGCGAGTTTCTTCAAGTAATTTATAGCTCCAACGGCAAGCCTGTGCGCAATTACCTTGGTTTGCTTGGCGTTTACCGTCTGTCATATAATCAGATAAAAGACAACGACCTGAATATCCCATACATTGAGCGCCATGAACAAACATTTCAAGCTCCATATCGGGACAATTTTTTCTTATTTTTTCTATTTGTTTATAGGATAATTCTCTTGCTAAAATCGCTCTTGTAGCGCCTAAATCTTGCCAGAATTTTACTGTTTGAGAATTTAGAATATTTGTTTGCGTTGAAACATGTATATCAATATCAGGAATTTCTTTTTTAATAACTCTAAAAATGCCAAAGTCGCTTATAATAAGCGCATGGGGTTTTGCTTCTTTTATAATATCAATTGTTTGATAAAGTTTTTCAATGTCTTTGTCGTATGCAAAAATATTTAGTGTGCAATAAACTTTTTTATTTAGTGAATTTGCAATATTAACAGCGTCTTTTAAATTGTTCTCATCAATTAATTCACCTTTTCTTAGCGCTCTAAGCGAAAAATCAACAAGTCCCAAATAAACTGCATCTGCTCCATAAGCAAATGCGTATTTCATCTTTTCGATACTGCCTGCGGGCATTAATAATTCATTCATAGCTTGATTTTAGCATGAAAAAAAATTATGTGTTAAAATACAATTAAAAAGGAGTTGGATATGAAAAAAATATTATTAACTTTATTAACAGGAGTTATGATGTCATCGTTTTTTGCTTTTGCAAATGCTAATTTAGACATTTTAACTTTATTTTCTTCAAAATCAAATACCCAAAATAAGGCTTGGGTAGGTACTTTTCAGTTAGTTTTTAATGATATGAAAAATAATATCATTAAAAAAGATATTAAATTTATTGGCGAAAAACCAACAAAAGACTTAATTGGTTTGAATAGTGAAGAATTTAATTCATCAATGTTAAATGAATCATCATACTATACAAGCTATGGTGAAACATCGCCTGAAGCAAAAGAAACAATCGAAAAAGGTATTTTTGAAAAATTCAACGAAAAATCAGATATTTTAGATTCAATGGATTGGTCAAAAGGCGAAGGTAAATATTATGCTTATGCAATGCTAAAGAAAAAATTTGAATTTTTAAATGAGTTTGATAAATTAGATAAATTATCATTCAATAATTCAAAAGAACAATATGAATTCTTTGGTATTAAAGATTCATCAAATGAACAGCTAGATCAAAATGTAAAAGTTTTATTCTATAACAATAAAAATGATTTTGCGGTTCAATTAAATACAAAAAATAATGATATTGTTTATTTATACAGAACAAATAAAAATGATAATTTTAAATCATTGTATAAAAAAATGATGAAAAATGCTAAAAACTACAAAGGTGATGTAGCATTTTCTAAAAAAGATACCCTAAAAGTTCCTAATTTGAGCATAAAAACTCAAAGAAAATACACAGAATTATGCAATAAACAAATAGAAGGAACTGATTTGTATTTTTCTGATGCAATAGAGACTCTACAATTAGAACTTGATAACAAAGGTGGCGAAGTTAAATCAGAAGCAATGATTATGACAAAAATGTGTGCGCTTATGCCTGATAATATGGTTGAAGCAAGACACTTTGACTTTGATAAAACTTTCGTTATGTTCTTAGTTGACTCTGGTAAGGAAAATCCATATTTAGCACTAAGAGTCAAAGATTTAAAAGAATTTCAAAAATAGTGTTAGATAATTCTAAAATAGGGTATTAATATAATACCATACATGCTGTTTGTAGAGATAAATGCCTGCAACTGCTTGTATGTAGGATTATTAGTTAATCTTTGATTAAAAGCTCCTTTACAGGAGCTTTTTTAGTGTCTTTAATTATTATAATTCATCTATAAGTTTAGAATCAGATTCCATATTAGATTTTAAAGTTTGACGGACAATATCGGCTTGAGTATCAAGCATTTTGCAGATGGTTTCAATATTTCTTACTTTATCTTCCAATATTACATCAGCGTTATTTGTGATATTACCTGTAATATTTTGATAAGCTGATAAGGCAGCAGAGCCTGTACCTTGCATTAAATTACCTGCTACAATTGCGCCTAGACCAAATGAGCCTGCGTAAGGTGCTAGAGCTTGTAAAATTCCGCCCCAACCGGAAATTAAACCTGCAACAGGCAGTAATATATTTTGACCAAAGCCCATACCTGCACTGCTTCCTGCGGCATAAGAAGCTGTATTTAGTGCTGCAATTCCTGCTGCTGAAACAGCATAACCTGTTGCCATACCTGCTGCTCCGCCTGTTGGAGCGCCTTCTGTTCCAAATCCTAAAGAAATTCCAGCGGCACCTGATGGAAAGCCTGTAAAACTTGATAAACCGGACATACCAAAAGAATTTGTTCCTGAATCATAGTACGATTTTGAGGAGTAACTTGGTGACCAATAAGAAGTCCCCGGTATATTCATCATAGAGCTGCCGCCTAATGTAGGCATAAAACTTGATGGGGAAAATAAGTTAGCTAATTGCCATAAAAATCCGCCTGCTGTACCAAAACCGCTACCTGTACCTGTTGAGCCTGCAACAGTTAAATCTCTTAATCGGTCATAGGTTTCGTATAATTCAGCCTTAGCTGCGGAGCTTGCTGCTCCATATCTATTTGCAATTGTCAATTCATGGTCATTTTTGTAAGACATAATATACCTCAGTATTAGTTTATTAGATAGTGTGTGTAATTTCTATAATATATTTTATTGATTTTTTAATGATTTTAAATAAAAAATCAATAAAAAAGGGTTTTTGGGAAAACCCTTTATATTTAGGAATAACAATTATGGTTTATTGATTTATGTGCAAGGGTATCTTTAGATTAACCAAAGATGTTAAATGTTTTTTCAATATTATCTTCAATTACTTTTGTAACTGAATCTAATTCTGTTTGAATTGCGTTATGTTCTGTATCTAATTGTTGAATTTTTAGTTCCAATGATTGGTCTTTTGCTTGTATAGCTTCTGTTTGAGCGTTTAAGTCAGACATTGCTTTTTCATACAAGCCCTTTTCGTATTCATAATCATTGTACGCTTGAGTGTATGCTTCTTCGTCTGTTGTTGTTGTTGCGCTTAGCGCAAAAGTCATATTTCTTAAATCTTCAGGATAGCTTTCTTCATCAGCTATTGAAATAGATGTTAATCTGCCGTTAGAAGATTGTTCGAGTCTTGCTTTTACTTGAATTGAAGTATCTTTTTTAACTGTATACATTGATAAGAATGATATGAAATTATCATCTTGTGTTGATTCATCGTTATTTAAAAGACCGCCTGTTTTTGTACCTTCTGCGTTTTCTGTTCCGAATAAGTCATCTTCTGTTAAGAAGTGGTTAACGCCGTCTTTATCTTGGTAGAAATATTTTATATTTTCTCCGCCTGCGATTGATTTACATTCATTATAGCCGTTAATTAGAGTGCTTAAATTTTCATCATCAGGAAGTGAATAAATTTGATAATTGTTGATTGTTTGTAATTTTCCGTCTTCATCAAAGCAAGTTGCAATACTTAATGAACCGTCATCGTTTTTGTTTTGAACACAAGATAATTGGAATGTTTGAAAACTTCCTGCTGCATTCATTGTGATTAGCGTGCTTATACTATCATCAGTTTCGGTTGTTGATTTATATCTGTATTCAAAATTATAATCTTTAGCTAATCTTTGTTCTTTTTTAGTTGTTAAAGTAACAAGATATTCGCCATTTGCACCGTATGTTTTATTCATATTTGAAATAGTGTAGTTTTCAGCAGAATAATCACTATTAGAATCTTCTAATACATAAACAGTTTGAGAAAAAGAATTAACGGATGGAGGAGTTGGAACATCAAGTTCCATCATTTGGTTATATAAGCCTGCGCTTTCATTTGCCAATGATGTTCTTTGTTGGTTTACTTGTTGAACCTGATATTCGTTGTTACTTTTTCTAGCTGTTAGTCCTAAAAACCTTGCTTGGCTTGCTGCCATACCCATAACTGTCATTGCCTCCATTGTTTATATTAATGTTTACGGCAGAGATTTCATCTAACTTAAGTAATTTGATTGGTTTTTTTACAAAAGTTTACATTTATTTTTCAGTGTTATATAATAAAAATCAGGTGAGATATGGCACAAATTTATGGAAATATACATTCAATAGAATCTTGCGGGACAGTTGATGGCCCGGGTATTCGCTTTGTTGTATTCTTCCAAGGCTGTCCTATGAGATGTGCATACTGTCATAATCCTGACACTTGGGATTTTAAAGTAAATAAAAAAATGACAGTAGAAGAAATCTTAAAAAAATATGATGGCGTTAAAGAATTCTTAAAAAACGGCGGTTTGACTGCAACAGGGGGAGAACCCACTGCGCAAATTGATTTTTTAATCGAGCTTTTTAAATGCGCTAAAGATAAAAATATTCATACTGCACTTGATACATCAGGGATTTTGTTTGATAAGACAAAACCTCAAAAATACGATGAATTAATGCGCTACACTGATTTAGTTATGCTTGATATTAAGCATATAGATTGTGAACAACATCATAAATTAACAGGTCAAAACAATACAAATATTTTGGATTTTGCAAGATATTTATCATTTAAAAATATACCTGTTTGGATAAGACATGTTGTTGTTCCTAATATCACATATAATAAAACATATTTAGCAAAATTAGGCGAATTTTTATCTACTTTAGATAATATTAAAGCGCTCGATGTTTTGCCTTATCATGATTTGGCTATTCCAAAATATGAAAATTTAGGAAAAGAATATCCGCTAAAAGGTATTCCGCCTTTAACTAAAGAACAAGCGCTTGACGCCAGAAATATTATTTTAGATGCTATGCGTCAAAGTAAATTAAAAAATTCTAATCAATAAATATAGTTTGTTCTCTATCAGGTCCTACGCTTATTATGGTTATTTTAATTCCTAAAAGTTCTTCTAGACGTTTTAGGTAATTTTTAGCATTTTGAGGAAGTTCATCATAAGTTTTGCATTTTGAAATATCACAATTCCAGCCTTTGTGAACTTCATAAACAGGCTCCCAATCGTAATGTGTGAAAACGTCTGTGGGGTATTGAGTTGTTGTTTTTCCCGTGATTTTATTTTTGTATGCAATAGCAACTTTTATTTCATCAAAACTGTCCAATACATCTAATTTTGTAAGGGCTACTTCTGATAAACCGCCTGCTAAAACTGCATATTTAGCGCTTATTGCATCAAACCAACCGCAACGGCGGGCTCTGCCTGTTGTAACCCCAAATTCTCCGCCTATGGAGCGTAATTTTTCGCCTGTTTCATCATCAAGTTCTGTTATAAAAGCACCTTCGCCAACTCTTGTCATATATGCTTTAAATACACCGATTGCTCTTTGAATGCTCATAGGTCCAACAGAAGCTCCAACGCCAGCACCGCCTGCAATAGGATTGGATGATGTTACATAAGGGTATGTTCCATAGTCAACATCAAGCATAACGCCTTGAGCGCCTTCAAAAAGAATTGATTTATTGTTTTTGATGTTTAATAAATTTTCTTGCCAATTAAAATCAACATAGGGAGCTAAAATTTTTCTATATTCTTCGCATTCTGATAAAATTTCTTCTTTTGTATATGGTTTTAAATTATAAACAAATTCAAGTTCTTTATTTTTAGTTGGAAGAATAATATCTATTTTTTTTGATAGAGTTTCTTTGTTAAATAAATCTTCTACTCTGATGCCTGTGCGTCTATATTTATCAGTGTATGTTGGACCAATACCCTTTTTTGTTGTTCCGATTTTATTTTTACCAAGTGAATTTTCGCTATAACCGTCAATATCTGTATGATATTTCATTGTAATATGAGCCAGAGGAGATATTTTAAGACATTTTTCAAAATGTTCTCTTGCTATTCCTTGAGATATAATATCTTCAATTTCTTTTTTAAGGTCATCAGGCTTAATAACGCAGCCTGCGCCTATCATACAGATTTTATTTTCATATAAAATTCCTGATGGAACAAGGTGAAAAGCATATTTTTTACCATTAGCAACAACAGTGTGTCCTGCGTTTGAGCCTCCTTGAAAACGAGTAATAAAATCAGCTTCATAAGCTAATAAATCAGTTATTTTAGCTTTTCCTTCATCTCCGAATTGTGCTCCAACTACAACAGTATTTTTCATAACCTTGCCCCATATAAATTTATTCAACCAACTTATTTTACTATGAAATTATTTATAGTAAAATCTTTTTGAGGGAAAAAAGATGTTAAAAATTTATAATACTTTATCAAATAAAATTGAAGAATTTGAACCAATCGAGCAAAACAAGGTTAAAATGTATGTTTGCGGACCTACTGTTTATGATAATGCGCATTTAGGTCATGCAAGATGTTATATTACTTGGGATACATTGTATCGTTATTTAAAATTTAAAGGTTACGATGTTACATATTGCAGAAATGTAACCGATGTTGACGATAAAATTCTTAAAAAAGCTGAAAATGAAGGGGTTGAACCTTCGGTAATTACTGATAGATATTATAAATCTTTTATAAATTCAATGAACAATTTAAATGTTCTAAAGCCTGATATTGAGCCTCGTGCAACTAAAACATTAGGCGAGATGATTGCAATGGTTAAAAAACTTGAGCAAGATGGTTTTGCCTATGCGATTGACGGGGATGTTTATTTTAGAGTTGAAAAATATAAAAAATACGGTGAATTATCTTCCCAACCCATAAAAGACTTATTAAACGGCGCAAGAGTGGAAACAAATGATAAAAAAGAAAGCCCTCTTGATTTTGCACTTTGGAAAAAAGATGAAGCTCATGGTTATAAATCTCCTTGGGGCACAGGTCGCCCCGGTTGGCATATAGAATGTTCTGCTATGAGCAAAAAACATTTAGGCAACACTATCGATATTCACGCAGGCGGAGCTGATTTAGCTTTCCCTCATCATGAAAATGAAAGAGCTCAATCAGAATGCGCTAACGGATGTCAATTTGCAAAATATTGGATGCATAATGGTTTTGTTACTATCAATAAAGAAAAAATGTCAAAATCTTTGAATAATTTTCTAACTATTGATGATGTATTAAAAACTTATGACACAAATGCAATAAGACTATTTATTTTAACTAATCATTATAGAATGCCTGTTGAATTTAATGATGTAGCACTATCCGGTGCTTCAAGCGGAGCTAAAAGACTTATTAATTCCATTGCAGGAATTGAATTAGGTAATGAATATGATGATGAAGCCATAAAAGAATTTGAAGAAGCTATGGATGAAGATTTAAATACTTCAAAAGCGCTTGCAATTTTATTTAAATTAGCAGATAAAGTGCGAAAAAATGAAAATAAACAAATTAGCGCTAATACGCTAGCTTACTTGGGTTCAATTTTAGGTTTTGATTTTTCATTATCTCAAAGAGAAGTATCTGATGAAGAATTAGAAAAAATAGTTGAACCATTATATGAAGAATTTAATATTGATAAATCAATCGATAAGAAAAATATAATTGATGAAATTATTAAAATCAGAAAAACAGCTAGAGATAACAAAGATTGGGCTAAATCTGACGAGATAAGAGATAAATTATTGATTCATAAAATCCAGCTAAAAGATACTAAAGAAGGTACAACTTGGCAAATAATATAGAAAATGCTCTATATGTTGTTGCAACACCCATAGGAAACCTTGATGATATTACATTAAGGGCATTGGATACTTTAAAAAACGTTGATGTAATTGCAGCGGAAGATACTAGAAACACAAGTGTTTTATTAGAAAAATATTCGATTTCAACAAAGTTGATAAGTTATCATAAATATAGCGAAAATTCTCGTCTTGAGCTTTTTTTGGGATATTTAAACGAAGGAAAATCAATAGCGCTCGTGTCAGATGCCGGAACACCTTTAATATCTGACCCTGGAGCAGTTTTAGTGGAAGCTGTTAAAAATGAAGGCTATAAGGTTATTCCAATCGTTGGAGCTTGTGCAATTTTAGCTTTGTTATCATCAATTCCAAGGATTGATGAGGATTTTAAATTTATCGGATTTTTGCCGAGAGTTAAAAATCAAATAAAAGAAATAATTTCAAAAAATAAAAATGAAAATCTGGTTTTTTATGAAAGTCCTAATCGCTTAATTGAAACGCTAGAAATCATAAAAGAAGATTATCCAAATAAAAAAATAGCCCTTGGTAGGGAACTGACTAAAAAATTTGAAGAAATTAAAGTTTTAAGCGTTATTGATATGATTGAATATTATAAAAATAATATTTTAAAGGGTGAGCTTGCGCTTATGTTATACAAAGACGATGAAAAAGATGAAATTGATATATCAGATAAGATAAAGAAATTGAAAAAATTAAATCTTAAAGATAAAGAAATATCGTCAATTTTAGCTGTATTATACGATTTAAATAAAAATCAGATTTATAAGGAATGTTTAAAAAATTAAAAATTTTATTTTAAGTTGAGATTGTATATATTTTATCGTAGTAAAGATTTCCTTTTAATCTTTTTTTATCTTCTGCTAAGGGTAGAAAGTCATTTAGAATATCAGTATTTATAATTGCAATTGAATATTGTATTATAGTTTGCAAATTATTTTCTTTAATATCAAACATAAAAATATAATCTACGTCAAAATTAGGGATATTATTAGTTTTTTTAGCGCCAACTGATAATAATATCGACCTTATTTTATTAATATTTGCCGTCTTTTTTAAAAAGGTTATTAAATCATTATATTTGTTTTTATCTTTCAATAGTGAATTTAATTTTTTAACATCACTTGAAGATTTCTTAAAATTATCTTTGCATTCTGTTAAATATATATTTTCACCACAATCAGTATTTTTATTTGCAATTATGTCTATATATGTCCTTAATGTGGTTCTTCCTCTGCCGCTTAATATACATCTATCACCTTGGGCGCCTGGGTAGCTAACTGCTACTATATTACAATTGATTTTTCTTAGTAATTCCACACTTGCAAATGTTATAATATCCTCTTTTGCATCATCATATGTAAGACTTTTGATTGGTATAAGCATATAATTATTTGTTTTTATTGTATTCAAATATTTTTTAATTACAGAATTATCCCATTCAATATTACAAATTATATTTCTATCTTTATCAGTTAGCTGTAATTTTGAAGATAAGTAAAAAATGGATTTAGCAACCATGCTTGGGTGGTTTTTTAAAAATTGTATTAAATTATCATTATTTATATAATAATTGTTTTTTGATAATTTTTCTATTTTAAGAGAGTTTTCTATATTAAGCGCATATATAAAGATATGTATAGCATCTTGCGCAGAAAAAATATTGTTTTTTGTTTTTATTATATTTTGTATATATTTTTTTAAATATGGTTCTCTTGATAAACCATCAAAAAGAGACTTATATCCACCTCTTGAGCCATATTTTGACCCCCTATTTATTTGTATTTCTGTTGTTATATTTTCTACGCCAACTAACATATTTAAAAAGTATAAAATTCCTCTATCTGGATCCATCGCATGTCCAAAACGATTAATTTTAATTTTTACAGAACCTTCCTTCCAATCAAAACGCGAAGAATTGCATAACATAGATTTTATATCTTCTATACTGTATGAATTGATGATATTAGAATAGGTTGCTTTGTAGTCTGAATATAATTTAGGATAATATTCTTGAAAATTTTTTGAAGATTCAAATGTGAGAATTATTTTTTTTATTATTTCATATATTTCTTTTGAGAATTCGATACAAGATAGATTATATGGTTTTGTTTGCAAGACATCTTTATCGTTTATGCAATTCCAACATATAGGATATAAAATTGCTCCTTTTTGATATGCAAGAGCCATCTCTAATTCATTATTAAATTTGTTGCCACCTCCAAAGGCTTGTTTTATGTTTTTTGTTGTAGGTGATATTTTTATTATGGGAATTTTAAATTCTTTTGCCCAATAATAAATATCCGACCTTTGCATTTTGTGATCATCGGTTGGTACTGCTGTTGAATATTCTATTAATACTAGTGGAAATTCTTGATTGTCTGAAATTGCAGAAATAATTACGTCAAAATCTTTTACTTTCCTTATTCTGTCCATTAAGGAGTCGTTTTTTGAAAATTCTGCACGTGCTTTTTTTGTATATATGTTATTAATTTGTTTTTTGAAACCTGCTTTTTTAATATATTCTTTAAAATCGAGACCTTGCTCCAAGACTTCTGCATATATTCTAATGGAATTTATTTTCATATTGCTATGCCCTTTTTTGAAATATTAAAATATGCTCTTTTTTGCCTTTTGTTCTATATGATTGTTGAAAAGAGCGTGATGTTTGGTCTAAAAAAGAATATGAATAATCTACAAGAGTCCAATTAAGGGGATGCAATGCTTGTATTATATTTTCTTTAGCGTCATAGGTTTTCCCGCAAACACGTCCATCTCCTATTATTATGATTATATGAGCATTGTTTTTTAAAATATTATTACAGTTTGAAAAAATTTTAAAAAGGTCAGAATTGAACTTTGAGCTGTCTTTTTTAAGGCTTGAATATTCTCTTCTTGAACCTATTTCATTTTCCATAGAATATTTGACATCGTAATCAAGCCAATACATTCTGTGTTTATGATACAGATAATAATCGTATGTGTTTATGTATGGCGGCGATGTTAAAATTAAATCTACGGAATTTTTTTCTAAAATATTTTTGCAGTTTGCCGAATTTAAAAGCATTGCCTGATTTAATAAATCAAGACGATTTTCTTTATTGAATTCAATAAAAAGTTTTAAAGTAGTTTTAAATTTTTTTATAAAAATATTTGCAATATTTTCTATTGTTAAATTTGGTTTTTTTATTGCAGCATATCTTGTATCACTATCTTGATTTGATATTACATTAATAATCGATGATGTTACTAATTTACAGAAAATTTTTTCTTTTTCATCTGCTAAAGTATTTATCATGTTTTTAATAAGACTTAAAACCATAATAGCTTCATCACAAAACCAATGATTGATTGAAGGATAAAAAAATAATTCCATTTCTTTTATTTTATTATTATAGTTTTTTTCAAATTCATTAATAAATTTTGTTAAGTTTAAGATTTCATTTGATGATAATTTTAATAACTTAAATTTTGCTATTAAAACCCCAATATAATTTATATCCGTACCAAACGCACATCTATTTGTCATAGATGATGCCAATAACGTTGTTCCTGCACCCATGAAAGGATCATATATAACATCTTTTTCTTTTGTATATTCTAAGATATATTTTAAAGCAAGATCAATTGTAAACTTTGCTGGATAGGGATGTATTCTATCTATTCTCTGTAAAAGTTCCAAATTCATTTTGGTTTCCTCATAATAACAATATATGAGTGATTTTGATTTACATAGAATACAGAAGGAAAACCAAGTAGTACAAGTTTTCTATGTTGATTTTGGTCCCATATTATTAAATCATGGTACAAAAAACCGGCTTTTTGTCCCGCGTTTGCAATTTTAGAATGTAAATCAACATAAGGGATTTTATTTTTTGTGTCTCTATAATCTTTTACAACCCAAGCATTGTATCCTCCGGGGCGAGTTACACGAAATAATTCTTGCATTATTTCTTCAACTTTTTCAAGATATTTTTTTAGGCTCATATTGCCTAAGTCTCTTTCATCGTCAGAATATATGTTTGTTGTAGCATTATTTTGAGTAACAAAATAAGAGTTTTTGTGAGTTTTTGCTCTATCTTTTACAACCTTATGAATTAAATCAGCATAAGGCGGTGATGTAAGGGTTAGTTGTATACTATTATTAGCTATATTTTTTAAAACTTCGCAACAATCACCTTGAATTAAATTGCTTTTAGGGTAATCTTTGTTAAACAAATTAAATTTAATTGATTCCATATATTCGTTTATGGAAGCAATTGAAATATTATAGAATCTATCTGTTAATTCAATTCCAATCGCTTCTCTTTTGTTTTTCAGCGCCGATATAATAGTAGTTCCCGTACCCATGAATGGATCTAATATCACATCTTTTTGATTGCTATACATTGATATTACCCTATCACATAATTTTTCAGGATATGTTGCACCATGGTTTAAGTGTTTTTTTGCTCTAGCGGATGAAACATCATTCCACACACTACGACTTAAAGAAGCCCATTCTGAAGCACATAATCCATTAAAAGATTTTTTTCGTTGTTCTTGAATCTTTAGTTCATTTTTACCATTATCAATGTTTATTGTGTCTGTCATTTTTATTTTTAATGCGTATATTTAACTATCTAATATTCTTCATTATAAAATATATAATTTATAAAATGCAAATCTTTAAAAAATTAAAAAGGATATCATTTCTGATATCCTTTTTAATTAGCGGAAGACGGGGCTCGAACCCGCAGCAGCCTGCTTGGAAGGCAGGTACTCTACCAATTGAGTTACTTCCGCATTGGTATAATATTAATATAACATCAAACAAAAATAATTTGCAACTGAAAATATAACCGATTTGAACCATTGCTCAAAATTCAAATAAAAAGTAAAATAATAATTGTAGATAGTAGGTGAAAATATGTATCATAACAGAGTTTTAGCAATGATTTTGGCAGGCGGACAAGGAAAAAGACTTTATCCTTTAACAAAAGATAGAGCAAAACCTGCGGTACCTTTTGGGGGTAGATATAGAATTATTGATTTTGTTTTGAATAATTTTGTAAACTCCGGATTTCAAAAAATCAAAGTTTTAACTCAATATAAATCAGATTCCTTGAACAAACATATTTCAAGAGGTTGGAATTTATGTTCATCAATTGATCAATATGTTGATTTAGTTCCTGCTCAAATGAGAACCGATGGTAATTGGTATAAAGGAACGGCGGACGCTATTTATCAAAATATAAATCAAATAACAGATGAACATTTTTCTCATGTATGCGTTTTTGGCGGTGATCATATTTATAAAATGGATGTTCGTCAAATGCTTAATTATCATATTGAAAAAGATGCTGATTTAACAATTTCTGCTATTGCTATTCCTATTGAACTTGCCGGTGAATATGGAATTATTGAAGTAGATGATGATTGGAGATTAACAGGTTTTATTGAAAAACCAAAACACACTCCAAAACATATACCAAATGACCCTACAAAATGTCTTGCTTCAATGGGTAATTATATTTTTAACCCTGATAAGCTTGTTGATGAATTGATTAAAGATGCGAAAGATGAAACTTCAAGCCATGATTTTGGTAAAAATATTATTCCAAATATGCTAAATAATGGCTCAAAAGTTTATATTTATAATTTTTCAAATAATGAGTTCCATGGGATGACTCAAGCTGAAAAGGGCTATTGGAAAGATGTTGGAAACGTAGATAGTTATTGGCAAGCTAATATGGATTTATTGGCTTATTCTCCTGAATTGAACTTATATTCACCTGATTGGCCTTTGAGGACTTATAACTATAATTTTCCTCCTGCAAAATTTATTTGGGATGAGGATGAGCGTGTCGGAGTTGCAAAAAATTCTCTTGTTTCAGAGGGTTGTATTATCTCCGGTGGTATGATTTCAGGATGTGTTTTATCGCCTAAAGTTAGAATTAATAGCTATTCTAGCGTTTGTGATTCAATTTTAATGGAAAATGTTAATATTGGAAGACATTCGCAAATTAATCGTGCAATTATTGATAAAAATGTTGAAATACCGCCATATACTGAAATCGGTTTCAATAAAGAAGATGATTTAAGACGTGGTTTTTATGTTTCAGCAGGCGGAGTAACGGTTGTTCCAAAAGGCGCTATATTAGATTAAATTTAAAAAGAGCTTTAAAGGCTCTTTTTTTAAAAGAAAAGGGGGATAATTTATCCCCCACGTATGGTTTAAAAAATAACATGAAAACTATTCTACAATCATAATTACGACACCAGAACCACCTTTTCCGCCATTGTAACTTACATTACTGTAACATGATGTACCGGCGCCACCGCCTGTACCCGAATTTGTTGGAGCATTGTATCCATGATTGCAAGTAGTTACTCTTCCCATGGTTCCAGAATATTTTTTTTCTTCAAATATTACTTCACTTCCTCCTTCACCATCAGATGGATGAGCTCCTCCTTTTCCGCCTTGCACTATTATCATATCTGTACCAAAAGTTGTTTTTCCGCCATTTATACCACTATTAAATACTAAAGCGTTTGATTTTCCATATCCACCACGTCCGCCACTTCCGATTTCAATATCATATGATCTTTCTTCTAATGCTATATTTATAGTTTGACTGCCTCCACCGCCGCCATTTCCTCCTTGATGGCCGCTACATCCCCCGCCGCCACCGCCAACGGCAAAAATCTTAACAGTATTTGAAGGCGCTTGTTTTACATTCAATGTTCCACTTGTTAAAAACCTTATCATTTTTCTTTCATCTTGCATTGTGGTTTCATCAAATACTCCTGTGTATGTATATAATAAGTCTTTACTTCCACCCTTTTCACACACTCCATTTTTCAATTCATACCCATCATTACAAGCACTGCATTGTCCTGTTGTTAATAAACAACTCTTAC
>CALUYD010000007.1 GCA_944324915.1 Candidatus Gastranaerophilales bacterium | reverse complement strand
AGGAGCTTTGAGTTTGTCTCGAAGCTCCTTTTGGTGTTAAGGGTGAATTTTTTAGCTTTATACTGTCATGCTGAACTAGCTAGAAAATAGCGAAAGCGTAATTTTTTGTTCTCTTTGAGCGTTTCAATATCTATTGTCATGCTGAACTAGTTTCAGCATCTTATTAATTTTATGTATGTACTTTTAACTTTTAAGACCCTGAAACAAGTTCAGGGTGACGGGCTTAGTTCAGGGTGACGGGGTTAGTTTAGGGTGACGGAGTTAGTTTAGGGTGACGGAGTTAGTTTAGGGTGACGGAGTTAGTTCAGGGTGATGGTGTGGGGAAGACCCTGAAACGAGTTCAGGGTGACGGGCTTAGTTCAGGGTGACAAGGTTAGTTTAGGGTGACAGGGTTAGTTCAGGGTGACGGGTTTAAGCTAAGGTTGACGATTTTTATCTATTTTTCAATAGTTATATCAAACACATCTTCTCTATCTATCGCATTTTTTGCTAATTCTTTGGCATATTCAACAAATTCTTGTGCCATTTCATCATTTTTTATTGTAAAACTAAATTTAGAATTTGGGTTTTCTTTTAAATAATTTTCGATTTTTGAATTAACTTTTGTATCTCCGCTTAATCCTTTTGGATTTTTATTTGGGAACATCTTTTTCCTTAATAAAAGAGCGTAATTATGCTTGTTTCTACAAGTAATTCTTACATATTGTTTTAGAATTTTTTCTATAATCTCATCTTGGGTTAATTTTTCATCCATATTTTTATATACGAAAATTAATGCTTTAATGTGCTCTGTTATCGTCTTTGGTGATTGATAGAATAATTGAGGTCGGTTTAGACAGGCAGGAAGATATTTTTCTAATGTTAAACCATGATCTTTAAAATTATCTACAACACCATTAACATTAGCACATATTGTTTCTGGTGATTGACAGAATAATGATGACGCTTTAATGCAAGCAGGAAGATATTTTTCTAATGTTAAACCATAATCTTTAAAGTTATCTACTACACCATTAACATTAGCACATATTGTTTTTGGTGATCGAGAGAATAATGAAGATTGCTTTATACATACAGGAAGATAATTTTCTAATGTTAAACCATAATCTTTAAAATTATCAACAACATCACTAATATTAGTGTAAATTGTTTTGGGCGATTGAGTGAATAATGACGGTTGTTTTATACAAACAGGAAGATAATTTTCATAAGTTAAACCATAATCTTTAAAATTATCAACAACACCACTAACGTTGGCATATATTGTTTCTGGTGTTTGTGAGAATAATGATGGTGCTTTAATGCAAGCAGGAAGATAACTTTCAAGGGTTAAACCATAATCTTTAAAGTTATCAACAACACCTTTTACATTAGTACAAATTGTTTTTGGTGATTGCGTGAATAATTGAGGTCGGTTTAGACAAGCTGGAAGATAGTTTTCATAAGTCAAACCATAATCTTTAAAATTGTCTACAACATCATTAACATTAGCACATATTGTTTCTGGTGATTGATAGAATAATGTTGGTTGCTCTATGCAGGCTGGAAGATAATTTTCTAATGTTAAACTATAATCTTTAAAATAATCTACCACACCTTTTATTTTTATTTCTATTTCATCAGCAGATTTTAAGAATAATCTAGGTTCATCTATTGCTGCATCAAGATAATCTTCAAAAGTTAAACCATATTTTTTAAATCTTTCAACAACATCATTAATATTTTTTAAATCATCCTGCGTTAATCTATTTTGTTTCTTTTTTATTTTATAAATTGCACTAAGTATAATTTTTCTTGCAACTGTAGCTGACACGTTTTGTTGTTCTCCAATTGCTTTATAGCTGACTTTTCCATCTTCATTTTCTCTTGATAAAAGAAATTCTTTTTCTTTATCAGATAAATCTGTGTTATCTAATTTTTCTTTAAGTCTTTTTTTATCAGCTTGCCTTTTTTTATTATCAGCCGGTGTTAAATATTTAATTTTATATTTTTCATCATCTGATATTGCATCAACTATTGTTTTATTGCTGTCAAGAATAGCTCTATCAAGGCTTGTTGTTTTATAATCTGAAACATAATCTTCTTTTTTAGGTTTTAAATTTATATAAATTTCATTAACGCTTGAAATTAACTCATCTTTTGAAATTTCGCCATTGTTAAAGTCTTCAAAAACTAAAAGAATATCTAATATAGCGTTTTGAATAACATCATCAATAATTTCAGACATTATTCCTTTTTCTTGGGCTTTTTTTCTTAGTTCTTTATCTAAAAACAAGAAAATTTCATCAGGATTATCGCTATTTAAATGCTTTTTAAAGTTATCTATAAAATCATCTTTATTTGATTTTTTGCCTTGAAAATTTATAAAAGATAGATTTAATAGAGAATTGTTATTGTGAAAAATATCAAAATTTGATGTTGAAAAAGCGCTAAAATCAGGACTTTTAGAGGTATTTTTCTTAAAGTCTTGTTTAAATAGTATAATATTATTTATTTTCGATATTTTCATTTTATTTATAAAAAACTGCTAAATAATTTTTTTGTATATATAATTATTTTATTAAAAGGAAAATTTATGAGCAAATTAAAAAACTATGCAATAATTTTAGCTTCGGGTACAGGCACTCGCTTTGGTGGAAATATTCCAAAGCAATTTGAAAAAATAAAAAATAAAACGATACTAGAATATTCGATAGGTGCATTTGATAAAAATGATTTAATTGATGAAATTATTGTTGTTGTTAACTTTTCCTATTTAGATAAAACAAATGATATAATCAAAAAGGCAAATTTTGAAAAAGTTTCTAAAGTCGTTGAAGGTGGAAAATTAAGAAAAGATAGCTCCAGAAACGGTGTTTTTTCAATTTCTGATAATGAAGCAAACGTTTTAATTCATGATTGCGCAAGACCTTTGGTTTCTCAAAGAATAATAAATGATTGTATTTGTGCGCTTGATAGATATAACGCTGTAAATGTAGCTGTAAAATCAACAGATACTGTGATTGAAGTTAGTGATAATATTATAAAATCTGTTCCAAATAGAGAAAATTTGAGATGTTGCCAGACCCCGCAATGTTTTAAATTGTCAATTATAAAGAAAGCTCATGAGTTATCTATGAATGATGATAATTTTAGCGATGATTGCGGTTTGATTTTAAAGCATAATCTAGCTGATATTTTTGTTGTTGAGGGTGATATAGCCAATTTTAAGATAACTTATAAAAACGATATTTTTCTTGCTGAAAAAATTTTAGGAAATGTTTAGAAATGTAAATTTTTTAAAATAATTCATTATTTTTTCTAAAAAAAATAGTAATTTTGCCGATATTTCTACTGTGGAGAAAAGGAAATGTCTATGAATTATTCTGATTTAAAAATTGCATTTAAAGAATATTTAATTGAATTAAAGAAAAAATCAGGTGAAGACTTTGATTCAAATTCAGAAATTAATATCTTTGAATATTCGAGCGAATTTAAAGATTTTTTAAAAAAGAACGATGAGTTTGATTTTGATTCTTTAACTATGCAAATGGATGATTTGCTTTCCTTGGACGCAAGCGAAATTGATGAATACATGGAAAAAGCTAAAGAAGACTTTGCTAAAGATGATGATGAAGCGATGTTCTTTGATTTTGTGAATGATTTAGTATCATCAGACAAAATGACCGATGCGGTTGATTTAGATGGTGATGGAAAAATCAGCGGTGAAGAATTACAAGGATTTTTTGCAACAGTAGGCAGTAATGACGGTAAAGATGATAGTGTATCAATCAGTGATATTTTTAGTGGTGTAAAAGATATAAAAAATGATAGATATAAACCTGTTGATTTAGCTGAAATTAAAAAAGCAGATGATATTCAAGCTCAAAGCGTTCAATCATCAGGTGGTGGCGGTGGTGGATACGGCGGTTCATATTCTTCAGGCGGTGTTGCATCTGGTGAACAAAGCAATGAACCTCAGTATGATATGTCTAAATATCAAGGCATGAGTTTAGAACAATTAAATGAAGAGCTTACTCTTGAGCAAAACAATAAAGAAAAATATGCGCAAGAATATCAAGACGCACAAAGCGGCAACTCTCAGCAGGTTTCAGAACAAAAAACTGCAATGGATAATGCTTATGAGGAATTTTTAGAGTTATCAGATAATACTGAGTTAACAGAAAATATTACTACTCAAAAGGAGCTTGTTGACTCGATTGACAAGGAATTGTTTGATACAAATAAGACAATAATTGAACAGGAAGCACAAATTGTTGCTCTCAATGCTAACATAACTAATATTGATACTCAAATTTCAACAATTGATTCAACAATTGGTGGTCTTCAATCTCAAATGTCTGCTCTTGAAGCAACAAATGGCACCGAAGATGAAAATGGTAATGTAATTGATAATTCTTCGCAAATTCAAGCGCTACAATCTCAAATTGATTCTCTAAATCAACAAAAAGAGCAGTTAAATGAGCAAAAAACTGCTGCTCAAGAAAGCATTGATCAGCTCACAGAATCTAATAACCAATTAAATACAACAATGCTAAGTTTGACTCAAGAATATCAAGAAGCGTTTAATAAATTAACAGAATACGAAACACAACTTGCACAAACAAGCGAGGAAGCGCAAATTGCCTATGATACATATAATCAAGCAAAAAGTAATTTTAATGATGCAAGATATGAATTATTAGACAGTGCTTCTAAAAATTTAGCCCAATCTACAATAAATACCGGTTTAATCCAAGATCAGATAAGTATTGTTGAAAAAGAGCAAGAACAACAAGAAATTTATGAAAAATTCGGAATTGGACAAACCGAATCTTCTTCAGAGCAGACAGTAGAAAATGGAGATGAGAAAGATGAAGAAGAAAAGAAAAAAGAAGAAGATGAAAATAAATAGTTAAAAGAAGCGTTAAGCTTCTTTTTTTATAAAAAAAATCCCCATCAGGGGACTTCTATTTGGTACATAGAAAGGAAGGAAAGGTTAGGAAAAATGTAGGTGTGTGTAAAAAGTTGTTAGAGTATATACAACGTATATATTATATATACCATTTTTTAAATTAATTTAAACATTCAATTTTGACTTTTACATTTCTTAATGTTCTTAATTACACTTAATTTGATAACCGTGTTTTAATTGTGCTATTTATCACGATTTAGAAAAATAGTAAAATTTACACTTAAAAAACACCTGAAAAATATTGTTATATCTGCTCTTGAGGGGGTTTTGCTTTTGTGATATAATATTAGTAGAGCATACTAGACATTTAAATACGGTGACAACAATGATGATAAGTTCAAAGACAAGTGAATATTATCATAATCCTTATGGTTCAAATTTGGGTTCATTAAGCGAATACCTCGCAAATAAGGCATATCAGGACCAAAAATTAAACTATATCATTGTATTATTTTTATTAGCCGTTTTAATTTCCGCCTGCTGGTTATCTCGTCCGATTTTTGCAAATACTGATACAGGTGGTACAAAAATTGCAACACATCAACAACAGATATATTTGCAGAAAAATTTTGAAGAAAATATAAAAAATAAATATAATAAGTCTTATATTACCTTTCCAACCCAAGGGGTTGCACATATTAAAAAAATTAAATATATTAACTCTAAACCCATTAAAATTAATATCATTGAAATTAATACAAAAGTTAATCCAAATTTAGATATTAAACCTCAAATTGCAAGCCAGACACTTAATTCTAAGAAAACAATCAGGAGAATTGCCCAACAAGAAGGGGCTACCATAGCTATAAACGGAGGCTATTTTAAACCACAAACAGGAGTGCCTTTAGGGGCTTTAATGATTGACAGGAATGTCTTAACAGGTCAGATTTATAACAGAGTTGGAATTGCCATTTTTGACGACGGAGAACAAATAAGTTTTAAAATGGATAATATCAAATTTGATATTAAAGCCTACACTAAAACATCTATGGTTGAAATTGATAATATAAATCAGCCAAGAATGTTGTCAACTTATACTCTTTTATATACTCCAATTTGGGGTAAAATGAGCCCTGTTGCTCCAAAGGGCGGATATAATATGTTGGTTATTAATAATAAAATTGAAAAAATTTCAGCTAATCCTATCGAATTTGTTGAAAATAGCGTAGTTATTTCAGCGCCCAAGAGTGTAATTACAAAGTTAGCGCACAACAATAAAGAAATTTATATTGATATTAAACTACAAGAAGGATTGGAAGGCGCTAAACATATTATTGGTGCAGGTCCTTATTTAGTTAAAAATTCAGAAATATTTGTTGATACAAAAGCACAGAAATTACAAGCAATTTCTGGCAAAAATCCGAGGAGTGCCATCGGATTTAAAAACGATGGCACTTTTATGATAGTGACAGTTGACGGCAGAGAAAAAGCCTCTGTTGGTATGACATTATATGAATTAGCGCATTTAATGAAAGATATAGGTTGTGAATATGCAATGAATTTCGATGGCGGTTCATCAAGCGTGCTATATGTTAAGGGAAAAATTGCTAATTCTGCACTAAACAAAGAAGGTATTGCAATATCAAATGCGCTTGTTGTAAGCGAAAGTTTTGGTGATGATATTCAATTATCCAGCCTTAATTAACAGTTAAGATTGCTTTCATAGCAAGAGGAATGTATTTTATAAGGTCGGAAGCTAAAACGCTATATTCGCTCATTGCTTTTGAAGCTATTTCGCTTGTTATGCCATGGATATATACAGCACAACATGCAGCTTCTTCAAGTGATATTCCCTGAGCACAGAAACCTGCAATCATGCCTGTTAAGACATCACCTGTACCTGCTTTAGCTAATGAAGAATTTCCTGTGTGATTTATAAAAATTTTACCGCTTGGAATTGCTATAACTGTTTCATGACCTTTTAAAAGAACTATGCAATCAAATTCTTTACTTGCTTCCCAGGCCCATTTTGCTCTATTTTGCTCTATTTCTTTTATTTCCACACCCATTAATCTTGATAATTCCATAGGATGAGGCGTAATGATAGAATTTAGTGGCATTGTATAAAATTTTTGTTTTGCCATTATATTGATACCGTCAGCATCAATGATGATTGGCGTATAAGAATTTTTATTTTTCTTTAGAAAATTTATCACAAAATCTTCAACACCGCCTATTTGATTTAATCCGCAACCAATAGATACAACGTCATAGTTTGCAATTGCGTTTATAAATTTTGTTGCATCTTTTGGGATTGTGCCATATCCTGATTGACCTAAGTCTAAAAATGTTATATCCGGCGTATTTGAAGCAATTGTGTTAATTACATCAGAACAACTTGCAAGCATGCAATAGCCGGCACCTACTCTAAGAGATGAAATTGAACTTAAAAATGCAGCGCCTTGATATTGGCAAGAACCTGCTATATTAAGAACATGCCCATAAGTGCCTTTATGGGAATTTTGTATCCTTTTTGGAAGCATATTAAGAATTAAGTCTTTGCCTAATACTTGTATATTTGCTTGCTGTTGTTGATTCATTGTAACTCCTTAATATAGTGGGCAATCAAATTGTCTAAAGGCTTCGTATGCTGCAATGGCAACGGAATTAGATAGATTTAAGCTTCTTGTTTCTTTTTTCATTGGTATTGTAGCACACATTGAAGAGTTTTTATTTAAAATATCTTCTGGTATTCCTCTTGTTTCGGGTCCAAAAATCAGAAAGTCGCCTTTTTTGTAGTTAATTTTGGTGTAAATTCTTTTTGTTTTTGTTGTGAAATAATAAAAATTTGAATCTTTATATTTTTCAGTTAGCACTTCAAGATTTTCGATATGTTCTATTTCGAGCTTATCCCAATAATCAAGCCCTGCTCGCTTTAGATATTTGTCGGATAAAACAAAACCTAACCTTCCTACTAAATATAATTTAGCACCTAAACAAGCACAAAGCCTTGCGATATTGCCTGTGTTTTGCGGAATTTCGGGTTCATATAAGACTATATTTAAAAAATCTGATTTCATAATTTAGAAAAATCTTTTTGACTCTACTATTACAGGTAAACCTCTTAATACGCAAAATACAACTGATATAACTGCGCAAATTTGACCAATTTGTAAAATAACATCTTGGTTAGCAAATTGTGCTGGCATATTTCCTGCAATAAGGAAGAAAAATGCTACAGCCTTGCACACTGCATAAGTAAATCTTGAAAAGTTTGATGCTACGATGAATTTTGCGATTTTACCTTGCATCATTGTTGTTGCGCCAAAAGCTGTATAGCCTTTTTCAAAAGCTAAAGTTCTAAGAGAATCTGTAACTATTCCTCTTGTTAGTACAATAATTGGAATTGCAACATTTATCCAGCCAAGAGCACAAAAGCTAATCCAGAAAACGTTTTCAACAATTCTATCGCCCATTATATCTAAAAGAGCACCTAATTTTGATGACACGTTTAATTTTCTTGCTACAAAACCATCTAAACCATCAAACCACATCAAAATTGCTGTTAAAAATAAAGCTATTTGATATGAATAAGAGCATTCTCTGCAAAACAATAAGGAAACTACAATAAAAACAAAGAATATTCGAGATAATGTGATAATGTTAGCAAGATTTTTTTTCATAATTTATTCCCCTATAAGTTCATTTTTGATTATTTTTGCTACTTCTTCCACACAGTGTTTTGTGCCTAAAAGCTCTCTTGTTTTGGCGCAACCCTTTAAAATATATTCTCTTTTTTTAGGATTGTTCAAGATTTCAATTATTCCTTTTGAGATTTTTTCTTCTGTTGCATCAAACATCAGATACTCATCTATATAGTCTTTTTTTGTAATTATATTTACCAAGCAAGCTCTTTTTATATTTCTTACAAGCAAATATATTAAATAGAAAAATAATGGTCCTCGATATGCTATAAGCATTGGTGTATTATACATAGCTGCTTCCAGCGCAACTGTTCCTGAGGCTAATATTAAAGCGTCAGAATATGCCAATAATTCGTGGTTTTCGCCTTTGATTTTTTTGTAAGGTACGCTAAATGCGTCATCTTTTAAACTTTCTGCATGTGAAAAAACTATTTGAACATCAGGTATTGTTTTTTCAATAATTTTTGCAGCACCTAAAAATATATTTAATAAGAATTTTATTTCAAATGTTCTTGAACCTGGGAAAATTCCTATTAGTTTTTTATTTATATCAAGATTGTGTTTTGCAAAAAATTCTTCTTTTTTGTTGCAAACAGGTAGTTCTGACACAATTGGATGTCCAACATAGGCTGAATTTATTCCTTCTGCTTCATAAAATTCTTTTTCAAAAGGAAATATTGTTAAAACTTTATCAATATTTTTTTTGATAGTTTTTAAGCGATATTTTCTTGATGCCCAAATTTGTGGTGGTATAAAGAAAAATGTTTTAATATTTGCTTTTTTTAGCGCTTTTGAAATTTGTAAATTAAAAGCCCCATAATCAATTAATAAAACTAAATCTGGTCTAAATTCTTCTTTTAAATATTTAATTATATCAAGACCCAAGGAAAAATGTTCGATTATTGTTTTAGGGGTTAAACCCATTTTACCCATTTTTTCATGGTTTCTAAATAGTTTAACTCCTGCATTTTCAAGATTTGATTCGCCCACACCTTCGATTATCACGTCGGGAATTAATTTTTTTAGTTCCCTAGCAACTGCTGAAGCATGAATGTCAGCTGAATAATCTCCTGTAATTATAAATACTTTTTTTGCCATTTTTCTAAAGTGCTACTATTATCATTTTGTGTTTGTTTGCAAAATTTACCATTTCTTCTAAATTTGCAATAATTGTTTCCCCGCTTTCAAGAGCTAAAACGTTTGCTCCGTATCTTTTCATTGTTTTTATTGTTTTTAAGCCGACTGCGGGTATATCGAAGCGTTTATCTTGGGCAGGTTTAGATACTTTTACAACGATTGCATTTTTTCTTCTTGCAAGTTTACAGCCCCTTTTAATACATTTATCAGTGCCTTCAATTGCTTCTATTGCCATAATCATTCTGTCTTTCATAACAACAGATTGGCCAATATCTAATCCGCCCATTTGTTTTGCTATGTTAAAGCCGTATTCAATATCGCTATATTGAGCTTCAGATGGTGCAAGTTTTGTAAGAACTCCTTTTTGTACCATTAAATTTTTAATGAAAATAGTTTGGTCAAGTATTGTAACACCAATACTTTCAAGTTCTTGAATTATTCTTAACATTACGGCATCATCATTTAATTTTTTCATTTCTTTTAGCATTTCAATCGCCCCTTTTTCAAACTTTGGACGCTTAACAAGCATTGTTTTTGAAACTTTGCCTAGAAATGTTAATTGTTTTATTTGTTCATCTAAAAGAAATTTTTTAATTGAATCTACTTGCCCGGGGCCGTAAGAAACGACTTTTGTGCAATATTTTTTAAGCTCTTTATAGTTGTCAGAGGAAAGTGATATGCATACAACTTCAAAACCGTTTGCTGCTGCACTTTTTGCCATATTCACGGGTAAATTACCGTCCCCTGCTATTAAACATTGTTTATGTTCTAGTGTTATGCCTGTCATTTTTATAAGCTAAACTCCATTTTATCGCTGTTTGTGTTGTTTTGATTTTTATTTGAACCTTGTTCTAGAATTGTTTTTACTCCGCCAACTGCTTCAAATGTTTTTGGTTGCATTGTTATGGTAATTCTGTCTGCTTCAACGGAGTTGATTTTATTTTCTGTTATTTTAGAGCGACCTGTGAAAACAATTTTTTCAGGTTTATTTGTTTTAGAATTTATATACATAATGGCTTTTGGACCAATTGCAACATAGTCTGCATATTTAACATTTACTGCTCCTGTTGCCATTATTGTATTACCTTTTCTATCGTATTGTTGGCTTCTTGCATTAATAATCACTCTATCGCCATTTTCAAAAGTTACATCTGACATTGTGTTTCCTGATACAATAATATCTTGGCGCAATTTTGAATATTGAATATTATCGCCTTTGATTAAACTTTTATCTTGTTTTATGGTTGCTCTTGATGACAATTTTATATTTTGTATGTCACCTTGTTTATCTAAAAGAGCGTACGCAGTATCTGATGTTGCTACCATGTCCTCATAATTTATTACAACAGAACCTATTGCTTTCATTAAATTGTTGTTTGTGTTGTATTCTTGTTCATTGGCAGTGATAATTATTATTGGTTTTTTGTCTTGTAAAACGTTTGTTTGAGCGTTTCCTTGAGCGGTTATTACCTTTTTTATAAGTGAAACTTTTATTATATCGGCTTTAACTTCATGCTTTTTATTGTCTTTTGTTTGGTGTGCATAAGGTTTATCAAAAAAAGTAGCTAGTGAAGGCTTTTTTGTTTCCGGTTCTAAGTCTAAATCAGCTCTTGGAGATTGCACTACTACATCTCCCACTTGAACTTTTACATCGCCTGTAAAATAGCCTTTGTTTTTATCAAGTTGCAGCTCTTGTTTTTTTGATTCAATAGTAATTGCAAAAGCGCTTCCTAATAAAAGTATTCCTAAAATAGCTATTAAAAATTTTATATCTCTCTTCTTCATTCTATTAATCTAACATAAAAATCATAACTGTGTATATTTTTTCTTTTTGCTTTCGTCTGTGAAAAGTTGTGTTTTTGTTTTTCCGATTATTTTAAATATGGTTAAATTTGAGTTAAAAACAGCTTTTTGTGATTTTGTAATTATTTTATTATCTTGAATAAATTGAACATTTCCGTTTGCTAAGATGTCTTTGTCTTGTCCTTGCCAGATTAATTCGTCTGCATAGAGTTGAGAGCCGTCTTTTCCGACAAACAAATTTTCTCCATCTAAGATGACTTTTTTTGTTTTTTCGTCGTAAGTACCTTTATTTGATTTAAAACTTACAACAACTTGTTCGTTTTTATCGTAGAAATTACCTATTAAATCATTTAATCTAATACTGTTGTTTTCTGAATTATATTCTCCTGATTTAGCGTAAAATTCCCAATATTTTTTGCCGTCTTGTGTTTCTGTAACGATTATATTTTTAACAATGGCATGCTGATTTTTAAGATTTGAATTTTTGCTGTTTTTCTTGACGATTTTAGTTACACTGTAACTCCAAACAAGCCCCCAGCCTAATATTAAGATACATATTAAAGATATGATTTTTAATATTTTTTTTCTTTTCATAATTAAATAATATCACAAATTAATGTTTTAAAATTTTATTTTTATTTTACTATATATTATATGGATTTAATTAAAAGATTATTTTTAATTTTTTTATTAGTATTTGCAATCTTTTCTTTTAATTCTGCTAATTGTGACGAGATTGTAAACTCGAATTGTGCTTTTATATCTTATATTGAAGCACAAAACACGCTTTCATTAGGCTATAACGATGATTTAATAATTGATATAATTCAAAACTCTAATACAAATATAAATTCAAGAAGAAACAATTCTGAAAATGGTGCAAATAACGATGTAGATTTGCCCAATATTGATGAATTTGATAATATAATTTCCTATTTATATAATCAGGCCTATTTGGACGATAAAAATGAATTAGCACTTCTCTTTTTATTACACCAAATACAGCCTAATGCTCCATAATATTATTATTTTGGTTTGTTAGATTATTACATAGAATAGGAGAAAAATATGACAGATTTATTTGCTCAAAATTTGAGCACAGCACTAACTGTTACATTTATCGGTATGGCAGTTGTGCTTGCATTTTTAACATTGATGATATTTGCTATGGATATTACAAGTGGTTTAATTCTTAATGTTTTAAATAAATACTTCCCTGAAGAAATTAAGGAGGAAAAAGCAAAAACTAAGAAAAAACCTGCTAATAATGATGATGAGATTGCTCTTGCTGTTGCATTGGCATATAGCGCAAAAACAGGAGGCAGATAATGGAAGTTTTGCACAATTTGGTTGGAGCAAATGGAGTTATAGTTTCTGCAACAATTTTAATACTTGCATATATTTTTATTGCATTGGAAAAAATTCCAAAAGTTACAATAGCTCTATTTGGTGCCGTTTTGACAATAATATTAGGATTAGTTAGCCAAACAAAAACTATTGATGGTTCAATAAATCCTTTGTATTTTATTAATTTCATTGATTTTAATGTAATATTTTTGCTTGTTTCAATGATGATAATTGTTTCAATCACTGCTAAAACAGGCGTATTTAGTTATATTGCAAATAACTTTTTAAAAATGACAAAGGGTCATCCCATCAAGGTTATAGTAGTATTAGGCGTTTTCACTGCTGTTGTGAGTGCTTTTTTAGATAATGTTACAACAGTAATTTTAATTATGCCTATTACTTTTTCAATTGCTAAAAAATTGGATATTAACCCAATACCTTTTTTAATTACTGAAATTTTCTGTTCAAATATCGGTGGTACTGCTACATTAATTGGTGATCCTCCAAATATCATCATTGGTTCTGCAGCCGGCTTTTCATTTATGGATTTCATCAATGAACTAACTTTAATTGTGGCTTTGATTATGATTTCTGTTGTTGCCATGCTTGCTCTATCTTTTAAAAAACAGCTCAAAACAACAGCTGAAAAAATGGCAGAAGCAGCAAATATTGATAACACAGGAGTAATCACAGACGTTAAATCAATGATACGTTCATGTACTGTTTTAGCTTTTGTAATACTTGGATTTATATTGCATGATGTAACTCATATTGAAACAAGTATCGTGGCTATGATTGGTGCTTCAATATTACTGTTCTTTGAAAAACCAACTAAAATTTTAGAAGAAGTAGAATGGAATACAATCTTTTTCTTTATTGGTTTGTTTATCATTATCGGCGGACTTGAAGCAACAGGCGGCATAAAATTAATGGCAGAATGGATTATTAATGTTACTCATGGCTCTCAAGCTGCCGCTTCTATGGTTATATTGTGGGGTTCCGGAATTATATCAGGTGTAATTGATAATATTCCATATACTGCAACAATGGCGCCAATGATTGCTCAAATGCAAGCAGTATTAGGTTCTGAATATGCTTATCCTATTTGGTGGTGTTTATCATTGGGTGCATGTTTGGGAGGTAACTTAACTATAATCGGAGCTGCTGCAAATGTTATAGTTAGTGAAAATTCTGCAAAACATGGACATCCTATTTCATTTATGGGATTTATGAAATATGGTGTTGCGGTTGTATTTATTTCTCTAGTCTTAAGCAGTGTGTACATTTATTTAAGATTCTTAAGATAAGGAATAAAATATGGATAAAAAAAATAATGAAAAAATGCGTGATTCCTATTTGGATGATTTAAATAGAGCGCTTTTGTACAGTGGTTCAATCATTCTTATAATGTGGATTATGTCATTTATAATCAAATAAAAAGGCACTTAATAAGTGCCTTTTTCTTCTTTGTCGTCTTCTTCTAATGCTTCTTTTAGAGCTATATAAGCATCATCCGTGTTGTCGTATCCTGTTACTTGTTGAGCATATTTTTCACTTAGTGCTATAACATTTGCTGCATATTGGTCGTAGTCAAAATCTTCTGGGTCCGACAAGATTATACCGATTTTTTCTGCCATTATTCTATCCGGTTGCATGCCTGTTTCGCCTGTGCCACTATTCCAAGCGTAAGCACAGTATTCAACTTTATCCATTTGACATATTTCGCTACTTAGCGCGAGTTTTAGATAGCTTAGTGCGTCATCTTCAAGTGTTACATCGTTACCTAGTGCTTCTTTTAATCTTTCAAACTGTATTTCTTCTGTGTATTCTTCACCATCCGGTGATGGATTTTCTTTTGTTGAACCGTCTGTTGATTTTAGTAATTGCTTAAAAGCAAGTCTTATTTCAATTTTTTCTTCGTCTGATGAATTTTGATATTTTTGATAGATTTGAGATAAGTAATCAAATCCTTTTTGTTCAGCATCTTGTGCATTGATTCCTTGATTTTCAAATTCTTGAGCTAAATTTTGATGATTTTCGTTCATTGTTTTTTCATAATTTTCATAATTTAGCATGATTGTTTTTAATACAACCATTGTTGCAATTGCCGAATATTCAGGATTATTCAAATTGTCTGATGTTTTACTCTTTGCTTCTACTCCTTTTTGCTTCATTATGCTTGAGTAAAATCTTTCCATGTTTTCCATTTGGTCATATATTTTGATTTGCGTTAATCCTGATGATGCAGAATGCTTTGAACCAAATGTGATTCCTATTTTTCTTGCAAGGCTATAAAGTCCGCTTTGTTCTTCAAGATATCCATCTTCCATTCCCATTCCTGTTTCTTGAGAGGCAAGGCCTAGTGCAATGCAAGTTAGAGCATCATATTCTTCGCTTGATAAATCAAGTGTATTTGTTAAATATTCTTTGTTATCTATTAATGAATTATAAAATTCGTATGGTTGAGAACAATCTGAACCTTTTGTATAAAGATGTTCGTCTTCAACTTTTAATCTAGCACCTTCGGGAAATGATTCATCAAATGTTCCTCTTTCATCTTCTGGAAGATTTGTTGCATAAAATTCGCTCATAAGATTCATTCTTAAATCTCTTTTTGAATTATCTATACTTGTTTTAATCCAAGGAAAACTTGAATTTCCGCTAATGTTTGTAGACATACACACCTCATATTTATGTTATTAGTTATTTTTAGTAACGGTATTATTTTGTAAAACTTTAAAAATATTACAAAATGTTACAATATTTTTATATTTTCTAAAGATTTGAACTTTATTGCCGTCAATTTCAGAGTGTGTATAAAAGAAAGGTGATAATATTATTATGAGTGGCGGCGTATCAGGTTTACAGAATTTGAAAATGATTGCAAGTGTTGTACTTAATAAAGTTGAGACACAACAAACGAATACTGATCAAGCAAGTAATGAGCCTCTTTTTGATTATTCTAATCTTAAATTGGGGCAAGGTGAGAATAATGATGTTGTTACTGAAAATTATGCAATTTTAGCCATGAATGGGTTTGCGAGGGGGGACGAGTATCAAGTTGAAGGATACGATCAAACAAACTTTGGTATACAAATAATAGAAAATGATGACGGTAGTGTAGAATTTTATGTTAATCCTAATGATTGGAACAATTCTTCAGATACCAACAGATGTTTGTATGATATTGTAAAAAATTCCTATAATATTGAAGAGTTGGCAGCGGCATCTGGTGTTTCACCTCAATATATGCTGGGCTTTTTACAAAATGCAGTTGTAAGTGCTAATGGTATGAGCTCTATAAATTCTGCCTTTCCAAAAGGTGATGACGGCAACTATTTACCGTTAAAATTACCTACAATTGATGATATGGTTGAAATGGTAGGTAATATTTCAAATTCTAAGAGTATTAAAGAAATCAATGTTGATACTTATTACGAAAATGTTGTCGGAATGACTCGTGAAGAACTTGAAGCAGAAGCAAATGAAATCAACAATACACCTGTGGTAGAAAATGAGCCTGTTGCAAGTGAAACTCCGGTTGAACAAAGTACAGCTCCGGCTGAACAACCTACCGAAGTAGCAGTTGTTGAAGATGATGAAGTGTCTATTGAAGAAATGGAAGTAGCTTTAGCACAGTTGGCAAATAGCAAAGGCGAAAATGTTTGTCTTGATGAAATCTATGAAGATTATAATAATTTCTGTGAAAATTTAGATGCTGCTACATCTCATAATCATACTTATAATGGAGAGCAAAGCGAATATATTCAAAATTTATATAATAAATTAGAGGGTTACAATCAAATATTTGCTGAAATGGATAATTTAAATCTAAGCGATGATATTAAAGAAAAATATAAAAATAACCCCGATATTATGCAAGGCTTATACGATTTAAAATCAAAAAATAATGACGGACAAGAATTGTCTTATTCTGATTTAGCTTATGTTATTTATGAAAATTCAAGTCCATTTACTCAATATGAAAACTTGTATCCAATCTTTAATGCAATGCTTGAAGATTCACCTTACGCTGAGGGCTTAGCGAGCGAAAATCCACAAGAATATTTTAGAGATTTTACTAACTTTGGAATTGAGGCTGATAGATTTACACAGTTAAAAGAAGCCTATGGATATACGTATTATGAGCCAGCAAACCCCACAAAGGCAAAAGAATTTATTAAACATATTGTACAAAATAATGATTTAACCGAAAATGAAAAAGCATTCTTTATGATGTATGTTTCAAACGGTGATCCTCAAAGTTTAATTCATAATTTTGTAAATATTAACGGACTTTTATATACGGAAAATTTTGAAAAAGATAACATAGGTGCTTTGTTTGATTTGTATTCGGGTAACATTCAAAATGCATCTAATACAGTAAGTAGTACCGAAACAACTGCTGAAACAGAAACAACTGAAAGTAATTCTAATGAAGTATCTTCTGAGTTGACTGCGAGTGATGGTTCTTTGGTTTCAGATAAATCAACCGAGTATATTGACAAAATTACTTCAAATGACATGACCTGGGACGATTTTATAACAGAACTTGAGACAAATGAAAGCGAAGAAGTCCAAGGTGCTATTGTAGAACAAATTTGGAGACAAATTCAAAATATTGATGACAGTATGTTAACTGATGAGCTTCGTGTGCTAAAATATAATGTAGATTTGGATGGCTAGACTTAAGCTAATGTCCCATCTGCTTTATAATCCAGCTCAGATACAAGTTTGAATGCTCTATTGTATTCAATTACTTTGTATGATCTATCTTGGTTATATTTGATAATTTTATTTGGAGTCAAACCATCTTCAAAATAATATGTGCGCTCCATTAAAATTTCATTATTTGCAATGACGTCTTTTACTTCAAGAGTTCCGTTTGGATCAAACATTTTTAGAATACTCAAATTATCTATGTTAGGATGTTTTTCCCATGATTCATAGATTTTTCCTGTCGTTGTATCGAATTCTTCTTTTTTGTATAATTCATGGTTTGAATCATAATGCATTACTTTTGCTTTTGGATAACGGGCTTTTTTCTCGTAAAATTCTTCGCAAAATGCACCATTGCTTTCAAAAATTGTTACTTTTTTAGGACTTTTTCCATCTTCAAAGTAGTTAGTAGTGCTTTTTAGATTTCCATCTACTCTTGTTTCGCTGTACTTGCAAACATTTGGATGTGATTCAAAGTAGTATTTTGTTGTTTCTCTTTTGGATGGATTGTATTCTGTTATATTCTCGATTATATCTGTGTTTGGAGTGTATACTGTTTTTCTTGCTAAAGTTTTATCTTTATTGTATTCTTTTTCAACTTTTGCAGTTTCATATATACCATCTTGTGCATAAGTTATAAAAGTCTTTCTGCCTTTTTTATCTGTGTAAATTGCTTTATTTCTAACACCTTTATTATCAAAATATGTTACTTCTGTTTCACCCTTGTCTATGAAACTTTCTTTTGTTTTAATACCTGTTTTTCTTGAAAAATCAATTATTCTAATGGTTCTACCTTTGTTTGTGTAGATTTCTCGTTTGTATATAGCACCTGTTACTATATTTTTTGTCTCAAAAATACCATCTTCAACTTCAATTCTATCTTCAACTAACGGACCGCTTGTTACCTGCTTTCCTGTTGTTAAATCAATAACAAATGTTTTTGTTGGTAAATTATCTGCACTTAGTTGTGTTACACGTCTATTTCTGTCGTAATCTGTTTCTATTGTTTTTGTTTGACCTTTGGCATTTGTAATTTCAAAGAAAATCGGTCTTCCAAGATAATCTTTTACCAGAGTTTTTGTGCCTTCATTCGACTTAATGGTTTGAGTTGTATTATCGTTATCATCGAGTGAAAATGTGATAGTGGTATTATCTTGAGGTATAAATTTTACACTTTCTTTTACAATACCGTTTGGTAGGACTTTTTCAAATGTAAATTCGCCTGTCTTTTTATTGTAATAGATTTTATCGTTTAATGAGCCAAAAACATTGTCTTGAGTATACAAAAAGCCGTCTTGAGTAATTTGACCGTTGCCTTTAAAAGGCGTTATCAAACTTCTTTCTATTGCTTCTTGAATTGTATTATTTTGTAATTGAGTTTGATTTATGGCTATTGCATTTGTTTGTACTTTATTTATTGATGCATTTTTTAGCTGATTTTTACTTGTTAAGTAGTTTATGGCTCTTATTTTCATTTTAATCATCCTTTTTTTAGTTTATATAAGTACAAACAAATTTTAATGTGCCTAAAAATTATACCATGTGATAAATTTGTTACAATATTTAATGTAAAAAAGCCGTACCGTGTTGTACGACTTTTTTGTTTATATAAATTACTATTAGACTATTTTAAATCTGCAACTATACGACCTGTAACAGTTGTTTCTTTAGGACCAGCAGTTGCACCGTCTGAGCCAATATAGATTTTATATTGGTCACCTGTGATTGTATCAAGAGGGTTGGCTGCATCAAGTTCTTCAGCTACACCTTGTACTTCAAATGTGTTTGGACCTTTTGATAAGCCGTTTACGTCAACGATGATAATTGCACTAGATGCACCAGATGCTGCTGCATCGTCATCAGCTGCTGCTATTTGTTGTTTTGTATCAGCATTTGCATCAGTTCTTCCACCTTGAACAACAGCATAAGCAATATTATCTTCTGTAATAATCCATGCTTGATCTGCTGTGTTTATTTCACCGCCGTTTCCTGCACCTTCTTCTGCTGCTACTTGAGCGCATTGACCATCATCTGTACCAATTGTTCCTTCGCCATCAAGTAATGTTAAACAATTCGCAGAACCTTGTCCTGATGCAAGAACGCTACCTGCGTTGATTGTTTGAATACCATAACCTTTAACTGATAGTGAAGCATTTAATGCTTTGTAAAGTGAGTTAATGTTTTGGTTTGAACCACGTGCCGGCAATGTGCCTGCAACTTTTTCCATTGCAGCAAAGTTTGAAATAGTGTTATAGGCTTTTTTGTAGCCTGTTTTTAACTGCGCTTCAGTAACACCTTTCATCATAGAAGGTATCGTCATTGTTGCAATTACGCCGATTACCATCAATACGATTAAAATTTCGGCTAATGTAAAACCTTTTTTAAGTCTCATAGTAATACTTCCTTTTATATCTATCTAATTACGATTCTATCTTGTTATATTATAGTGTTTGTTTTTTTGCGTGTCAAACTAAAAATTGTTAATTCATATTATAATATTATGAAATTATAATTTTTAAATTCCCTTTTTTTGCCTTTTCCTTGCACTTATATATCTCGTAAATTCTTCCTACAAGCGATTTGGCTGTTTGAGAGTGAGGTTTTTTGGCTATATATTTTTTATAAAACCTTACTGCATATATATATTTCCCCATTTTATCAAAACATATACCAAGCCCTAAGTATGCTCTATAATATTCTTCATTTATCTTAAGAATTTTTTTAAATAAAGCAATTGCTTTTTTAAATTCTTCTTGTTCTATGTATAAACTTGCCAGATTTGAAAGTGCCGGAATATAATATGGGTATTTTTCAATTATTGTTTCGTATACCAATACTGCCATATCCTCTTCGCCTGATAATTCATGCGTTAGAGCAAGTTTTATTTGCGCATTTTTATTATTTGGCTCTAGTTTTATTGTTCGAATAAAGTTTTTTTGTGCATTGCAATTATCTGCACTCAAAAGATAATTCAAGCCTAGTTCATAATATATTTCAGAGTTAAATCCGTATATATTTCTAGCGTTTTTAAGATGTTTTATTGCTTTATCATATTCTTTTAAATTTTTATACGCTTTAGATGCACCCATACATGCGGGAATATGGTTTTTATCTATCATTAATGACACAAGGTATTCTTTTACGGCTTTTCTGTATTCATTTTTCAACATAAAATTATCGCCAAGGTTGCAAAAAAAGTTTTTATCCTTTTTTGTTGGGTCTGATGAATATTTTTTTATGTTTTTAAACGAACTTGTTTTGTCGTTTGAATATCTAAAACTCAAAATTCCTCCTAAACAATTTAAGTTTAGTTTGTTCAAGAAAAAAACTTATTAATCGAAAGATGAATTTTATCTTTGACCTTTAGATTTATTTTTTTTATAATCAGATAACAGGGGGAGTAAAATGGATGAATTATTAACCTTAGAGTTTATTGCAAAGTACCTTAGTCCTATACAAGTAAAATCAATTTTATTTGTTTGGAGTATTGTAAAATGCACTTTTTTATTGGTTGTTTCAATTAAGATTTTGAGAATTTTTGCAACAGGACTTTTTAAAAAGGTGTTATCCAGAATTGCCCTACAAGAAAGAAAGCAACAATTAATTACTCTAAAAACTATAATTATGCATGTAATTGAAGCTGTAATTGTAGCAGTATATGTCATGAACATGCTAAATATTTTTGGAATTGATGTTCGTCCGATTTTAGCAACAGCAGGGGTTATGGGTGTTGCAATCGGTTTTGGATCTAAAAGATTTGTTGAAGATGCCATTTCAGGTTTAATAATATTGCTTGAAGGACAAGTTCGAGTTGGTGATTATGTTGAAATTCAAGGTGTATCAGGTGTTGTTGAAAAAATTACCATACCTTTAATTACAATAAGATCAGCTACAACAGGTTCATTGTGTTTTATGCGTTGTGGTTATATTGATTCAATTATTAACTACACTATGAACTATTCATACGCATTTTTTGCTTTTGATGTTGCTTATAAAGAAAACGTTACACATGTGATTAATGTTTTAAAGTCATGCTTTGATGAAATCAGATCAAATCCTGAATATAGTGACAAAATAATAGATGATATAGAAATATTTGGGTTGGATGAGTTTAAAGAAAGTTCGCTTTGTATTAAAGCAAGAATAAAAACTAAACCAAAAGAACAATGGTCAGTTAAACGTGAATTTAATAAAATGATTAAAGAAAGATTTGATAAAGAAGGCATTGAAATTCCGTTTAATCAATTAGTTATAACTCAGGCGCAATAGGTTTTTTATGGATAAGAAAGTACTTGGTTTGATTTTGTTTTTTGCATTATTTGCTCTTAGTTTTATTATGGTTGGATGCAAACAAGAAAAAATTAAATTTTATAGAGAGAGTGCTGCTAGTGATTTTCTGAATAGTTTAAACAGAAATCAAAGAACCGCCCCTGTTAACTCCGGTATAATTGATTTAAGGGATGATAATTCAAAGCAAACTATTAAATTTGGACCTTCTGATTTAAATTTTGACATGCAAATAAAGTTTAAATAAAATAAAAAGACATTAACAACAAGAAAGGAATAATTATGCTATCCAGACATGGAAGTTTAGAGTCTGCAATATTAAATGTATTATGGAACTTGGAACAACAAGGAATTTATACTAATTCTGTTAAAGATGTTTATCATATTTTGAACAACAACGGTGACAAACGTGCATATACAACTATTAAAACCGTTATGGACAGACTTTTTGAAAAAAAGATTTTATTAAGATATAAACAAGGCAAAAAATTCTATTATAGAACTGTTTATTCTAGCGATGAAATTATTGTAAAATCACTAAGCGAAATTTCAAACAGGTACTGTAATGGAGATATTGAGCGACTTTCCTTAATTTTAAAATCTATGATGGAGCAAAATTGCTTAGTCGGTGTATAATTTAATCATGGAAAGTGAAAAACTAAAAATATATGAAAACAGGTTGATTACCGCAAAACTGATTATCGAAGTTTTGAAAGGTAAAATCACCGTAAGTAAAGCGTTAAGTAGCTTTCCTAAAGAAAAAAATGATATTAATATAAAATGTGCTTTTGATGCTCTTGTTCATCGTGAAGCAGATGAGGAATTAAGGGCTAAAATAAAGGATTATGCGGAAGTTCAGGATGAATTTTTATATAGCATTGCTAATATTTTAAGGCAAAATGAAAGATTACCTCAAAATATAATTGAACAATATCAAAAATATCATACAGAAAACCTTATGGGTGAATGGGATAAACCACTAAAGGGCGTTTTGAAAAATTTTAAAAGAATGATTAATTTTTAAATATGGAAAATAAACAAAAAAATACGGCTGAATTTATACATTATACTGTCATGAAAAATGAAGTGGTTGACAGTCTTAATTGTTATAATTCGGATAAAATATTTGTTGATTGCACACTAGGAGGTGGCGGTCATAGTGAAGAAATATTAAAAAGAATTTCGCCTAGCGGAAGATTAATTTCTTTTGATGTTGATGATGATGCGATTAAACATGCTACTAAAAGGCTTCAAGACTACAAAAACTTAACAATTATAAAAGGCAGTTATGCTGATATTGATATTCATTTGAAAAAATTAGGAATAGAAAAAATTACAGGCGGAGTTATTTTCGATTTAGGTGCTTCATATCATCAATTAACTTGTTTAGAGCGTGGTTTTAGTTTTATGAAAGATGCTCCTTTGGATATGCGTTTTAATCAAGATCAAGAATTTAGCGCATGGGATGTTGTAAATAAATATAAAGAAGCGCAACTTGTTGATATTTTCTCAAATTATGGCGAGGAACGTTTTTCAAAAAGAATAGCAAAGGCAATAATTGAAAATCGACCAATTGATACCACGCTTGAGCTTGCCGATTTAATAAAAAGGTCAACTCCAAATATTAAATCTAAGATACATCCTGCTACAAGAGTGTTTCAAGCTATCAGAATTGAAGTTAATCATGAATTGTTAAATTTTGAAAATACATTGAAGAAAGTTATCGAATTAACGGATGTTGGTGCTATAATAAGTTTGTTATCTTTCCACTCATTAGAGGACAGATTAGCAAAAAGAACATTGAAATTATATTCTTCACAGTGTCGTTGCGACAAAGCCGCTCCCATTTGCACATGCGGCGGTAGATTGTTAGAATTAGTGAACAAAAAGCCGATTATGGCAACTGAAGAAGAATTAAAAATAAATCCTCCATCAAGGAGTGCTAAACTACGAATTGCAAGAAAAATTAAGTGAGAAATAATTGAAACCTTCGTTTAATAAATATAAAAATAAAATAAATACCAAGAAACAAAAAACCGAAGCTCAAAAGAATCCTCATTCTAATGAGGTGACAAACCCAATTAGCGGCGATAATAGTCAAATTATAAGCGGTTATTTTGTAAATGAGAAATCTTATAAAGAAATGATTATACAGAGAGTTAATAACTTTTTGTATGGTGTTTTAATATTTTTGGTAGTATTTTGTCTTGTTTGTTATTATTTTGTTTCTTGTAAAGAAGTTCAATTAAATCAAATTTCAAGAGAAACTTTGGAATTAAATTATGAAAATGATGAATTGCAAAATAAAGTTGATAGTTTGCAATCTTATTACAATATCGATAAAGCAGTTTCAAAAACAAATATATTAGAACGTGCAAGACATGTTGTTGAAGTTGATGCGATTGCTTTACCCGATTTGAATTTAAATAAAAAACAATCTAAAAAGTCTTTGGTCGTTAGCTATTAATTTCGGTGAGAGAGTTGAAAAACAGCGTTCATAACAAATTTGACAGACGTATGGGATGCTTGCAATCCATATTTTATTTTTGTTTTCTTGGGTTGATATTGTATCTTTTTTTATTGCAAGTTTGCGATATCAGACATTGTAAAAATAAAGCAAAATCTCAAAGAACATCCAAAATGTATGTTTTAAGAGGTGAAATTGTAGATAGATACGGTTTTAAACTCGCTGCCGATAAAACAACATTTGTTTTATATGCACATCCTGAATATTATGATTACACTCCAAGGGAATTAGCCGAGATATTATCTCCTTATGTTAAAATTCCTGTTGGAGAATTAACTAAAAAATTATCTCAAACAAATAAAAAAATAATTACCGTAAAGAAAGATTTAGACAGAAAAACTGTTCGTGAAATCAAGAAAAAGGGTTTGCGAGAATTATCTTATGAGGTTAAAAACAAACGTGTTTATCCTCAAGGAACACTCGCTGCTCATATTTTAGGCTTTTATAATCCAAATGCTGATACTGCAGGCGGTATCGAATATCGTGCTAAAGATTATCTGGAATATGTAGATAAGACAATTACTTACGAAAAAGCTCCAAATGGAGATATTATTTATAATATCAGTGTAAATCCTGCAGATGTTTCAGCTCCCGTTAAAGGTAAAACTTTAGCACTTACAATTGATAGTGCGGTTCAGCATGTATGTGAAAAATATTTATTTAAAGCAATCCAAAAATTTAAAGCCCCAAGAGCAGCAGCTATTGTAATGGACCCTAAAACAGGCGAAATTTTAGCTCTTGCGATAGCTCCTACTTATAATCCTAATGAATATAACAAATATTCTATGCAAGATATGAAAAATTGGGCTATATCTGATGTTTTCCCGCCTGGTTCAACTTTTAAAATTATTACTGTTGCATGCGGGTTTATGAATAAAAAAATCAATAAAAACACTCGCATAAATGACACAGGTAAAATGAAAATTGGTTGGTGGGATATTTATAATTACGATTACAAATCTAAAGGTGCACCGGGAGTTATTGATTTAGTGTATTTATTTGAACATTCATCAAATATAGCGTCTATTAAAATAGCTCAAATGATGACTGATAGAGAATTTTATGATAGTTTAAAATTGTTCAATTTTGGTGAAAAAACAGGAATTGATTTACCTGGTGAATCAGCCGGGTTATTACCATCTCCTAAATATTGGGATGTAGCTACACATGGCGCTATGGGTTATGGATACGGCGCTTCAACTACTGTTATTCAAATGGTCGCAGCAGTTAGTGCGATTGCAAATAATGGGGTTTGGGTTACTCCGCATGTTATAAAGTATTCACCTGAAGAAGCAGAGCAAAAAATAGTTCGAAGAAGAATACTTGAAGAACAAGATGCTAAGGATATTACTCAATTGCTTGTAAAATCAATGGAAAATGGCAGAAACACCGCAAAAATGGATGATTTTTATATTGCAGCTAAAACAGGTACCTCAAGAAAGCCAAATGCAAATGGTACAGGTTATTCAAATAAATTATATACATCCATGATTGGTTATTTCCCTGCAACCGATCCTAGAGTTGTGTTATATGTTATTGTTGATTCGCCAAACGGCGAAGGTATATGGGGTTCTACTGTTGCAGCCCCTGTATTTAAAGAAATTTCAATGGAATTAGTCAGAATTTTGAATTTAAATCCGGATAAGCAAGCTAAAAAATAATTTTTTGGTAAAATTAAATATATAGAAAACTGAGGAAATTGTATGGACTTAAGTAAATTAATAAAAAATATAGATGCTATCGAAGTATTGAACTTTAAAGATATTGATATAAAAGGAATTTCATATAATTCAAATACGATTAATTCGCATGAGATTTTTGTTTGTCTTAAAGGCGAACATGTTGATGGACATGATTTTGCTCAAAGCGCTTTTGAAAAAGGTGCAGTTGCACTGATGTGTGAAAGACCTTTGAATATTGAAATACCTCAAATTATCGTTAAATCAACTCAAGAATCAATCGCAGATTTGGCTGCAGCATTTTATCATAACCCAAGTTTATCTTTAAATTTGATGGGTGTTACAGGAACAAACGGCAAAACTACCGTTGCTCATTTGGTTCAAAAGATTTTTGAAGAAAACAATAAAAAATGTGCTTTAATTGGAACTTTAGGCTATAAACTTGCTTCAAAAGATGATTATTTAGAAGCAAAACACACAACGCCTCAAGCTCCGCAAATGCAAGAAACATTGCAAAAAATATTAAAAGCAGATGTTTTAAATGTAATAACTGAAGTGTCTAGTCATGCTCTTGAACAATTCAGAGTTAAAAATTGTAATTTTTCTCTTGCAATTTTTACTAATTTAACTCAAGATCACCTTGATTATCATATTACAATGGACAATTATTTTAACGCTAAAGCTAAATTGTTCAAAGGTTTAAAAGAAGGTGCTGGTGCTGTTATAAATATGGATGATAAGTATGCAAAAAAACTTATCGACGTTGTTCCTCAAGGTGTTAATGTAATTACTTACGGTGTAAAAAATAAAGCTGATTTAATGGCTAAAAATGTTGAATTTATGTCTGATGGTGTTTCGTTTGATGTTGTTTATAAAGAAAAATCTCTTAACTTTAAACTTCATTTAAACGGTATGTTTAGTGTTTATAATTGCCTAGCTGCAATAGGTGCCGGTTTATTTAACGGAATTGAACTTGAAGTTATTAAATCTGCTCTTGAAGAAACAAAAAGCGTTGCAGGAAGATTTGAGATAGTAAGAACCAATCCTATGGTGATTGTTGATTATGCTCACACTCCGGATGGTTTAGAAAATATCTTAAGAGCAGCAAGAGAATTAACTCCAAAAGACGGTAATTTAATTTGTCTATTTGGTTGTGGTGGCAACAGAGATTGCACAAAAAGACCTAAAATGGGTAAAATTGCTCAACAATTATGCGATAAGATTATTATCACATCCGATAACCCAAGAAGCGAAGATCCTCAACAAATTATAACTGATATTTTATCTGGACTTGCATTAATTAATCCAAAGACAGTTTTTGTTGAATCAGATAGACATCTTGCAATTAAACTTTTAAAAGATATTTCATCTGAAAATGATGTTCTTGTATTAGCAGGAAAAGGTCATGAAGATTATCAAATTCTTGCAGATAGAACTGTTCATTTTGATGATAGAGAAGAAGTTGTAAAAGTTTTTGGTGAATAATAAAAATTTATAAATAAAAAAAATGTTTGACATAACTTGGTCAAACATTATAAACACGAGGATATCAAGAGAGAGAGTAAAATACTTTTTTTATTATCCTCTATTATTTAATTTTAGTGATTATCTATATCATATTTTCAAAATAATTTATTAACTTCCCTTACATTCTAATAAAGTATTTTTTCTAATACAAATTGATAGTTTTAATTTCTTTTTTTAATAAAACTTAATAATTAATTTATTGATTTTAAAAAAAGTAGTTTAATAGTAATTAGATATATATTGCAAGGTATGAAATTGAAGACATTAGTTATTATTCCTACTTTTAATGAAGAAATGAACATAGAAAGCATTATAAAATGTGTTTTTGATATTCTAAAAGGCAAGGATATTGGCGTTTTAGTTGTTGATGATAATTCAAAGGATGAAACCGCAAAAATTGTAAAACGCTTGCAATATAATAATGACAATCTTTACTTGCTGGAAAGAGGCGGAAAATACGGGCTTGCAAGCGCATATATTGATGGCTTTAAATATGGCGCTGATTTAGGATATAAAGCATTTATTGAAATGGATGCCGATTTTTCGCATAATCCGGAGTATTTGGTTAATATTATAGACAAATTACAAGATAATGACGTAGTAATTGCTTCAAGAAATATTCAAGGTGCTAAAGTTAAGGGCTGGAATTTATTTAGAAGCCTTATTTCAAGAGGCGGCTCTTTATATTCAAGATTAATCTTAAATTGCCCAATTAAAGATTTAACAGGGGGTTATAACGGCTGGAGATTGGATATTTTAAATAAAATCGGCTTAAATAATATTATTTCAAAGGGTTATGCTTTTCAAATTGAAATGAAATATCGTGCTTATGTTAATGGCGCAACAATAGCTGAATTTCCGATAATTTTTGAAGATAGAAAATTTGGAAAATCTAAAATGAATTATAAGATTTTTCTTGAAGCTTTATTCAATGTTATTAAAATTAAGTTTATAGTTTAAAACCCTCTATTTAAGAGGGTTTTAATTTTGTTTATGAAAGTTTTTTAATTGTTTTATTTACTAAATTAATTTCACTTAAAAGCTCATCTTTTCTTTCTTTTGTTTTTTCAACAACCTCTTTTGGTGCGCTTTGAGTAAATTTAGTATTTTTTAATCGTCCTTCGATTGAATTTAGCTCAGCTTGAAGTTTATCGATTTTCTTTTGTTGTCGAGCTATTTCTTGATTTAAATCAATTAAATCTTCTAAAGGTACTGTAATTTTTGTATCTCCCACAGTGCAATATGCGCTTTTTGGAATACTAGAATCAGCCATAAATTTTACTGAATTAACTTTAGCCAATCTTTCAAGATATGGAATGATTTGAGAATAAAGTTCTTCGTTTTTATCAATTATAATATCTATTTTAGAGCCTAGAGGAATATTAAATTCAGCTCTTAAATTTCTCAATGTTTTTATTGTTTCAAAAACCATTTCCATTTTTTTAGCGTCATTTGCAAAGCATAATTTTTCATCATAGCTTGGATATTGTGCATTTAAAATGCCCACAGTTGATTTATTTATAGGCATTTTTTGCCAAATTGCTTCGCTTATGTGTGGCATAATAGGATGAATTAATTTTAAGAAATTTTCTAAAACATAAACTAAAACAGATTCATTTTTTTCTATTTTAGATAGTTCAACATACCAATCACAATACTTATTCCAGAAGAATTCATATAAAATTGAAGCAACTTCGCCTATTCGGTAATTTTTAAGATTTTCATTGACTAATTTTGATGTTTCGTTTAATTCGTTTAAAATCCATTTATCTGCAATAGATAGGTTATTTAAGTCAAGTTTTAATTCATCATCTTTTTTAGATAAATTCATTAAAACAAATCTTGATGCATTCCATATTTTATTTGCAAAATTTCTTCCGAATTCAAATTTTTCATCACTGATTTTTATATCTTGTCCGCCATAAGTACAAAGATAAGTTAAAGTAAATCTTAATGCGTCACAACCGTATTTTTCAATTAAATCAACAGGATCGATTGTATTACCTTTTGATTTAGACATTTTTTGACCATGTTCATCTCTGATTAATCCATGGATGTAAACAGTTGAAAATGGTGGTTTTTTAGTAAATTCCAATCCCATTGAAATCATTCTTGCAACCCAGAAAAATATAATATCAAAACCTGTTACAAGAGTGTTTGTAGGATAAAATTTCTTATAATCCGGATGATTTGTATCCGGCCAGCCCATTGTTTCAAATGGCCATAAACCGGATGAAAACCAAGTATCTAATACATCGGTTTCTTGAGTGTAATTGTTAGGGTCTGGATTTTCAACAGCAACAACCATTTCGCCTGTTTGATTATGATAATAAGCAGGAATTTGATGACCCCACCATAGTTGTCTTGAAATACACCAATCACGTATATTTTCCATCCACATCAGATAATTTTTTTCCCATCTTTGCGGAATGAATTTGATAGCCCCTGTTTTAACAGCTTCAATGGCTGGTTTTGCAAGTGGTTCCATTTTCACAAACCATTGACGAGATAATAGAGGTTCAATTGTTGTATTGCATCTTTGACATTTTCCAACGTTATGAACATGCGGTGTCACTCTAACTAATACTTGATTTTCCTCAAGCATTTTAACTGTTTTTTCTCTTGCTTCTTCTCTTGTTAATCCTTGTAATTGAGGCGGAACATATTCATTTTTCATCATACATCCTTTTTCATCAATTACTTTTATTTGAGGTAAGTTGTGTCTTATACCAACTTCAAAATCGTTAGGATCGTGTGCCGGTGTAATCTTAAGAGCTCCTGTTCCAAATGATTTATCAACATATTCATCGGCAATTATTGGTATTACTCTGCCTGTTAGAGGCATTACACAGTTGCAACCAATTAATTCTTTATATTTATAATCATTAGGATTTACTGCAATAGCAACATCGCCAAACATTGTTTCCGGTCTTGTTGTAGCAATTACAATTGCGCCCATTTTATCTTTAAGTGCGTATGAAATTTCCCATAAGTGTCCATCTTCTGTTTCATAGTTTGTTTCAACGTCTGATATAGCGCTTTGACAACGTGGACACCAATTTACAATATAGTTACCTTTGTAAATTAAACCTTTATTATATAAATCAACAAAAACTTTTTTAACTGCATTAGAACAGCCCTCATCAAGAGTAAATCTTTTTCTTGATAAATCAAAGCTGGCACCTAATAATTTAAATTGTTCCAAAATTCGATTTTTGTGTTCTTCTGCCCATTGCCAAGTTCTTTCTAGGAATTTTTCTCTACCTAAATCATGACGAGATAAACCTTCTTTAGCCAGATTTTTTTCTATAACGTTTTGAGTAGCTATACCTGCATGATCGCATCCCGGCATCCAAAGAACTTCTTTTTGCAGCATTCTATTGTATCTAACTAAAATGTCTTGCAATGTTCCATCAAGAGCATGACCCATGTGTAATACACCTGTAACATTAGGTGGCGGGATAACTATTGAATAAGGCTCTTTTTGAGAATTTGAATCAGCTTTAAAACAATCGTTTTTCTCCCAAAAATCATATATTTCTTTTTCGATTTTTCTTGCTTCGTATGTCGTAGCTAGCTCTTGATTTATATTTGTCATATTTAGTCCTCTGTAATATATTTTTAATTTAAATTTATCACAAAAGTATTAGCCAATAAAGACATTATTATCATTTTTATCATTATATAAAATTATTGAATGCGAATAGTGCGTTTAATATTGCTAATATTACTTATAAATTTAAATTTTTCTTATGCAAATGAAAATCTTTTTGATTCTCCGATTGAGCTTATTCATAAAAAAGATTGTTCTTTGGATAGTTTTTGTAAGCAATTTGTTGATGATGTTGATATAGAAAAATTTATAAAAAGAGAGATGGAATATGATTATGTTGTTGTAAGTTTGGATGAATGTCTTGATGTTGCAATGAAAAATAACTTTAATGTTCAAATAAGTGATAAGGAATATTTCAGTTATCGTTATGAATATCAAAACGCACTTGCTAAATTTTTGCCTACATTAGGAACAACATCTTATATTTCAGGTTATCAAGGTCAATTTCTTGTTGATAATATTTTAAGCGATAGTTTTAATGAAACGGCTCTTTCTTTTAATTTAACTGTTCGTCATGACTTAACTCAAGGCGGGAAAACTATATTTGAAGCACGTGCTGCAAAATATTTTGCAAAGTCTAAAAAACACGATTTAAATTTTACAAGAACAGAGGTTTTATATTTAACAACCAGATATTATTTTGAAATGTTACTTGCAAAAATAAATATTGAGATATTTTTAAGAAATTTAATTGAAAGAAATGCTCAATTTGCACTTACAAAAAATCTTGCAACATCAGGCTTTGGCACTCAATTTGATGTCGTGAGAGCTCAAAATTTGTCTGCTTATGCTCGAGTTGAATTATTAAATGCGCTAAATCAATTCAGATTAAGTCAGTCTCGCCTTGCAAATATTATGGGAATAGATGTTCAGACTCCTTTAATGCCTTTTGAAAATGAAATTAACCCTATGAATTTAGTTGATGTTGATACAGATACTAAGGATTTATTTAAAATCGCAATAGAAAATAGAGAAGATATTATGTCTTACAAAGATTTAATTTCATATCAAAAACAAGTTAAAAATTCTTATTATACTGATTTTATGCCAAAGCCTTTGGTCGATTATCAATATCAATTACAAGGGACATTATCTACAACAATAAGTCCTAATTATAATATTACTCTTGCTATGATTTGGAAGCCTGGTGAATATCTTGGTGTTGGAACAGCGACGAAAATAAAAGCTCAAAAAGAAAAAATAAAAAAGACAGCTCTTGAATTAGAAAATAAATTAAGAGAAATTGAACAATTAATAGTTGATGCTAAATCTACATCAATTTTTTCTCAAAGAGAAATGTTAATCAATAAAACAAGACTTGATTATTCAAGACAAGGGATAAAATTAGCACTTTTGCGATTTGATAACGGAAAAGGAATTTTAATTGATGTTATTCAAGCACAAAGCGAAGCAACTCAAGCAAGAGTTCAATATGCTTCATCGATTATAAGATACAACATTGCACAAGTTGAGCTTTTGTATAATATTGGTACAATTACATCTCAAAAAATAATTGATAATTATAATCCATAAAAATCAATCTTTAAGTTAGCTTGTCAAAATTAACATTTTTCTATATACTTTTATAAGTTATTTGAATTAAGGAGATAATAAATGAAAGTTATTATTGAAGATGGTTGCATCGGATGTGGCGCATGTGAATCTTTCTGCGCTGATGTATTTAAAGTAGAAGATGTTTGCACAGTAGATGAGTCAAAAATTGCAGGTAACGAAGATTGCGTTAAAGATGCAGCTGACGCTTGCCCTGTAAGCGTAATTAACGTTCAAGAATAATATTTTTTAAAAATATTAAAAACGCTTCCTTTGAAGCGTTTTTTTTATACTGTTGTTGAGTTTTGTTGTTCTTTGTTGCCTTTTAAACTTTGTATTAATTTTACCCCTAAAGATGTAGCTGAACCCACTGCTAAACCGGTTAGCATTGATGCAACGCCTGAAATGTTTTTTAGACCGCCAACAAATGAGAATATCATTGATGAGGTTAATGGAATACCTAAATCCAACATGATTGATTCTTTTTCTTTTTTGTCTTCTGCTTTAGCAACACCAACTCCCAGCATACCAATAGTTGAAGTCATACCAAGGACATCTACTGAAGCGTTACCAAGTTTTAAATCTCTTTGTTTTTCTGCTATATTTCTAGCACCTTTTGAATACAAAAAGTCAAGTTGTTCATAGTCTTTTGCAATTGCTTGCGCTAATTTATCTGTATCATCGATATTATATGCTTTCTTAAGTTCATCTAAATCCTGATTTTCAAGTAACTTTTTAATTTGGTTAACTATACTTGCGTGCATTGTAGCTCTTGCTTCAGGCAATGCTTTTTTCATATTTTGAATAGAGTCAAATATTTCATTTGGTATAAAATCTTGTTCTAAGCCTTGTGTATATTTCTTATATACATTATTTAAGTTGGTATCAGCAATAACTTCTTTCGTTCCATTTTTCCAGAACGTTTTAAAGCCATTTTTCATTCTTTGAATAAAGTTCTGGTTTTTATCTGTTTTTTTGAAGCCTTCAAAAAGTACTTGATATACTTTTCCGCCTTCTGGACTTACCTTATTTTTAATGGCGTTTGCCATATCCGAACAGAATTCTTCGTATTCTTGTGGTTTAAGTTTATTTTTACCAATTAAATCGTTAAATATATTAATTCTTGAACTGCTTTTTGCATACTTATCAAGACTTTCTTTTATTGAAAGTTTGCTATATGTGTTGGCAATATAGTCATCAAATTTATTTAAATGAAGTTTATTTGAAATACCTGTCCAGATGTTATTTTTTAGTGCATCTAAATTTATACACATATTCAATATTTTATTTGTCCATTTTTTTGCAGTTTGTCCTGCTTGAGTTTGCATTGCAGCATCTATTGTATCTGTTGCAATTTTTGGTATATCTTGTATCTTTACTTTATGCTTTAAAATTTGAATAGCGGCAGTTGCTCCTAAGCCTAGAATTGACACTGCGCTAAAACCTAAAACAAGAATTTTACTTAATTTTTTATCTTTTTGTGCTTTTTGAGATTTTTCATCATTGTAATATTGCACCTTAGATGAGGTGTATACATCTTTTTGGCTTGATAAGTTAACAAACGCATTAGGTTTTGCAGATATATTATTGTATATCTGCCTATTTTGTATTATGGCATTATCTATATGCGCAAGATTGTTCATATAATAATAAAAACAAATTTAAGAAAAAAATTTACCCTTTATTTTTCTTTTTTTTATTTTTTTCTTTTTGTTTCGCAATTTCTTTTAAATCAGATTTTGCATTATCGATTGAGTATTTTGCTAATGGTTTTTTTGTTTTTCTATCATAAAAAACAAGCCAATGACGAGCTTTTTTATCGTTAACATTAAAAGATAATTTGCCAACCACTCTATCTCCCGGGTTAATTGTTTTAAACCAAAGTGAAGTATCACCAAAAGGGCTTGGAAAATATACTTGTTGAGTATTTGATGTTAAAGCTATGTCGAATGTTGAGAAAGCATGATCTGTATAATTATCTATTCCTAAAGAAAGCGTTATGGTGTTTTCAATTCCAAACGGGTCTTTTTCAAGTGTTACAGAGTTTATTCTTACATTTAGTCCTTCTAAAAATAATTCTTCTTGTCTAAAAGCGTCTTTTGAAAATACAGGCATATCGATTTCTGTGTCTACTTTTATTTTTAGCTCATCTCCTGGGTTAATTACAAAACCTTCACCTTTTTTTATAATTGCTGCAGTTAACCCTACAAGACCACCAACAGCAGCACCCCCTGCTAATGTATATCCGTTTGAGGCAATTGCTGCGCCTAAACCTAGTGTATTTAGTGCAAAAAATCCTCCGGCAACACCGCCTAAAAGCGTATATCCGGCATGATGAGCTACTGCTTTAGCTGCTCCTTTTATAGCAGTTGGCTTTGTTGATAGTGTTGCATGTATTGGAATTTCTCTGCCATCAGGTGTTACCATATAATCAAAAGCTACTTCAATATAGCCATCTCGACCCATATTTTTTGCTTCTTCAATATATTGAACATTGCCATGAACAATGGTTCCTGTGGGAATTATTACGCCTTTATCTGATTCAACATCAGATGTAACTTCAGCGAAAAATTCATCACCTTCCATGGTGTAGCCTGAGCTTAACACTTGAGATACGGTTAAATTGATTACATCTTTGTGATCCAGCGTTTCAATTTCGCCTGTAAATAATTCTTTGTTTAATTCTGTTTGATTGTGGTCATCCTTTTGAATATGACCTTGCATAGAAGCAGCAAAAGAAAATTGAGTACATAAAAATGTACTTATTAAGAATAACGATAAACCTTTTTTAAAACTAACTCCCATGATTATAATTCTATTTTAATATATATTTATTTTAAATAAAATAAATTGCGAATTTTTAATATTTTTAATCTATAATTTTATTATAGATTTGATGGAGGTAATATGTCAGATTGTATTTTTTGTAAGATTTTAAAGGGTGAAATTCCTTCTAAGATTATTTATCAAGATGATTATTGTTTTGCTATTAATGATATTAATCCAAAAGCAAAAAAACATATTTTAGTTATCCCAAAAGAACATATCGAATCTTTAAACGAAGTTAAGGATTTTTCTTTGATTTCAAAAATGTTTGAAGCTATTAAAAAAATTAATTCTCAAGAAAATATTACACATTTTAGAACTCAAATAAATACAGGTTCTCAGGCAGGACAAGAAGTTATGCATTTGCATATTCATATTTTGGCTAATTAATATGATTACACTAACCAAAAAAGATGAATTAAGAAAAATTGCACTATCAAAAAGAGCAGAATTTAGCAAAGAAAAATCTGTTCTAATTGTGCAAAAAATTTTAAATTCATCTGAATTTAAAAATGCTAAAAATATTGCGCTTTATTATCCTATAAACCATGAAATTGATTTAACGGGTTTATTGCAAATTAAGGATAAAAATTTTTATCTGCCTCGTTGTGTTGATAACAATATTGAATTTGCGAAATTTTGCGCTTTAGAATCACTAAAAAAAGGTAAATTCAATATATTAGAACCAACGAGCGAAAAAATTAATCCTCAAATATTAGATATTATTTATATTCCTGCTCTTATGGCAAATAAAAGATGTTTTAGACTTGGCTATGGCAAAGGATTTTACGATAGATTTTTTAAAAATAATCAAATTAATGCGCGTAAATTAATTGTTGTAGCTAATGAATTAATCAACGATAACTTTATTGAGGATGAATTTGATTATAAATGTGATGGGATAATTAGTGCATAAGGTTTAATTAATTTGCTAAAAATTGAAAAATAATCTAAAATCAGTTTATGAAAGAAATTCGAAAAAATCATATTGTACAAATTCAAACTGCTGACAATACTAAATTAGAAGGTATTGTTTTTGATTATGAAAACGACAGAATTGCGGTTTTGATTGCGTATGAATCATTATATTTAGCTCAAAAATTAAATGAATTAGATGAGCTTTTAGTCAGTGTCAATACTCATCTGGGCGTTAAAAAGATGAAAAGTCATGTTATTGATAAATTAAATTCATCAAATTGTATTGTAATAGAAAATAATGAAACCATGCCTGTTGAGCAAAAGCGTGAATTTGTGAGAGTATTATCAAATATCGTCTTTAAAATAGTTAAAAGCGATTTTCAAACAGTTGAATGTTATTGTATTAATATTTCAGCAGGCGGTATTGCATTTTGTGTTAATAATGTTTCTTTTAAAATTGGTGAAAAGGTTCGTGTTGTGCTTCCTGAATCTGAATTTGAAAAGGAAATTGTCATTGATTCAGATATAATTAAAGTTTATGACAATTATTATGTTGCTAAATTTAATAATTTGAAAATGTATGATGAAGATAAAATTGTGAAGTATGTATTTAAATTAATTGCTAAAAAATAGACTTGGAGTTATTTTGGAAGACATTAAAAAAATAGAAAAAACAATAAATAAATTTACTAAAAAAGGCGAAATTCAACAAGCGATAGAATATTGCAGAAATTTGCTTATGGCAGAGCCTGCTGATACAAAATTACATATTAGATTAGGGGATTTATATCTTGATTGGCATTTAGATGTTTATCAAGCTAAACAATACATTGATGAAGCTATAACAGAATATCAAAAAGCAGCAGAAATATTAATTGATAACGGTGAAATTTATTATAAAATCGGTCTTGCACTTTATTATAAGGGTGAATTAGATAAAGCAATTAACTATTTTAATATTGCAATTGATAAAAATGCATCTAAAGCTCAATGTCATTATATGATTGCTAATTGTTTGAAGAAAAAAGACAGATTTCAAGATGCGCTGGATCATATTGAGCAAGGCTTAAAATATACCGTTTTAAAATCTTCAAGATTACATTATTCTAAGGCAAGATTATTAAATACATTGTATTTTAGAAATAAAAAAATGAAATTAATGAGTTTATACGAATTAATTTTATCCTATTTGACTTTGCCATTTGATAAAGAAGCTATAAAAAATTTAAAAGATAAATTAAAATGGTTTAAGATTATTCCTGTACTTTGTAAAGCTGACGCTTATTTTGCTCAAGGCGATTTAGAGCGAGCTTTTGCTTGTTATTCTGATGCAATTGATAAAATGCCAGGGTTTTCTGCCTTATATACCGCACTTGGTGATACATACAGACGTGCCGGAAAATTAGAAGAAGCAATCGTTGAATATAAAATGGCTTTATGGATTGATTCTCTTTCATATAGCGCTTATTCAGGCTTAGTTCAATCCTATGAAGAGCTTGGTGATTATGATAATGCAATAGCGTATTATAATAAATATATTGCAATTCATCCTTACAATGCAGTTTTGCATTCTAATATTGCTAATTTGTATTTTATGAAAGGAGAAACTGACCTAGCGGTTTCTCATTATCAATCAGCTATATCTATCAATCCTAAAGCGGATTGGACAAGTATTGTAGCACAAACTTTAGGCTATATTGAACAAAATGTTATCAAAAATACAGATTGTGCTATCGCTAATTATCAAATTGCAAACAATTTAACTCCTAAAGAAATTGATGTTTATGTTTCATTGGGTAGTGCTTTTTATGATAATGAAGATTATAAAAACGCACTTATTGTTTATAGAAGAGCACTAGAGCTAGAACCCAATAACTCTCGAATTCATTGTAATTTAGGTTATTTATATTGGGGCATGGGTGATTTAGATGAAGCAATAAAAGAATACAAATTATCAATTAAATTTGATCCTAATTATGATATTGCTCATAATAACTTAGGTGTTATTTATTTAGATGATTTAGTTCAGTTAAAAAATGCTATTGAAGCCTTTGAAACAGCAATTCAATGCAATCCGAATTATGCTCTTGCTTATTATAATCTTGGAAGATGTTATGCTCTTAAAGGCGAAAACGTTGAAGCTGCAAGATATTTTCAGCAGGCAATGGATGTTAATAATATAACCAATGAAATTGATCCTGCTGATATTCAAGAAAGATTAAATAGCTTATTTGATTAATTTATTTAATTAAATTTTAATGTAGGATATTTTTGATGAACACTTGGGTTTACATTTTAAAAAGAATTGCAAGTTCTATTCCGATATTATTTATAGTATCGTTAATAAGTTTTTTCTTAATTCGTTTATCTCCTGTTGATCCTTTAGCTCAATTAAGATTAAATCCTGCAATTAGTCAAGAAACAATTAATTCTGAAGTTAAAAGATTAGGGCTTGATAAACCAATCGGTGTTCAATATATCCTATGGGCAAAAAATTTCATTAAAGGAGATATGGGCTATTGCACCGATAATACAAAAGTTTCAACAAAACTAAAAGGAAGGATATTGAATACACTTTTACTTTCGGTGTGTGTTATATTTTTTAGCTGGATTATTGCAATACCATTAGGTGTATTAGCTGCTGTATATTATAATTCTTGGTTTGATAAAATGCTTACTGTTTTATCAAGTGTTGGTATGGCAATTCCATCTTTTTTCTTTGCGATTTTAATGCTTTTGTTTGCCCAAAAAACAGGCTGGTTTCCGATTGGTGGATTAACTAGTGCTAATTTTAGCGAATTGTCTTCTTTTGCAAAAGTCTTAGATATAATTCATCATCTGTTTTTGCCTGTTTTTGTTTTAACTACAATTTCTCTATCATCTTTGGCTCGTCAAATGAGAGCAAATTTATTAGATGTTTTAAATTCTGAATATGTCAAATTTGCTTATGCAAAAGGCTTAAATAAATCTAAAGTTATAATTAAACATGCTCTAAGAAATGCTATTAATCCCATTATTACTCTTTTAGGATTTGAATTTGCGGGATTATTATCAGGAGCAGCGTTAACAGAATATGTATTTCAATATCCGGGTTTAGGAAAATTGATTTTAGAAGCCGTTATGCAATCTGATATTAATTTAGTTATGGCAAGTCTTATGATAGGCGCTATAATGCTTATTTTGGGTAATTTAATTTCAGACATTTTATTAAAACTTACTGATCCGAGAGTGAGGGTGTAAGTGAATAATTTTTATTTGAAATTAAAAAAAGATAAAATCCCTTTTATTGCCTTATGTGTCTTATTTTTGCTATATTTTTTGGTTGCTTTTGCTGATTTTTTTGCAGTTTATCCATCAACCTATTCAAATCGAAAAATTGCATATCAACCGCCAAGTAATATTTATTTAATAAATAAAGATAATAAATTTGTTCATCCTTATACTTATAACTATCTAAAAACCTTTAATAAAGATACATTATCTATTGAATACAAGCAGGATAGGACCAAAAAATACAAAATTAAATTTTTTGCTAATGGCTATGAATATAAACTCTTTGGAATTTTTAAAACCAATAAACATTTTATAGGTTGCGATAGCGGCTGTAATTTACATATTTTGGGCTGTGATATAAATGGATGTGACGTTTATTCAAGATTATTTTTTGGAGGTCAAATATCTTTAACAATAGGCTTTTTGGCGTTATTAATATCATTTCCTATTGGGGCTATTTATGGTGGTATTTCAGGCTATATTGGAGGTAGAACCGATAAAATTCTTATGCGCTTAGCAGAAGGAATTATGTCGGTACCTAGTTTTTATTTGTTGATTATTTTAGCTTCTATTTTGCCATCTAATATGACATCTAATCAGCGTTTTGCTCTAATTACCGCAATTCTTGCTTTTATCGGCTGGGCTGGGTTTTCAAGAGTTATAAGAGGCATGGTTTTATCAATAAAAAACCAAGAATATATTAAAGCAATAGAAACAATCGGGGCTGATAGAAAAAGAATAATTTTAAAACATATTCTTCCTCAAACTTCAAGCTATGTAATTATTGCAATTACCTTATCTGTTCCATCTTATATTTTAGCTGAATCAGGCTTGAGTTTTTTAGGTCTTGGAATACAACTACCGGATGCTAGTTGGGGTAATATGCTAAGAGAAGCGCAAGAATTTGCAAATATTCTTTATAGACCATGGCTTTTAGCCCCGGGTTTTTTAATTTTTATTGCGGTTTTGTCTTTTAATGTGTTAGGCGATAAAATAAGGGATATACTCGACCCAAAAACTCTAAAATAAGGAATTTATTATGCTGGATATGATAAACATTGATATAAATCAAACTCTTACAATATTATTTAGAATAACGCTTGCTGTTTTATTGGCATTTATTCCGGGGATTGAGCGAGAATTAACAGGAAAATTTGCAGGGCTTAGAACACATATTCTTGTTTGTCTGGGTGCTTGTGTGTTTACGATTTTATCGATATATGGTTTTAAAATGCACATAGCAGTCGATGTCATTGGAACAAATGATCCAGCGCGTATTGCAGCGCAAGTAATCACAGGTATCGGTTTTATTGGTGCCGGTACTGTTATGCGTCATGGAAGTAATGTTTTTGGTATAACAACCGCTGCAACTTTATGGGTTTGTGCTGCTATTGGTATGTCTTGCGGTTGCGGTGAATATGTTACAGCTATTATTGCTTCTTTTGCAACATTAGTTGTTTTAATTTCAATAAGACGCTTAGAAAAAAATGTTTTATCAAAAAGAAAAATTGCTTATAAAGACTTTGAAATTTCAATTGTAGCTTCGGTTGAGGCTTGTGATAATATCGAGTTAATATTTGAAAAAAGTTTTAAAAAGACGCTTAAATTAAATAAAAAATTAATCAATCATTCTGAATTGCGCTATAATGCAGTCGTTTCAACCAAAAAATCGCTTAAAGAAATTAATGATTATTTTAGGAATATGAATTGCATTGAATCTATTGAAATAAGAGAACATTATGAATAAACAGTATTTATCAATTAATGAGTATGTTGTAACAATAATTCTGTCGCTTATTATTTCTGTTGCGATAGGACTTGTTGTTGAGCTTGATTTATTGTTTAGATCAGAAGATTATATTAATTCTAATGAACTAAAAGTTGAAAATTTATCCGAGTTTTTTACAATCGAACAGCTTGAAAAAAAATTAATTGAAAATCCTGAGGATGTAATTATAAATTTAAGACTTGCAAAAATGTATGAAGGATTAAATTTATTAGAAAAAGCAAATGAATATTATAAAAATGCTCTAAAATATTCTGCTCGTTCAAATTATACTTTGTATTCTTATGCTATTTTTTGCGCTAAAAACAATTTATTTGCTCATAGTGCTACACTAGCCGAAGAACTAAGCGGAAACTCCAAAAAAACTAATTTTTACAAAGCAAAAATATATGAAGAAATAGCAAAAGGATTAAGCAAACAAAAAAACTACCTTGCTTCAACAAAAAGCTATCAAATTGTCTATAAATACGCAAAAGGTTTAAATGACTTTAAATATGCAAATGAAATAAGAGATATTTTTTCTAAAGAATATATAAAACTAGCTGATTATTATATGGAGCAAAATGAACCAATAGAAGCTATTGCAAGTCTTAAAAATTCTCTTAAACTTCAAAAAAGTGCGCAAGCTAACTATAAACTTGGTTTAATTTATGCTCAAAATAACCCAAAAGAAGCTGAAAAATATATTTCTGAAGCCTTTTATAAAGACCCTTATTTGGTAAATCCTTATGTTTTTAATTCTGTTTTGCAAAAATTGATGGATAGCGCAAGATTAAACAACAAAAACGGTGAATTTAATTATTATGATTCTAAAATGACAAGATTTAAAAACAAAGTTTCACAAGTATATTTGTATAAAGATGAGCTTATTGCAGATAACTCTAAAATTGTTTCAAAGAAGAATATATTTGGTAAAATAAGTAATATTTTGACATTTGAATTAAAAAATAATACTCCAAATGCAATCGATAATCTTTATATTAAAGCAGAATTGTTTGTTAATGGTAATAAATATGAAATCGAAAAAAGAGTTGTTGCTCAAACAAGACCTCTTGATGGGTTTGATGAGTTAAATAATATTCAATTAATACTTGATGATGAGATAAAATTCAATGATATTAAGGAAAATAACGATATTTTTGTTAGATATTTTGCCAAAAAAAGAGAGGAAGCTCCTTGGGTGTTGATTAAAATAGATTTTATAAATACATAAATACTATACTTTAAAATTTTCTTGTGTTATTTTAAAAATATAGAAAATTAAAATTGGAGAATCATGAGAGTACACGAACTTGCAAAAGAATTAAATATAACTTCAAAAGAACTAATAGAAAAAGCTAATGAAACACTTGGACTATCTTTAAAATCCCATAGTTCAACCGTTAGTGACAGTTCAATTGATAAAATTAAAGCGCTTTATACAAAAACTGCTAAACCTTCTTCTAAACCAAAGGCTTTTATTGTAAAAAAACAAAAAGCTCAAGATGTGGTTGAAAAAGAAGTGCAAAAAGAGCAAATTCCCGTTATTAAAACAGTCTCTAAACTTGAAATAGTTAGAAGCGCAAATGAACAAACAAAAAAACAAGTTCAAGAAAAGCCTAAAGCACAACCAAAACAGGAAGACAGGCCTCAAAACATTCAAAAATCAGCTCCAAAATCTCCGCTTGTGAATTCTACTGATAAATTAGCAAGTTTGCCTTCTATGACAAGAAAAAACTTTGCTCGTCAAGAACAATTAAAACAAGATAATTCTGAAAAGCAAGAGAAAAAAGAAAAACAACAAAAGCAACCATCTCAAGCTCCTCAAGGTCCGATTAAAAGACATATAATCTCTCAAGATATGTATAACAATCAAGGCAGAGGAAACAAAAAAAAGAAAAAAGATCACTCATACAACAATAAACAAGAAGAACAAGAAAGAATTAGCCTAGAAAAAGCGGTACAAAATAAACATAAAAAACACACACAAGAAGTTGCAGCTGTTGAAGAAGTAACATCTGTTGTTATTAATAAACCGATGACAGTTGGTGAATTATCGGATAAAATTAAGAAAACCCCTGCTGAAATTATTAAATTTTTAATGCTTGAAGGTATTATGGTTACAGTTAATACCCCAATCGATACTGAAACAAGCAAAAAAGTTGCACAACATTTTGGTTTAGAAATTCTAGAAGAAGATTTAGAAGAATTTATTGCTCAAGAAGAAGAAAAAGAAGAAGTAAATAAATATCTTTTAAATGCAAAAGAAGAAGATATTATAAGACGTGCTCCTATTGTTACTGTTATGGGGCATGTTGACCATGGTAAAACAACTACGCTTGATTCAATCAGGGCATCTAAACACAAAATTGTTCAAACAGAAGTTGGCGGTATTACTCAAAGTATTGGTGCTTACACCGTTTGGGTTGACAAGAAAAAGATTGTATTTATAGATACTCCGGGTCACGAAGCATTTACTCAAATGCGTTTGCGTGGTGCGCAAGCGACTGATATTGCAGTTCTAGTTGTTGCAGCAGATGACGGCGTTATGCCTCAAACTGTTGAGTCAATTTCACATGCAAGAAGTGCAAATGTACCTATTATTGTTGCGATTAATAAATGCGATAAACCGGATGCAAATCCTGATAGAGTTTTGCAAGAGCTTGTTGAACACGGTCTTGTTCCTGAAAAATGGGGCGGAGATACAATTTGTGTAGAAATTTCAGCTCTTCAAAAAACAGGTATCGATGATTTGCTTGAATATATCTTGCTTGTAGCTGAAATGCAAGAATTAAAAGCAGTGGAAAAATGTCCTGCAACAGGTGTTATAATAGAAGCTAATCTTGATAAAGGTAAAGGTCCTGTTGCTACAATGCTTGTACAAAATGGTACGCTTAAAGTTGGTGATTCTATTGTTGTTGGAACAGTTGGCGGAAAAGTTAGAGCACTATTAGATGATTCAGGAAAACGAGTTAGAACAGCGGGTCCTTCTACTCCTGTTGAAATATTAGGTTTAAACGAAGTCCCGCAAGCTGGCGATATATTTGAAGTTGTTGCAAATGATAAGACAATGAAACAAATTGTTGCTGAAAGAAAACAAAAAGAACGCTCAACAAGACTTGATGCTATGACAGCGGCTCACGTTCAAAGAGAAGCTATTGCTGCTGATAATCAAGTAACTAATTTGAATTTAATTATTAAAGCGAATACAAATGGTGCTGCTGAAGCGGTTTCAAATGCAATTCAAAATGTTAAATCGCTTAAAGTTGTTCCAAAAATCGTTCATGCCGGTGTTGGTGATATTTCAGAAGCTGATGTTATGCTTGCAAGCGCATCAAATGCAATTATTCTTGGTTTTACCGTAAAAGAAGATGCAAATGCTTTAATTTCAGCACAAAAAGAAGGTGTAAAAATTAAAAAATACGATATTATCTATCAAGTTTTAGAAGATATTGAAAAAACTATGCTTTCTTTATTATCTCCAGAAATTGAAGATGTTGAACTTGGCAAGGCTGAAGTTAGAGCAGTGTTTACTATCGGCAAAACAACAAAAATTGCAGGTTGTTATGTTCTTGAAGGAAAAATTGTACGCTCTAAAACCGCTCGTTTAATTAGAAATGGTCAAGAAATATTTAAAGGTGAAATCGATCAATTGAAACGCTTTAAAGATGATGTTAAAGAAGTTAAAGAAGGTTTCGAATGTGGTATTTCATTCTCAAAATTTAATGATATTCAAGAAGGCGATATAATTGAAGTATCAACTACAAAAGAAATTGAGCCACAGACTTTGGTGTAGGTGAATATGAGTTTAAGAAATGAACGTGTTAGAAAAGCATTGATGAGAGAAATCTCTGACATCATATTTCGCGAAATTAAAGACCCTCAAATCTGTGGTATGGTTTCAATTACTGATGTTGATGTTTCATCAGATAATTCCGCAGCTCGAGTATTTTATAGCGTTTATGGCTCAAATGATGTTAAAGAAAAAACCAAAAAAGCTCTTGAGCGCCATGTTGGTCAAATAAGACATGAAGTTGGAAAAAGAATTAGACTTAGGAAAACTCCAACTTTGTTATTTATTTTAGATGATTCTCTTGAGCATGGTGCAAAAATGATGGAATTAATTAATAAAATCGAGCGTGGCGAAGTTTAGATGTATTTTTTAAACATAAACAAACCAAAAGGTGTGACCTCTTTTGATGTAATTAGAGAATTAAGAAAACGACTTAAAATAAAACAAATTGGTCATAGCGGTACACTAGACCCGCTCGCTTATGGTGTTATGCAGGTTGCTGTTGGTTCTGCTACAAAATTGCTCAATTATCTTGATTCTGATAAAGAATATATTGCAAGCATCGATTTTGGTTATGTGACAGATACGTTTGATTTAGAAGGCGAAAAAGAATATATAAAAGAGCCTGATTTTACTCAAATTAAATTAGAAAAAGTTTTAAAAGAATTTATAGGATTAACAAAACAAATTCCTCCAAAATATTCTGCAATTAAATATAATGGAAAAAAACTTTGTGATTTAACAAGACAAAATAAAGAAATTAATATCGAAGATTTTGCTCGAGAAATTGAAATTTATTCTATTGAGTTACTTGAATTTAGCAAAAATAGCGCAAAAATTAAGGTAAATTGTAAGAAAGGCACATATATTCGCTCTCTTGTAAATGATATAGGTTTAAAACTAGGTTGCGGTGCAACTTTAAGCGAATTAATCAGAACAAAAGCAGGTAATTTTACTCTTGATAAGGCTAATTTGATTTCTGATAATTTAGTTAAAATCAATCCTTTGGATGCGCTAAATTTAGAAAAAATTGAAATTTCTGACTACGATTATCAAAAAGTCTTGAATGGTAACTTTATAGATAATTCTTATAATGTTTCATCTGATAAAGTTTTATTAACAAAAAATAACAAACTTGTATCAATTGCAAATTTATCAGATAATTTAATAAAACCTAAAAAAGTTTTTAAGGAGGATGAATGAATACATTCTTTAAAACATTTTTTGTATGTTTGATATTAGCTTTTGGATTTTTAGCATACAAATTTACTTCATCTGATAGCTATTCGCTTGATTTAAAGCCTTCAGAAAATAGTCCTGTTTTTGGAATACATGAGGATTACACCGAGGCTCCTGCAATTGAGCAGACAAAAGTTCAACAAATTCATCATCCGACAAAACAGGAAAATCAGCAAAAAGTTGTTAAAGATACTAAATACAAGCATTATTGCTATTTTTATAACAATAATGGCGAATTAACAAAAGTATATAGAGAGCTTTCTTTTAAACCTTCTCTTGAAAATGCAATAATGGTCTTGTTAAAAGGTCCATTAATTTCTGAAACAAAAAAAGGTTTATATTCTGAAATTCCTGCTAATGTTGATTTAATTTCAGTTAAAAGACTTGATAAGGACATAATTGTTGATTTATCATCAAATTTTGGCAATGGCGGCGGCTCTAAAAGCATTACAAATAGAGTTTCTCAGCTATCTAAAACTATTAAATATTATGAACCCAATAAAAACGTATATCTTTATATAAATGGCAAAGAAGTTGAATATCTTGGCGGAGACGGTGTATATATTAAACAACCGCTTGATTAGACTTTAAGCCAATTTGAGTTCATTTTTTTGGTTTTTATGTTTTTATCATAAACGATATAATGATAGCTTTTTTGGTTCAATATAGATGCCCAAAAGCCCGCTGAATAAGATTTTTGCGTGTTTAAAATAATTTTATGTTTGCAATTTTTTAATAAATAAAATTCTTCTCTGTAATCATCAATTGATATTTTTTTATAATCTAAAAACAGTTTTGAGTTAATATTAAAATCTTTGTTTGCAAATATAAATAATTTTGGTTGCTTTAAATATTTATTTAGCCTTTTAAGGGCTCTATTTATATAGTTATAATCGGGTTTATCGTTAGAATTTATATATAGACCGATTGAATTTGTATTATTGATTTCCTCTAATATATCAAAGTTAATCAGAAAATCTGAATTTGAAAATTTAAAATCATTCATTATATCAGCGCTGATTAAATCAATATCATTTAAATTGAATATGCATTCATCGACATATTGTTTTTTTCTTTTAAAATTGCCGTTTAGATGTATTTTTTTGTTTTTTAGCGCATTTTTTGTTACTTGTTCAGCTCTATTTTTTGAAATATAATCACATCTTAAATTAAAATCAGACATTATATTTTCAAAATTTTCACGATTTTTTGGGCAATTTTCATAGAAATATTTAACATGTGCCTTTTTTGAGATAATTTTTCCATAAGCATAAGATGTAAAATTATCTGCAAAATTATCTTGATATTTAACTAAAAGTAATTTTTCTTCCATAAACTCTCAAAAATTAATCAAATGTATGATTTACATTTAACTTTATTATAAATATTCTTATGTAACAAGGAATTGTGAATAAAAATTTAGAGGATATTATGTTAAAATTAATAAAATTTGCTTTTGTATTGTTTTTAGGGGTTATTTCGTGCGCTTGCGTTAATATTGTTGCGGTACACGAGCTTAATCAAAAAGCAAGTGATTATCTAAACGAAGGCAATGTTGAAGCTGCTATTTCAAGACTTGAAGCGTCAGTTGATTTAGATGGCAGTATTTATGAATCTAGATATAACCTTGCAAGTGCTTATATTATGGTAGGTGAATACAAAAAAGCGCTAACAAATATCGAAGCTGCAATACCTTTAGCTAAAGATGAACCGGCGGTTTATTATACACATGGCGTTAGTTCAATGCATGTTGCTGATGGTATTTATGAAACAAAAGATGAAAATGGTGAAATGGTAGAAGTTACTTTTAAATCACCTGAAAAAGAGCTTGAAGCTGCACAAAATTACATTGATTTATTAACTAAAGCAAATAAGAGCTTTGATAAATATACAACTCTTGCTCCAAATGCTGAAGATACTCAACAAGTTTTAGAAATTATTCAAGAAAATAAAGATAAAATTGCGCAAAAAGAAGCTCAATACAATATAAAGTCTAACGAATAATGAACATAATAATTCCTGCACCTAATAGCTCAATAGCATTTTATTTATTCAATTTTCCATTACGTTTTTACGGTTTATTAATGGCAATTTCTTTTTTTGTGGGCGTTAGTGTTGTCTATTTTTTATTATTTAGAAAATACAATAAATTTAATTGCGAAATTTTTCTTGATTATTCACCATATTTAATAGTTTTGTCCATAATTGGTGCCAGATTATTTTATATATTAGGTTCTTTAGATTTTTATCTAAAATATCCAAAAGAAATTTTTTTAATTAACCATGGCGGTTTATCTTTGTATGGTGCAATATTTTTTGGAATTATCGGATTATATTTTTTATCTAAAATTAAAAAATTTGATTTTTGGGAACATATAGACGCTTTAGCTGTTGCATTCCCAATTTGTCAATCAATAGGAAGATTTGGCAATTATTTTAATCAAGAGGCTTATGGTTTACCAACCAATAGTTTTTTAAAACTTTATGTTTCTAAAAGTCATAGAATTGATGAATTTATTAATATTGACTACTATCATCCCGCTTTTTTGTATGAAAGTGTACTTGATTTAATATTATTTGTTGTTTTATTTACTATATTTTTTAAATTTAAAAACATCAAAAAGGGCGCAATTGCTTCAATCTATTTGATATTATATGGTATAATTCGATTATTTGTCGAAAATATCAGAATTGATAGTGTATTAAATATTGGAGTAATTCCCATTGCAAGTATAATAAGTATTATTGCAATCATTTTATCTTTAATTTGGCTTTATTTAATTTATAAAAAATAGCAATAAAATAGCTTGCATATTAAACACATGCAAGCTATTAGTTGATTTTTTAATTATTATGCTTTATAAGCCATTGATTTTATCATTGATTTTCCTGTCATTTCAGCAGGTTTCTTAATTCCTAATATTTCTAAAACAGATGGTGCGATGTCACATAAAGCACCTTCGTTATTTAGCTCATATTTATCATTAGAAACTACAATAAATGGTACAACATTTGTTGTGTGTGCTGTTTGAGGAGCTTGAGTTTGTTCGTTATACATCCATTCAGCGTTGCCGTGGTCTGCTGTAATAATCATTGTAACGTTATTATCAAGTGCCTTTTGAGCAATTTTTCCAACGCATTCATCAACTGCTTCACATGCTTTAATTGCAGCGTCCATAACGCCTGTATGACCAACCATATCAGGATTTGCAAAGTTAACTAAAATAAATTGATATTCTTCATCATCAAGCGCTTTTAATACGTTATCGCAAACTTGATATGCGCTCATTTCAGGCTTCAAATCATAAGTAGCTACTTTTGGAGAGTTTACTAAAGCTCTTGTTTCAAGTTTACCTTCTTTTTCAACTCCGCCATTAAAGAAAAATGTTATGTGGGCATATTTTTCTGTTTCTGCGGTTCTGAATTGCTTGATATTGTTATCATCTAAAACATCACCTAGGATATTAACCAAAACTTGTGGTTTAAATGCAACAGGAACATCCATAGTTTCATCATATTGTGTCATACAAACATAATATAAGTTATTTATAGTTTTCTTTCTGTTGAAACCGTCAAAGTTTTTGTCAGTAAATGCTCTAGTTATTTCACGAGCTCTATCAGGTCTATAATTAAAGAAAATAATAGCGTCATTATCTTCAATTCTTCTATCAGAAATTACAGTTGGTTCAACAAATTCATCAGTAACATCTTTATTGTATGAATTTTCGATAGCAACTTTTGAATTTTCTTCTTTTATTCCTTCGCCTAAAGTTAAGCAATCATAAGCACGCTCAACCCTATCCCATCTTTTATCTCTATCCATTGCCCAATATCTTCCTATGATTGAGGCAATTTTTGGAAGATTGTTCTTTTTTAATACTTCTTCTGTTTGATTTAGATATTCATGAGCTGATTTTGGCGGTGTATCACGACCATCTAAAAAAGCATGCACATAAACATCTTTTAATCCATTTTTGGCCATCATTTCAATTAGTGCATTTAAATGTTTCATTGAGCTATGTACGCCACCGGGAGAAACAAGTCCATAAATGTGCATAGCTGAATTATTTTTCTTAACATGATTTATAGCATTTAAAAATTCTTCATTTTTAAAGAAATCGCCTTCATCTATTGCTTTATTAATTCTTGTTAATTCTTGATATACAACTCTGCCAGCACCTATATTTAAGTGTCCTACTTCTGAATTACCCATTTGACCTTCAGGTAAGCCAACTGATAAACCGTCAGCATGGATTTTAACACTTGGCATTTCAGACATAAATTTATCAAAATTTGGAGTTTTAGCACTATAAACAGCATTATATTTTGTATCATCAGAAATGCCCCAACCGTCTAAAATGCATAATAAAACACGTTTGTTACTATTTGTCATATCTACCTCATAAAACTTTTTTACAGATTTATTTTAACATAAAAAATAGTTCAAAAAGACTAGATGTAAATTCAAATGTTTTTATATTATTATATTATTGAATAAGGATGAAACCACCATGAAATATTCTAAATATAGCGCAATTATCGTTGGCAGTGGCATTAGCGGATTATTTTTAGCAAACAAACTATCTGAAAGTAATAAATTAGACGATGGCGTACTTTTAATAACTAAAGATAAATTATTTTCAGGCTCTAGCGCTTTAGCTCAAGGCGGGATTGTTTCTGTAATACCTGAAATAAATAAAGAAGATAGTATAGAATCACACATTAAAGATACTATTATTGCAGGCTGCGGCTTGAATGATTTAAATGTCGTTAAGTTCGTTTCTGAAAATTCTGCAGATGCAGCTCAAGAATTAATCAGATATGGTGTTGAGTTTGATAAAAACGATAAAAACTCACTAAATTTTACTTTAGAAGGTGCACACACTCATCCAAGAATATTGCATTCTCAAGGTGATTCAACAGGTAGAGTGATAGAACAGGCACTATGTCAAAGAATACTTCAAGCTGATAATGTTGATATTTATGAAAATGCAATAGTCGCAGAGCTTTTGGTTGATTCTGATAAAACTTGTAAAGGTGTTATTGTTTATAACAATATTAACTCCACTTTTGAAGCGATATATTCTTCAAACATTATTCTTGCAACAGGCGGAATAGGTCAAATTTATAAAACGACAACAAACCCAGCAGTCTCAACAGGAGACGGTATAGCGCTTGCTTACAATATTGGCGCTGAAGTTGAAAATATGGAATTTGTGCAATTTCATCCTACTGCACTATATTGCAAAGATAAAATCTCAATGCCTTTGGTTTCAGAGTCAGCCAGAGGAGAGGGTGCAAAGCTCGTTGATTTAAACGGTGATTATTTTGCAAAAAACTATCATCATCAAGCTGATTTGGCTCCGAGGGATGTTGTAGCAAGAGCAATCAAGCAGCAAATGGAAGAAAATAATTTTGAATATGTTAATTTAGATATTTCTCAAATTGGTATTGAAAAATTTAAAAAACGTTTTCCTACAATTACATCTTTATGTGAAGAAAATAATATTGATTTATCAAGTGGTTTAATTCCCGTTGTGCCTTGTGAACATTATTTTATGGGCGGTATTAAAGTTGATATTAATTCAAAAACTAATATTAAAAATCTTTATGCTATTGGAGAATGTTCATCAACAGGGCTTCATGGTGCAAATAGATTAGCGTCTAATTCATTGTTAGAGTGTGTTGTTTTTGCTCAAAGTTTGGCTGATATTATTATTCAAAATAATCAAATTCCGCCAAATAAAAATGATGAAAAAATTAAAACTGTAATCGACAAATATTCTCAAATTAATGTTGATTTAGTTAATGATGAATATATACAAGAGCTATTTATACAATTAAAGGAAAACATGAGCCAAAACGTCGGCATAACAAGAAATGTAGAGTCATTAAATCGAGCTTTATTTAATATAAATAACATTCAATCAAAAATTAAAAAAATCAATAATGTTTTTAGTTTTAAACTCTATGAATTGCAAAACGCACTTTGTGTTGCTAAGTTAGTAGCGCAATCAGCGCTAAAGCGCAATAATTCAATTGGTTCACACTATCGAAATGATTTAGAAATTGAACAAAATAAAGAAAAAGGATTATATAAAAATGACAAAATATTGGCTAAATAATTTTGCAATTGATGATTTTATAATTTCAGCTCTCAAAGAAGATATGTATTATGGCGATATTACAACAGATGCAATATGTGCTGATTTATCACAAGTTGATTTTCAAGTTGCACTAAAAACTAGGGCTGACGGTGTTTTATGCGGTAGAAACGTATTTGAGCGAGTTTTCAAATTATTATGTGATGATAAAGTAAAAATTCAATTTTATTTTGAAGATGGCGACATTATTAAAAAAGGCGACAAAATCGCAACAATTTCAGGCGACGCTCATTCAATTTTAACAGGTGAGCGCTTAGCGTTGAATTTTGTGCAAAAAATGTCCGGTATTGCTACATATACTCGAAAATTTCAAGATTTAATTTCAAAATACGGTGTAAAAATAGTAGATACCAGAAAAAATACCCCAAACTTCAGACTATTTGAAAAATATTCTGTAAAAGTTGGCGGAAATCATTTACACCGCTTTAATTTATCAGATTGTGTAATGCTAAAAGATAATCATATTGCATTATATGACGGCTCTATTACAAAAGCAGTTAAAGAAATTAGAAAACATTTATCACATGCTCATAAAATTGAAATTGAATGTGATACGCTAGATCAAGTTAAAGAAGCGCTTGAAAATAACGTTGATATTATCATGCTTGATAATATGACTTGCGAGCAAATGAGTGAGGCTTGTAAAGTTATTAATAAAAAGGCAATAGTAGAAGCCTCAGGATGTGTCACATTTGATAATGTTGAGCAAATTGCTCAAACAGGAGTTGATGTAATTTCTACAAGTGCCATCGTTATGAAAGCACCAACGCTTGATTTAGCGTTTGATTATAATCCGCAAGATTAGCTAAAATACATTAATTTAAAATATTTTACAGTGTTTAATATGCCTTCAGTTAAGCTGGTATTGCATTCATAGTTAATGCTAAAGTTGGGCTTAAATTCGCTTGGCATTACAATATTTGAATTAACTTTAAGACTTGATGATGAATTTGCGCATTTTATAATCATTTTAATAACATCTGATTTTAAATTTTTAAAATTGTGAATTATATCTACAATGGGCTTTTTAGAGTAATTATTCATCAATTTTACAAGATTAATTACAACATCATCAATATATGTAAAATAATATTCTTCATCAAAATCAAGTGTGAAGTTTTTGTTTAATAATGCGTCATTTATTGCTTTTGGGATAAATCGATTATCATCTTTAAGCATGTTTTTGCCATAAACCGAATCCAGCCTTGCTAGTGTGCAATTAATTTTATTTTTATCGATTAAATTAAGCAATAAATCATCACACAACTTGATACAGTCAAAATATTCACTATATTCGATTTTGTGCAATTGATAATCACAATATTGTGTTGGAATAATTATTCTTGAACCATTTAAAATCGTATAATTTATAATATTTTTGAGTACATCAATCTTGTTTAAAATAAAATTATACTTATTTTTTGAATAATTTGCTAAATCACCGTTTCCGGCTAAATGATAGATATAATCAACGCTAAAAGGGATTTCAGATAATAAATTATGCTCAAGAAAATGAAATCTTCTGTTTTTTAAAAGCGGATAGAGATTTGTCATTGTTGATGATGAAAAGTCATCTATACCATAAACCAAATTATTTTCATCTCGCAACAAATACTTAGCTAAATATGAGCCAATAAACCCTGATACACCTGTTATTAATATTCTATCCATATATTTATATTATTCCAAGATTTTAATAATTTCAACAATTTCAGAATCGATAAAATCTTCTTTTGTGCAATTATTTTCAATATATTCTTTTAATTCAAGCGCAAATTTCGCTTTTTTAAATTCCCCAAAACCATATTTTTTGTAGATAAATTCTAAATTTTCAACCATTGAATTATCATCTGAAAAATCATCAAAAATACAGTTGTATTCATTTTTATGAACATAATTTATTGTTTTTTGAAGTATTATTTTTGGTATTAAATCTTCAAATTCACCGCATTTTAAAAGGTATAAAGTATCACATTTGCGTAGTTTTGGTTCAATCAGTTCTTTTATAGAATATGCATCTTTATCCAATAATATAAAAAACGGTGTTTTTGTATATTCTTGCATTTTATAATATTTTCTTGCTACCTGATTTTTACCCCCTGCAGCAATAGGTATATAACCAAGCTTATTTATATCTATATTAAATAGCTTAAATATTGTATCAAGAAGGGTGTATTCAGTTTGTCCTTCGCATAATATGATTTTTTCAATAGGGTAAATTAAAGAATATTCCTTTCTTAGTTGATATATGTCTTTTTTTTCATCGGATATTTTTTTAAGCCAAATTACATTTTTTGCTAGATTGTCATTAATTATGATTTCATTAATCATAGCCGATAAATTAATTCGAGCCGATAGGTATTGATAAGATTCAGAATTAAAATTAAAACATTTATCTTCCAACTTTCGTAAGATATCATTTATGTAATAGTCGTTATTTTCATTAACTGATGAGTTGAAAATTTCAACAACAAGAGCTATTTCATCTTCTAGAGTTAAGTTTTTAAGTTTTTCTGATATTGAAAATTTATTAATAATATCATCAAAAACTCTTTTATATCTGATATTTGCCGGTTCAAAGCGACTTAATCTATCTAAAATTGTCGGAAAATACTCTTTAGGGATTTTTTTAAATTTCATATTTAAAATATAACATAAACATAAATTATAATTAGTGTATGATTGACATTTAATGATTATGTTGTAAAATTTAAATAGAGATTTTTATCACGAAAAGGAGATATAAACTATGACAGCAACAGAAGAAATCAAAGACGGATTGATTGAATCTGCTGAACAATTAGACGCTCTAATTGACAGAGTTGCTGAAGCACAAAAAATTTATGCTACTTTTTCTCAAGAACAAGTAGATAAAATTTTTAAAGCAGCAGCAACAGCGGCAGACAAAGCTCGTATTCCTCTTGCAAAAATGGCAAGACAAGAAACAGGTATGGGTGTAGTTGAAGATAAGATTATTAAAAATCACTACGCCGCAGAATACATTTACAATAAACACAAAAATACTAAAACTTGCGGAGTAATCGAAGAAGATAAAGCAAACGGAATTAAAATCGTTGCAGAACCTTTGGGTGTTTTAGCCGGTGTTGTTCCAACTACAAACCCAACCTCAACTGCAATTTTTAAATCATTAATTGCACTTAAAACAAGAAACGGTATTATCTTCTCTCCGCACCCAAGAGCAAAAAAAAGCACAATTGAAGCAGCTAGAATCGTTTTAAATGCAGCTGTTGAAGCAGGGGCTCCAAAAGATATTATCGGTTGGATTGAAATTTCACCTGACGCTGATCCTAAACTAGGTATGGAATTATCAGGTCAATTGATGAGACATAAAAAAATCTCTTGTATCTTAGCAACAGGTGGTCCTGGTATGGTTACTGCTGCATATTCATCAGGCAACCCTGCGTTAGGTGTAGGCCCTGGAAATACTGCTGTTGTTATTGATGAAACAGCCGATATTAAAACAGCAGTTTCTTCAATTCTTATGTCTAAAACATTTGATAATGGTATGATTTGTGCTTCTGAACAATCAGTTATCATTGTTGATTCTATATATGAAGAAGTTAAAAAAGAATTTGCATATCGTGGTGCTCATATTATGAGTGATAAAGAAATGCAAAAACTTGTTGATTTCGAATTTATTGATCCAAACAGAAAAACTGCTCATCCTAAAATCGTAGGTCAAAGTGCACATGATATTGCAGCTATGGCAGGTTTTGAAGTTGATCAAAATGCTAAAGTTTTAATTGGTGAAAGACCAACTGTTGATTGGGAAGACCCATTCTCAAGAGAAAAATTATCACCAATTCTTGCTATGTATAAAGCTTCTGACTTTGAAGATGCATCAGAAAAAGCATATTACCTTGTATCACGTGGTGGTGCTGGTCATACTGCTGTTTTATACACTGATGAAAGAAAAAAAGAAAGAATTGATGCATACGCTAAGAAAATGCCGGCATGTCGTGTATTAATCAATCAACCATCATCTCAAGGTGGTATTGGTGATTTGTACAACTTCCGTATGGAACCATCTTTAACATTAGGTTGCGGTTCTTGGGGTAAAAACTCAGTATCAGGAAACGTTGGTGTTAAAGACTTATTAAACTATAAGAGAGTTGCAGAAAGGAGAGAAAACATGCTTTGGTTTAAGGTTCCTCAAAAAGTATACTTCAAACGTGGCGCTACTGATTTAGCTCTACGTGAATTAGCAGGCAGAAAAAAAGCATTTATCGTTACAGATAGATTCTTATTTAACTCAGGTGCTTGCGATCAAATTATTAAAACATTAGATGAAATTGGTATTGATCATGAAGTATTCTTTGATGTTAAACCGGATCCAACATTATCTACAATTGAAGATGCTTTTGCTATTATGAAACCATTTGAACCGGATGTAATTATCGCTCTTGGCGGCGGTTCTCCAATGGATGCTGCTAAAATCTTATGGTTAAGATATGAACAACCTGATACAGTATTTGAAGATATCGCTATGAGATTTATGGATATTAGAAAAAGAATTTGTCAACTTCCTGAACTTGGTAAAAAAGCTCTTATGGTTGCAATTCCAACAACATCCGGTACAGGTTCTGAAGTTACACCATTCTCTATCATCACTGATGATAAATCAGGCGTTAAATATGCAATTGCAGATTATGCACTAACTCCAAATATGGCAATTGTTGACCCTAACTTTGTAGATGGTATGCCAAAAGGACTTACTGCAGCATCTGGTATTGACGCTTTAGTACATGCTATTGAAGCGTATGTATCTTGTATGGCAACTAACTTCACTAATTCTAATGCTCTAGAAGCAGTTAAATTAGTATTTAAATACTTAGGTCGTTCATACCATGATGGCGCAAATGATCCTATTGCAAGAGAAAAAATGCACTATGCGGCAACAATTGCTGCTATGGCGTTTGCAAATGCATTTTTAGGATTATGCCACTCTATGGCACACAAATTAGGTGCAATGTTCCATATTCCTCATGGTGTAGCTAACGCATTATTAATCAGACAAGTAATTAAATATAATGCAACTGATTGTCCTAAAAAACAAGCAACATTCCCTCAATACAAATATCCATGTGCAGTTGAAAGATATGCTCAAATTGCAGATGAATTAAAATTGGGCGGCAAAACAAACGAAGAAAAAACTCAATTGTTGCTTGATGCAATTGATAAATTAATGAAAGAAGTTCAACTTCCTAATTCAATTAAAGACTTTGGTGTATCAGAAGAAGATTTCTATGCTAAATTAGACGAAATGGTTGAGTTAGCATTTGATGACCAATGCACAGGCGCAAACCCTGTATATCCTATAATGGAAGATATGAAACAATTATATATTGACGCATTCAACGGCAATGTATAATTACTTATAAATTAAAGGGGTTACAAGTGATTGTAGCCCCTTTTCTAATGGAGTTTTATGAAACATACACTATCGCAAAGAACAATAAACAGGCTTACTCAATATCATACAATCCTTCGTGAATATTCTAAAAAAGATATTGAAAATATTACCTCTGCTCAAATATCATCATTCTTAAAAATAGATGAAACACAAGTTCGAAAGGACTTAAAAAGCATTAATTGCAAGGGTAAATGTAAAGTTGGCTATGTTGTTAGCGAGTTAAAAAATATTATAGAAGATGTACTTGATTATAAAACTACAAAAAAAGCCTTTGTAATTGGTGCAGGGAATTTAGGTATAGCGCTTTCTAAATACTCTAAATTTAGTGAGTTTGGGCTTGAAATATTAGGACTTTTTGATATAAATGAGGCAAAAATAGGTAAAAAATTTGATAATAAAGAAATTTATCATCTTTCAACCTTAAAAAATAAAATAGAGGAAACAGGTGCAAATATTGCTATTTTAACCATTCCAAACAAAGTTGCTCAAGAAGTTGCAGATGAAATTATTAAAGCCGGAATTAAATATATCTGGAATTTTGCACCGAGTATACTTACTGTTCCTGACGATGTTAAGGTTTGGAATGAAAATTTAATTGGTAGTTTTCTTCAATTTTGTGCAATATCTGATATTAAATAGATTTGCCTAAAACTTTCTTTAACATTGGACTAACATTTATGTCGATATTTTTTTCACTTTCATTATTTGAAGAATTTATTGTTCTTGTTGAACCAAAATGACGATAATCCGATAATTCATTTATTGCTACCATATCAGCTACTCTTGAAGCGCTTTTTTGCTCTTTTGTAATATAAATATTTAATAAAATAGTGGGAATTAATGGAAGAAATGATACAGCGAAATCCTTAAGACCAATTTTTTTTGTTTTAAGGGTCTTTGTTGCTATTACTATCATTGGAATAAGACTAGATATTAAAGTTAACATTTGCATAGCAACATCTCCTATTGCCTCGGTTGCTTCAGCGTAAGATTGTGATTTATCATCTAGCCTGTTAAACATTTTAAATACATTTTTTTGAAGTTGTTCAGCACGCAATGCTTGTTTATCCGATAATTTAATTTTATCTTTTGCTTTTCTTAATTGTATATTTCTTGTATTGTTGCTTTTGATGTATTCATTATATTCTTTGTTGTCTTTGATTAAATTAAATAATCTTTTAAAGTAACCGTCTTTTTTGTTTTCTTTTGGTTGTATTTGAGTGTCTTTATATTTTTCTGAGTCAACATATACCAATTGCTCAGGATTATCTAAAAGCTCTTTTCTTGCTTTATAACGACCAACTCTAGACGCTTGTTTTTGTAGTTTTGTGGCATATATAGCGCCAGCAAGCACTCCAACATAAGAAATTACAACAGCACAAATGCTAGAATATTTCTTAAGCGGATTGATGAAAGAAAGAATTTTTTTAATTCCTGCATACGAACCAACACCTAAACCTGCAAAAATTGCGCCCAATACACCTGTTGCAAGTTCAGTGTTTTCTGCATAATCTTGAGAGGCGATATCAACTTTTTCGACAATTGTTTGTATTAATTCTTTATCTTTTTTTGCTTCTAATTCTTGTTCTTTATTTAATTTTATATTATCAATATTTTTTATTTCTTCTTCTGTATTTTTACTAATTTCATTATATTTATCAACGACTTTTTGATCTGGTTTAACCATTGTTTTTAGTGAAGATAATACTCCAAGACCTGTTCTTTTTTGTATTGTTTGTTTAGATTCTTTTTTATCAACTTGAATTGTATCAGCAATTTTTTCAACTTCAGCTTTTTGACTTTCATCTAATACAGCAAATTGATTTATACTGGATAAGTCGTTTATCATAGCTTCTGTTCTTGCTAATCTCGAAGCTCTTATTTGGTTTTTACATGCCCAAAATGTAAGAGCTGATAAACCTGAAACTAAAGTAGCAGCAGCTGCAAGTCCTGATGGGATAAGGTGTTTTATATTTTTAAAATTACCATTAAATATTTCATTAAAAGCATTTCTTGATTTTTTGCCTATAAGACCAACAAGACCACCAACACCTAATGAAACATAAGGCAGCGCAGTTCCTATTGGCATAATCGCAGCTTGTGTAACTTGCTCCATATTCTCGGCGCTACTTTGAGAATATTCATCCATAACATCAACTGCATTTAAAACTATTTTTGCGCGTTCTATATCATTGTTGTAATCATTAGGATTAATTTTGTTATTCTTTATGTATTCTACTTTTTTTTCTAAACTTAAGTCACGCCCTTGTTTCCAAGGCTTGTATTGAGGTTGATTTTTTTTAAAATCTTGATAATTTTTAACTACTGACATAACGCACTTCTTAAATACTACACTATATATAAAGTCGGATAAAGCGGTTTTTTTGCTTAATTATTAAGTAAAGTTAAAAATATTGGTTTTTTATTGCAAAATTTTATTTATAAGATATTATAAATAATGCGCCTTGAGTTAAGGCATAAAAAAAACCGAATTTGATATAATTTCAAAACCGGTTATATAATGAGTCTTGTATCGTTAGTAAATCTTAAAGCCCAATTTTAGGGCTTTTTTTTATGCTTGTACAAACAGCATTTATTAAAATTATACATTTTTTGGGATAATATTAAATACATCTTTTATATTATTTATCGGCTTCAGAAGCATTTTTTACAGTGTCAAAGCCGATTTCATGCCATATTTTATACCCACCCATAAGTGTCATAACAGGATACCCCTTATTTGCTATGATATAAGCTGCTAGAGCGGATTTTTGGCAATATGGACAGTAACTATATACAATATTTACTTTGTCTTTATCAAACATAACAAGGTGTTCTTCAATACTATCTAAGGGCACATGAATTGCAAAAGGAATATGTCCATCAATATAATCGTCATATTTTCTAACGTCAACAATATTAAAATTTTCTATATCCGATTTAATAAGTTTTTCAAGTTCTCTTGGAGTAACTTGGAAAGATATTTTCTCAAGAAAAAATTCTTTTGCTTTGTTTGAATCAAAAGTATAATTTTTATTCTTCATTTTTACCTCCTTTAATATGTATCTATTCGATTGGTATTTATAATATTCTATAATATATAACTAATCGATTGGTATTGATAAAATTCTATACAATACCTTCTCTTATAGCTTTAACAGCAGCTTGTGTTCTATCATCAACAACAAGTTTTTGAATAATATTACAAACATGTGCTTTTGATGTATGTTCTGAAATATGTAATTCATTTGCAATTTGAAGATTTGATTTACCGTCTACAACCAATTTTAAGACTTCATATTCTCGAGCAGTCAAATTTGCATGTGTTGATTTAAAATTTGTTCTTGAAACTTGAGTAGCAGGAATTACATTTGGATTTAATTCGCGCAAAATTTGCACAACTTTTTTGTCAATCCACATTGCGCCATTTGAAATAGATTTAACTATCATATCTAAAAATTCAGCATTTATATCTTTTAAAATATATCCATAAATCCCCATTTTCATTGCTTTATTTATTACATGTTCATTTATATGTGAGGTTAAAATCACAAATTTAACATTTGGTTTTTGAGCTGTAACCTTTTCAATTAAATCTAATCCGTTGATATCGCCCAATTCCAAATCAAGCAAAACAACATCCGGATTTTGAGCTAATATTTTAGAAACACCCTCTTTACCATTCGACGCTTCAGCTACAACACAAACACCTTTTGAATTTTCAAAAAGCGATTTTATTCCGCATCTAAATAATTTATGGTCATCAACGAGCATTAATCTTACTGTTTGTTGTAATTTATTAGTCGATACACTGTTTTCCATATTAAACTCCTTTATTGACAAACTTAAATTATCAGTTAATATTTTGCATTTCATTAGGAGATTTTTTAAAATTAAGTAGTATTATTATGCGAATTTAAACTTGAAATATCATTTATAAAAGAATTTAGATAGTATAATTTAACCTAGTTATAAATTAATAAGCCTGTTTACATAATATACATTATCACTACCAATCGATTAATATTAAAACAGGTATTTTATTCAATAATAATATCATTTTTACATTTAGTAAAACATGGTTTATAATCAGGTTATGGAAAATCAATTAAAATATGACGTTGTAATAATAGGTGGAGGCACATCAGGTTGTGCTTGCGCATATAATTGTGCTAAAAATGGACTAAAAACACTTCTTGTTGAAAAAAATAATTTCTTAGGCGGATTGATGACAGCTGGTCTTGTTGTTCCAATTATGAAATCATCAGTCGAAGAAATTAACTGTGATTATTACAAGGAATTAATCAAAACCGCTAAAAAATATAATGCACAAATAACATATAAAGATAAAAATGATGGTTGGTTAAATCCAGAGCTTTTAAAAATTGTCTTAGAAGACGTTTTATCATTTGATAATCTTGAAATTTTATTTGAAACATCAGTTTTAAGTGTAAATAAAAAATCAAATAATATACATTCTATTGTTTTAAATTCAAGAATGTTATCAATACCAATCGAAGCGAAATATTTTATTGATGCAACAGGTTCAGCGGAATTTTCAATTCAATGCGGATGTGAATTATTGAACGATAATAATAACTTGCAACAAAATTCGCTAAGGTTTATTTTAGGAAATGTCAATTTAGATGAATTTTGTAATTTTATTTTAAATGTTGATAAAGATGAGAATATTACCAATACCTATCGAAACGATAGAGATACAAATAATAAAATTCATTTTACTACTGCTTGTACTTGGGATACTAATAAAATATGGGCGCTAGATAAATATCTTCAAAAAGGGGTAAAAGACGGTATCTTAAAAGAGCAGGATAGAGCCTATTTTCAGCTTTTTTCAGTTGCCGGAGGCGATAATCAAGTTGCTTTTAATTGTCCTCGTATAAACAATTACAGAAATAATCCTTTTATGTACTCAAGAGAACTAATTAACGCAAAAAGAGCTATTTGGCGTATTTACACTTTTGTAAAAAGATATTTTCCGGGGTTTCAAAATGCTATTATCACAAATATTGCAACCCAAACAGGAGTTCGTGAAGAAAATAGGGTAAAAACTAAGTATATATTTAAAAAAGACGATTTATTAAGCTCCAGAGAATTCAATAATCCTGTTTTAGTTGCTAATTATTCAATCGATGTACATTCCGATAAAAAAGATTGCTCGATATTGCAGAAAACAAACTCTTATCAATTACCGATTGAATCACTTATGAGCTATAATTTTGATAATCTATTTGTAATTGGCAAAATATTAGGCGCAGAATTTGAAGCCCATAGCGCGCTAAGAGTTCAAAAAAGTTGTATGTCTATGGGTGAAGCCACTGCAAAATATATAGCAAAAATTAATATTTAGCTGCTTTATAAATTTGCAGCAATTAAATAGGTTTATATTATGCAAATTAGTCCAATTAATTATATTAAAAATAATAATATTTCTTTTTCAGGTAGTTTTGAAATATCAGATTTAGACGCTTTAATATCAGATTTTGATATTGATGAAGAAAAAATAGAGCCTAGAGAACCTGAAACAATAAAAGAAGTTGAAAATAGCGATAATTCAGATAGTTTTTCGATTTTAAGACAAACAATTGATTTAGATGATGAAGGCACAAAGACTTATATAACATACACAGCATCAACTCAAAATGATTTTTCAAATAAATTAACAAGTTCTATATTAAACATTTGCAAAGATAACCAAGTTAACCCTAAAGAAGATTTGTTTATGCTAAGCGGGCTGGATGATGTTAATAGAAGATATATTCTATTTAATTCATTTTATAAAGATGAACAAACAGGCGCAGATTGTGCTCAAATGTTTTATTTAGTATCTCAAGATGAATTATTAACCAATCTTCAAAAAAAGATAGTTAAAATCTTTAATGATCCTAAAAACAGACACTTTTTATCATCTTCAACATCAAATAATCCATTAAGAAATTTAGCAAAATATGGAAGCAATATTCAAACACAATTCAGATGTGCTATTGATAATTTAGATGCTATTTCAAGAGATTTTCTTGAAGAAGATTACTATGATGAAAATGGTCAAGTTTTACCTGTAATATACAGTGCAGATGGTGAATATATAAAATATAAGACGATTTATTTTAGAAAATAATTATTTTCCGATACAGAAATTATCAAATATATTATCTAAAATTGAATCTGTTAATACTTCACCGACAATTTCATCAAGAGCTAAAATAGAATTTTTTAAATCCATTGCATATAAATCAGCTTCATCGCTAAATTCTGACGTTTTAATAACATTTTCAAGTCCATTTTTCGCTCTTAAAAGACAAGTTTGCTGACGTTTATTTGTTGTATAGTTATTATCTTGCGGAATAAGATTTTTAATAATTTGCGCTATGTTATCTTTTAAAATATTAATTCCAAACCCTGTTTTAGAACTAATTTCAATACAATCATCCATACTGTTTGAATTAATATCACATTTTGTCTTAACATATAAAATTTGCTTTCCTTGTGCTCTTTTGATTAATTCTTTATCAATTTCATCTTTAGAATTTTCAAACAAAAATAACACAATTTGAGATTGATTAATTGCTTCAAGGGAATTATCGATACCAATTTGCTCAACTAAATCGGCTTCATTTTTATCTCTAATTCCTGCAGTATCAATAAAATTGATTAAATAACCGTTGAGATTGATAGTTTCTTTAATGGTATCTCTGGTTGTGCCTTCGATTGGGGTTACAATAGCTCTTGTGTAATTTAAAAGCGCATTAAATAATGAACTTTTGCCTACATTAGGACGTCCTATTAAACATGCATTTAATCCATCCCTTATAAAATCGTGGCTTTTAGAGTTAGATAGAATTTCATCAATTTGTAGAATTTTATCGCTACATATCGATACGATGTAATTTTTATCTACTTCAGCAACATCTTCAGGAAAATCAACCGAAGCGATAACTTTTGAATATATTTCAATTAAATCTTTCTTAATTTCTTCTATTTTATTTTTTAAATATCCACCTAAGTTTGATAGCGCATTTTGTGCAGATTTTGTGCTTTTAGATTGAATAACGTCTAAGACAGCTTCTGCTTGAGATAAATCAATTCTATGGTTTAAGAAGGCTCTTTTTGTAAATTCACCTCTTTGAGCAAGTCTTGCGCCTTTAGATAAAATAAGCTCTAAAATTGAATTTATAATTACAGGGCTGCCATGGGTTTGAATTTCGATAACGTCTTCGCCTGTATAGCTTGAAGGCGCTACAAATGGTAATAATATAACTTCATCTAAAATAGTGTCACTATCAACGATATGACCATAATTAATCATTTTTGGTTTGATTTTTCTATCAAAAATCTCTTGAGCTATTTTATAGGATTTATTACCTGAAATCCTAATTATACCAACTGCTCCAAGGGATAGCGGAGTGATTATTGCACAAATTGTATCAAAATTGTTTTCCATAGGTTAAATTTTATCATGTTCATAGTAAAATAAACACATATAATTTTAATTTTGAGGAGAAAATAATGGATTTTGTAGCATTAACAATAGAAATATTGAATAAATTAGCACATTTTGCAGGCTCTTACGGCATGGCAATTATTATATTCACAATTCTAATGAGATTGTGTTTGTGGCATGTAAATGTTTCACAACAACGCTCTATGAAAAACATGCAAAATTTAACCCCAAAAATGAAAATGATTCAGGAAAAATATAAAAATAATCCTGAACAAATGCAAAAGAAAATGATGGAATTTTATAAAGAACATAATTTCAACCCTACTGCAGGTTGTCTTCCTATGTTAATACAAATTCCTATATTCATTATGCTATATAGCGCTTTAATGAGCCCTCAATTTATACAAATGGCAGGAAATACTAATTTTCTTTTTATAAATAGACTTGATGCAACAATTAAATCAAATGCTGGTGTGTCTTTAGACGGTAAATTCTCTGTTTCTAAAAATGCACAATTTCAAGCAGGAAAATCGGCAATTGTCTATATTGATAATGAAAAAATCGACAACGTAAAAATTCAAAAACCACAAAAAGCCATTGAAATTCAAGGTGAAATTGAAAAAGATAAACCAATTGAGCTTAAAATGGCTCTTGATAGCTTGAACTTAAGTTTTTCTGAATTAAACAAAGTTCAAAAAGCAGATGTTTCTGTTATGAACATTATGACAAAAGAAACTGAAAATATTACATTTAACAGAATGGGCGATATTTTAGTTGCAAGCGTTCCTACAATTCCTGTACAAAATGCAATTCATTATGATGTTATAGCTCTTGTTGCTTTATTTGGTTTAACAATTTGGCTATCTCAAAAAGTTATGATGGCTACAACTCAAACAAAAAATCAAGACCCGCAACAAGCAGCAATACAAAAATCTATGGGCACAATTATGCCTGTTATGATTATTTTAACTTTTGTATTTATTCCAATTCCTGCGGGCGCTTTATTATATCTAGTTACAAGTAATATTTTCCAAATTTTCCAAACAATTATTATCAATAAACAATTAGAGTTTGAAGATAAGAAAAAAGAGGAAGAAAAAAACGCTCAAAATAACGTTATTGACGCAAAAGTAATTGACGCTAAGGTTGTTGATAACAAAAATAACTAAATATATCCTACAAAAATTTTATTTTTTACCTGAGAACTTTAAAAACCATCAAAAATATTATAAAATCAGTTAGAAAAGGTGAAAAAATTTGAGCGAAAAATTAATAATTAAAGGTTTAAACCCAACAAAAGGTGAAGTTACTATAAGCGGTGCAAAAAATTCGGTACTTAAACTTATGGCAGCTTCTCTTTTATGCAGTGATATATGTGTTATATATAATGTTCCTAATTTATCTGACGTTGATATTATGCTGGAAGTGTTGAATGAATTGGGGGCAAAAACAAAATATGACAAAAAACTAAAAAAAATTGAAATTGATTCAACTAATATCACAAGTTGTTTTGCATCTCAAGAATATGTTTCTAAAATGCGCGCAAGTTTTTGTGTATTAGGTTCATTAGTAGGTAGATTAAAAGAAGCAACAGTAGCACTCCCTGGTGGATGTAAAATAGGCGAGCGAAGAGTAAATTTCCATATAAAAGGTTTAGAAGCATTAGGTTGCGAATGTGCCATTAATGATGGTTATGTGAAGGCAAAAGCCTCTAAATTACGTGGTTCTATTGTGTGTTTTGATATACCTTCTGTTGGTGCAACAGAAAATGTAATGATGGCATCAGTTACTGCAGATGGTGTTACAATCATTCAAAACGCAGCACAAGAGCCCGAAATTGTCGATTTAGCAAACTTTTTAAAATCAATGGGAGCTAAAATTGAAGGTGCAGGCACAAGCCAAATTACAATAACGGGGGTTAGACAAAGTGATTTAAGAGGTTGTGAATACACAACATTACCTGATAGAATCGAAGCAGGTACATTTATGAGTATTATCATTGCTTCAAGAGGCAGTGGAATAATTAAAAATATATTTCCCAACCATTTAACTTTATTTACGGGCAAATTACTTGAAATGGGCGCAAATATTAGACTTATTGACCCAAATACTATGGAAGTATCTAACAACAAAAGATTAAAAGCAATGAACTTTATAACTCAGCCCTACCCGGGGTTTCCAACAGATTTACAAGCTCTTGCAATGGCATTATTGTGTTGCGCTGATGGAATTTCTGTTGTAACAGAAAGTCTTTATGAAAATCGCTTTATGCATGTAAATGAATTATGGAAAATGGGTGCAAATATAATCATTAACAAAAAACATGCAATTATTAAAGGGGTTGAATGTTTAGTTGGAACATCCGTTGCTTCAACTGATCTTAGAGCAGGCGCAGCATTAGTTACAGCAGCAGTTGCTGCCCGTGGTGAAACAGAAATCGGCGAATTAAAACATATCGATAGAGGCTATGAAAATTTTGTAGAAAAACTGCATGCGCTAAATATTGACGCTCAAAGAGTTTCTGAGCCTTAAAGATTGGAGAATTTATGACTAACGAATTTAAAAGATGGTACGATTATGATCCTCTATTAGTGAAAGTAATTGATATACTTAGAGATTATCAAACAGAATTAAAAGAACAAGCCGAGATTTTCTTAGAAAATATTGAAAAAAAAGTTTCAAAAGAAGCTATTGAAAAATATTATCAAATGGTAAAACCGATAAATGGCGGTTCAAGATGGTATGATAAAGACCCTGTAATATCTAAGACAGTTGAATTGCTTAGGGTTGTTCCTCAAAATATACAACAAAAAGTTGCGCAAGATTTTATAAATACACTAAAAGAAAACGGGATTAATGTAGAGTAGAAATTCTTCTTTTTACTCTTTTAATCGATTGTGATATTTTATAATACTCAAATTGTTGTTCGCAAACAAATTCGCTCAATATTTGTGATTTGCAAATACTTGCTTCCCAAAATAACTTCTTTGATTTTGGCATCTGGCAATCATAATCTTCGCTAATTTTTTCATAAATTATATTCATCTATGCTCCTGAATATTTATTAATATCATCTTTAATTTTTGCTCTTGCTCTTGCAATTCTTGACTTTACCGTTCCTAGAGATGTTTTTGTAATATTAGATATTTCATCATAGGATAACCCTTGAATTTCTCTTAGAGTTATAGGAATTTTATATTGAATAGGTAAATTATTTATCGATGTTTTAATAATATAATCAAGCTCGCTATTTAAGATTGATTCTTGAGGGTTTTGCGAATAATCGGGAATTTCAAAAATAGAATCAGCTTCTTTTTTATCTAAATACAATTCATTTGAATATTTTTTATTTTTTCTTAAATAATCATAATAAGAATTAACGACAATCTGATTAAGCCAAGTCTTAAAGTAATCCGGATTTTTAAGCTGTTTTATCTTATTTGTTAATTTCAATAAAACTTCTTGAACCAAATCATTAATGTCTGACCCATCTTTTTTTAGATAATATAACGTAGCATAAATTAGCGATTGTTGGGATTTAATTAGCTTTTCTAATGCTTCTTTGTTGCCTTTTTGCGAATTTTTTATCAATTCATTTAATTCAGTATCCATAAATTCAGACTATTAAAAATTTTAAAAATTAGCTATAATCAAATATATATAGCAACCTTGGTAATTTATAATGACATCAAATTTAAAAGAAATTTTGCTAAAAGATAAAAATCAAGCCTTATATATCGATAATAAAACCGAAAATACGCTTGATGATATTGCGCAAGCTCTAAAAAACAATATTAAAATAATACATTTTTTTATTAAAAATTTATCAGATAAAAAAAATATAGAACTAGCTTTTAAAATAAGGCAATTATGCTCAATATATGATTCATTATTTATTATTAATTCAAGAGCAGATATAGCAAAAATAACCAATGCAGACGGAATTTGCCTTAACAAAAATGATATTGATGTAAAATATGCTAAAGATATTTTAGGAAACGACAAAATTTTTTGCTATTTTGACGATGACACAAGTTATAATAATGATTTTGATTATATATGCTCATTTGAAAATAGCACTAAAAAAGATTATAAATTTATTAGGTTGATTAGGTAAAAATATGACAATAATTTCAAAAACAAAATTTTTAGAATTTAAATCCTCTAAAGCGCCATCAGGAAAAGATTGGTACTATGTCAGACGTTGTAATGATACAAATAACCATGATAGCGCCGTTGTTATAACAACTTTAGTTAAAATAGATAACGAATATAATTTTCTTTTATTTAGAACAAATAGACCTCCAATCACATCTGAAAATAAAGCTAAATACTGCTTAGAATCTCCAGCCGGATTAATTGGGGATATTGATTGCAATGAAAGTATGCTTGAGTGCGCTAAAAAAGAGCTCTTAGAAGAAACAGGACTAAAAGCCCAAAAAATTTATACAGAGCTTATAAATTGCTCTACAAGCGCTGGGCTATCATCTGAAACATTATCTTATACAACAGCCATTGTTGATGATTATACGCTCTCTCAAGAGCCTATAAATGACGGTGGAATAATTGTTGAAAGATATTTTGTTAAAGCAAGTGAAATTTTATCACATCTTCAAGCAATAAATCAAAAAGAAATATCAATAGCAGCAGCAACTGTTTGCGGTATTTTCTATGCGCTAAACAGATTGAATTCACTCTAAATCTATTCTTCATTTAAGGATAATACAGCCATAAATGCTTCTTGAGGTATTTCAACTCTACCTACTGCTTTCATGCGTTTTTTACCACGTTTTTGCTTTTCTAAAAGTTTTCTTTTGCGTGAAATATCACCACCGTAGCATTTATCTAGTACTGACTTTCTTAATGCTTTAATATTTGTTCTTGCAATAACTCTGCCACCGATTGCAGCCTGAATAGCTACTTCAAACATTTGACGAGGGATAATCTCTTTTAATTTTGTAGTTAACTTTTGACCGATATTATATGCACTGTCTTTATGACAAATAACTGATAGAGCATCAACTATTTCATTAGCAAGTAAAATATCCATTTTAACTAAATCAGAACGCTTGTAATCACAAAATTCATAATCTAAGGACGCATAGCCTTTAGAGCGGGATTTAAGCTGATCATAAAAATCGGTAATAACTTCAGATAATGGGACTTGGTACTCAAGATTTACCCTGATATCATCAATATATTGCATATTTATGAATATTCCACGCTTATCTTGACATAACTCCATCAATGTTCCTACATAATCATTCGGTGTGAATATATTAACTCGAACATAAGGCTCTTCAATGTAATCTCTATACTGTGGAGCCGGAAGTTCAGCAGGATTGTCAATTTCAACCATAGAACCATCTGTTTTATAGACTCTATAAATTACAGAAGGCGCTGTTGTAATCAATGATAAATCATATTCACGCTCAAGCCTTTCTTGAGCAATTTCCATATGTAACATCCCTAAAAAACCACATCTGAAGCCAAAACCAAGAGCATTTGATGTTTCAGGTTCATAAGTAATTGAACTATCAGATAACTTTAGCTTTTCAAGCGCTTCTTTGAGTTCATGATAATCTTCATTATTTACGGGATATAACCCTGAAAATACCATTGGTTTTGCTTCTTTGTAGCCTTCTAGTGGTTCTGGTGCTGGGTTTTGCGCATTTGTAATAGTATCGCCTACAAATCTTGTGATTTCTTTAATTGAACCGGCAAAATAACCAACTTCACCTGTCTTTAAGGTTTGAACTTGATTTCTGTTGGGATTTAAAAACCCTAGTTCAATAACTTCAAATTCACGCCCTGTTGCCATGAATTTAATTTTATCGCCAAGATTTATTGAACCATCTACAACTTTAAAAAAGCATATTGTACCTAAATAAGCGTCATAAGCGCTATCAAAAACAAGTGCTCTTAAAGGTTTATCTGATGTATCAATTGGAGCAGGTATATATTTTACAATCGCTTCTAAAACTTCATCTACACCAGCGCCCGTTTTCGCACTTACAGGAATAGCCATAGAAGCATCTATTCCAAGTACATCTTCTATTTCTTTTTTAACTCTTTCAACGTCTGCTGAAGGTAAATCAATCTTGTTAATTACAGGTATAATTTCAAGATTTTGTTCCATTGCAAGATAAACATTTGCTAATGTTTGAGCTTCAACACCTTGAGTAGCATCAACAATGAGCAATGCGCCTTCGCAAGCCGCAAGTGAGCGAGAAACTTCATAAGAAAAATCAACGTGCCCTGGGGTATCGATTAAATTTAAAATATAATCTTTGCCTTCTTTGCTCTTATAATTCATTTTTGCGGCATTTAATTTAATTGTAATACCACGCTCACGCTCGATATCCATAGTATCTAATAATTGATCTTGCATATCTCTTTTGGATATTGTTCCTGTAAGCTCTAAAAGTCTATCCGCTAGAGTTGACTTGCCATGGTCAATGTGAGCAATTATACTAAAATTTCTAATATGTTCTAATTTCTTCATAAAATTAATTATACAATAAAAAATCAACTGTTCATTATTAAGAAATATTACAATTATTAAAGTTGCACCAATATAATGCCGTTATTAATTCTGTGGCAATATATGGAGAAATAAGATGACAGGTGTGTACAATTTAAACAGTGGGGTAAAAATTTCCGAGCTATACAAAGACTTAGACAAGGAACAAATTGAATCTATTGAAAAAGCGTCAAAAGGCGGTTTTACAACAGAAGAATTGAAGTCTCTTGAAGAAGATGGTATTGATACATCTTTAATTAAAAAAAATTCATCAACTGATGACACCAAGAAAGCCACAAAAACCAATGATGATATAGATGACAAAATAAAGGAATTAACCGAGGAATATTTTACAACAGCATTTTCTTCTGGTGATCCATATAAATCAACAAACCCTGAATTAACAGCACTCAATAAATTATTGGATGACGGTGTAGTGTTAACATTGGGAAATGAGGGTTTTTCAAAAACTCAAATTGTTGATATTATTTCTCAAATATTTCCGTCATTAGGAATAAAATCAAAAGGCGACAATGGAGAATATACTCGCCCAATTGGACACGATGCAGAAGCGCAAAAAATATTTTCAAGATTTTCATCTCATTTAGTTGCTGCAACAGGCACAGAATCACCCGAAATAAAAGAAGCAAGGGAAAAATTAAATTCCATAAACAATCAAATTCAGTCAAATAATTATGAAATGCAGGTTTTAGAAGTAACTATTGAAGCTCTGCAAGATGAAGTTGAAGAACAAGTTGATAAAGCTATCGAAGATAGTGAAGATATACAAGAAGAAAGCAAAAAGAAAGCCAAAGAAGCAATTAATAAAAATCTAAATTCATATACAAACTCTAATGGTGAGATGACCTATGAAGAATTTCAAAACGGCATTTCAAGCGATTTAAAAGGAATTGAAACTAAATCAGGCAGACAATTATCTGAAGTTGTAAATTCGCTTTTGGATGCTAACTATAAGATGAATTTATTAAAAGGATATGTTTCTGATTTATCAAATTTAAATCAAGATAATATCCAATTAACATCCGATGCAGAAGTTGCAAAAGAAGATTTAGATACTTTACTAAAAGAAGCAGCAGAAAGCAACTCAAATGACCCTGACGCCGAATGCACAGACCCTATCGGATTTTATAACAACGAAACAAGATATGACTTTTTTGTAGATAGAGATAAAAATGAAGATATATCAAACGAAAAAGAATTTCTTGGTGCACAAAGTGGTTTTGAAGAAGTAAAAAAACTTGATAGTGACGGCAATAATGTCGTTTCAGCTTCGGAATTAGAAAAAGCAAATATTAAAATTGTAAAAACAAATATCGATGGTTCTCAAGAAATTGTTGACGTTGATGAAATATTTGCAAATCCAAATGATGGCATTCATTTAGGAAGTTATAAAGAAGCTAATGAAGACATTGGCGAAGGTAATAAATTAATAGGGACATTTAGCGCGTCTGTAAATGGCAAGACTCTTGAAGGTTACCAAACTCTTGATACTAACGAATGGCTAGATAAAAACTATGATTTTTCTGATAAAGATGAAGGCATAGGTAGATTCACGCTTGATTCTACGGATATAGCAGAAGCATATAATGCTGATGAAAAAATAAATATATTTACAGTAAGAAACTCTGAACTTGAATCTAACTTAAATGAAGCCTTTAGCATATACGGAATAAGTGATTCAACAACAAAATCTATCTTAAATTTAACTAACTCTGAAGCAAAAAGAAAAGGTCAATCTATTGAAGAAAAATTTGAAGAAGTAGCAAAAAAAGAAGAAGAAGCTGTTGAATGGTCAGAAGAAGAAATGAAAGCCGATAAAGAAAAATGGGAAAAAGAAAACAAGGACAAAGTTGAAGAAGAAAAAGAAGAAGATAACTAGCACTTGAAATATTTTTTTCACACTGTAAAATAGTAATATATTGATATTACCATTAAAAGGAATGCACAATGAAAAAAGATATTCATCCAGATTACAAAAAAACTACTATAAAATGTGTATGTGGCAATGAAATCGAAACAGGTTCTGTTGAAGAAAATATAACTGTTGAAATTTGCAACGCTTGTCACCCATTTTATACCGGTAACCAAAAAATTCTTGACTCTGAAGGTAGAGTTGAAAGATTTAAAAAACGTTACGAAAAAAAATAACAGTAACTTAAAAAATATTTTTTTTGGCTGGCTAATTACCAGCCAAAAATTTATCTAATGAATTAAAATAGCGTCGAGGAGATAACATGCCAAAAACAAATTTAGAAGTATCATTAATAGGAATACCTGATAATTTACTCGATATAATATATACAGCTTGCAGAACTTGTTATAGTGCTGATGGAGCCGTTGAAATTATTAACAATATCACTGATGATAATGAAAAAAAATTGGCATTAATTAGAAGAGTTATCTCATCCGGACATTATTCGACTATTGAACATATACAGCTTACATTTGCAATAAATAACATATCAAGAGCTGCAACTCATCAACTTGTTAGACACAGACACATGAGTTTTTCTCAAAAATCACAAAGATACGTTAGAGAAAAAGGCGAATTTGATTTTATAGTACCACCTGCAATAGAAGCAAATAAAGAACTGTATAAAAAATTTGAACAACACATGAAAGATACAGCAGATTTGTATCAAGAATTCCTACAAAACGGTATTAAAGGCGAAGATGCTCGCTCTATACTTCCAAATGCAACAACAAGCTCAATGGTAGCAAGTTTAAATTTAAGAGAACTAATTCACCTTGCAAATTTAAGACTTTGCACAAGAGCACAGCTAGAAATCAGAATGGTTGTTAAAAAAATGTGTGCACTTGTTGAAGAACGTGAACCATGGCTTGCAGAACACTTAGTTCCAAAATGCGAACGATTAGGATATTGTGACGAAGACAACTCTTGTGGAAGGATGAAAAAGAAAAATGGATAACTCAATATTTGAAAAAGTTGAACAAATTGAAAAAAAATATCAAGAGTTGGGCACAATTCTTTCCGATCCTAAAGTAATTCAAGACTATGAAAAATTCCGTGACCTTTCTAAACAAAGAAAAACAATGGAAGAAACGGTTGAAATTTATTACAAATATAAAGAAGCTATGGAAACAATTAAAGATTCAAAAGAAATGCTACATAGCGAAAAAGATTCTTCAATGAGAGAATTTTTAAACTCTGAAATTGCAAACGCAGAAGCAAAAATCGAGGAATATGAACACAGATTAAAAGTTTTGTTGTTGCCAAAAGATCCAATGGATGACAAAGATATTATGCTTGAAATCAGAGGTTCAGCAGGTGGTGATGAAGCAAATATTTTTGCAGGCGATCTTATGAGAATGTATTTAAGATATGCTGCAAATAAAGGTTGGCAAACAAAAATTTTATCAATAAATGAATGCGAAGCCGGCGGTGTTTCGGAAGTTGTTATTTCAGTTAAAGGTGGAGATAATATCTACTCGCAATTAAAATATGAATCCGGTGTACACAGGGTTCAAAGAGTTCCTCAAACCGAATCTCAAGGCAGAGTTCATACTTCAACAGCCACAGTTGCGGTTATGCCTGAAGTAGATGACGTTGAAATTGAACTTAATATGAATGATATCGAAATCACTACTGCTCGCTCAGGAGGTGCTGGCGGACAAAACGTAAATAAAGTTGAAACTGCAGCTCGTGTATTTCATAAACCAACAGGTATAATGATTTTCTGTACTGAAGAACGTTCACAATTGCAAAACAAAGAACGCGCATTGCAAATTTTAAAAGCTAAATTGTACGATATGGAAGTGCAAAAACAAATGCAAGAAGTAACCGATTTACGTCGTTCCCAAATAGGTACAGGCGATAGATCCGAAAGAATTAGAACTTATAATTTCCCTCAAGGCAGACTTACCGACCATAGAATTGGTCAAAACCTTGATGTTTGGGAAGTTATAGAAGGTAATTTAGATAAACTAATCGGTATGTTAATCGAATATGATCAAAAATTAAAAATGGAAAAATTAGCACAAACTGAAGTTTAATTTAACCATATATATCAAGAACTTTAACGCCTGTTGCTTCCTCTAAGGCACTTGTCATATCGTAAACTTTTTTGCCGTTAGGGAAAATAAAATAACTAGCGTAGTTTTCGGCACTATCTAATTTGTCGATTGGTGTACAATTTTTTATATTTTTACTTGTTTTAATTGAAGCATTTAATCCGTCTGTAACTGCTGATGAGATTTTATTTCCAATGTTCATATCTACACTCCATTTTGTACTATATTAAATATCAATACAAAACAGATAAAAAATTGCTAATTATTTACAAAATATAAACAATTGTTAAATTGAGAAAATATCCTTAATATCTTGATATGTAAGTGATTTAACAATATTTCTATCGATAGATATAACACTATCTACCAATGAACGTTTTTTAGATTTTAATGCTTGGATTTTTTCTTCAACAGTTCCTTTTGTAATTAATCTATAAACAAATACTTTTTTGGTTTGTCCGATACGATACGCCCTATCAGTAGCCTGATCTTCAACCGCAGGGTTCCACCAAGGATCATAATGAATAACGTAATCTGCACCTGTTAAATTCAAGCCTGTACCGCCTGCTTTAAGGGATACAAGGAATATTGGAATAGTTGGATCATTATTAAATCTTTCAACAACCGCTTGTCTATCTTTAGTTTTACCTGAAAGATATTCGTGCTTAATTCCTTTTTGTTCAAGCCATACTTTAATAATATCAAGCATACCAACAAATTGAGAGAATAAAAGAACTCTGTGTTTTTCAGCTATTACTTGTTCTAGCATATTCTGCAATTGTTCAAATTTGCCTGATTCATTAATTCCAAGTTGTCCTTCTTTATCATATAATCTCGGATGACAACAAATTTGTCTTAAGCGCAATAAAGCTGAAAAAATTGACATTCTTGATTTTTCAAGTCCAACAGTTTCGATTGATTTAAACAATTCTTCTTTAGTAGAATCAAGAACTTGCAAATATAAATCTTTTTGATCAGGCGTAAGTTCGCAATATGCAACTGATTCGATTTTATCTGGTAAATCTTTTGCAACATCTCTTTTCATACGTCTTAAAATAAACGGATAAATTTGAGATTTTAAGCGTTTTTGAACCTCAGTGTCTTCGCTATCCACAATCGGAACAACAAAACGATTATTAAATTCTTTAGCATCAAACAAAAATCCCGGCATAAGAAAATCAAACACTGACCATAATTCTTCCAATTTATTTTCAATCGGAGTACCTGATAAAGCAAGTCTATGAGCTCCATTTAAGGTTTTACATGCTTTAGCTGTTTGACTTGACGAATTTTTAATATTTTGAGATTCATCAAGAATGATATATCTGAATTTTATATCTTTTAGCTCATCAATATCGCGTCTAATTAGCGCATAACTTGTAATAACAACGTCATAATCTTCGATTTTATCGAAATTTTTCTTTCTATCGACACCTGATAAAGTTAAAAATTTAAGATTTGGCGCAAATTTTTCAATTTCTTTTTCCCAATTGAATACAACTGATGTTGGACAAACAACAAGGCTTGGTTCTTTGCCGTCTTTTTCTTTGGCTTTTTGAAGCAAAGTTAAAGTTTGCAATGTCTTACCAAGACCCATATCATCAGCTAAAACGCCATTTAAACCATATTTATACAAAAACCAAAGCCAAGAATACCCCTTAAGCTGATATTCACGAAGCTCAGCTTTAGTAGCTTTTGGTAGCGCTGTTGTATCCATAGTTGAAAATGTTGAGATTTCTTTCCAAAACTTAGAAAAGGCTCTGCTCATTTTAAGAGTTATACCCATTTTCTCCATTTCAGACACAACGCCTGCGCGATATGTTTTTACAATATATTTATCTTCATTATTCTTGTAAACATCATAAGTATTGAATGATTTTAATAAAGATAAAACATCATCAACAGGAATTGATACTTGACCACCGGAAGGAATATTATAATATTTTGCACCTTCATAAGTTAAGTCAATCACTTTTTCAAAATCAACTTCTCTATCATCAGCTAAGCCCTTTAATTGAATTTCAAAAATATCAGTTCCATCTTGTGAAAAATCAATATCAGCAATAAGTTTTAAACCATTTTTGTTTAACTTATAGAATGATAAATCATCTTTTTCAATAAATTGCCAACCGTCGCCTGCTTTAGAGATGTAATAATTATAAAAATCAATTGCATATTCTTTATCTAAAGCTAAATTATTGGATTGAACAGGCGCAAATCTGCACGCTAAAAGCATTTGATATGCTGCATGCTCAAATTGCATATCACGTTTTATCCAATATAATAAATCTTTTTTAGGGTCTTTAATAGTGACATAAGGGCTCTTATATTGTTTTTGATAAGGCACTCTAACACCATCGTATTCAAAATCTAATGACGCCTTTAATGATTGGTCATAATCAACACCAAGTTCCACAATACATTTTGGCGGCCTTTTTTCAAAAGTTAATTTTTCCATTTCTTCTGATAAGTTGACAGTCATTGTTTCACGAAGTTTTGGCAATTCTTCATACACAAATTTTCCGCCATCAGCATCTTTAATATCAGAAAAACTTGCCTTAGTAAGATTTTGAGGAACAACACTAACAGGTGTATCAACTTGAAAAATTACATCCTTATATCTACCCCATTTTAACTGTCTTGAAAAATATCTTACTTCTTCAAAAGGGTAAATTTCATCAATATCGTTTCTTTTCCAATAAAGACTCAGTAAAATATTTCCAACAAAAGAAACATTTACATCAAGGCATAAATTCCAAATAGAATCTGAAAATTTGATTTTATTATGAGTTTTAGCATCAATTACATCTTCCATTTTAGAGAGCATTTTGAAAAACTCATCAAATTTATTTATCTGAACATCATACCATCCGGATTTCTTGTCAAGCCTTGATTGGCTCAAAAGCATTTTAAACATAACAACTTCAAGTTTTTGAGCATTATTTAATTCAAAATTTTCTTCTTCTTTTTGTCTTGCAATGATTTGTTTAAACACTGCTTCTAAATCACGAATAACCTTTTTAGTATGTCTATTCATAACAAGAATAGAAAAGAAATTTTGTCGTCTTTTAGGGTTAAAGTGAAATATAAAATCCCCTTGAGGATTTTCACACATTGGCAAATCTTCATCAATCAAATTGGGTTCGATATTCATTTTTTCATATAAAAATTCTTCCCAAAAATGATTTTTTAAAGAAGCAAAACCTAATGCAATAGCATGCTTACACCAAGGTTCTTCCAAAGGACAGTTGCAGGTTGGTTTTGCGCCTGCCTTTGTGAACTTGATACCTGTTTCATAATGAGATTTAAAATTACCTTTCACTTTAGCTCTAACGATGTTCTCGTTAAACTTAAGTTCTTCAACCATGCCTTTTTGAAAGGTTTCATAACCACGTCGGTACGAACCCGGTTTTGAATTATCTTTAAGATATTTATTGTTAAAAGTGTACTTCACAATTACCTAATGACTGACTATATAATAGAAAAGCACGAAAATCTTAAAACCAAAAAAGGTTACTCCATCCAGTGCTAACAATTATAAAATAACATCACCAAGAAAAAAACGCAAGTCTTATTTTAAATAATAAGACATATTAACGCTTGCTCTTGCGTTTATTGTACCAGGCTCAATTGTTTCAGATGATACAGCCCCAGATGAAGCCGAATCCATTGCAATATTAGATGAATAAACTTTTCTTGCAACTTCATAATTTCCGGCTGACAATGAGCAATATGGATTTATACTTTTAACTTTTGATAAAGATACTCCTGAAGCATTAGCCACATATTTTGCTCTATTTTGAGCTAAATTAACAGCTTGCGAAATCATTTGATTGCAAATATCTTGCGAGTTTTCAACAGTGAAATTTACGCCTGAAATATTTTTAACGCCATGCTCCATTGCAAGGTTAATTATTTCAGAAATTTTATCCAAATCCTTTAATTTTACTTCAAATCCATTTTGGACTTCATATTTTTGAAAAATTCTTATTTTATCTTTATATGAATATATGTTTCTTACACTAAAAGCAATTGTTTTTATACTTTCATTTTCAGCTAGTTTTGTTTTAATGGAATTCATTGCATCAGTAACAGTCTTATCATTCTTTTGTTTTAAATCAGCTAAATTTGTTCCGGAATTTTCAACATAAAAACGAATTTTAGCTGTATCAGGTGCAACTTCTCTATTAATTGAAGCATCTACACTTATAACCGATTCTAAAATTTCATTACTTAAAACAGGAACACAAGTCAATGATAAAATAGCAAAACTTAATGCAAATTTTTTAAACATTCAAACCTCCATTAATTATCTCAATTAATTCTTTTTCGCTTAATATTTTAATTCCTAATTCACGTGCTTTTATTGCTTTAGAACCTGGATTTTCACCAACCACAACAAAATTAGTATTTTTGGACACAGATGAAGGAGTTTTTGCTCCTAATTCTTTTAATTTTGCTTGAGCTTCATCTCTTGATAAAGTTTCAAGTGTGCCTGTTATAACAAAACTTTGCCCTTTTAAGCGCAACACTTGAGCATTGGAATATTTATTTTTAATTTTTACACCTAATGCAATCATTTCATCAATCATATCAATATTTTTTTGATTAGAAAAATAATCAACAATACTTTGCGCCATCTTCTCGCCAATTCCGTCTAAAGCAGATAAATCGTCATAGCTAGCTAATTTTAGAGCTTCAATATCTTTAAAACTTTGAGCTAGAATATCACTTGATTCTTTACCTACAAAACGAATACCGAGCGCATTTATAAACTTTGATAAAGTAACATCTTTTGATTGTTCAATCGCATTTAAGAGATTATTTGCGGATTTATCCTTAATTAAATCAAGCGTTAAAAGCTGTTCATAAGTTAATTTATAAATGTCACTTGGAGATTTAATATAATTTTTTTCAATCAATTTTTCAATAATACTATCTCCAAAACCATCAATATCCATAGCGCTTTTTGATACAAAGTATTCAATTCTGCCTTTTATTTGAGCAGGACAATTTTCTTTATTCGGACAATAAATGCCAACTTCGCCTTCTATTTCTATTAATTCACTACCACATGACGGGCAATTTTTAGGTAAAATCAATGGTTTTGAGTTATTTGTTTTTCTGGTTCTTACAACTTTTGGTATAATTTCGGCTGCTTTTTTAATTAATGCTTCATCCCCGATTGAAATATCCAATCGCTCGATTTCATCAAAATTATACATAGAAGCGCGAGAAACAACACTACCTGATAAATTAACAGGTCTTAAAATCGCAACAGGGGTAACAATCCCTGTTCTTCCTACTGAAAATTCAACATCTAATAATTCAGACCAAACTTCTTCCGGTGGAAATTTAAATGCAGTTGCCCATTTTGGAGCTCTTGAAGTAAAGCCTAATTCATTTTGTTTTGGAATTGAATTAACTTTAATAACAACCCCATCTGTCGCCCAATTTAGAGTTTTTCGATATTCTGACATATCAGAGCAAAACTTAATTACTTCATCTATATTTTTGCATTTTTTATAATCGTTTGTCTTAAAACCCAAAGCTCGACATTTATCCATTGCATCAGAATGAGTTAATTTTTTTTGACTTTTATCAAAAATAGCTCCATAAATAAAAATAGATAAATCACGACTTGCGGTAATTTTTGGATCCAATTGCCTTAATGAGCCCGCAGCAGCATTTCTTGGGTTTGCAAATGGTTTTTGACCATTTTTTATTTGAATTTGATTTAATTTTTCAAATGATGTTATAGGCATGTAAATTTCACCTCTGACCTCAACATCAACATCTTCAAATAACTTTAAAGGGATTGCTTTAATAGCTTTTAAGTTATTTGTAATATCTTCACCGATTACGCCATCACCACGAGTTAAACCTTGAATAAATTTACCTTTTTCATAAGTTAGACTAACCGCTAAACCATCGATTTTTAACTCAGCAACAAGTTCTATATCAGAATAATTTGCACCCAAAAGGCTTAGTTGATTGTTTTCAATTTCACCAACGTCTTTTAAAACACGATTATACCATTGTTTTAATTCTTCATCATTATTTGAATTATCAAGACTATATAATCTATTTTTATGAGGAACTTGGTTGAATTTTTCGCTTATTCCGCCAACTCTTTGGGTGGGGCTATCAGGAGTTATAAGATGAGGATTTTTTTCTTCAAGTTCTTTTAATTCTCTAAAAAGTTTATCATACTCCCAATCTTCAAGTATTGGGTTATCTTCAACGTAATATTTATATGCGTTTAACTCAATTGTTTTGCGTAATTTTAATATTCTATCTTGTACATCCATAAAAGTTATTCTAATATAAACTTATGAGTATAATCAAATTGTTAAGTAAAAAAATAGATAGAACACTCTTTACAACGCCGTCACATTCTCAAAAAGCATTATTTAATCAAAATTTTAATTGCTTTTACAATCATGATTTTTCTGAAATTGACGGATTTGACAACCTGTCTAACCCAAAAAGTTCAATATTTCATGCTCAATCAAAAACAGCTGAAATATTAAATGCAAAAAAAACATTTTTTATAACACAAGGTGCAACAACTGCAATTCTAGCTGCTATGAAAGCAATAATTAATCCTGCAGATAGGGTTCTTGTTGCAAGAAATTGTCATAAATCAGTATTTAACGGGTTAATTCTAACTGCAGCTTATGTTGATTGGTTTATGCCTGAAACCGATGAAAATTGGGGCATTTATACTCATATTGATACTGATAAATTAGAAGCAACACTTAGTCTAAATCAATATAAAATGTTTATAATGACCTCTCCAACTTATGAAGGCATTAATTCTGACATTGAAAAAATTGCAAAAATCTGCAAAAAATATGACACATATTTAATGGTAGATGAAGCTCATGGCTCACTTTACAATTTTAGCGATAAATTATTTAAATCAGCAATAGCTCAAGGTGCTGATATTACAATAAATTCACTCCATAAAACAGCAGGAGCGCTTAATCAATGTGCACTATTAAATATTGGACAAAATATACAAAAAGTTGATATTGATATTTTCCAAAAATCGATAAATTTATTTCACACATCATCACCTTCTTATCCGTTATTGGAAAATATTGAAAGTTGCATAAACTTCCTTAATTCAAAAGAAGGAAAAAATGAAATTGATAATTTATTAAATGAAATCGATAAATTTAAAAAAGATTTATCAAGATTTGGCGTTGAATTTTTTGAGAGCGAAAATCATGACCCAACTAAAATTTTAGTTAGAAAAGAAGGTATTTCAGGTTTTGATTTATCGGATTCTATGTTTGATGAGTTTAATATAGAAGATGAATTAAATAATTCAGTTGCATGTCTTTATTTAACAGGTATTGGCACAACAAAATCAAAATTAGAAAAATTAAAAAACAGTCTTAAAAAAGTTGTTACAAATCCGTCTTTTAAATTTGAAAAAGTTGATTTTCAACCTTTTCCGCTTGTCAAAATACAACCTGTTGACACATTTAATCGTGATTATATTTTTGTCAACAAAGATGAAGCACTGCTTAAAATATCAAACAAAATGATAATGCCATATCCACCAGGAATAGGTTTATTATACCCTGGTGAAGCAATTCAAAAGTGGCATTTAGATTATTTGAATAATGATGTAGAAATAATGGTGTAAATATGAAAAAAAGAGCAATTGTTATAGTGATAGATTCAATGGGTTGCGGAGCGTTAAAGGATGCTGAAGAATATAATGATGATTTAAGTTGCAATACATTAGCAAATTTAGCTCTTAAAACAGGCGGATTAAATGTTCCAAACTTAGAAAAACTTGGTTTTGGAAATATTATAGATATAAAAGGCGTAAATAAAACCAATGAACCCAAAGCCGACTATGGTATTTTAAAAATGAAATCAAAAGGAAAGGATACAACAACAGGTCATTGGGAGTTAATGGGACTTATTTTAGATAATCCTTTTAAAACATATAAAAAATTTGATGATTTTATAATAAATGAATTTATTGAAAAAACAGGCTGTAAAGGAATTTTAGGAAACTATCCAGCGTCTGGCACAAAAATCATAGAAGAACTAAATGATGAACATCAAAAAACAAAATATCCTATAATTTATACATCTGCAGATAGCGTATTTCAAGTTGCACTTGATATAGATTTAATACCAATAGAAAAATTATATGAATGGTGCAAAATCGCGCGTGAAATTCTCGATAAACACAATTACGGTATATCAAGAGTTATTGCTCGTCCATACCAAATTATAGAAGGCAAACCCACAAGAATTGGTAGTTTAAGACATGACTATTCAGTAGAACCTCCAAAAGATACGCTATTAAATATTTTAGAAAAAAACCACAAAAAAACTCTTGGAATAGGCAAAATTTATGATATTTTTGTTGGTTCTGGAATAAGTGAAAAAATACTAACAAAAGGTAACACAGATGGCTTAAATAAAACACTTGATGCTATAAAAAATTCAACATCCGATTTAATTTTTACAAATTTAGTTGATACGGATATGCTCTATGGACATAGACGCGATGCTATGGGATACAAAAAAGCAATTGAAGAAATAGATTCATATATTCCAAGTTTTATCGAAAATATGACAGATGAAGATATATTAATTATAACAGCAGACCATGGTTGCGATCCAACTTTCAGAGGAACAGACCACACAAGAGAAATGGTTCCATATTTAATGTATAAAAAAGGCGCAACAGGTAAAAATATTGGAATTATGGACTCATTCACTTATGTTGCTGATGTTATTCAAAAACATCTTTTATAATTCGCTATCGTAATTTAATTCTAAATCTTTAAATAATTCAGCCAAACTTATATCAAGCATGGCACAAACTTCAACTAATGTCGTAAATTTAGGGTCGACAAGTGCATTTTCAATTCTGCTCCATGTAGCGGATGTTACATTCCCCCTTGAAAAACAAAATTTATTCAAAGACTTAGAGCGCTCTAACCTTAATGTTTTAATGCGTTTAGCCAATACAAGTAAATTATTTTTTTTAATTTGTTGCATATATGTAATGGTAATGTTATTATTTAAAAAAATCATTACACGTATGTAACAGTTAAGGAATAATATGAAAAAGATTTTCTATCTGGCGTTTTCGCTTGTCGAAATCGTTGTGGCATTGATTATTTTTAGTGTCAT
>CALUYD010000006.1 GCA_944324915.1 Candidatus Gastranaerophilales bacterium | reverse complement strand
GGGCTATTAGCTCAGGTGGCTAGAGCGCACCCCTGATAAGGGTGAGGTCCCTGGTTCGAGTCCAGGATGGCCCACCATAAAAGAGAGTATCAATTAGATACTCTCTTTTATTATATAAATTTAAGGGCTATTAGCTCAGGTGACTAGAGCACTCTGCCGAGCGAAATCTGCATTGAATTGCCGATTTCGCGAGAGGTCTGATAAGGGTGAGATAAAAGTGCGTAAGCGCACAAGGTCGCCAAGGCTCCCTTGGAGCTTTCATTCAAAATACTACCATCAAAAGAATTTTTCTAAGGGTCATTTTATTTAATAAACTTGTAGGATTCGATTTTACATGGTATCTTAAAAAAGTATTGATGGAGCTTGGATTATGAATGAAGATTTCAAAACATATCTTGAAAAAATTAAATTTGAAAAATACTTAAACAAATTAAATAAAAAATTAAAAAATAAAACCTCAGTAATTTATGGTACAGGCAGTTTTTTTAGATATATCATTGAAAACTATGATTTATCAAAATTAAATGTCATTGGTATATCTGATATGAAATTTAATGACGATGATGAAGGAAAAAGTTTTTTGGAATATAAAATGATTCCGAAAAATAAAATCAAAGAATATAAGCCCGATTATGTCATTGTTGCAACATTGAAATACATAGGAATTATTGAAGATTTTGAGATAAATCATTTTGATAAAACCAAAATCAAAGTTTTACCACTTGCAAGAATTCCTCTTTTAGATTTAATCAAAGAAATTTGGAATAATTAAACAAAAACATACCGGAAGGAATTATAGATTGCCTAAAATAAGTATAATAACACCGTTTTATAACAGCCAAAACACCCTAAAACAATGTATTCAAAGTGTTTTATCTCAAAGTTTTGAAGATTTTGAATTTATTTTAATTAATGATGGCTCTAGTGACAAATCGCTTGAAATAGCAGAAAAATTTGCAATTTATGATGACAGAATAAAGATTTTTTCAAAAGAAAACGAAGGTCAAGGTATAGCAAGAAATTTTGCTCTAAAAAAAGCAAAAGGCGATATTGTATATTACCTTGATTCAGATGATTGGCTTGAAGAAGATGCTCTTTTAAATATATATGAAAAATTTAAAAAAGATAACCCCGATATTATAATATTCAACGCATACAAATATTATGAAAAAATAAACAAGAAAACACCCTATTTCTTTATTGAAAATTATTATTTAAAATTTGAAGAATCGGTTTTCTCTCCAATAATAGCTCAAGATATTTTATTCAACAGAGGTGCATGGCCATATAGAGCATATAATAGAGATTTTTTGATTAAAAACAATATAAAATATTCCCCTACAAGATTTATTGAAGATTCAGAATTTTATATAAAAGCATTTCTATATGCAGATAAAATCTCTTGCCTTGATAAATATATTTTAAATCATAGAATACATAACAATTCAACAACCTATACCAAAAATAACAACATAAAAACAATATACAATACTTTTTTTGTTTGCGAAGAAATTTTTGAAAATTCAAAATATAAAGATAATAAAAAAATTCTATATTCGTTTTTAAATAACAGACTAAGGCAATTATTTTATTATTTTACTCTTGTGAACAAAAAAAATAAAAAAGACTACTATAATATGTTTCAAAAAATAGTAATCTATATAAAAAATAAATACGGAACTGATTTTATTAAAAAAAATACAAACACAACAAAATTAAATGATATAATCAAATACAATTATGAAACATACAAATTAAAAAGAAAATTATGCGCTATTAAAACTTGTTTAAAACATTATTTTTAGAGGAAAATATGAAAATTTCAACAATAATAAAAATTATAAAAAAATTAAAAAATATATCAGATAAAGTTCTTCCATACTCGCTTCAAGATTATCTTAAAAGAAAATTCGGAAATGGAACATATTTATCTCAAGTTGAATTTCATATTGTTGATCATTGTAATTTAAATTGCGCATATTGTGACCATTTTACACCTTTAGCTGATAAAAATTTCTGTAAAATTGATGATATTATTGAAGATTTTAAAAAATTAAAAAAGATTTTTGATAATATAGGAAAAATATATATTGTAGGCGGAGAACCGCTTTTACACCCAAATTTGTTAGATATATTAGAACCATTAAGAAATATTTACCCTAAAAGCAAAATTGTAATCATAACGAATGGAATTTTATTAGATAAACAAAATGAAAACTTTTTTAATGCATTAAAAAAATACAATATAGCTCTATCTATGACACATTACCCTCTAAAAATTGATTATGAAGGTTGGATTGAAAAACTATCTAAAATAGGCATAAAAACCTATTATTTTAGTTTAAATAGAAATAAAATGAAAAAACAAAATCTTGATTTAAACGGCAAAAATGATAAAAAAATAGCATTTCAAAAATGTTGGGAAAAGAAGTGTCATTTTGTTAGAGATGGAAAATTATATGTATGCACTCCGGCCCCTAATATTCACTTTTTAAATAAATATTTTAATTTAGATTTTAAACTTGGAAAAAATGATTATATTGATTTAAATAAGGTAAAAAGTGCATCTTATATTAACGCCTTATTTAAAAAACCGATAGATTTTTGCAGATATTGTAATGATGGTGAAATTGAGTTTAAAAAGTATTCTATATCTAAAAAAGAATTATCAGAATGGGTTAAACTCTAGTAAATATAAGCATTTAAGCTGTAATTATTAAATAAATATATTCGATTTATAGATTAATAATATAATGAGTATATATTAATTATATATTTTCTTGTTACATTTCTTTACAAAAAGGGTAATTTTGGTAAATTTTTAATTTCAAAAATACTTTATAATTATGTACCCCCAAAAAAGAGAAAGTGTAAAATTATGGCATTAGCAGCAGTAGAATTATTAAAAGCAGCACAAAAAAATTCAGCACCAGCTTCATCAGCAGCAGCTACACCTGCAAGCTCAGGTTCATCAACATCATATAGTGCAACTGCAATTACTTTTAATCAAACATATTCGTCAAGTTTATATGATGAAATTTATGGCAAAGAAGAAGAAAATAAATATACAAGCGCTTATGATGCCGCATTTGACTTACAAAAAAACGGCAACGGATTGTTTGACAGAAGAATTTTAGATAATGCAGCATTAGTCGAAAAAAATCTAGTAAATAATGAAGAATGGAGAGTAGATCAAAGACAAGACAGTAATGGCGATGGAGTTATAGACGAAACAGATGAATTAGCTTCAGCTTCATTATTAGATGCTATTGTTGATTCTTTTGATAGCGAACTTGATTTATACATTGAATCACAACTACAAGAAGTTATTGAAACATACGGTCCAAGCTGTAATTATAATTTAAGAGCAATTTTCGGCTCTCCAAATTCACCAGCAACAATTGAATTAGCAAAATTAGGTATCAGAGCAGACGCTGTTGGTGATCATGATCATTGGCAAAATAGAACTTATACCTTCTCATTAGTTAATATGGAAGGCACTGAAGATATGACTGATGAAGAAATTTTAGCTCATGTATATTCAGATGATGCTGAAATACTTCAAGATGCACAAGGAAACAAAGGTAGTATTATATTTGCGGATTGTTTAACTGCAGATGGCACTGCTCAAGGTGCTGAAATGAACTTATCAAGCATACTTGACCAAATGGGCTATGAATGTGTATCAAAAGCTGATTTTATGGGTAATGAAGATGCTTATGCGGAATTATTAGTTAACGTTAAAGCAGGACTTGATAATAATCAATATGCAAGCTCAAATTCTACAATTAACACAATGTATGGCGAAACATTGACAATGGCTCAAGCGGTATGCGCAGTGTATGGTATAAATGCTGATGCTCCTGGTCAATGGAGTTGCAACAGAACATTTGAACAAACAAAACAAATGGTTGATAAACTTGGAGATAGCCTATACAAAGGTGGATCTGCAACAAAAGGTGAAGCAATTAACTATGGAATTGAAAACTTCAAGAAAGATTTTAATATAGATAATTATGATACAAATAACGATGGCATAATAAGCGAACAAGAAGCAGCAGAATTTGAAAAAGATTTAGAAAAAGCAGCTGATGAAATCAAAGAAAAAACCGAAAAAGTAAAACAAGAAGAAGAACAAAATCAACAACAACAAATAAAAGAAGCTAAATCTGAAGCAAAAGCAAATATTCAAGCTCAGCAAGATTTATTTAAAGATGCAGTTTCAGAAGCTCAAAATGCAGTTGATGAAGCATTAAAAAACGGCGAAGATATAGATGTTATTATCGAAAAAATATCTAAAAAATATGATATTGATAAAGATGAACTTTTAAAAGAAATCGATATGTAATATTTAAAGCAATACAAAAAAAGAGGTTGAATAAAGCAACCTCTTTTTTATTTATGATAATATTTAATTATGGAAAAGACGACATTATCAAAATTTTCAAAAGAAGAATTATGCGATTTTATTGTTAAGCAAGGCGAAATGAAATTCAGAGCCGAGCAAATTCACTCTTGGATTTGGGCAAAAAATGCAAAATCTTTTGATGATATGACAGATGTAAAAAAAGAATTCAGACAGTTTTTAAATGAAAATTGTCAAATTTTAGATTGCAAAATTAAAACACGTCAAATTTCACAAGATGGCACAATCAAATATTTAATAGAATATAAAGACGGATTATGCGCCGAAGCCGTTTTAATGCGCTTTGATAATCGCTCAAACCTTTCTATGTGTGTATCTTGCCAAGTTGGTTGCAAAATGGGTTGTAAATTTTGTGCAACAGGTAAAAACGGTTTTAAAAGAAATCTTGAGGCAAATGAAATAGTATCTCAAATTTTACTTGCTCAAATGGATACTGATTTAAAAATAACAAATGTTGTATTTATGGGTCAGGGCGAACCTTTTGATAATTTTGAAAATATAAAAAAAGCAATTGAGCTTATAAATAAAAATCTGCAAATTTCAATAAGAAGAATGACTGTTTCAACATCCGGAATTGTTCCAAAGATATATGAATTAGCAAAAAATGATTTAATTCCCACATTAGCAATTTCTCTTCATGCTCCTAATCATCAAATTAGGGAGAAAATAATGCCAATTGAAAAGAAGTACAACATTGAAGAACTAAAAAAGGCATTAATTGAATTTAATAAAGTGACAAAAAATAGAGTTACTATTGAATATATACTAATTGGCGGTTTGAATGATACAAAAGAATGCGCAATAGAATTAATCGAACTTTTAAAAGATATTAAATGCAATATAAATTTAATTCCGTATAATCCAATTAATAGTGATGTGGATTTTAAAAAACCAAATAAAAAAGATATGCTTAAATTTAAATACTTATTGGAAGCATCAGGTAAAAAAGTCACAATAAGGCTAGAGCGCGGAGCAGATATTGATGCCGCTTGCGGACAATTAGCAGGAAAATTAAGCAATTAACCAATGTATGACATAAACGTACTTAATTGCGAATTAAGTGCAGCTATTGTTGAATCCATTTTGTTGAATTGCTTAGTTATTCTTGTTTCATAACTCAATAAACGTTCATTTGCACGCTCAATTCTTGTATTCATGTTTTTGATTAATGATTGCACGCTTTCGCTTTGAGTTGTAAAATAACCTTTTTCTGTATCAAGCACGTTATTTACAGTACTAACAAGACTATCAAATAAACCGTTATCATCTTTTGATGTGTAGCCGTCAGATAGTAATAATTTTACAGATTCTAAATTTTCACTCAACGCTTCGTCAAGTTTATCAGTATCTATTGTTAATTTTGAAACATCTTCTTTATCTGATGAAATTCCAATTTGAGATAACATTGAGTATATTCCGTCATTTTCACTTACCATAGATGTTATACTTCTTAATTGAGATAAAATTGAATTTAGTGACGAATCTCTACCTATATCACCTTCAGAATCTGTCATTGTTTTAATATTCGATACAACATCATTATAAGCAGTAACAAATGCTTCTAATGATTCTTTTATTTTTGTATGATCCGGTTGAATATCAAGAGTAACAGATTTTACATCTTCATTATTGCCTGAATAATCACTTGTTGGTTTCTTAACAGTTATTGATAAATTAGGAATACCAGAAGATTCGCCTGTAATTGTATTAGAATTTGAAACTACTTTATTTCCGTTAATATGAACAATTGCATTTTGACCAAGCTCTTGTGAGCCTTGGGCTATGATTTCATTTTCACCTTCGCCTTGTGTTAAACCTAAGACATTTAAAAGATTAGTCCCTTCGCTTGAAAGGCTGATGTTGCTTTCGCCTGTTTGAGTTGAAGTTAGCGAAATTTTATTAGTTAGCGAATCATAAGAGGCTTTAACTTTTGTTTTTGAATTACCATTAATTTTTGAAACTAAATCATTAATAGACATATCACCATTAACTTCAATTTCTTCGCCATTAATGATAATTTTACCGCTTGTAGCTTCGCTGCCGTCTTCGTTATAGAATTTTAAGCCGGATAAACCTGATTCAGCTGAATTCATTTTAGCTGAAGTGTTTACGGCAGATAGTGGATATGAACTTGTATAATTGTTAGCGCCTTGCTTATCCAATAACTTAAACGCAGAAGCAAGATTTGAAGTGTCGCCTGATGAACCTAAAAATAAATTTGTTCCTTCGGCTGATGATATTGAGAAATTACCGTTATCATCAAGACTTGCAGTAATTTTTCCGCCTGATACATCGCTAATTTTATTCATGACATCTTTTAGAGTGTCTTCTTTATCTATTTCAATAGAATATTCTTTGCCGTCCAAGAACATAGAAAAAGTACCTTCTTTTGCTTGTCCGTTAGCAAGGTTTACAAATTTAGTGTTTTCTAATGCTTCTTTAGATGTTGCACCAAGCGAATTAACACTTTTTGCGGTTGTTGCTGTTGCAATTTGTTCTATAAATAATTCAATATTAGCAGCAGAAACACCTCCTGATGAAGTAGCAGTAGCATACGAATCATTAGAAGAGGTAATAGTTGTATTTGTCCACATATCAGAAGATGTATTATACATCGCCTTTGTAAATGTTTGAAGCGCGGTTTGTAAAGAAGAAAATTTAGATTTTAAAGTGGTTAAGGCGCTACTTTTCTTTTCCAAAGTAGACAATTTATCTTCCAGCGGTGTTACAAGAGAAGATTCTTTCACAGCAACAAGTTGTGAAACTAAACTATTAATATCAAGTCCGGAACCAAGTCCTGTAATAATTGTTGACATAATAAAAAATCCCTTTTTCTTCTTATATCCGTATAAACATATTATATAGAGCAATATTCCACGCTATGTATATATTATAGCATAATTATTAAACTTTGTAACAAAATTATTTATTTTTTTTCTTTGAGATTATCTCACTAAATTCTTTATCAAAATCAGCTTTCATTTTATTTTGAATTTCAATTAAATCGTTTTTCAATTTAATACCTGCTCCGGGCACTCCTGATTTATAATTATACGATTTTTTTACTTTTTCCATATCATCTTCAGCTTTTTTTATAATTTTAAAGAGCTTGTCTATTTCTTTATCGGAAAAATTTTGTTTGATTAATCTTTCTTTTAGAGCGTCTTTATGTTTTTGTCTTTCATTTAAGACCTCACTAAAACCAAAATCATCTTCTTGCTTTTTATTTTGGTTTTTATCTTGTTCTTTTTCTGCTTGTTCAAGTTCTTTTTGAAATTCTTCTAAATCATCATAATTCATTATTTAACATCCTCAAATTTATAATTGCAAACCTTTTGCGTACCGTATTTGCTTAAATATAAAAGAATTATTTCTCTACTTAAAAGATGGAATACTAAAGCATTTCCATAGGCTTCATTTGCTCTTTTAGAGCATAAATCCATCATCTCGTTAAGTTCTTTTTTTGTCATTCCAACAGCTTCATATACATAAGTCGGGGAAAACTCTGCTTCTTGATAGGTTTCACCAATAACTCCATATTTTTCTGGCGCTTCTCTTAATTTTGTATGTTTACCCATTGTAAACATGCTTTTTCCGTAAGTATTAATGATATCTGTATGAGCGCAAATTTCATCAATTGTCATCATGGCGTCTTCTTTTGTTTCAGCAGGAAAACCAAAGAAGATAAATGCAAAGTTAAATATTCCGGCATCTCGCGCGTCTTTTAAAATATTCAACCTGTTATCAACATCAATTCCTTTATTTATTAAATCCATAATTCTTTTTGAACCGGATTCATAACCCCATAGAACCATTTTAAGTCCGGCTTTTGCTGCAATATCAAAAACTTCTTTTGTAAAACCTGTTTCCAATCTTGCGTCACAGAAAAATTGAATATCAAGCCCTTCTTTTATAATTCTTTCGCACATTGTTTTCATATAAGATGGGCTAATTGCTTCATCTATAAATTCAAATTTTGTAATTCCATAAGTTTTATTGAAGTATTTAATTTCTTCAATTAATTTATCTAAATCTTTTATGTTATAGCACATTCCAAAATCGTGGTCGCAAAAACTGCATTTTCTCCAATAACATCCGCGAGATGTTTGAAATGGCATTACAATTTCGGGAATGAAATATTTGTCAAGTTCATAGCCTTTAAGACTTGCCATTTTCATATCGTTTAGCTTTAGCGGTTCTATTATAGGATTTTTAGCTACTTTTCCGTCTTTTAAATACATTAAGTTAGGAACTTCTTCAATAGGAATTTCATTATTTACATATTGAGCAAGTTTATAAACAGGAATTTCGCCTTCTTCTAATGATACAGAATCACAGAATAAATTAAAAAACTCAGGATATTTTTCTAATGAATCCGCTACTCTTCCAAAGTGGTTCCCGCCGATACTAATATGTGCTTTTGTTTTTTGCTTTAGCATATTAGCAAGGGTTAACCCGGCTATAATTTGGCTTGATGAATTAATTGAAATACCGATATAATCAGCTTTTTGCTTGATAATATCTCCGATAACACTTTCATAGTAATCTCTAAAAATGTTTGAATTTTTATCAAAAACATAATATTTTATAGAATCAAAATCCAATTTCATTAATTCGTTGCTATAACTTATATATCCGATTTTAGTTGGAAAATAAGGAGCAGAACATATTTCAAGAGCAATATTAATTGTGTTTATCGCATTTACAAATAATTTTGGATTATAAAAATGTACTTTTGATTTTAAAATATCCACTGCTTGCTCAACTAAAATCGAAGCTCTATCAAGCTGTTTTCCATATTTTTGAAACATATTTAAAAGCATTGAAGATTTTGCAATCTTGTTTTGCCATTCAAAGGGATATTCATCAAATTTTTTATCTTTTTTATAAACCGTCTTAATTTCTTCTTTTGTTTCAATAAGTAGATTTTTTGCTCTTTTTAGAGCATTTGAAACATATTTTCTGGTTAAAATTTTATTGTAAAAATCTATATTTAAATCCATCATACTTGCTTCGTATGGCGAATTTTCAAATTGTCCCATTAATGTTGCAATTGCAAAATGAGGACTTATTGGCATCCATTGCGGTGGAAATAAAAATAATACTTTCATAAATAACCTTTTTTAATTATATTAGCATATTTTTTTCTATTAAAAATAAACCGAATGCTTGAATTACATTCGGTTTATTATATTCCCCCAATTATAAAATTATGCGTTTTTTAAAATATCGTTATAATCAATATCGTATTTTTTTGCAATCTCTTTTGCAATTTCTTCTTTATCTGCTTGCGGATTTTCTTCAAGCGCTTTATTTAATTCTTCTTCGTAATCATTTAGCGCATCTTTTAATAAATCATTTGTTTTTAAAGTTTTATCTTCTTTTTTATTTTCTGTTTTGTCTGTTTTTACATCATCCACTTTTTCTTTTTCTTTTTTATCTTCATCTTTTTCTTTTGTTTCATCTGTTTCTTCTTTTAGCTCATCAACAATGCTATCTAAATCAGCTAATTGAGAAATATCCACAGCTTCACCATTTCCGCTTGATATAGCACCGCCTGTTGCAAGAGAAATAATTTGTGTTCCGCCATACATTTGAGATGTTTTTGTGTCGCTTATTCTTGAATATTTAGCCTTTTCACCTGTATATGCGCTACTAGTTGTTAAATCTAGTACGTTTGCAACGTCTTTGTGCAATGTATTAATCATTTCATCGAATTTAGCTTCACCGCCAAGTTCTTCATTAAATACAAAGTCAGCTTTAGATACGCAATCATAACCGATTGAATCTAATATGCTTGATAAATTTAATTCAGCACCTTGTGCAAATCCATCAGGAATTACCCAATCGCCCCAAAGTATGCTTGCTTTATTGCCGTTTGCATCTTCTATAACATTTCCTTCATCATCAACCAACGAAAAAGAATATGTTCTTCTATCGTCTCCAACTTGTTCAATTACAATTCCATATTCTTCATATAATTTCTTTTGCATTTCAGGTTGCATAAAACCACGCCCTTCCCACCAGAAGGAAGTGTCGCTACCGCAATTTTCCTGTATGAATTTTTGAATAGAATCTTCAATATATAAATCTAATTCGCTATCGTAAGAAGCTGCCATCGCTTGTGCAGCGTCAACTCCTTTTTCATTATCTTGAATAACTCCATCGCCATCTAAATCAATGTCGACTTTTGCTCTGCCTCCTGTTGCAACAGTATAAACACCGCATTGAGTTTGTCCATTGTGCGTAATATTACCATTCCAGCCTAATCTTCCAACAGCTGTTCGCTCGAACAATGAGCTTTGCATTAAAGTTTGCATTTGTTGAGTAATTAATGAGGTGTTATTATTTTCTAAACCTACTGAAGCACAGGCTTCATTTAAACTTGAGCCGTTATTTAAAGCTGTACTTATTTGATCGTTTTTATCCTTGAATAATTCCGGATTTAAAAATGTACTAATGGTCATGGGGGGTATAACTCCTTTGCATAAAAGTTGTTTCTTAAATATATAAAGTTTATATATCAATTTTTATTGCTAATTTAGAATTAATTTTGTTAATAAAAGTTAACAATATAAAAATGACCGCTCTTGCAAAAAAAACATGTTTCAAATATTATAGTAGTTGCCTAAAGTGGCTTTGGTATGCCACAAGGGAAATACAAATTAAGGAGAAAAGAAAATGCCTAAAATGAAAACACACAGATCTGCAGCAAAACGCTACAAAATCACAGGAAGCGGCAAAATTTTAAGACAAAAAGCCGGCAAAGGTCACTTATTGGCTCACAAAAGTCCTGCTAGAAAAGGAAGACTTTCTGGTACAACAGAAGTTTTCGAAGGAAATTTAGCAATGATTGCTAAAGAATTACCGTATGCAAAGAAATACACTAGATAAGGAAGGTTGTGAACTATGAGAGTTAAACGTGGTAACGTATTAAGAAAAAGACATAAAAAAATATTAAAACTTGCTAAAGGCTTTTTAGGTGCAAGATCTAGAATTTTTAAAGTAGCTAACATCGCTGTAATGAAAAAATTAAAATATCAATACAGAGATAGACGCGTTCTTAAAAGAAATATGCGCTCTCTTTGGATTGTTAGAATTAATGCAGCAGTTAGAGAGCTTGGCTTAAGCTATTCTAAATTTATGAATATGCTTAAAAAAGCTGACATTCAAGTTAATAGAAAAATGTTAGCTGAGCTTGCAGTAAACGAACCTGAAGCATTCAAAGTTTTAGTTGAAACAGCTCAAAGCGCAAAATAGTTACTAAAAAATATAAAAAACACCCTTCTTTGTTAAGGGTGTTTTTTTATACGTAAGGCGGGGTTTGATTGCCCCGCCTATAAATTTGTTTTCTCTTTTTCTCTCGTGTTTTACTTCTTCTCTTGATTTTAAGATTAATCCAATAATGCTTCTAAAATTGTTGCGTTCTTTGTTGCATAAGATGTTTCTCTCATTTTTGAACGATTAATATACGTTCTAAGAGCTTCTCTAATCAGCTCACTTCGTGTTCTGTTTTCACCTTCTGCTACTGAATCGATTTGTGTTAAAAACTTTTCGGGCATTGAAATAAGCACTCTTGCCATTTTACTCTCCTTTATTTACATATTTTTTAATTTCAACTTACACATATATAAAGTATATCTTTTTTAATTAATTGCCATATACTTTTGATAATTTAATAATTTTGTAATATTTCTTAATATTAATTCTCTAAAATATGATTTTTAAAGGCTTTTTATTAAGTTCAAATTATGAAAAATATATTGCTTGCATTTTTTCAAAAACAAAATAAATGTACCCACAAAAACGCTCTAATAGGCACAAATGAGGGATATTGCCCTGATTGCGGACAATATTTGGTGAAAAATTATTATATTGTAAGATGTTCAAGATGTGATATAAAAAGACAAGCAAAGCTCTATTGGGATGAAATAGTGCCAATTGATAAATATTGTTCTAATTGCGGATGTAGCGATTATTACATCGAAAAACTTGATAGCGTAAATTTTATAGACGCCAATTATGCAATTTATATTAAAGAAATTGCTAATGAGTTAAAAAATCTTCACCCCGAAGCGCAAATTTGGGTTGATAATGAAAACGGAACAATTAAACAAATTACATCAAACGCTAATTAGCTAAGGATTGAACCTCGATTTCAAGTTTATCTTTAAAGTTTGATTTTAGTTCTTTTTCAAAATCAGGATTTAAACTAATCCATAGATGATTATTTGTTAAAAGTTGAAATCTTTTTAAATTATCAAATTCATCCGGCGCTTCAAAATCAATTACAACAGGGTTTTCACCTTTATGTTTTACTAAAAGTTCTTTGAGTAATATATTTTCCCTATCTTCAAATTTTTTCAAATGTTTTAGCGTTACAAGGCTAACTTGCTCAATTGGTTTTACTTCATTAATTGCAAGATTTATTTCTTCATCTCTTACATTTACTTTTGCTTTTAAAATTACTTTTTGCTCGGATTCAATTAATGCACCATAGCTTTCAACAATTTTAGGAAATGCAACAACTCCTATTCTTGATGTTAAATCTTCTATGATACCTGTTTTGATAAATTTAGAAGGGTCTTTTTTAGTTGGCTTTTGCACAATTTGAGATAAAAGACCGCAAATTGTAACAACTTCATCTTGTTTAGGGTTTTCTAAAATATCTGAAATTGTTTGAGTTGTTATGTATTTAAGAGTGTTTTTAATTGAACCTAATGGATGAGATGTTACATATATACCCATTAGCTCTTTTTCAAATAATTGAATTTGAGAATCTGAAAATTCATCATCAGGATTTCCTTGCATCTGGAATGTCGGAATATTTAATTCTTCTTGCGTTTCGCCACTTAATGAAGCAAATAAGCTAACTTGACCTGATGATTTTGCTTTTGCTGCATTTTGCACAAATTCAACAACACTATCGATATTTTCTAACAGTTGTTTTCTTGATTTTTCAATACATGAAAATGCACCTGCTTTAATTAAACTTTCTAAAGTTCTTTTGTTTAAACATTTAAAATCAACTCTTGAGCAGAAATCATAGAAGCTCTCAAATGGCTTATTAGCTCTTTCTTGCTCAATTTGCTCAATTACAGCTTCACCTACGTTTTTAATTGAAGCTAAGCCAAAACGGATATTATTTCCATCAGGTGTAAATTGTGAATTTGATTTATTAATATCAGGAGCTAATACCTCAATTCCTTGAGCTTGGCATTGCAAAATATATTGTTGAGTTTTTTCTTGTTTATCTGCAACAGATGTAAGCATTGCACACATAAATTCAACAGGATAGTGCGCTTTTAAATACGCTGTTTGATAAGCTACAAAAGCATAAGCAGATGAGTGAGCTTTGTTAAAACAGTATTTTGCGAAACTTTCAATTTGTTCAAATAATTTTGTTGCAGCTTCTGAACTCATTCCTTTTTTAGCTGTCGCATCAACAAATATCGATTTTTGCTCAGCCATTTGTTGAAGTTTCTTTTTACCCATCATACGGCGAACCATATCGGCTCCACCTAATGAATAATCAGCTAAAGTTTGGAATATCGCCATAATCTGCTCTTGATATAGGATTGTTCCATAAGTATCTTTTAAAATACTTTCTAATAAAGGATGAGCGTATTCAATTTTTTGACGACCGTGTTTTCTATCTATAAAGTCTTCAACCATGCCGGCTTCCAATGGCCCTGGGCGATATAGGGCTACCATCGCACCTAAATCTTCAAATACCGTTGGTTTTAGACGTTTAATATATTTTTTCATACCGCTTGATTCAAGCTGGAATACCGCGTCAGTTTCCCCTTTAGATAACATTTCAAATGTTTCTTTGTCGTCAAGAGGAATATTATTTATATCAATATCTTTGCCTGTTCTTGCTTTGATTAAATCAAGGGCATCTTGAATAATGGTTAAAGTTTCAAGCCCCAGAAAGTCCATCTTTAATAAGCCTAATTTTTCAATACCTGCCATAGGATATTGTGTGGTTGAAGATTTTTCTTTAGATAGTGCAACAGGAATTATTTCATCCATTGGTCTTGGTGCAATGATAACACCCGCAGCGTGTGTTCCTACTTGGTTTTTAAGACCTTCCATGTGGAGCGCTTCATCAACAAGACTTTGAACTTGCGAGTTTTCATCGCAAAGTTTTTTCAATTCCATTCCATCTAACAAAGCGTCTTTTAATTTTGTCCCCGGAGCCGATGGAATCATTCCTGCCCAAAGGTTTGCTTGAGCAAATGGAATATCATAAACTCTACATACTGCTTTTAGTGCAGCTTTTGCAGCTAATGTACCAAATGTAATGATTTGACAAACATGATCTGCGCCCCAGCGTTCTGAAACGTAATCTATAACTTCGCCTCTACGTCTTTGGCAAAAGTCAATATCAATATCGGGCATAGAGATACGTTCCGGATTTAAAAATCTTTCAAACAAAAGATTATGTCTAATAGGGTCAAGTTCGGTTATTCCAAGAGAATATGCAACAATACTGCCGGCAGCTGAACCACGACCTGGACCGACAGGAATTTTATGTTCTTTTGCCCAATTAATAAAGTCCCAAGTTAATAAGAAATATGCAGGAAAACCCATTTTGCAAATTACATCAAACTCATATTCATAGCGCTTTATGATGTCATCGGGAATAGGATCTCCGTATCTTTTTTTAAGACCTTTTCTGCATAGATAATCAAAATATTGAACTTCATCGTATCCATCTGGGCATGGATATTTTGGAAGATATTCTTTTGTTTTTCCAAATTCCAATTTATCCATTTGAAAATCAACTTTATCAGCTATTTCTACCGTATTTTCAATACATGTATTAAAATAGTCTTCATCCATCCAAGAAAATGCTTTTCTTAATTCCTCTACTGTTTTTACATAGAATTCATTTACAGAAAATTTAAAGCGATTTGGATTTGATTTTGATGATTTAGTTTGTTCACATAGCAATGTGTCATGCCAAGCTGCATCTTGAGCTCTTAGATAATGAGAATCGTTTGTAATAACTGTTTTAATATTAAGCTCTTTTGCTATTTCCATAAGAGTTGGATTTGAATCTTTTTGTTCTTTTAATCCATGGTCTTGAAGCTCAATATAATAATCTTCGCCAAACAACTCTTTGTAATATTTTGCTTTTTTTATTGCTTCATCTTTGTTGCCATCTAATATATTTCTTGCGACTTCACCTTGAATACAAGCAGATAAGCAAATTAAATCATCTTTATATTTTTCTAAAATTTCATGATTTATACGAGGCTTGTAATAATAGCCTTTTGTAGTCGCTATTGAATCTAGTTTACATAAATTATGATAACCGTTTTGATTTTTAGCCAATAAAACAAGGTGATACATTGTTTTTTTAGAATGGTCATCAATGACATCACCGTCACATATATAAAATTCGCAACCTAATATTGGTTTTACAGCCTCGATTTTCTTTTTCAGCTCTTGCTCTTCTTCAGAGAGCATATGAGATAACATTTCGTTTTTTGCAATAAACATATCAGCACAGCCATACATGACACCGTGGTCTGTGATTGCTATTGCAGGCATGTCGTTTTCTGCTGCAAACTTATAAAAATCAGGTATCCTTATAGCCCCGTCTAATAGTGAATATTCGGTATGTATATGTAATGGAACATATTTCATAATTTAAATTTTACCATAGAGGATTTCATCTTTGATTTAATTTAAATTTATGTAACACTAAATTTCTTTTATACTTTCAGATAGTCTTTTTATACCTTCTTTTATTGCGGATTCATCTGAATTTGTGTAGTTTAATCTTAGTGTATTTACATCATGTTCATTAACATAGAATGGATCACCGGGAACAAAAGCAACATTTTTTGCAATCGCTTTTTCAAAAAGTTTTACAGAGCTTTTGCCCTCAGGCAATGTCACCCAAGTAAACATTCCGCCTTTTGGATAGGTAAATTTAATATTTTTTGGAAAATATTCTTCCATAGCATCAGTCATGGATTTTGCTTGTGATTTATATAATTTTTTAATTTTTTCAATGTGTTTATCAAGGTCATTATTTTGTAAATAATCAGCTATTAAATATTGCCCGAAAATATTAGAATGTAAGTCTGATGCTTGTTTTGCTGTTTCAAGCATTTTTATTATTTCTTTGTTTGCTATAACATAACCAAGGCGCATGCCAGGAGTCACAATTTTTGAAAATGAACCCAGATAAATATTTTTTTCTGTTTGATTTAAACCAATATATGGCAATCTTTCATCATCAGTAAATCTCAATTCTCCGTAAGGATCATCTTGTATTAAAAGAATATCTTCATCTTTTATTGTTTCAAAAACTTTTTGCCTATTTTCTTTTGTATAAGTTAAGCCTGTCGGATTTTGAAAATTCGGAATTAAATATGCAAGTTTTGGTTTGTGTTTTTTAATATTTTCTTTTAATTCTTCAATATCTAATCCGTCATCATTCAATTTTGTTTGTATAAATTCAGCGCTATACATACAAAATGATTGCAATAAACCTAGATACGAAGGTTTTTCTACCAGAACTTTATCGCCTTCATTTATAAAAGTTTTTCCTATTAAATCAAGCGCTTGTTGAGAGCCTGTTGTGATAATAACATTTTCTATTGTTATATCCATATTCCATATTTTTTTGTAGCGCTCAACAATATATTCTCTTAATATATCTAATCCTAATGTTGTTGAATATTGGTAAATTTTACTTCCGTATTTTTGCGAAATATTATTCATAGAAACTTTTAATTCTTCTTGCGGAAAAGAAATTGGATTTGGTAAACCGCCCGCAAAAGAAATAATTTCAGGTTTTTGTGTAACTTTTAAAATCTCTCTTATGAATGATGATGGTGTATTTTTAATTCTTTTTGAAAAATATTTTTCGAACATACTTCGCCTCTTTATTCTGTTTGTTATGCTTCCTTGCAAATTATATCATATTATTTAAGTTTGTTAACCGATTTGCATTATTTATTTTATTAAAGTAGAATTAAATTATAGATTAGTAATACGATGGTAGCAAAGTTGCAAGCTAAACTTAAAGACTATATTGATATAATACAAAAAGTTGCAAGGGTAGAATACAAAAGAATTCCATCTCACATGCTTGATTGCGAGGAATTGGTTTCAATTGGTATAATTGCACTTCAAGCATTATTTAAAAATAAAACAGAAGAACAATTAGCAAATTATAATTCTTCTTATATTGCAACCGCTGTTCGCTGGGCAATCAGAAACGAGCTTAGAAATCGTTATAAATGGTACACATTAAAACATAAAAAAGAAGATGGTGATACTAACGACGAATACGATGAATATACGGATAATCAATCTACACTTGATGTATCACCTTCTAAAGTTAGAGAAGCAGTTTATGAAACAATTCTATCAATTGATTCTATTATGGCTGCAAGCTCAGATAACGATTCGCCATTCGACTTTATAAAAGATACATCGGCAACACCCGATGAAAAAGCTGAAATCGGAGAATTAAGCAAATTAATAAAAGAAGCTATTGCAAAATTACCCCAAAAAGATAGAACCATTGTTGAATACAGATTTTATCGCAATTTGCAAGTTAAACAAATTGCCGCAATGGTAGGTTTATCAAGTTCTCGTATAACAAGAATTGTCCAGGCTTCACTTAATCATGTTAGAGAATATCTGCAAAAACGTGGTTTAAATAGTTATTGATTTTAAATTTTTATAAACTGTAAGGGAGGAATAATGTTATTAGAAAAAAGTAAATTATTTTCTAAGGAATATAAAGAAACAATACAAGAAGCACTCAATGTTTTAGGAAAGAAAAATTTAGCCTTAATATTACAAGGTGTTAGTTTTCCATCTAAATCAGATGAAAATACAGGCTTTGGAACATATAATTCACAAGGAGCTAAAGAGCTTTTTAATTATGTCAAAGATATATTTACAGCAGTGCAACTTGGACCTTGCGGCAAAACAAAATTATCTGATTCATCACCATATACAGGAACAGTTTTTTCAAAAAACCCTTTGTTTATTAATTTAAAAGAATTGACAACTTCAAAATGGGACAGAATTTTGTCTCAAAAAACATTAGATAAAATTATTGAAATGAATCCTAATAAAAATGCAAATAGAGCAGCTTATGCTTATGCAATGGAGAATTTAGAGCTTGCAGCTAATGAATTTTATAAAAATTTTAAAAAGCATGCTTCAAAAAATCTAAAAAAAGAATTTGAGTCATTCAAAAAAGAAAATGCCTTTTGGCTTGATAAAGATGCTCTATATGAAGCATTATCAATTGAAAACCATTCTGATTATTGGCCACAATGGAACAATGAATTAGATAAAAAATTGTTTAATACAACTGATAAAAAAGCGTCAGAAAAAAGAATTAAACAAATTTCTAAGAAATACGAAGATGTTATAGAAAAATACAAATTAGAACAATTTATTGTACAAAAACAATCTGAAGAAACCCTTGAATACTGCAAATCATTAGGTTTAAAACTTATTGCAGATAGACAAGTGGCTTTTTCTGATAGAGATAATTGGGCTTATCAATCATTATTTCTTGATGGATGGTGCTTGGGTTGTCCTCCTGATTATTTTTCAGAAGATGGTCAAGCATGGGGTTTTAGCGTTGTCGACCCTGAAAAATTATTTAATCAAGATGGAACATTGGGTGAGGCCGGAATATTACTTAAAAAATTATATACAAAAATGTTTAAAGAAAACCCAGGTGGGGTTAGAATTGACCATACAGTTGGTTTAATTGACCCTTGGGTGTACAAAAAAGGATGTTTACCTAAAGTTGAAGAAGGTGCTGGAAGATTATACTCTTCGCCAAATCATCCGGAATTATCTAAATATTCAATTGCAAAAGAAGAAAACATTAATAAAACTCCAATTGAAGGAAAATTTGCAACACCTGATGATGAAAAATGGATTGACAATCTTTCTGATGAACAAGTTACACTATATGGCAGAATGATTGAAAAAATCGTTATAGCATCAGCACTTGACGCCGGATTAGATAAAAATTCAATCATAGCAGAAGATTTAGGAACACTAACATATCCTGTTGTTCAAGTTATGAAAAAATACGGACTTCAAGGAATGAAATTAGTTCAATTCGTTGTACCTACTGAATACGACCATCCTTATCGTTGCAAAAATATTACTCCTAATTCTTGGGTAATGGTTGGAACACACGATAATGAACCAATTAGAATGTGGGCTTCAAAAGTTGTAAATACCGAAGAAGCTAATCCATATATCAAAAATTTAATCGAAGATTTATGTTCAGAATTTGGAAATAAAGACGAAGTTTGGCATAAAATGTATACAGATGAAAAATATCTTGCATTTATGAAACTTGTTGAATGTTTTGCTTCAAAAGCAGAAAATGTTCAAATATTCTTTACGGATTTCTTTGGAATTAATGAAGTTTATAATGTACCCGGGACTTCCGGTGATCCTAATTGGACATTGAGATTGAATGACAATTTTGAAGAATTTTATAGCCAAAAATTAAAATCCGAAGAAGCACTAAACTTGCCTTTGGTTATGATTTATGCTATGAAAGCTAGAGGATGGGAGTTTTATAAAAACCATCAAGAATTGTTAGATAAATTAGAATCGTTGGTAAATGAAAAATAAACTATCAAAAATATTTTTATTAATTGGTCTTATTTTAGCGGTAACGTTAGGGTGTTATGCCTTTTCGTTCCGCAATATGACCTTGGATTTTATCCATATTTCAGATACTCATATTACTCAAAGAGAATCTACCCCTTATAAGGCGCTAAAACATTCAAATGAATTATTAGCTGATGCAATCGATCAAATAAATAAAATTGTTGGACTTGATTTTGTTTTATTTACAGGAGATATGGTAGATAGTGCAACAAGCGAAAATTTTGATAGTTATTATGCTGAATTATCAAAATTAAAATATCCTACCTTAAATACCCTAGGAAATCACGAATATAGCGGTAATATGACTAAAGAAGAAGTGTTAAATACAATCAAAAAATATAATCCTAATTATATTTTTAATGACAGTTATTATGCTTTTTCTCCTAAATCTGATTATAGAATTATTGTTTTGGATGCAAATATTCCTGATAGCAACACATCAATGGGTGAATTTCCAAAAGAACAGTTGGATTTTCTTGAAAAAGAACTAGGCGAAAACCAAGATAAGGTTGTTGTTATAGCTCTTCATCACGCACCTGTTGAGCCATTTGTTGCAAAAGAGCATTCTATAATAAACGCTGATGAATTTAATAATATTCTTGTAAAATATAAAAATCCGATAATTGTTTTATCAGGACACTATCATGCTACAAAAATAAGACGTGTAGGAAATATTGTCTATGTTTCAACTCCTTCTATGGTAACTTATCCAATGGCATTTAGACATATAAAAATTACAAACTATAAAGATAGAGTGGTTTATGATTTTGAATTTATGCCTACAAGACTTGAAAATATAAGAGAAGAAAATCGCCAAAGTGTTATATCCTATGGTACTTTAGCAGGTTTTGAAAAAGATAGAAATACGCAATTTATCTTCCATAAAAGACATCCAAAATCAATAAGATATAAAAAGAATAAAATTCAAAGTTTTAAAAAAGAAGCAAAAACTTCAAAAAGAGAACTTAAGAAATTAACACAACCACAAAAAACAAAAAGAGAATTTAAATTCTTTAAAAGGAAAACAAAAGAAGAAAAAGTCACACCAAGCGAAGTTTAAGGATTAAACTATGAATAATCAGTCCACATCAGATTTTTTTGTAAAATTCAGAGGAACAAGAGGATCGTATCCGAGTGCCAAAATTAATTATTTAAAATTTGGAGGAAATACTGCTTGCGTTGAAGTAAGATGTGGAAAACAATTAATTTTATTGGATGCAGGAACAGGAATAATTGATGTTGGTATCGATGAAATTCAAAATTCAATTATTTCTGAAGACAAAAAACCTCATCAAGCTACAATTATTTTAAGTCATATACACCAAGACCATATTCAAGGTTTACAGTTTTATAGACCTTTGTTTATGCCAAGCTCTATAATTAATCTTTTTGGCTTGAATTCAAATGAAGAAAATTTAAAAGATACGCTTAAAACTATTTTATTTGATAAGGTTTTTCCTTTAGCAATTGATGAGATTAGAAGTAATTTTCATGTAAATAATTTTAGCCAAAATGACATTATTGTAATAAGTCAAAATGGCGAAATAAAAACATTTGATACTTTAGATAAAAACATTAATTTAAAATCAGACGATATAAAAATTTCAGCATATAAAACTTTAGCACATCCAAAAAATGGTTGTTTGTGTATAAAAGTTGAATATAAAGGAAAATCGCTAGTTTATGCAACAGATAAAGAAAGCTACATAGGCGCTGATAAAAAATTCATACAATTTGCGCATTCTTGTGATTGCTTAATTCATGATGCACAATATACATATCAGGATTACATTAATCCGATACAACCAAAACAAGGTTTTGGACATTCGACTTTTGAAATGGCAATAGAAACAGCGCAACTTGCAAAAGCTAAAAAACTGTTCTTTTTCCATTATGACCCTGATTATGATGATAATAAATTATCAATGTTAGAAGATGAATTTTCAAAAAATAATGAAAGTGTTCTTTTTGCAAAAGAAAATTTTGAAATGTATTTATAGTTTTTTAGTCTTATCTTTTTTGTTGTGTCCTGTTTTTGCAATAAGCTCAACAAGAGGGCTGGATGGCTTCGTTGAAGCTCCGATTGATGCAAGCAAAAATGCAAGATTGCATTCAAATATGGGTAATATTTATTTTAGTGAAAGAAACTATATTGACGCTCTTAAAGAATACGAAATAGCATTTAATTTGGCTTATAATACTCAAGCGTCAGGAGCATATTTATATAATATTGCAAGATGTCATTATGCGCTTAATAATTATTTAACAGCAAAAAATGCCGTTCTTGGAGCAATAAAAAAAGATTGCATTAATATTACATATTATCAATTGCTTGTTGATTGCTATATTAAATTAGGTACAGTTGAAAAAGAACTGAAATCCCATATTAAGCAGACTGATAATCCATACAATAGGGTGATAGTAGGTTTAATATATTTAAAAACAAATAGAAAAATGCAAGCCAAAGCAACTTTTGATGATTTTATTGCAACACATCCTGATATGATAATTAGCGAAGATATTAAGACTATCCTAAATAAAATTTAAAAAAAACGGCTAAATTTGTGAACAAATTAAGCCGTGATGGATAGAATTAGTATTACGGAGTTTATAGAGGAGTTTACATGCCTTTAAATGCATGTGAAAAAAAATATTTGCTAGTTTATTTTTAATTTGTCAATAGTTTTTACAAAAGTTAATAATTAATATAAAAATACGCAACCTGATTAGGTTGCGCACAATATAAAAATAAAACATTATTTTTTAGTAAGTTTTAAGCCTAAAAATTCACCTTCATTATGTGATTTTGCATGGTAATATTTATAATTATCCCCATAAACTTCATTATAATATCCGTAAGGATATGCTTCTTCTTTTGGTTTTGGTGTTAAATTTTTATTATCTATTAATTTATACAATTCTTCCATTGAGTGTGCATTATAAACACAATCGAAATCATCATAAGGAGCTTTTCCTGCTAAAATTGATACCTTGCCCCAATAAGTTGCTTCGCAGCCTATTGTTGAAAATGAAGTTATAACTTTAGATGCAGCCTCAATTAAAGCATAAGTATCAATTTTTTCATCCGGTTCAATTACAGTTAAATTTTTATATAATTTTTTAAATTCGTTTATTTCTCTAATTTGAGTAGCTTTTTTCTTTTTTGCTTTGGTTAAATTAGGATGAATTCTTAAATAGAAATGTTTTGTCTCATCATTTTTATAGTGTTCAAATAAATTTTTCAAAATTTCATTTTCATTTTTAGCAAATGGGTGTTTCCAACTATCAAAAGCATAAACCTCATCAATGGATGAATTAAAGAAAACAATATTTTCCTTGGTCTCATCCCAATTTTTAGGTAAAGAATCTTTTATTTGGTCTTTTGTATAAGATTCTAGTGCTTGAAATTTTCCTGCACGTCTATCTTTGAACCATTTGTTTGCTAATTCGATTTTATTTTCATCATCTTTTTGCCAATACTCGCTTACTTCTTTTCTCCAATTGTTGAAATCATGAGGAACACTGCCTATTATTGTCCTTAATTTATTTATGTTTGCTCCTCTTTCATATACCACATAAGGAATATTATGTCTTTTTGCAAAGGAAACAGCAGGGTATAGAGACGGCATTCTTCCGTTAAAAGTATGGATTTCATCAAATTTTATTTCATTATGAAACTTTTCAATATTTTTTAATATTATATATTCTGTTTCAAAAAATTTTTTAATATCTTTATTCCATTTTTTAATATCAAAGTCATAATCTCTTGTTAAAGTCATTATGCAACTTATAGGGCCAAGTCCTAAATTATAACCTTCGATTTCATAATTTATCGCATCTTGTATTGTCGTAAAATTTGGAAATTTTGGACATTTTATTTTTTCCATTTTTAAAATTTTAGCCGAGCTAATTCCTGCAATATTTGCGATTTTTTGACAAACTTTATTACATTTATTGCAATACCCGATATGATTTCTACGATTTAAACCGCACCATCCTTTTATTTTGTTATTGCAATCTAGTATGTAAATTTCATTTTCTTTATTTTCAAGCAGTCGCTTTAAAACTTCACCAACCAACCCCCACTTAAATGGTGAACGTGAATGCCCATATACATATAATATTTTCTTGCTATTCATTTATATCTCCCTTTAATTTAAGATTTTTATCAATATTTAACATATAAGATTCTCTCTTTTTATTATATTTCGTAGGTTTTACTAAAGTTTTATTTCCTTTGATTGCGTATTTTATAGGAACTTTTTTTATAAGAATAAGTTCTGATTTTATTTTTTCAAAAAATTCTTCACCCTTTTTATTGTTTATAAGCAATAGTGATGTTCCTTTTTTATCATCTAATTTTTTTTCAAATTTCTGAATTTTCCAAAAGTCACCAATCGTTATATCTCCTTGTCTTGGTATTTTTTGAAATTTACATGAAAAACAGGATTTTCTTAATGAAAAATTTTTTAAAAAAGCCCTCATAAATGAATTTTTGCTACTTTCAATATAATATTCATTTGAATTTGTCTTAAGTGAAAATAGTAACTCAGAAGACCATCCTTGTTTCTTACTTCTAAAATTAATTGACAATATTTTTTCATTTTTATCAACAATTGTATCTAAAAATTTTTTAAAAACTTTATAAGATGGAACTCCATGACAAACAATATCAACTACAATTAAATTTTTATAGTCCTTTTTAAGATAGCAGTTCAAACCTGCAACTTGACAAGGAGTACCAACAAATAAGACTTTTTTATCCTCATTTAATAATTTTTTAATTTCTTGATATACATTTAAAGTATTACTTTGATAATATTTTGAACCTTTGAAACTATCGAGGTCTTTTTTGTTATCGGAAATTTTATGAACAATTTTCCATTCTTCGTCATATACCGCACCAACTATATAACCCCCATTTTTTATGAAATTATCCATCATCACATAGGACGCACCACCAGAGGAGGATGTATATCTTACTTCATTATTTGCCATTACTGCGTAGCAAGTTGGTGTTTTTTTATTTTTATTGTTACATATATTATTTGGACAAGTCTTTTTACATAAATTACAATTTGTGCAAAGGGCAGAATCCACAACAGGATACAAGAAACCTTCAAAATTTTCCTTCATTGTAATGGCATTATTTAGGCAAACATTATAGCAAGCAGAACAACCCGAACAATTATCCGTAATAAAATTTTTTCTTTTTGTTTTTAGCTCGTATTCTAATGTATTCAAAGCTTCTTTTTTCAATTCAGCAATTTTATTGTTGATTTTTTCCCAATTTAAATTCTGAAAATCGTTTTTGATTAACTCGCTTGCTTCCTCGAAAATAGGTAATTCTTTATCGATTAATTGTTTTAATGTTTCAAACCTTGTTTTTCCTCTTTTATTGTTACTTAAAGCTAAAAATGGTTTATTAAAAAGAATAGCAAAACAAACGCCATGATATGAATCTGTTATTATATATTTTGCCTCAATAAAGCATTTTAGCCAAGTTTCAACAGAAACACCACTATTTGCTAAATTAATAATCTTTTTTTTATTTTTTAATTGCAGACCATTTAAACAATCATCTAAAATTTTATTTTTGTCTAAAATATATGAAACTATTTTATCTTTACAATCTATATAGCTTGAATTTTTTGCCAACTTTATAAAAATATTTTTATCTGCTAAAAACACGGGGTCTAATACTTGCTCTGCATATATCTCAAAATTATTTTTGCAAATTTCAACACCCGATAGTTCCCTTGAAGACACAAAATCAAAACCTTTTAGTTCTTTTTTGATTTTATTGATGGTTTTTTTATATTTCTTTTCTTGTTCCAAGTTGTCAATTCCAAAACTTGCACTTAGTGCAATCTTTTTAACATTTTTATTTGTAAATTTAAGCAAAAAAATGTCTGCATAATTCTTTTTTGATAAATATTTAGGTCGCAAAACTTGATCTGAACCAGATATAAAATTTTTCGCTCTTTTTCCTGCTTCTTTTAAGGAATTAAACTTAGGCATTAATTTTAAAAATCTATTAGCAAATTTTTTGCTAAATGAAGTTTTATATTTATTTTTTATATTAAATTCATTGACAAAAGCCGGTTTTAAACCAAAAGATTTTATAATTTCTTGCAGGGCATAAGCAGTCAAACAAGCTCCATAGTTTTGAGTGAAATAAAAATTAACTATCCCTACATCATAAAATTGTTTTGGGTATTTATTTTTGGTAAAGTACTTTTTTCTAATATCTCTTAAGGTATATTTTATTAAATTTTTCGGCAATCTATCAATATATTCTTGGTAAATATCAGGAACCCATTTTCTTTGCCACGGTTTTCCAAGCTTTCCTGCATAATGTATTATAGTAGGATTATTTTTAGCAATAATTAACTCCTCATCAGAATACATAGTCTTTAATTTTTTATATTCAGGTATATCTTTTATATTTGTATATTCATACAATGTTTCAAATGCACAATAATTAAGTGGCAATTCTTTGATTTTTGTATATGTTAAATTAAAAACATCCATATCGAAATATATAAGTCTTTTGTTAAAAATTTTGATAGTTTCAAAAATTTTTTTAACTAAATTTTCTTCTGAAGCTTTTTTATTATTAAAAATAATGAAACCAGAAACAAAGTTTAATTTATTTTTATTCTCTTTAAAGTATCTTTCAGGTTGTAATTCTTTTAGACATTCTACTGTGCAAGTTGGGACTGCTGCCGCCTCATAATTATCAAGGTTTGTATTGAATACTTCTTCTAAATCCCCCCTAAATAAAACATCAACATCAGAATAAATAACTTTATCATATTCTTTTAAAATTTCTGGAATTAACAACCTATAATAAACAATTTCAGTCCAAGACCCTTTATTTTTTGGTGCATCTTTAAATAAATCGGGGTTAATATAGTGAAAAAAAATGTTGTGTCTTGTATTTTCCGCTAATGCTGATATATTTTTTTGGTCTTTTAAATTAATATCAGAATGAAAAATTCTAATATCGTAATTAGTAGTTTCTTTAGCGCAATCAATTAAACTTTTGATTGCAACAGACGCACCTAAAATTATTCTTGAATCAAAACAAAAAACAACAGGAATATTAACCATTAATTAACCCCCTTAAATTCTCCAACGAACTATTATAAAAATCATTTGCATATATCTTTAAATTTTCTTGCAATTTTTTGTATTCATCTTGTGACATATTTATACCTTTTTCCATTGCAAGAGGGTATTCATTATCTTTGTTATATATAATTGAATTATTTTCACTAAAACCATTTATTGGAGCAAAACTATCTAAAATTATACAAGGTTTTAAAAATCCATATACAAGTTGAAAATTTCCGCTCGTTCCTGTTGTGTTGTATCTTTGATGAGCAGGATTATCAGCGTTATATGATGTTAGCATAAAATCAGCTTTTTCAATTTCATCATACATTTTATCAAAAGGCAATCTGCCTTTTATATCTATATATGGTCTTAATTCTTTGTCAAACGCCTTAAGAGAGCCTTTTCCGATGACTGTTACTTTGAAGTTTTTATATCCTTTTTTGTATAATTCTTCAATAGAATTTATGATTTGCTCATTATTTTTTCTTTTATCTCTTATTGCTCCAACTGTAACAAAGTTTGTTATATCTTCATTTTTAGGAGTTATTTTGATTTCACCAAAATAATGGGGATTAATTACAATTGATTTTGCGCCTTTGTAATTTAATTCTCTAAGAGTAATTAGGTTGTCTTTCCAAATTCCTTTATCAACAGCATATTTTGCTTCATGTTCTACAAAAAATATCTTTGATTTATCAGCATTTTGATTAAAAGCCTTATAAATTTCATCATAATTTACTTCATCATAAAGTTTTCCGACTGTTGTGACTAAAAGACCTTTAACATCTGATAAATCAGAGGTTTTAAAATATTTTCTAATTTGTTTTTGGCTTAATTTGTTATATGAAATATTTTCATTTTTACTAAATCTTGAAAACAAACCCTCTTTGTATCTATCCGGAGTAATTAAAACTGATACATGGTATCCTAAATCCAATAAATATTTGCAAAAACCGGGGACAACTTCAGCATGGCTTTTTGAACACGGCTCCCAAACTAAAAAAGTATTTTCTTTGATTACGGGTTTTTTGGTTAGTTTGTTTTTAAATAATGATTTGATATTTTTAAATAAGCCGAACATATTTGCCTTAATACTCCCAATATATACTCAAATTTATAATACCATAAACAAGATTTGTTTATGGTTTGTAAATTATTTTTAATCTATTCTTATCGTGTTTTGCATAATAAAAGAGAGTACCTAATTGATACTCTCTTTTATGGTGGGCCCGGATGCTTCAGTTGTAGGCGAAAAATGAGCCTTACAAATGAAGTATGCGCAGAACCTAAAACGAGTGAACTATAGTTTGCAGGGCAAACTTAGTGAACAAAGTTTTGGGCACAAGTGTGCGCAGTGCGCATGTGACAAGCGTGGAGCTTGGCACAAAGCACGAAGTCCTTACTCTTGACACATAGCCTCGAAACGCAATAAAAAAACCACTCATTTGAGAGTGGTTTTATGGTGGGCCCGGAGAGACTCGAACTCTCACACCGAAGGCGCTAGATCCTAAATCTAGTGCGTCTACCAATTTCGCCACAGGCCCAAACTGATTGTTGTTAAATTTTCACTTTAGATTGACTTTAACAATCTTTCGTAAGGTCATAATACAACAATCAAAATCTTACGTCAAGAATTTTAATTTCTTTCCCAATATTTATCAAGCCACTTAGTAGGTTTTACATATCTAAAACCGCCTTTACCCATAAAGCCTTTATATGCTTGCTCAGGCGTAGGGCGACCATGGAAAATAAGAATTTTAGCACTAAGCGGATCTTTAGGTTCTAAAAAGAAATTCAAAGGAAATGGTTGCAAGCAATTTCTCTTAAAGCTAACGCACCAACCTTTATCCCAATATTTTAAAATTCCTTTGTTATTCATCTGATGAGATAAAAATGCTTGTTCATTTTTATATCTTTTTCTTATGTCATGACCTTCTTTATAGAAATTTTCAATAATATCTTTATGCTGTTTAACATTAAATTTAAATACTGAAGAATTCCCAATAATATCATTTGGAAAATCCCAATCCTTAATAATATAAAATTCGCCTTCTTTTTCAAAAAAGCAATCAATATTATCTCGAATAATTATATCTAAGTCTAAAAATAGCGCTTCGCCTTCTAAATCAGCTAATTTATCTGTAAATAAACCTAATTTTTTCCATGCTTTTTCAGGTAAACCATCATCATTTAACTCAGGCAAAGGGCGTATTTCAACGCCATCTAAGATTCCTTCAGAGTTATCTGTAAAACAAACAAATCTATGAGGTAGGGTTAAGTTTTTTTCTACCATTTTATATAAACGATTTACATAATCAGCACCAAATTTATCACCCCATTTGATACAAATTACATTTCTTTTCATTTTATCCATGAATAACTCCTTATTTATTAATTTGACGCATTGTAGGGAATGCTATTACATCACGAATAGATGGAGAATTAGTTAAAAGCATAACTAATCTATCTATTCCCATGCCCATACCGCCTGTTGGAGGCATACCATATTCAAGAGCATTGATAAAATCTTCATCAATTTCCATAGCTTCTTCATCACCATTTGCTTTAGCTAACGCTTGAGCTTCAAAACGATGACGTTGATCAATCGGATCAGATAATTCAGAAAAAGCATTAGCTATTTCCCAACCATTTACTCTTGTTTCAAAACGTTCAGTCAATCTGTCATTATCTCTATGAACTTTAGCTAATGGCGAAATTTCACGAGGATAATCAATAATATGACATGGTTGAATTAATTCAGGCTCAATTTTTTCTTCAAATACAGCTTCAACGATTTGACCCCAATTCATATTTTCATCAACATGAACATTGATTGATTGAGCAAGTTTTCTTGCTTCATCAGCCGTATATACCTCCAAGAAATCAACGCCTGTTTTGTCTTTAATCGAACCAAGCATTGTTTTTCTATCCCAAGGCGGAGTTAAATCAATTTCATGTTCGCCGTATTTAATTTTTGTAGTGCCTAAAACTTCTTGAGCAACGTATGCTACCATATTTTCTGTTAAAGTCATCATGTCATTATAATCAGCATAGGCTTGATATAATTCAATCATAGTAAATTCAGGGTTGTGACGTGTATCAATTCCTTCATTTCTAAAACATTTTCCTATTTCAAATACACGCTCGGATACACCGCCTACAATTAATCTTTTTAAATATAATTCAAGAGCAATTCTAAGCGTTAAATCCATTTCAAGAGCGTTATGATGAGTGAAAAACGGACGAGCGTTTGCGCCGGATGCTGTTGTTTGAAGCGTTGGAGTTTCAACTTCCATAAATCCGTCTTTTGCTAAAAATTCTCTGATTTTTTGAATTATAAGGCTTCTTTTTCTGAAAGTATCTCTAACTTCAGTATTTACAATCATATCAAGGTATCTTTGACGATATCTTATTTCAACATCTGATAAACCATGGAATTTTTCAGGCAACGGCAACAATGATTTTGATAATAATTTCAAATCAGTTGATTTGATTGATAATTCACCTCTTGGAGTTCTTCTTATTGTGCCTGTAAAACCAACAATATCACCTACATCAATCAACTTCAAAAGTTTCATTTTGTCTTCAGATAAATTGTGTTTATGTGAAAAAATTTGAATTTTTCCTGTTGAATCCATTAAATCAATAAACATGCCTGTATTTCTAATTGCCATAACACGACCGGCAACAGAATAAACATCTTCGGTTTCAACACCTGCTTCTAAATCTTTATATTTATCTTGCAATGTTTGAGCATTTGCAGTTTTATCAAATGTATATGGATATGGATTAACGCCCATATCAATTAAATCTGTTAATTTTTGTATTCTGCCTTCTCTAATGCTTTGAGCAGAGCTTTGATTTACTTCCATTTATTTCTCCTTGTGATTTATTAAAAGCTATAATTAGGAATTACAAACTGACGTTTGTCTTCGTCTTTTGTGGAATATTTTTCATACACTTCAAATGAATTTTCTTTGCAATTTTCAACAAATTCTTCTGAAATATATTTTTTATATGTTTCATTTAGGCAACCTGAGTAGTTCCCTAAGGTGTCTGCAAAATCAATTAAGATTTTCTTATCGCAACCACCGGCGTATGCTTTTGTTTTAGCGTCTGTTCCTGATGGTCTTATTTCAACAAATTTATCTTCAAAATCAAGATAAGTACCGTCACCTACAAATAAAACATCTAAAAGATTTGAAAAATCAAGATTTTTAAATGTAGATGACAATATTTCTTTAATATTTTCTAAATTAACTTTATTTTCTAATTTTGCCATAGCTAAAGCTAGATAGAAAATATCATTTTTTGTTCTTTTAGCTTCACCCAATACTTTTGCTTCTTTTAATTTATCAATATCAGGTTCTGATTCGTTATAATAAGCTATATCAACTCTAACATCATATCTTGATATAATATTGTTTTCATCATAAATCTTTTGAAGATATTCTGCTAGTGTAATATCTATTGATGAAATCAATGCACTTGCAACAATAATTGCTTCAGTAGCTGATTTTTCTCTCATTGCAAGAGCAACTCTGCCTGCTAATGATTTAATCGGTTCAATTGCACCAATAATCATACCGCCTGATTCTTCACCGCCAAAAATCATTCTTGGATTTTTGCCTAGTTCAACTTTTTTATTGAAAACATCATAAATTGTAATATTTTCGACATTTTTTTCATATTGAGCTTCGATTTTTTTCACTGCACCTGCTATTTCTTTAAAACCAACAGGTGTATTAATAATTTTTATTCCTTTTGCACGAGCCCATTCATCCCAAGCCTTTGAGCTTGCAGTTGTTTTAATCATGAAATATTCGCTATCAGAATTTTTATCCAAAGATGAATTCCAATAATCCATAATCATCAAGAATGATTGGTTTGCGCTAAATACGCATAAAATTCTATCTTTATCTAATTCTACATAATCAACGCCCGCTTTAATTACAGTATCTTTCTTATCACTTGAGATAATTTGAACTATATTCAATCTGTCATGATCAGGGTCAGTAATTAAAACCACCGTATTAATAGGATAATCTTTTAATTTTTCGCCATAATCAAGTGATTTTACAACAGGGAAATATTCTTTTCCTTCTTTATCTTTAGCTAATACCGTAACATCTAGCGACCAATCATAAAAAGCGCCATTTTTTGTATCTTTTCCGATGCCATGAAAAAATGGGTCTTCTTCTTTATTTAGCCAAACAAAACTATCTTTTATTCCTAATTTATCTAAAATTTTTGATAATGAATTATAAGCACATCCGCCAACAGAATCTATTACAATTTTTTTATCAAAATTTTTAATTGCGTTTATATTTTTTAAATTAGCAACGCCATTATTTAGATATTCACAGTATAAATCAATACCGTTATTTAATTTCTCCATTGCATTTTCATCAATATGAGAATCATCGCTTGATGAAAACTCGATTTCGTAAACTCCTCTTGTATTTGCAATATTTAAAATTTCTTCTATTTTATTAACAAACTCTATACTTTCATTTGGTAAAAATTGAGAACCTTGATTGTTTAAATCTTTTGTTGCATTTTTAACAGATATGCCATGAGAACTTGTAATATATTCAGCTCCAACCAAATCTAATTTAAAAGCCAAAAAAGAAGCAAGCCAAATAGGAATAGTTTGACGATTTTTAGGTGTTAGTGTTCTAATTCCTAAAGAGGCCTGAATTCTTGCTATGATATCAAGATATGTTTTTGAATTATATCTTACTTCGCAACCTACTAATTTTACTAGCTCTTGATTAGGATATTTTTCTTTTAAAACTAACGCTTTAGCTAATGTTGCTAAAGTAATTCCTATTGTATTGATTGGAAATCTTGTATCGTGCGGATATAAAATATTTTGAGGTCCTCTAATACCTGCTGTTGAAACCATAGCTTCTTTTTTATATCCTTGAAACCAAGTCATTAAGTTTAATTTTTCAACTAATTCTTTTGTTAATTTAAAAGTAAAAGAATTTTTGTCATTATAATTAAAAATTTTATCTTTTTTAATTTCATCGGGCGTATTGTTTTCAACACTTGTTTTTAATAAATTTTCTAAATCCATAAATATAAACTGCTTTCTCTCTATTGTCACTTTACAATTCTACCATAAAGATAATATTTATTGTAAAAGTTAATTAAACCAAAAAACAAGCTTTTTAACACGTGCATTTATTTATTTATTTGAAGTTTTAATACCTGCTTTTTGAGTTAGCGATTTTTTACCTGTAATTTTCTTAAATGTCCTTGACCACCAGCCCATAAAGCCTTTTTTATTCATTTGTTTTTCTTCGTAATCTATAATTTCTTGTTTTGATTTTTTCATGCCAATAGGTTGACATATTGATTTTCTAACCAAAAATTCATTAGTTGTTTCAGTAGCTGCCGCAACAACAGTAGCACCCAACAAGCTCTTATTTAATACAGATTTAAATATAGTATTAAATGTATTCATCAATGTACCGTTAATTATAAAGTTAGATAACTTATGCATCAAACGTTCTCTTGTTTCTTCTTTAGCGCCTTCTGTGTCTTTTCCGCCTGATTCAATAAGTACGCTATTTCTGTAATCATTAACAAAGAAATATGTAGTTATTGCCGTAACCATTGTACGTGAAATATTAGCTAATTCAGATGTTTCAGCACCAACTTCAACATTTCTTGCACGTTTTTGGATAATATCGATCATTGTTGAATCTTTTCTCGGTTTTGATTTAAAGATTTCATGCAATTTTGATTTTTTATCAAGTTCACAAATATGAGCAAGTTGAACAAGCTCCTTATTATAATTAGGTTTAACCTCTTGCATAACCTCATCAAATAATTTATTTGAATCTTTATAATCTTTATTCAAACAAGCAAATAACAATCTTGATGGAGCTGTTAATATTGTTCCTACTGTATTAAATATTTTGGTAATTCCTGAATATAATCCTGAAACAACAGGAATATCAACTTTTGAAGAAACAACATTTTTTCCTTCATCTTTTAATTTTTGAATATGATTTAAATAAATATCTAAAGTATTTGAAATCTTTTGACCATCTTGTGTATTTTTGAGTAATTCTAACTTGGAAGCTAATTCATCAAGATTTACTTCAACTTTTCTTTTTGTAATTAAATCTTTAATACTTCCAAATGAAGGCAATTTAATTAATCGACCTGCATTATCTTCTTTAATTTTTTTAGCAGCTTGTTTTGCTTGCTCAACAACTTCAGCGGTAATATCGTTATTTAAAATATTATCTTTGTACATATCATAAAATTCTTTTTTGATTTTATTTGCTTTAAGTTCGCCTTTTGATAATTTTGACAAAATAAAGAAAACATTAGCAAGTGCAAATGCACCCATAAAAATTCTAAAGAGTTTAGATTTTTTATGTTTTTTAGGCTCTAATTCTTTATTTTCGAGTTTTTTGCTGCTTTCTTCTAATGTAGGAGTACTTTTTAAAAGCGAGCGGAATTCTTCTTGTTCATTTTTAAGGTTTGCTCTAAAGGTTATTTTTTGTCTTTCTTCGGGGCTATTTTTTCTCTTTTGTGAAATTTTAGCTGCTTCTTTTGAAGTTAAAGGAATCAAAGGTGTTTTTGAAAATATTCTTGATAAAATCTCTGATAATAATGTAGAACCGGCAATAACAGAAGCATTTAGCCAAATATTTTTCTTAGTATATCTATCAAACAAACCAAGAGTTAAGAAGGTAAACGCTGCGCTTAAACCCATTCTTGTTAATTCTTGTCTTAAACGTCTTTTTTGTGCTTTTGATGCTTCATTTTTATCGTCTTTTTGAAGCATGGATATATTATAAAAATCAGCACCTGAATAAAGTGCTGAAACGATAGATGTGGCTACTCGATTTAATGTTCTTTCATCTCGAGATTCGTAATTCTTTTTAACTCTTGTGATGTTCGAGCCTATCGTATCGCTGAATATTTTATTAGCTCTTTGAGAATTTACATTACCTTCTTTTGAAATAACAGGTCTAACATATTCATCGATAATATCAACTACTTTATTATAAGAAATTTCTTGTTCATGTTTTTTAAGCCAAGCACCTAAAAAACTATCATCAGAAATATTAATTTTCATTTTTTTGGCAACATTAGTTGTAAATCTAAAAGGAATTTCAACTATTGCTTTCAATGTAGCGAATGCATCTTTTAAAAATGTTCTATTTGCATAAGTTAATGTATCGTCATTAAAATCAATCTGCGCTTTGTTAAGTAAATCTTCAAAATACCCTTTACCAAGAGAGTTTTCAATTCCGTCAATTAACGTTCTTGCGCCACTGTAAATTGTTTGAACATTCTTTTTATCAATTTTTCTTGTAATGTTAGATGTAAAAGACAGCGAGGTGACATCATTTCTTGGTGACGTTGTGGCGTTATTGCTGGCAAATAACTTTTTATTAGCGATTTCTCTGTACTGACTGCGTGTTATATTCATAACTATCTTGATATACATTAGACTGCTGTCTAATATCACCCTACAACTCAAGATTACCACAAAGATATTTCATGTAAATTTAAAATCAAGTAATTTTAAGTTTTTTGTATTTTTGTTAATAATTTGTATTAAAAGAAAAAATATCTTATCTTTTTATTATGGATAAGTTGGGTAAAATATTGATAGTTGACGATGAAGCCATGGTCACCAAAACTCTTAGTATGCTTTTGGGGCTTGAAGGCTTTAGCAATGTTACTGCTTACAATAATCCCAATGAAGCACTAAATTACATAAAGAAAAACGAAGTTGACTTAATAATAAGTGATTTTATTATGCCTGAAATGAACGGCATAGACTTTTTAGAGAACGCTAAAAAACTTCAAAAAGATGCTTCAACAATTCTTTTAACGGGTTATGCAGATAAAGAAAACGCCATTAGAGCAATTAATGAAATAGGTATATTTAAATATATTGAAAAGCCTTGGGACAACAGAAATTTAATTATTAATATAAAAAATGCTCTAACACAGGCAAGACTTAAAAAAGAACTTGATAAAAAAATTGAAGAACTAGAAATAGCAAATAAAAAACTTGAAAATTACTCAAAAGACTTAGAAGAAACAGTTCAAAAAAGAACTTTAGAATTAATGCAAGCAAATTCTAAGCTCAACGCCGTTATTGAAAATTGCGCAGATGGCATTATTCTTTTTAATCAAGATATGAAAATTACCGATTTAAATAATGCTTCAATAAATTTATTCGGTCAAAACAAAAAAGATTTATTAAACAAAAATCTTTTTGAGCTTGTAGTTAGCGAATCAAAACAATTTTCAACAAACGAACTAACTAATAAAACAAATGTATTTTTAAGAAACTATTCATTAATAAATTATAAAAAAGATATAAAAATTCCCGTTGAAATAAGCATTGCGCCTGTTTCTGATGAAAAAAATAATTTCTATGTTGCAGTTATAAGAGATTGTACATATCAAAAAGAAACCGAAAGATTAAGAGATGACTTCATTGCAACACTAACACATGATTTAAGAACACCGCTATTAGCGTCAATTTCAGGGCTTGATTTTGTTTTAGATAAATCATTAGGAGAAATTAACGAAAAACAAAATAACTTATTTAACGCCATGAAAAAAAGCTCAGAAGATATGCTTGGTCTTGTTAATGCGCTTTTAGAAGTATATAGATACGAAGCAGGAAAAACATATCTTTGCAAAACAAAATTTGACATAGTAAAACTTATCCAAGAATGTAATCAAGAACTTGAATCCTTAGCCAAAAAAGCAAATATTGAAATCGAAATATCTAAAAATGAAGATGAAATATTCATAAATGCAGATAAAAACGAGATAAGAAGAGTTATTATAAATTTAATAGGAAATGCAATAAAACACTCTCAAGATAGCTCATGCGTCAAAGTAAACATAATACAAGACAAAAAAGACATAAAAGTTGAAGTAATAGATGACGGCATCGGATTATCACAAGAAGACTGTTCAAAATTATTTAACAGATTCTCTCAAGGAACAAACCAAAAACGCTCAAGTTCCACAGGTCTTGGATTATATCTGTCAAGACAAATAATTGAAGCGCACAATGGTAAAATATATGTAGAATCAGAACTTAATAAGGGTTCAAAATTTTCTTTTGAATTGAAAAACGTAATTAATGATTGTAAGGTAATATTATGACAGATAGAAAAATCAACATTTTACTTGTAGAAGATCACGAGTTTACAAGATTAGGGCTTGCTATGAAAATAGAAAATACGCCAAAATACAACCTTGTAGCCCAAGCAACAGACGGAGCACAAGGCGTTATGATGGCAAGCCAATATAATCCGGATGTAATTTTAATGGATATAGGATTGCCAAAAATGGACGGCATTAGCGCAACAAGAAAAATTAAAGAAGAATTAAAATTAGATTGCGCCGTTTTAATGTTTACATCAAGAGATAATAAAGAAGATATTTTTGCAGCATTTAAAGCAGGAGCTGACGGCTATATTATGAAAGGTTCAAGCTCTGAAACGCTTACAAGTGCAATAGATACAGTAGCTACAAAAGCAGCTTGGATTGATTCTCAAATTGCAAGAGTAGTTTTATCAAGCATTCAAAACGAAAACGACATACAAACAACCGCAACAAAAAGCCAAAAAGAAGCAAACAAAAAATATGGCTTAACAAAAAAAGAACTAGAAGTTTTATCTTTAATTGTTGATGGTTTATCAAATCAAGAAATCTCAGAAAAATTAGTTGTTTCAATATCAACAACAAAAGCCCATGTTCACAATATATTGCAAAAACTATACTTAACAGATAGAACAAAAGCAGCAATAGTTGCGCTAAAAGAAGGTCTTGTTTAATGAAAAATAAAATAATAATTATTTTATTTTTATGTATGGTATTTTTTGCTGGAGCAGAAGGCAAAGACCTTAATATAAAAGAAAATTTTAAAAATACTTACGAAAAAATAAAAGCCAAATCACCATTTAAAAAGAAAGAAGTTCAGCCAAAACCAAAAATGGTTGAAACTTATGAAGAATGGGAAAATGAAGCTCAAAATATTCCCCTTGAGGATAGAGAAATTAAAGAAGAAAAACAAAAAATAGACACAAAAAAATATCACGTTCCGCCCCTAAAATACACTTTTCAAGCATACAATTACCCTCAAGGCAAAAGAGAATATAACCTTGAAAATATTAAAAAAGACTTATTTTATATGCCATATCTTACAGTAGATAAAGAATGCAAATATGCGGCATATCCTAATTATTATTATTCGCCTGACACAAATCAAATATCATCAAGTTTTTTTGTAGAAGAACTTGATACTTCCAAAAACAAAATAAAAAGAATACTTGAATATAAACACCAACAAAAAGAAAGAATACCTGTTTTAGAATCAGGCACAAAAGAGGTTTATCCTAATTCTTTTCATGGCTTAGTGCTTGTTGATTGGAGCAGTGACTCTAAAAAATTATTAATAAAAGAAAAAATAGGCTCGACACTAAATGGAATTTATAAAACAAATCTATATATCCATTTTGTTGAAGATGATATTGAAAATAGCTATTCAATTAAATTAGGAGATTTTGATTTAGCTATAAAACATTATTTTCTTGATTGGAAAAATAAACAAATATCAAAATACAGATATGATATAGAACCCCTGGGTTTTAGTGCTGATAACGACAATATGATTATTGCCATTTGTTATGTTTATGACAACAACAACAAAAAAATCTACCTTGGAACTTGGGGATATGATTTTTCAAAAAGAGAAACATCTTTAATATCCAAAACAGGATATGTTCCTAATCTTAGCGTAAACGGATTATTTTTAAAGCATTCCTATAATTAACCGATTGTCTGATTAATCGGAAAAATATAAGAATTAAAATTTTTGAATGAGGATTATAATATCAATTTTCATTCTTGTATTTACAATGTTTTTATTTGGATGTACCAAATACGAAAATCTTAACGACTTTAATTATATAAAAATCAATATTCCAAAATACGAAAATAAAATTTTTCATGGCATAGTAAAATCATCCAATAATGCGAACTTGAGCTTTCAAACAGAAGGAAAAATAACATATTTTCCTTTTGCTGACGGTGATTTTATAAAAAAGGGGCAAACAATAGCAAGACTTGATGGCACTCTTTATGAAATAAGAAAAAAAGAAGAACAAAACCGATTAAAACAATACGTAATTCAACAAGATAAACAAAAAAGCTATTATCATAGACTTGATTTACTTCACAAAGAAGGTGCAATCTCAGACAATGATTGGGAGAGCGCATATTATGAATTAAAAGTTCTTGCTGAGCAAATACAAACACAAAAAGAAAAGATAAATTATATAAACAAAGAACTTGACTATAACAAAGTAACAGCGCCTTACGACGGATACATTGCAAAAAAATATCAAAGCGTTGGTGCAATTGCAAAAATTGCTAATCCAATAGCATTTTTCATATCTTCAGAAGGGTTTTTAGTGGATATTATGGTTGATGAAAATACTATAAACAAGCTAAAAATAAACGATAGCGCCAAAATAAAAATTCTTGATAAAAATTATCAAGGAAATATTGCACACATTTCAAAAACCGATATGAATTTTAGCGGATATGTTGTAAAAGTCAAAATCAAAGATACAACAAATTACCTAAAAGAAGGGATGAGTGCTGATGTTTATTTTAATTTTAAAAACGATGAAAAATTATTTATTCCGATTGAATATGTTTTTGAAGAAAATGGCAAAAAATATATCTATAAAGTTGCAAATATAAAAGAAAACACAGGTGAAATAGAAAAAACAAAAATAACAACAGGAAAAATCATGAATAACGAAATTGAAATTTTAGACGGATTAAAAAACGAAGATATTATAATTTCAAACGATAACTATCAAAATATTACCCACAAGAAAATAAAGCTATGAAAAAACTTTTTATCATTCTATTTATATCAATAATATTTTTTCTTTTCTTTCAAAATGAAAGCTATGATTTAAAAATAGAAATTAAATCAGAAAACATTACTGCGCAAGAATTGGACATAAACTATGCAAAAAATATAGAAAGAGAAATCAGACAACTAAGAGAAATTAAAAATGTTATAATTTTTTCATCAATTTACGGAATGAATATATATTGCAAATATAAGCCATTTGCAAATAAAGATGAAGCAATAAACAAAATTCAAAGATATTTAAATTTATATAGTTTTGACTATATTAATATCGATGACAGATATTATCTAAAATACGACTGCTTTGTAATAGTTAAATCAAAAAATAATGATTATTATTCGCTTGAAAAAAATGCAGACGATGTTTTAGATGAGCTTTTAAAACTAAAATTTTCTAAAAAAATTAAAATATTAGGCTATCAGCAAAAAGCCGTTTCTATCTATATTACACCAAATTCTCAACTTAGATATGACCTTGATATTGATGATATAAAAAAAATAATAAAAACAAATAATATAAGAAAAAATACAGCACAAAAAAATGAAAAAAATAGCCGTTTTTCAATAAAAATAGACTCTTTTTATCAAGACCTTGAAGAATTAAATAATACAATTTTAGACTATAAAAACACGAATTATCCAATAAAGCTAAAAGATATTTTTAAAATAAAAGAAGAAATAAAATTTCCAAATAAAGGCAGGATTTTCTTTGAAGATAAAAACGCCATTGTTTTAGCAATTTCAAAGTACAAACCATATCCAAATTGGCTGATAAAATATAAACTCAAAGATTATAATATTGAAATAATCAATCCAAACCACTACAAAAGAGATGAGATATATCTTAATTCCTCATCAAATATCAATGAAAGCATAGATTTTTATAAAAAAATTCAAAATAATTCAAAAAGAAAAAACCTTTATTTTATAGGTTTTGAGGCACCAAAAACAAATAAAACAGAGCATTTTGAAGAAATCAAAGAAAATAGAATAATAATTTTCAATAAAGATAAAAATATAAAAGAAAAAAATGAAAAAATAATTTTCGCACCAACAAAAATTACAGGAATAAATTATGAAATGAACAACCATAAATTGAATGATTATCAGCTTTCAAACAAAGATATTTCTAATTTTATTCTACTTAACACTAATGGCGTTTATTGTGATTATTTTTGGAATAGAGAAGATAAAACAGAAATACTTCTAAAAAATGAAGATACAAATAACAATTATATTTATTCTAAAAAACTTAAAAGTTTAATTCCAAAAGATGCAATCCTAAAAGCAAACTTTGAGACTCAATATAATCTTATAGCAAGATATAATTTTAAAAACGCAACCGTTATAAAATCCAAAAACCCTTCTTTAATAAGAAGGGTTATACTCCAAATCCGCTGACTTCTCTCTCTATAATATGATAAATTTTGGAACTTTACTCGGTTAGAATTATGCTTTAATGCGATAGTTAATCATTGCTTTGTGGTTTATTGCGATTAATTCCATTGAATTCCAAAATTTGTTAGGATCGATTGTTGATTGGTTGTTATCTAAATTTACAGTTACTTTAGATGAATAAAGTTCTGCAAGTTTTTGATCAAAGTTATCAGTAATTTGTAGTTTCATTTTATTTATCCTTTAGTAACTGCTTACATATATATAAAGTATATAAAAAGTATTGAATTTCAGAGTTGATTATTTTTGTTACATTTCTTAATAAAAAAACCGAAGACTAAAAGCCTTCGGTTTAATTTTATTTAGTAAAACCAATTATAGTTTTGAAGCAACCATATATGTAGTTTCAGCTAATCTTGTTGAATAACCCATTTCGTTATCATACCAAGAAACAACTTTAACCATGTTGTCGCCCATTGTCATTGTTAATGCAGCGTCAACTGTTGAAGATTGTGAAGTACCAATATAATCAGAAGATACAAGTGGTTCTTCAGAGTAGCAAAGAATTTTGCCATCAGCAGCTTCTTTTAGAGCAGCGTTAACTGCTTCAGCAGTAACAGGTTTTTCAGTTTCAAATACAACGTCTACAACAGATACATCCGGAGTAGGAACACGCATAGCAAAACCATTTAATTTACCTTTTAATTCAGGAAGAACTAAAGCAACAGCTTTTGCAGCACCTGTTGTTGTAGGAACGATGTTTAGCGCACCAGCTCTAGCACGACGTGGATCTTTGTGACCAGCGTCAAGAATTCTTTGGTCACCTGTGTATGAATGAACAGTTGTCATTAAACCTTTAACGATACCAAATTTTTCAGCAACAACTTTAGCAACAGGAGCTAAGCAGTTTGTTGTGCAAGATGCCATAGAAATTACGTTATGTTTAGCAGGATCATATTCATGATCGTTAACACCTAAAACGATAGTTTTGTCTTCGTTTTTAGCAGGAGCTGAAATGATAACTTTTTTAGCACCAGCAGTAATGTGAGCAGCAGCTTTTGTTGCATCTGTATAGAAACCTGTTGATTCAACAACAACTTCTACACCAAGTTTAGCCCAAGGTAAGTTTGCAGGATTTTTTTCAGCAAAGAATAAGATTTTTTTACCGTTGATTACTAAACCATCTTCAGCAACTTCAACTGTACCGTCAAATTTACCCATAACTGAGTCATATTTAAATACATGTGCAGCATTTGCAGGAGTTAATCCTGGGTCATTGATTGCTACATAATCAATTTTGTTAAAAATACCTTCTCTGATAGCAGCACGAAGAGTGTTTCTTCCGATTCTGCCGAATCCGTTAATTGCGACTTTTGTCATTTTAGTCTCTCCTTCTAAATGTATTAGTTAATACTACACAACATATTATCTAACAAAAAAAATGACTTGCAAGAAATTTTCCAATATTATTTACAAACTGCTCGTTTTCTTTTTGTGTGATAAAATTTAATCATGACAAAAAAATTTCTTGCGTTATTTTTAATATTTTTAAACACAAGCTGGTGCGCTTTTGCAGGAGATTTAATCAAACTTGAAAAAGTTGAAGATTTTGATGTCAAATATAAAGATAAAGTTGAAACCCTAAAAGGTTCATTATTTGTAGATAACGCTCTTGAAGCACAAAAACAAATAAACGAACAACAAAAAGCAGATTTGCAAGACATAGAAAACCTTTGGAATGCAACTGTTTCAAATAATCCGATGATATCTTTTTGTCTTAAAAAATTAGCAATTCCGGCTGAGCAAAGAAGAATACATTCCTCTTTAATGGCAAAATCAATGAGTGCAATTATTTCAGGAGCTGCGCTTTTACCTAGTTTTTTAGGAATGAATTACGGTATCCAATCAGGAGCTTATGCAGCCGGAAGATTAGCTAATAATTTAATAAACAAAGAAAATAATGATAAATTACAAAATCCATCCTTAACTGATACTGAAGCAATTGAGCTTGCAAGTTTAATTGAAGATTTACAGGATGAAATCATAGTTGATTATTATAATTATAAAGGTGCATTAATTAAACTAAAAAAATGCAGAGAACAGCTTCTTTTGCATAATAAAAATTACTCTGATGCGCTTGACAAAAATAATTCGCTCGATATAGCAATAACATCATCCCAATGGGAAGACGAGTTAATTGAAGAATACAGATTAAAACAAGAAGTTAAAAAATATCGCCTTGCACTCACTCGTCTTGCAGGTAAAAAAACAGTTGATGAATTAAATATAATCCAAATGGATTTAATAACTCAAAACGTAGATAAAAAAGATTTAAATTTTGAAAAGAAAACAATAAATGTGACAAATAAGGAGGAAAAATGAAAAAACTCCTTGTTATAGCATTATTGATAAATTCTATCGCTTTAGGAATTACAATTGATGATCTAAAAGAGCCAAAACCACTAGAAGGAAGATTATCAAATACAGACAAAGTTGAATCAAGAAAAGTTGAAAAAATTACAAATGATGAGCAAAAAGCTCAACTTGTTACAAAAAAAGAAGATAAAAAAATTGAAGAAAAACAAGCAAGTGAAATTAACGCAAATTATGCTGATTTAAGCCTTAAAAGACTAGCTGATGATATTGCTTGGGAATTAGAAGAAGATTCAAACGAAATTAATTCGGATTTAGCTATTTTATGGAATGCAACAGTATCACGCTCAGAAACAATGAAATATGCAATTTATAAACTATCAAATCCTGATGAAGATAAACCAAATGAATCAACCATGAAAAAAATTCTAAAACCACTAGCTAATTTTTCATCTATCGCCGGAGCCTCTGTTGCAGGAGATCCTTTTGTTGCAACAAGTGCTTTAATTGGCGGAGGCTTGGTTAACGCTTTTATGAAAGATGATAAAGAAGTTAACTATCGTTTTTCTAAAGTTTCAGATGCTGATATGGTTTTAATGGTAAGAAAAATTGATGAATTGCAAAAAAAATTATTAAATTTATATGTTGACTATAAAACCAAAGAAAAACTTGCAAAAATGACACAGGAAAATTTTGAAAAAAGGGAAGAAATATATAAGCAAGCTCAAAAAAAATCAAAAGAAGAACTTGTAATATCAGACGTTTATTATAGAAACGCTAAAACAAACGCACAAAAAGCACAAGATGAATTTACTACTTCAAGAGCAATATTAGAAAACCTCGTAGGGCTTGATGCTATTGAAAAAATAGAGCAGAAATAACTAAGTCGCACTACGTTTCGCTAAACACCGGCTTGCGCGTTCTGCTCCTGTCAAATTCGCCTACGGCAAGAATTTGAAACGTCGCCATCGTAATGCTTAACTCGCTTTCTCAACGAAAGCTCGTTATCGCACCGGCTTGCGCGTTTTTGCTCCTGTCAAATTCGCCTACGGCAAGAATTTGAAACGTCGCCATCGAACGGTTACGCCTAAAATGTCAAGGCTCAACGCCTTGCCATTTCTTACGGCTCCACACACGGCTTGCGCTTTCTTCGCTCAACGTGTGCAGTCGCACTACGTTTCGCTTGGTTCGGGTAAAAAAAAGCTATTGTATCTTGTACAATAGGCTCTAATAAGGATGACAATAAAGTTATATGGTGTGTATAAATTATTTTTTATTTCTTACAAGTTAGTTATCGTGCCACGAATTCACATTCTTTAACATTACTTTTTAAATATCCTCCATTTGATGTATAATCCTTTTATGAAATTAATTATTCAAATTCCTGCACATAACGAACAGGAAAGCATTTTAGAGGTTTTACAATCTATTTCTAAAAAGATAAAAAATATCGATGAAATAGAAATTTTTGTACTTAATGACGGAAGTAATGATAAAACATCTCAAATTTGCAAAAAAAATAATGTTAATGTTATAGATATATACCCTCAAAAAGGGTTATCTTATACTTTTAAATTTGGAATTGAAAACGCACTTAAAAATAAAGCTGATATTTTAGTTAATTTAGATGGCGATAACCAATATAATGCCAAAGATATTGAAAAATTAATAACCCCAATTATAGAAAACAAAGCAGATGTTACAATTGGCGCTCGTCCTATTGATAAAATATCAACATTTACACCATTTAAAAAATTCTTACAAAAATTTGGTTCATCAATTGTAAGTAAGTTTATAAATGCGAATATAAAAGATGCAACAAGCGGTTTTAGAGCGCTAAATCGAAATGCAATGCTTAAATTAAATATATTTAATAATTTTACTTATACAATTGAAATGCTTATTCAAGCAAAATTTAAAAATTTATCCATTGTAAATGTTGATATAACAACTAATCCGCAACCAAATAGAAAATCAAGATTATTTAAAAATAATTTAGATTACATCATAAAACAATCAAAAAATCTTATAAGATTTTTTATAGTATATAAACCAAGTCAATTTTTTGGAGTATTTTCATTAATTTTATTCATAATCGGGTTGTTAATCGGCGCAAGATTTTTATATTATTTTATCAATTTTGAAGGCAATGGACACATTCAATCGTTAATTTTATGTACAATAATTATGACATTGTCATTTATATGTGCTATGCTTGCAATTGTGGGCGATTTATTTTCAATAAATCGAAAATTATTAGAAGACATACAATTAGAAATAAGACAAAATAAATACAAAAAATAACTTTTGTGATAATATATTTTTCGCAACAGGATTTTATATGGAAAAGAAAGAATTAATACAATATCTAGATAAATTAAAAGAGCCAAAAATTCTTATTATTGGTGATTTTGCTCTTGATGAAATGGTGTATGGAAATACTGAGAGAATATCAAGGGAAGCACCTGTATTAATTTTAGAACACTATGAAACAAAAAAAATTCTAGGTGCTGCGTCAAACGCTGCTCATAACGTTTCAAGATTAAACCTTGGAAAAGCAAGTGCCATAGGGGTTTATGGCGATGATTATTATGGCGGTGAACTTCTTAAAATTCTTGAAGAAAAAGGCATAAATACAAGCCATATGGTTATGGATAAAACAAGAAAAACAACCACAAAAACCCGCATTTCAGGTTCTTGTAATCAAAGTATTACACAACAAATCGTAAGAATAGATAGACAAACAAAAACCCCTCTAAACAAAGAAACAGAAGAAAAAATAATTGAAAATATTAAAAAGGCAATACCAAATTTTGATGGAATAATTTTATCAGATTATCATCTTGGCTGTTTAACACAAAATGTTATAAATTCAGCAATTGAAGAAGCTAAAAAACATAATAAAATTATTGTTGCAGACATTCAAAAAAATATGGAAAAATATAAAGGTGTTAGCGCAATTACACCAAATCAACCTGATAGTGAAAAACAGGTTGGATTTTTCATAAAAGACGATGAAACACTTAAAAAAGCAGGTGAAAAACTGCTTAATGAATTAAATTTGCAAAAAGTGCTTTTAACCAGAGGAGAAAATGGCATGGCACTTTTTGAAAAAGAAAATGAAAAAATTACATTTGAAAAAATCAATGCATATAACAAAAAAGAAGTGTTTGATGTAACAGGCGCAGGCGATACCGTTGTTGCTGCTTTTACATTAGGACTTGCAGCAGGGTTAGATGCAAAAATTGCAATGTATATAGGTAATCTTGCAGCCAGCATAGTAATAAGATACTTTGGCTGTCATACGGTTACAGTTGAGGACTTAAAAGACGAATTGTCTTGCTAAGAAAAGGAGTTTAATATGGATTTTATAAAAAAAATTAAACCATTTGATTATCTGATAATAATTATTGTGCTTGTTGGATTAATTGTCGGTTTTATGACAATCAAAGGAAAAAGAGCAACTTCATCAAATCAAATTGAAGCAACAGTTAATATCGAAATGGAAATATATTTAAGAGGTGTTGCTTCAACATCAGATGAACCAATATTTAAAAAAGATGATGAAACATTTATCACAATAAGAAACGTTCCTTACACAAAACTAAAAATTAAAGATGTTAAATTTGACAAAAGAAAAATAATGCTTCCTACAATCAACCCTAAAAAGCCTTATATTACTGTTAATGATGATACAACACCTTATCAATATGATTACTTGGTAAAAGTAGTTGATAGTGCAAAAATAACAAAAGACGGCGATGCGGTTGTTGGCGGAAACAAAGTAAAAATCGGACTTCCTATAACTCTGGAGGGTGCAAAATATAAATTAAACGGAGTCATAACAAATGTTATAGCAAGCCCTGAACCAACAAATGAAATACACGAAGATTTAGATAAACACACAAAAATAAATCAAGATGTTCACTAATATTAAAAAATATATTAACAACAGTTTATTTTCGCAAAATATAGATAGAATTACTTTTATAGTATTACTTGCGCTATTATTTTGTGCTATATGCACATCAAGTGATATGATGGGTCTTGTAGCGTTATTATTTAGCTTTCTTGTAATATTTAAAAGTATTTTTATAGAAAATAAAATCGATTTTTCGCTAAAACCTTTTGAAAAAGCATTGTTAATCTATTTTTTATTGGTAACAGTGAGCTTATTTGCTTCAACTTTATTTAAACTAAGCCTTCATGGATACATTAAAACCTTTATATATATATTATTCTTTTATTGTGCAGGTATATTTTTTAAAACAAATTCAAATAAAATCCCTATTATAATTTTATTTACAACAGGTTTAATGAGCTATGAATCAATCATAGCTATAATTCAAAACCTAGGCGGAGTTGTAGAAATTTCAGGCTGGCAAGATATGACAAATATTAACCCTGAAGAAGTAGTTTCTCGCGCTTATGGGACATTACAGCCATATAACCCCAATCTTTTAGCAGGTTATTTATTGTGTGGATTATCAAATTTTGTATATTTAATTTTAGTTAATTTAAAAAGCGGTAAAAAAAGAATAGCTCTTGTTTTTCTTTGCTTGTTATTTTTAAATTTAACAGCAATAATCTACACAGGATGCAGAGGAGCATATTTAGGATTTTTATTATTCTTCCCGGCATTATTCATTGCTTTAATTTATTATGTAAAAAAACAATTTGGCGGATTATCAAACATCAAAAAAAGATATAAAAACCTATCTATTGCAAGTATTATTGGTTTTATACTTTTTATAATAACAAACCCCGCATTAATTAAAAGATTTGAATCAATTTTTGCCCTTAGGGCAGATAGCTCAATATCATTCAGATTTAATGTTTATGAAGCAGTTTGGAGAATGTTTTTAGATAACCCCATATTTGGAATAGGGGTAGGAAATCAAAACTTCAGAGAAATATATGGTCTATATATGAAAACAGGCTTTGATGCGCTTGGTTCATATTGCGTACCTTTAGAAATAGCTGTTGAAAGCGGTATTTTTGCGCTTGGCGCTTTTATTATATTTTTAATTTTAGTTATTAAACACTGTTTAAAAGTTTGTTTAAATAATCAAAAAACAACAAATTCAAAAGTTTTAGCATTATCAATTATTCTAATGATAGCAGCAACAGCAGGTCATGGTCTTTTTGATACTATTTGGTTCAGACCGCAATTACAATTTTTATTCTGGACAACAATTGCTATGCTAAATTCAAAAGATTTAAATTAATTTTTGTATATTTCTGCCATTGAATGAAATAATCCGCCTATTTTTGTCGGATAAACATTTTTTACGTTAGAGCGAATAGCATAAATATTTAATGGCGCATATAAAAATAGCATTGGATTTTCTCTTGCAACAATTTCTTGGTATTTATCATAAATATTTTTGCGTTTATTAAAATCAAGCTCAAGAGCGCCTTTATTAAATATATCAATTATTTCCTGTTCAAAATCTAAAATTTTATCTGATGATTTTAAATCATTTTGAGTTCTTTTGTTAAATAAATGCAAAGCACCGTTAGGATTCCAAACATTATAGCCTGAATTTGGCTCATTAATATTTGAAGTAAGCGCTATAATTACACAATCGTAATCAGCAGAATTAACAATTCTATTGATTAAACTATTAAACTCAACCGCTTTAAAATTAACTTTTATGCCTAATTTTTCAAAATCTTGTTTAATAGAAACTCCTGTTGCTTCTCTTTGAGTATTTCCTGCATTTGTTAAAAGTTCAAATTCTACTTTGTTTCCTTTTTTATCGTATAAAATACCGTCTTTTTTATAAAAACCGCTTTTTTTTAAAAGTTCATTAGCATAATCTAAATTAACACCATGACCTTTAGCCACTTTTTCATTTAAAAAGAGGCTGTTTAATGGTTCTGCGCTATACAAAGGGCTTGCAAGACCTGAGAAAATATTTAAAATTAAATCATCTCTATCGATAACCCAATCGAGAGCGGTTCTAAAATTTCTATCTTGGAACCAAGATTGTTTAATTGGATTTACATAATATTTTCCATCTTTATTTTTTCTGTTATTTAAATTAAAAACAACAAAAGTCGTATTTGTACTCGCACCTAAATTATAAAGTTTAAAATCACCATGTTTTTCAAGTTCTCTATATCTGTTAACCAAAGCTCCGTTCACTGATAAAACATCAATTGCACCTGCTTCAAATTTTAGCGTTTGATTATTAGTATCACCTGTAATTATACTAACCCATTTATCAATATAAGGTAATTTTTCGTTATTTTTATTTATTAAATAATAATTTGGATTTCTTTTATACACAACTCTTTGAGATGGCACATATTCGCTTAATTTAAAAGCACCTGAAATAACTAAATTATCTGGCTTTACATCCACTCCTTGATAAGTTAAAAAATATGCTTTTCCTTTATTTGTAACAGGTTCAAAAATATGCTTTGGCATAATTGAAGCACTTAATGTCCTCAAAAATGGCGCAAAAGGCTTAGATGTAATAAATTTAACGGTATATTTATCTATTTTTTCTACTTTTGGCAATTTATTATCAATAGTCATAACATCTCTTGTAGAACCATCGCCAAAACCGCCAAAAATAATAGTATTATATGTAAAATAAACATCATCCGATGTAATTTCTCTGCCATCTGACCATTTTATTCCGTGTCTTAAATATATAATATATGTTTTATTATCATCTAATATTTCAAAACTTTTAGCTAGTTTGGGTATAACCTCACCATTAGTAGGATTTGTTTGAACCAAACCGTCATACATAATTTCAGATAATTCTGCACTTGTTGCATCGTTTGCATTATACGGATTAAATGTTTTAGGATCACCAATAGAGCCTGATGTAAATGTACCTCCAAATTTACCAACAGGCAATTGAGTTTGAAGATAATCAATTCCATTAATTGTTACATTCTTTGGTTTTGGAATATAACTATTTACAACATCTAGTGGCGCATAATCAAAATTAATTTCTTTATCGTAGCCGTAATCTTTTTTAAATACGATTAAACAAAAAATTGTTAATAATAAAATTATTAAGATTAAATAAGTAAACTTCTTCATAATATTGATTTTATCATAATTAAATGATATAAAAAGTCTTAAGTAGAGTTATTTTTTTCTTTAAGGAAACGAAGCATATAAATGAGAATATTGGTTACAGGCGCATCGGGTTTATTGGGTAAATCATTGTGTCCTTTGCTTGACGAAGAAAAATGGCAATATTGGGCATGTAATTCTAAAATTTTTGATATTACCAATACCAAAATGGTTAATGAAATAATGGATAAAATTAGCCTTGATTTTATTATCCACTTAGCAGGATATACCAATATTGACCAAGCAGAAGACAACCCAGATATTGCATATAATGTTAATCAAATCGGTACAAGAAACATTGCAAACATAGCAAAAAAACACGATATTCCAATTTTATATGTTTCAACAGACAATGTTTTTGATGGCAAAGCAGATAAACCATACAAAACAACAGACGCAACAAACCCTATTAACGTATATGGCAAATCAAAACTTGCGGGCGAAAAAGAAATAATCAAAGCAACCAAAAAACACTACATTTTAAGAACTTCTTGGCTGTATGGTGCAGGTGGATATGTTGATGCTATGTTAACTTTTTCAAACTTCAGAAAAGAAATATCAGTAGTTGATGATCAAATCGGTTGCCCTACAAGCGCTCAAGATTTATCAAAAAAAATAATAGAAATAATAAAAGAAAATAAACCCTATGGCATATATCACATTACATCATCCGGAAGCGCCGGTTGGGCTGATTTCACAAAGAAAATATTTGAAATTAAAAAAAGAGATGTGGCAGTTACTGCAATTGATAAAAGCGATTTTCCTCGTCCAGCGCTAAGACCGCACTATTGTGTGTTAGATAGCAACAATATACTTCCAAATTGGGAAAATTCTTTATCGGACTATCTTTTATCAAAAAAATAAATAGACCTCATACTATTATTTATGATATAATTTAGCTAATAAAATAGTTGTAAGTGAGGTGTTAATTATGCATGGAATAATATTAGCTGGCGGCTCAGGTTCAAGACTTTGGCCATTGTCACGTGAATTATATCCAAAACAACTCTTAAAAATTAGCTCAGACAAAAGCCTTTTAGAACGTACTTATGAGCGTTTAATGGGAATTATGGATATTGATAATATTATTGCTGTAACCAACACCAAACATTACAGCGATGTAAAAATGCAACTAAGCGAATATTCAAAAGATGCAATTGTTTTATCTGAACCATCAGCTAAAAACACCGCTCCTGCAATATCAATAGCAGTAAAATACCTTTTAGACTTTGATTCTGATGATATTATTTTAGTTGTACCATCAGATCATTTAATTAATAATTCTGAATTATTCAGAAAAACAGTTGATGAAGCTCAAAAACTTGCAAAAGAAGGATATATTGTAACTATTGGCGTTAAACCAACTAATGCGGGAACCGGTTTTGGCTATATCAAAAAAGGTCAAAAAATGGAAAATGGTTACAAAGTTGACTGTTTTAAAGAAAAACCTGACCTAAAAACTGCACAAGAATATCTTGAAAGCGGTGATTATTATTGGAATTCAGGTATATTTGTATTTAGTGCATCCACATTTATGGAAACCCTTAAAGAATATGCACCTGAAATTTATGAAGTTACACAAAAATTCAATTTTAAAGTACAAGATGATATTGACTATATGACATTTGATAAATATCCGTCAATTTCAATTGATTATGCCATAATGGAGCATGCTAAAAATATTGCTATGGTTGAAATGCAATGTGATTGGAATGACCTTGGCTCATGGGATGCAGTTTATGACATAAACAAAAAAGATGAAAACGGAAATGTTAAAATAGGTAATATTATAGAAAAAGATTGTCAAAATTCAATGCTTTATTCTTCAGGCAGAATGCTGGCTGGAGTTGGCTTAAAAGACGTTATCATAGTTGAAACACCGGACGCTATTTTAGCATGTGACAAAAACGACACTCAAGGAGTAAAACAAGTTTTTGAAAAATTAAAAGAAAATAAAAATGACGCACATAGAATTCATACAACAGTATACCGCCCTTGGGGTTATTACACAGTATTAAACCAAGGAGAAGGTTATTTAACAAAGATGATAAGTGTATCAAGAAAAGGGCAATTAAGTCTACAATCTCATAACTATCGCTCTGAACATTGGGTTGTTTTATCAGGTATTGCTCGTGTTACTTTGGATGATAAAGTGTTTATGCTAAAAGCAGGTTCATCAATAGATATTCCCGTAAAAGCGATACACTCTTTAGCTAACCCTTATGATACCGAATTAAAAATAATCGAAGTTCAAAAAGGCGATAAACTAATTGAAGAAGATATTATAAGATATAAAGATATCTATGGCAGAGTTACAAAATAATTAAGATAGAACATATTTTTTAGCTTTGTTAATAATTTCATCAGGCAAATCAGCTAAAATTGCAGTATCTATCGCAAAACTAGAACTTATCACTCCTCTTTTAATTTTTCTATTGAAAGAGGAGTTGTTATCTCCGATTAAATAATTGAATGCTCGATTTTTAAATTCATTCTCAAGTTTTGTTAATTCAAAATTATGAGTTGCAACCATAATTTTTGTTTGATGATTTTCTAAAATATATTCCAAAAATGCTCTTGCAATAGCTCCGCCTTCTTTTGCGCTTGTGCTTTTAGCCGGTTCATCCAATAAAACCAAGGATGAATCAGAAATATTATCAATAATAAATTTTAAATCATTCATCTCAACCATAAAACTTGAATTTTGTTTTGAAATATCATCACTTGTATCTTGACGAACAAAAAGTTTATCAATTATAGCTAAATCCGCACTTTTCGCAGGAACAAAAGAGCCAATCTGAGCCAAAAGACAAATAATAGCATTATGCTTCAAATATGTTGATTTACCACTCATATTTGCACCTGTCAAAACTATCAAACAACCTTTTTTTAAATTAGTATCATTTTTTATGATTTCATTTTCATTCTTTAAAAGGCTTGGATGATAACCATCTTTAATATAAATTCCCGAAAGATTAAATGTAGGTTTAGAAAAATTATATTCTATCGCACATCTTGCAAAAGACACCAAAACATCCAATTTTGCAATTTCATTTGCAATTTGTCTAATACTTTGTGCAAATTTTTTAGATTTTTCTCGAATATCACAATAAAGTTTATATTCAAATTCATTTATCTTGTATTTTAAATTAAATATTTCAATTTCTAATTCATTTAAAATATTTGTTGTATATCTTGAAGTTGATGAAAGTTCTTGTTTTTTAATATAATCATTTGAAAGCCTTTGAACTTTTGAATTTGGAATTTCAATATAATAGCCTAAAGTTTTTGAAATTGAGATTTTTAGATTTGCTATATCAAGATTTTTTCTTTCTTTTTGCTCATAATTCAATAATTTTTTCTCAAAATCGGAAAGTTTGTTCTTTAAATAATCTAATTCTGAATTATAACCAATATTTATTATATTTCCTTTTGTGATTTCATCAGAAGGATTTTCTTTTATAGACTTTTTAATTTCATCAATTAGATTTAATATTTCTGATAATTTTTTATTATCAAATTTTATATATTTTAAATCAAATTTATTAATTAAATTATTTAATTCATCAAAAGAAGATGCACATTTTGCTACATCTAAAAGGTCTTTTGGAAGAATTGTGGAATTTAAAATTTTAGCACAAACTCTCGATAAATCAGAAAAATCCGATAATTTTTTCTCAAATTCAACCAATAAATCAGAATTATTTACCAATTTTTCAACAACAAATTGTCTTTTAAATATTTCATCCATATCTAAAAGCGGTTCATTTAAATATTTTTTTAAAAGTCTTATCCCCATAGGGGTTTTCGTATTATTCAAAAACCACAGTAGCGACCCTTTTTTCTTTAGAAACATTTTAGTTCTAACAAGTTCAAGATTTCTTCTTGTTATTTCATCCATTAATAAAAAATTCTGAATATTGTAACGTTGTGGCTCTTGAAGCTCAACAAAATAATCTTTTTGATTATCCAAACAATATTTTTTTATAATTTCATCAGAATTTTTAGCATCATATTCAACCAAAACAAAATTATAATTAATTTTATCCTTAAAAAAACTTTCTTGTTCTTTTAAAATAACTATCTCACTAGGTTCAATTTTATTTATTTCAAGATTAATTTCATCTAGCGTTCCTTTTGTTTTATAAAAATTACCAACAGAAACATCGGCGTAAGAAAATTCAACAAAATCATTTTTATTTAAAAGCGAACAAATATAATTATTTTGGGTGCTATCTAAAAGCTCATTTTCAACAATTGTGCCTTTAGTATATTTTCTTTTTAATATTCTTTTAATTTTGCCTTGTTTATCAACAATTTCATCGCAAATACAAACATCATAATTATTATCTAAAAGCTGTTTTATATAAATTTTAACATCTTGAGTTCTTGGAAAACCGGCTTGAGAAACTTCTCCCACATTTGAAAAAGTTCTTGAAGAATAAATAATACCTGTAATATCAGATAATATTTTAGCGTCTTCAAAAAATGCTTCATAAAAACTTCCAATCTGAAACAACAAAATTGCTTTAGGATTTAAATCCTTAATAGAAAAATAATCAATCAATATTTCATTTGATAAATTTAATCTGTCGATATCGGAAGAATTAAAATACATAACAAACCAAAGCCAATAAAATTGCACTAAAAAACGCAAGCCCTAATTAAAGAGCTTGCGTTTGTGTTTTTAATTAAAATTGCATATCAGGATCAACTACACCAAACATACCTTCAATTTCTTCTAAAATTGCAGATGGTTTTCTTGCTTGATGTTTTTGAGCTGCTCTTCTTTGAGCTTCTTTTTCTTTTTCTTCAGAAGCGTTAATTAAATGATAGTAACCTGTACCTGCGGGGATTAATCTACCAATAATTACGTTTTCTTTTAGACCTCTTAATAAGTCTTTTTTACCTTCAACGGCAGCTTCTGTAAGAATTCTTGTAGTTTCTTGGAATGAAGCAGCTGATATGAATGATTCAGTATTCAATGAAGCCTTTGTAATACCAAGCAATAATGCTTCGTATGTAGCTTCTTGTCCGCCATTTTCTCTTGCTTGAGCATTTTCAGCTTCAATAACTTTAAGCTCAACCAATTCACCCGGCAACAATTTAGTTGTACCTGAATCAACAACTTTTACTTTCTTAATCATTTGACGAACAATAACTTCAACGTGTTTATCAGAAATTTCAACACCTTGAGAACGATATACTCTTTGTACTTCATCTACAAGATATTGTTGAGCAGCATTTGCACCTCTTAATCTGATAACATCATGCGGATTCATAGGTCCAGAAGTTAGCGCATCACCTTTTTTAATTTGTTGTTTGTTGTTTACGATAACAGTAGCTTCAATTGGATATTTAATTTCAGTTCTACCATTTTCGTTTTCAATATATAAACGAGGAATATCGTCTTCATACTCAATTATTGCAACACCGTCTTCTTCAGCAGCAATAGCAGAATCTTTAGGTTTTCTAGCTTCTAAAAGTTCTTCAACACGAGGAAGACCTTGAACGATATCACCTGTTTTTTGTCTTTCAAATACCAATGTTGCAAGCAAGTCACCTCTTAAAATTAGAGCTGAGTTATCAACCTGTAACATTGCCCCAGGAGAAATTAAGTGTGGACGACCAACTCTAACAACAACTGCTTTAGAATCAGCTTTTACAACTTTTCCTGAGAATGGTGTTGTTTCTTTATCAGAAACAGCTTGATCAATTGTTACATAATCACCAACTTTAACTATTGGTTTTGAAGTAACATTAATTGTTTCTTCATAATTATCAGAAACAAGCAATAATCTTCTTAATTCGTTATCTTTAGAATTAATTGAAGCTATTGAATCATTAACTGCAAGTACTTGTGTTTTTGTAACAGGAGTTTTTGGTTCAATTACTTGTCCGTTTTCAACCAATAATTCAGTTTGAGTTGATGAAAGTCCGCGTGAATTATCTTCTTGTTCTCTTCTAACGATTAATGTTTCAAGAACAACGATTTTTAAATCACCTTTCTTATCAAGTTCAACCATACCTTTTAGGTGTGAAATATAACCTGACATTGATAATACTAAAGATGTTCTTGTTAAGATAGCACCGTCTAAATTTCTTACACGAGCACCGTCTTTGAATTGAACTTGAGTAATTGGAACAAGCTCGATAGCGTCATCTGTTGCGCTAAATTTAATTGAAACATCTTTTTGTTGAATATCAAATGCTTGAATTGGTCTGATTAAGATTTGAACAGGTTTACCATCTAGTGAATCTTCATCATCTAGAGTATCATCTGTTAATTCTTCATCTAAATCATCTAATTCCATCATATCTGATTCATTTTCAACAATAGTTACAATTGAATCAACTTTTGCTTTAATTTTGCCTGCAACGACAGTTCCTGCTTTAATTACTTCACCTTCGCCGACTTTTAGGTCGTTAATACTATCTAGCGTATGCAATTCACCAGGACGAACAACGATTTCATGGATAATATCGTTAAATTCTTTAATTTCAACAATACCTGCGATATGAGTGTAAATATCTTTTACAACTTCAGTACCTGCTTCAACATAAGTACCTGATTCAACAAGTTTTAATGAAGCATCTTTTGAAATTTGATGAATTTCTTCAGGAATAAATATCAATTGACCGGGATTGATAACAACTTGATTTTCATCAACTTCAAGTCCGTTGTATCTGATTTCACCTGAAGATTCAACTTTATAAGTTTCATCGATAAGTTCTGCAATAATCATACCGTTTTCAACTGTTGTATCAACAGGAGATTTAACGATATATTTTTCACCTGTAGTTGGAACTGTCCATAATTGTTCTTTTTTAGTTTGTTCAAATACAGCGTTTGCTGCTTGAATTGAAGCAATTACAATTGTTAATTCTTTACCTGAAACAATCTTTTTAATTTTCTTGCCTTCAAATTTAACTTCTTCAATTTGAAGATTATCGTTTACACGAACTTCGCCGCCATGTTCTGATATAATTAATGTTTCAGCCAATTTTTCGCCTTTTTTAATTTTTTGACCATCTTTAACTAAAACTTTTGAACCGGCAGGAAGCGCATAAACATCACCACCAAGAACCCAAACAATACCTTGTTTATTTGCAATTCTTGAGATATTGCCTTGTCTATCTTTTCTTTCATCAGCAACGAAGTCTTGGAATACAACTTCACCTGAAATATCTGATGTAATATCTTTAAGAGCTTTTTCTGTTAAACGAGAACCGTCACCTTTTGATGCCGGGTCAAATTCAGCAACTACACCACCAGCAGTGATTTTATCGCCTTTTTTAACCATAACTCTAGCGCCCATTGGAACGTGAACTTTTTCAGATTCTTTAGCACCTTTGATTTCAACATCAGCTTCTTTAATAGCAATTTGTACAACATCCCCGTGACGAGTTCTTTGTTCTTTTGTCTTAACTTCAGTATTAACAACACCGTCAATAGTTGTTTTTGCTTGACGAGTAACACCGGAACCTTTAAATACACCGCCTGTGTGGAATGTTCTCATTGTCAATTGTGTACCGGGTTCGCCGATTGATTGAGCAGCGATAATACCGATTGCTTCACCAATATCAACAGGTCTTTGAGTGGTCATTGACCAACCGTAACATTTTTGACAAATACCATATTCTAATTCGCAAGTTAAAGTAGAACGAACACGAATTTCTTTTAGATTTACTGATTTGATTTTTTCTAAATCATCTCTATCAACTGTTGTATTTTTAGTAACTAATACATTACCTTCGCTATCTAAGACATCTTGAGCAATCGTTCTGCCTAGAAGTCTATCTTCTAATGGAACAATTACATCTTCACCATCTGTAATAGCTGTTAAATTAATATATTTTTCAGTATGACAATCTTCATCTCTGATAATAACATCTTGAGCAACGTCAACAAGACGTCTTGTTAAATAACCGGAGTCAGCTGTTTTTAGGGCGGTATCAACCAGACCTTTTCTTGCACCGTATGAAGAAATAACGTATTCAGTACAAGATAGACCTTCTTTAAAGTTTGATTTAATAGGTAAGTCGATGATTTGACCTTGCGCATCGGCCATCAAACCACGCATACCAACCAATTGTGATACTTGAGATAAGTTACCTCTCGCACCGGAGAATGCCATCATATATACAGGGTTTAATTTATTGAAGCCTTCAACAACTTTTTCTGTTAATTTAGCTGTTGTTTCGCTCCAAGTATCGATAACCTTTGTATATCTTTCAACTTCTGTAATTTCACCTTTTAAGTAGCGACGAGTTGAACGTTCAATTTCGTCTTGTGCTTCTTGTAAAAGTTGAGCTTTTGCTTTTGGTACTTCCAAATCATGGATTGAAATTGTAGTACCTGATTTAGTAGCATATTTATAACCCAAGTTTTTAAGGTTATTTGCAAGCTCAGCAGTTTTTGCTCCGCCCCATTCAAGATATACTTGAGATAATAATTGGTTAAGAGCTTTTTTATTCATTACCTTATTGATAAACTCAACGTGTTTTTTCTTTTTTGAGCTTTCAGGAGTTAATGTAGTCATATATCTTATTTACCTCTTTTTGTTTAATTTTCTATTAACAAAGACTATGATAATACAGATTTTCTAACTGTTTCGTTGAAGATAATTCTTCCCGGAGTAGTTTCAATTCTGTGATTATTTTCATCTCTAACGATAACTTTATCGTGTAATTTCAAAACACCTGTTGCATGGGCTGCCATTACATCTGTAAAGTCATGATAATAACCTTTAACAGGTGCATTTGGATCTTTGATAATAGTCAAATAATACATACCAAGTACCATGTCTTGAGTAGGTGTAATAATTGGTTTACCTGTTGCAGGTGCCAATATATTATTTGTAGCTAACATAAGCATTCTTGCTTCTGCTTGAGCTTCGATTGACAATGGAACGTGAACAGCCATTTGGTCACCATCGAAATCGGCGTTGAATGCTGTACATACCAACGGATGTAATTGAATAGCTCTACCTTCAACTAACACAGGTTCAAATGCTTGAATACCAAGTCTGTGTAGGGTTGGAGCACGGTTCAACATTACAGGGTGTCCGTCTACAACTTCTTCTAAAATATCCCAAACAACTGCTTCAGAACGTTCAATTTTCTTTTTAGCTGATTTGATATTTTGAACAAGTCCTCTTTCAATTAATTTATTAACTACGAATGGTTTGAATAATTCAATAGCCATTTCTTTAGGCAAACCGCATTGATTTAATTGTAATTGCGGACCTACAACGATAACTGAACGACCAGAATAGTCAACACGTTTACCAAGTAGGTTTTGTCTGAAACGACCTTGTTTACCTTCGATAATATTTGATAATGATTTTAATGGACGAGAATTTGGTCCAACAACAGTTCTTCCGCGTCTGCCATTATCAATTAGAGCGTCAACTGCTTCTTGAAGCATACGTTTTTCGTTTCTAACGATAATTTCAGGTGCACCCATTTCCAACAATCTTAATAAACGATTATTTCTGTTGATTACACGTCTATATAAATCATTTAAGTCTGATGTTGCAAATCTGCCGCCGTCCAATTGTACCATTGGTCTTAAATCAGGAGGTGTAACAGGTAATACATCCATTACAAACCAAGTAGGTTCTGTTCCTGATTCAATTAAAGATTCAACTAATCTTAAACGTTTGATTAATTTAGCTCTTTTTTGAACAGATCCGCCTGCTGCGTCTAATTCAGCTCTGATTTCATTTGCTAATTCTTCAAGATTAATTTCAGAAAGCAATTCTTTAATAACTTCAGCGCCAATACCAACTTTTAGCTGCGTTTCTTCATTTTCCATAATGAAATCTTCATATTCTTCTTCTGTTAAAAGTTGATATTTTTTGAAAGGACTATCTGCGCCATCTACTACAACGTAGTTGTTAAAATAGATGATTTGTTCTAAGTCTTTTAAAGTCATATCTAAAAGTAAACCAAGATAAGATGGAATACCTTTTAAGAACCAAATATGTGAAACAGGAGCAGCAAGTTTAATGTGTCCCATTCTGTGACGTCTTACTTTTGAATCAGTAACTTCAACGCCACAACGTTCACAAATAATACCTTTGTGACGTACTCTTTTATATTTTCCGCAAAAACATTCCCAGTCCTTTGTTGGTCCAAAGATTTTTTCGCAGAACAAACCGTCTCTTTCAGGTTTTAGTGTTCTATAATTAATTGTTTCGGGTTTTGTAACTTCCCCGTATGACCATTTTAGAATTCTCTCAGGCGATGCTATTGAGATTCTTATATAATCAAAATAATCAATACTTGTAGACATTTATTCTCCTTTGATTTTAATAATCTTAATTAACTGTCTTTAACCTAGTCTTTAAAGCTTGCGCTTGTGTCGAAAAAGTCAATGTTAAGAAGTTCTGAATCTAAGTCAGACAATACTCTTTTTGGAGCAGACTTTCTTAAATCATCAGTATCACTCATTAAATCAACTTCTTCTCCGCCTTTTTTGGAAACTGCGATATCCAAACCGATACTTTGTAATTCACGAACCAATACTTTAAATGATTCAGGAATACCCGGTCTTGGAATATTATCGCCTTTTACTATAGCTTCATAGGCTCTAGAACGACCATTAACATCGTCTGATTTAATTGTTAACATTTCTTGTAATGTATAAGCTGCACCATAAGCCTCAAGTGCCCAAACTTCCATTTCACCAAATCTTTGACCACCGAATTGAGCTTTACCACCCAAAGGTTGTTGTGTAACTAATGAATATGGACCTGTTGAACGAGCGTGAATCTTATCGTCAACTAAGTGAACAAGTTTAAGGATATAAGAAACACCAACGGCAATAGGTTCATCAAACGCTTCACCTGTTCTACCGTCATAAAGTGTAACTTTACCATCATCTCTAACCCAATCGATACCTTTTTCTCTGATACCTTTAATTAATTCTTCTCTGGTATTAATTTCTGATTGGTTAGCTCCATACATTTCATCAAATAATGGAGATTCATAATGATTACCTGTTAAATATGCAGCCAAACCTAATAAATGTTCATAAGTTTGACCAACGTTCATACGTGAAGGAACACCTAGAGGGTTCAATACGATATCAATTGGTGTACCGTCCGGTAAGAATGGCATATCTTCTTTTGGAAGAATTCTTGAAACAATACCTTTGTTACCATGACGACCTGATAATTTATCACCAACAGATACTTTACGTTTTTGAGCAATGTATACTCTAATAACAGTATTTGCACCCGGTGGAAGTTCATCACCTTTTTCTCTATCAAATACTTTAACGTCGACTACACGACCACCTTCGCCGTGAGGAACTCTTAAAGAGTTATCTTTAACATCACGAGCTTTTTCAGCAAAGATTGCTCTTAAAAGTTTTTCTTCAGGTGGATGTTCTGATTCACCTTTTGGTGTAATTTTACCAACCAAAACGTCATCAGCATAAACTCTGGCACCTATACGAACAATACCTCTTTCATCTAAGTGTCTGATTGAATCTTCAGAAACATTAGGAATTTCACGAGTAATTTCTTCAGGTCCAAGTTTTGTTTGACGAGCGTCAATTTCTAATTTTTCAATGTGTAGTGATGTAAATACATCATCATATACTAATCTTTCGTTAAGCAAGATAGCATCTTCGTAGTTATAACCTTCCCAAGGCATATACGCAACTAAAACGTTTTTACCTAATGAAAGTTCACCACAATTTGTTGAAGCACCATCTGCTATAACATCACCTGCTTTAACTGTATCACCTTCTTTTACGATAGGTCTTTGATTAATACAAGTGTCTTGGTTTGAGCGAACATATTTTAATAATTGATATTGATGAACATTACCATCTTTATCTTTAATATGAATTTCTTCGCCCATTACTTTAACAACGGTACCGTCAACGGTTGAAACCGCAACCATACCGGAGTCTTTTGCAACACGAGCTTCTAAACCTGTACCAACAACCGGTCTTTCGGTAACCAACAGAGGAACTGCTTGACGTTGCATGTTAGAACCCATCAATGCACGGTTCGCATCATCGTGTTCAATAAATGGAATTAAAGAAGTTGCAACTGAGATGATTTGAATTGGTGAAACACCAACATAGTCAACTTTTGTTGATTCACCCATTGTAAATTCTGAACGATAACGAACAGGAACATAAGGTTCTTTAATTTTTCTATCTTTTGTTAATTCGATATCAGCAGGCGCTACACGATAATTTTCGTCTTCGTCTGCTGTTAGATAATGTACTTCATCTGTAACTTGACCATCTTTTACAACAAAGAAAGGTGTTTCAATAAAGCCATAATCATTAACTCTGGCATGAGTTGCTAATGAGTTAATCAAACCAGCGTTAGGTCCTTCAGGAGTTTCAACAGGACATAAACGACCATAGTGTGATGGGTGAATATCACGAACTGCAAAACCTGCACGTTCTCTCATTAAACCACCGGGTCCTAAAGCTGAAATACGACGTTTATGAGTTAACTCAGCCAATGGATTTGTTTGGTCCATAAATTGTGATAATTGAGATGAACCAAAGAATTCTTTTAAAGACGCAACCAACGGTTTTGTATTTAAAAGGTTTAGAGGAGTTAATGTATCAGAATCTTGAAGAGTCATTCTTTCTTTAACGATTCTTTCAATTCTTGATAAACCAACTCTGAATTGGTTTTGTAACAATTCACCAACTGAGCGAATTCTTCTGTTTCCTAAGTGGTCGATGTCATCCAATGTACCTTCATCATAAGTTAGGTTGATTAAATATTCTATACCTGCAACGATATCTTGAATTGTAATTGTTCTTTGTGTTTCAGGTAAATTCAAACCTAATTTTTTGTTTAATTTATAACGACCAACTTTACCGATGTCATATTTCTTTTCATCAAAGAAACGTGCTTCTAAAATTGAACGACCACCAGCAGGAGTAGCAGGATCGCCGGGACGAAGTTTTTTATAAACTTCAACTAAAGCTTCATCGGTTGTTTGAGCTGTATCTTTATCTAAAGTCTTTTTCAAGAAATCAAAGTGAGTAAACAATGATTCCATTTCAACAGGAGTAATACCAAGGGCTTTTAATAAAGTTGTAGCTAAGATTTTTCTATTTTTATCAATTTTTACATAAACAAGGTCATTAGAATCTGTTTCTATTTTTAACCATGCCCCGCGGTTTGGAATTAATGTAGCATTATAAAGACGTTTACCTGTTGGAGAAACTTCTTTTTTATAGTAAATACCGGGGCTTCTAACGATTTGAGAAACAATAACACGTTCAGCACCATTTACAATAAATGTACCTTTATCTGTCATTGTAGGAATATCGCCGATATATACTTCTTGTTCTTTAATTTCACCGCTATCACGGTTAACTAATCTCATCATAACGCGAAGTTGTTTAGCATAAGTCGCATCATGAATTCGAGCTTCTTCAATTGTATATTTCGGTTTATCGAAAGTATAGTTTGGAAGAAAATGTAATTCCAATCTGCCTGTGTAATCCTTAATAGGGCTAAAAGACAATAATTCTTCTTTTAAGCCTTCTTTTAAAAACTGTTCAAACGATTTCTTTTGAACTTCAATCAAGTCGGGTAAATCAGTCAGACGAGTACCCGGAATACCTTGAGGAGTAACACGGCTTGCTTTTTTTGTTGTTGTCATCTAAATACCTCTAATATATGTAATTACAATTTTATTTAAAACTATGCAAAAGTGACAATAAGTGCTGTTTTTAGGCTCTATCCTCTTAAAAGCGCATTTTATGCCATAATGCAACATTTTATTAGACTTTATTAATTATATGGGCTAAATAGACAGGGTCAAGATTTTGACTTAATAAAATTTTACAAAAGACTTGAATTTTTTAAAAAATCGTGTAAAATACGTAGGCTCTAAGAAAAAAATCATTTTTTTGGATGAGTGTTTTATATTTAAAAAAATAAAAGTACTAATTTTAATCTCTTATACTGAACTCACATCCGCAATATTTCTGAGCATACATATTGTTTTCTTTTGCAATTTGTCTTGATATTTTAAAGCCGTCTTGTTTTTTAAAGTTATATTCCAAAAATTCAACATCATATTTTTTTGAAACAACTCTTCCTTGTTCAAATATTTGATTAGTGTTTTTATGAGGAGAAACACTCAGTGTTGTTGTAAAATACTTAATATCATTATTTAGCGCAAATTCTGCCGTTTTATCCAATCTTAAATTAAAACAAATGCTACATCTTAAACCTTTTTCAGGCTCTTTTTCATAGCCTTTTATAGTGTTATAAAAATTTTTAATATCATAATCGCCGCAATAATATTCAACGCCAATTTTTTTACAATATTTTTCTAATTCCAGCCTCCTAATATCATATTCCTCAAGAGGAAAGATATTAGGATTATAGAAATATACAACAGGCTCAAAGCCATCTTGAATAAGTTTATTTATAGGATAACTCGCACAAGGAGCACAACATGCGTGCAGTACTACTTTTTTCATTTGTTCATTGCTCTTTTTTGCGCTAAATCAATTTCTTTTAACAACTCGTCATAAGGCATAGCACCAATATGAATTACTCCATTAATTTCAATAGCTGGAGTTCCATTGATTTGTCTTTTTGTAACTATATCTATTTCTTTTTGAATAATATCATCAATTTCTTTACTTAGCGCATCTTTTCTAAGTTGTTCAATATCAATATCCAATTTTGCTTTTTTGATTTCATCAACAAAAATATCAAAATTTTGCGGATGTTTATCAAAAAGTATATTAGCAACACCCCAGAAATATCCTTGTTTTTGGGCTGCAAGAGCATATTTTGAATATATACAAGAACTTTCATGTCCGCCCAATGTGTGAACTATTTTTTTATTACAAGTTGTATCAAGAGGATAATTTATCTCATTAACCAGAATTTTTCTTTGTTTAGCTGCTTTATGAAGCATTATATTAACAACTCTGCAAAATGGACAATTATAATCGCTATATACATTAATTATAACTTTAGCGTCTTTATCACCCAAAATATTGCCTTTTACAGCATATTTATTATATTTCGCAGTGAAAAATTCTTTTTGAGTTCTTTCTCTTTTTAATTTAGGTGAAAATATTAAAGTTCTGTCAAGATATACTAAAGTTGAAACAAAACCAACTAAAACAATTATAAACAATGCAAAATATTGTTTTGCACCAGATATAAAATCTTTTATTGTTGTCTCAATATCATATACGAAAAAGCCTTTATTTTTTGCAATTAAAGCAATTAAAAAATTAACAAAATAAGTACAAAAACATAGTGCACATATTTTCTTAATTTCAAATATTGATATAAAAGCTAAGACCATTGAAATTGCAAAAGATATAACACCTAGCGTTGCAATATAGCTTCTTGGGTTTTTAAAAACATCAAAAATTGTGTTTTTAAATTTTGCTTGAATTCTATCAACAAATAAAAGCATTAACATTACTACATATAATATTAAACCCCATAGCGCATTAGGAACACCCATAGATACCGAATAAGGAGTTCTTGCAACGCCATCACAATCAATTAATTCTGAAACAGTACAAAAACTTGGCTCATAAAAACTCAAAAAATTAGTTTTATAAAAAATCATACCAAGTTCTATACATAAAGCTATACCAATTAATATCAAAATTAAAATTGACCAAAAACGCAACTTATCAAATTTTAAATTGTCCATTTTACTTTCCTCTATTCGATAATATCCACAAGAGTATTATACAACTGTTTCATTGTAATAATAATAGACGAAAGTATAAGAAAAATAAATACATCAATACAGGTATTAAGAGTTTATTTGTTTTAATTTTTCGTATAATTTTATAGCTTCATCGCTTAATTCATCAGGTACTACTATTTTAACCCTAATTTCTAAGTCGCCTTTTTGACCGTTTTTTTGATTAAGACCCATTTCTTTGAGTCTTAGTTTCTTACCTGATGAAGTTTTAGCAGGGAATTTTACTTTAACTTTGCCTGATGGAGTGAGAATTTGTTTTTCACATCCTAAAACCGCTTCATAAGGCAATAATTCAACATCTTTAATTAAATTATCACCATCAAAATCATATTCTTTATCTTGAATTTTAACAACAAGATAAACATCACCCACTCTGCCATAAGCATCTTTTTTACCTTCGCCTTTTAAGCGAATTTTTTGACCCGCTTTAACAAATTTTGGCACTTGGAAGGTTATATTTTTAGTAATTTTTTCTAAACCTGTACCGGAACAATTCGAGCAAAATCCTTGTCTTGAACCATGGCAAGATGAACATTGTTGATATGCTGAAATTGTTATAGTTTTTTTAGGAGCATTAATTATATCGTTAATTGACAAATTAACGTTTTGAATAATATCTAATGAATTATCTTTTTCCTTTGGTTGAGATTGAGTATTAGAGCGTCTTTGAGCATTTTGGCTAAATTGAGAAAAATCTCTAAAATTACCTGATGAAAAGCCTTGACTATATCCTTGAGAAGCACTACCACTCATCATATCGCCAAATATTGCAGAGAAAAAGTCTGAAAAACCGCCGGCAGAAGCTCCGCCACCGCCAAAATTAGAAAAATTAAATCCTTCAAACCCTGGTGGAACATTAAAATCAGCACCTTGTTGCCAAGATGAACCTAGTTGATCGTATCTTTTTCTTTTAGTTTCATCACCTAAAACTTCATAGGCTTCATTAATATCTTTAAATTTAGCTTGAGCATCAGGTGCTTTATTAACATCAGGATGATACTTTCTTGCTAATTTTCTATATGCCGATTTAATTTCTTGTTGAGAGGCGGTTCTTGAAACGCCTAATATGTCGTAATAATCTTTGTATTTCATAATATTATCTTAAATCTAAAATTGTTATTTTTTCTTTTTCTTAATTATTTTTTTATATTTTAAAATAAATCTAGTTGATAATTGTCTTGCTTAATCCCTAAGTGTTTATATGCAGTACTTGTAACTTTTCTTCCTCTTGGAGTTCTTGCAATTAAACCTTTTTGAATTAAATAAGGCTCATACACATCTTCGATTGTTCTTATATCTTCGCCTAGCGCTACTGCTAAAGTTTCAATTCCAACAGGACGTCCGTCAAAAGATTCTATCATAAGCCTTAATAAAGCTCTATCAGTTACATCAAGCCCTATTTCATCAATTTCAAGAGCATTGAGAGCGTCATTTGCAACATCTTGAGTAATTTTTCCGTCACTTTTTACAATTGCCCAATCAGCACATCTTTTTGTTAATCGATTTGCAATTCTTGGAGTACAGCGTGAGCGTTGCGCAATAGTTAAAGCGCCTTTTTCATCAATATCAAAATTTAAAATTCTTGCCGTTCTTTTAATAATTTGAGCTAATTCATCAACAGTATAAAATTCAAGGCGATGAATTATTCCAAATCTATCCCTTAAAGGACCGGACAAAGCTCCTGCTTTAGTTGTTGCGCCAATTAAAGTAAATTTAGGAATAGGTATTCTCATCGTTTTAACAGATTGAGATTTACCTGTTGTTAAATCAATAGAAAAATCTTCCATTGCAGGATACAAAATTTCTTCTGCTATTTTATTCAAACGATGAATTTCATCAATAAATAAAACTTCACCTTCTTTTATCTGCATTAAAATGCCGATAATATCACGAGGACGCTCAATAGATGGAGCGGATGTAATTTTAATTGATGTATTTAATTCATTTGCAATAATATTTGCTAATGTAGTCTTTCCAAGCCCAGGAGGACCATAAAACAAAAGATGATCTAAATGAGTATTTCTTTTTTTGCTTGCTTCAATTGAGATTTTTAGTGTTTCTTTTATTGAAGATTGACCTATGTAATCATCAAAAGAAAGCGGGCGAATACTTTTTTCATAATTATCTTCATTTGAATTAGAAGAAGCACTCAAGTCAAGGTTTTGCCCTTTCTTGAGTGCTTTTATATTTTTTTGTTTTTCGTTATCTGAAATTATCATTAAATTAAATATCTAAGATATATGTACGCAGTTGATATCAATAAAGATATCATAGTAACGATTATACCATATTTCAGGAAATACATAAATGAAATAGGATAACCTGCTTTATGAGCGTTTTCTGTAACTATAACATTCGCTGCTGCACCAATCATTGTCATGTTTCCGCCAAGACATGCACCAAGTGCTAATGACCACCATAGAGGATGAGCATATTGAGCACCTTTTGCAACTTCAATAGCACCAATCATAGGAGCCATTGTAGCGGTGTATGGAATATTATCAATAATACCGGATAATACACCTGAAGCCCAAAGTATAATCATAGATGTTGCACTTTGTGAACCTTTTGTCACTTCAAGTAACCAATTTGCCATTATTTCGATACCGCCTGCACGCTCAAAACCGCCGATAATAATAAATAAACCCACGAAAAAGAAAATTGTATTCCATTCTACTTCAACAAGAACTTTTTCCGGTTTTTCAAATATCATCAATACAGCAGCACCAATCATAGCAACTAAAAATGTTGAAATATGAGTAATGTCGTGAGTTACAAAACCTAATACAACAAGCAATAGAACAATTCCTGAGCGAATAGCTAATGCTTTATCTACAATTGTATTTGAATTATCTATTTTAGATACAAGCTCCATTTTTTCAGGAGATGATTTCAACTCCTTGCGATAAATAAACACAAGCATTGAAACCACAACAAGGATAATTAATACAACAACTCCGGTTAATTCTCTTACAAAATCCATAAAAGAAAAACCAGCAGCAGAACCAATAATAATATTTGGAGGATCACCGATTAATGTAGCTGTACCGCCAATGTTTGAGCAGAAAACTTCTGAAATCAAAAAAGGAATAGGGTTAATATCTAACAATTTACATGCCGCAAATGTTATCGGCATAATTAAAATAACAGTTGTAACATTATCCAAAAATGCTGAAGCAATTGCTGTAAAAACAGCCAAAGCAACTAAAACTAATTTTGGTTTACCTTTTGTTTTTTTAAGAATTTCATTAGCTAACCATGTAAACATGCCTGATTTAGAAGCAATATGAACAATAATCATCATTGAAACAAGCAAGAATATTACATTGAAATCAATATATGAAGTAAAATATTGAGCTAATGTTTCATGGGTTTTTTCTGTCGCTAATAAGCCTAAAAATAAAGTTAATGCACCACCCAAAAGCGCAACTGTAACTTTTGAAATTTTTTCCCAAGCGATAAAAATATAAGCTACGATTAAAATTATTGTAGAAATTAAAACCGCATTTTGGGAAACCATCGTGTGTAAATTTTCCATTGTTTTCCTCTAATTAACTAAACTATTGCAATTTTATATAAAAAACAGGTTAAGTAAAGTAACAATATTTGTGATAGTATTTTTTTAAAAGAATAAATGGATTAAATATGAACTACTTAGATGAACTTATAAAAACAATAAAAATACTTCGCTCTCCAAATGGTTGCGAATGGGATAGACAACAAACACATCAATCAATAAGACAAAATATGCTTGAAGAAGCCTATGAAGCAGCAGAAGCAATTGATGAAAACAATATGGAACATCTAAAAGAAGAACTAGGAGATGTTTTATTACAAGTTGTATTACAATCTCAAATTGCACAAGATAATAATGAATTTGATATTCAAGATGTAGCTAAAATGCTCAATGATAAACTAATTCACAGACACCCCCATGTTTTTGGAGATGAAAAAACAAACGATACAAAAGTTATTCTTGAAAATTGGGAAAAATTAAAATTAGAAGAAAAAAAAGAAAGAAAAAGAACCCTAGACGGTATACCAAAACTGCCGGCGCTCCTAAAAGCCATGAAAATATCTAAAAAAGCAGTAAGAGCAGGGTTTGAATGGCAAAATTACAATCAGCTTTTAGATTGCTTTAATTCTGAAATTAAAGAGTTTATGGAAGCTAAGACTTTTGAAGAAAAAGAAGATGAATTTGGAGATATTCTGTTTGCGCTCGTAAATGTTGCAAGATGGAATAAAATTGATCCTGAAGTTGCACTATCAAAAGCAAATAATAAATTTACAAAAAGATTTAATAAACTTGAAGAATTGACAACAAAACCTTTGAGCGAATTAACTTTTGAAGAATATAACAATTTGTGGCAGAAAGCTAAAAACTTAACAAAAGAATAGTTTTTTGATATTATAATAAAACAAAATAGAGATGTGTCCGAGTGGTTTAAGGTGCAGTCCTGGAACGACTGTGCGGGGGAGACTCCGCCAAGGGTTCGAATCCCTTCATCTCTGTTTTTTTGTATATAATTACATAAAAGAGGAAAATATGATATATAAATTTTTAGCTATTTTTTTAGGTGGCGGAATAGGCGCAATTACTAGATTTTCAATAACTTCATTTTTTATAAAAGTGCTAAATATGTCATATTTAGGAACATTTATCGCGAATTTAATAGGGTGTTTTCTAATTGGATATATTTGCGCAATATTCTACCTTAAAGCTCAAATTCTACCTCAAAATTTAAAACTGTTTTTAACAGTCGGATTTTTAGGCGGACTTACAACTTTTAGCACATTTAATTATGAAATTTTTTCTTTTATTAAAGATGAAAAAATTCTTCACGGGTTAATATATATGTTTTCAAGTTGTGTTATAGGCTTAGCATTAACATTTTTAGGCTTTTATCTTGCAAATATTCAATTTAAATCCTAGAAGCATTAATATAAAAAGGAATATAATTTCTATAATACCCTTGCAACAATTTATCCCAAGAGCGTTTATCTCTTGAAACCATAATATTTTCAAGACCTTTTCTATATGAATAAATATTGTCTGATAAACATTCATTATGCAATCTTAAACCGGAATTAAGAATAAAAGATGGAGCATTAGAAAATTTATCTATATCGAAATCACCAATAGCAACAAGTGTTTTATCATTTAATTTTTCTTTTAATTTCCAAGATGCTTCAGACATTTCATTAAACGGCAAATATTTCCAAAAATTTCTACAAAAAATTATATTATTTTCACCTTTATCGACTTCATCAAGCCCATTAGATATTGTTTCTTTTTTAAACACAACATTTTTAGATAAAATCTCTTTTGGAGATAAAATGTAACCTGAGCCTGTTTTATGAACTATAAAATATTTTTCAATACCGCCCTTTTTAATCATATCTTTAATTTTAGGAAATTCATCTTCTCTAACGCCAATCTTACCTGAATTTGCCATTCTAATTATTTCTTCATCAACATCACTTGCAATAATGGGTAAAAACCTTTGTGCTTCTTTTTGTCCTAATTGCTCCATTAAAGCAATTATAATAGAATAGGCTTCAGAGCCGTCAGAGCAAGCAAAATCATATATTTTTACATCACCTTTTGGAAATTGTTTTTTAAAAATTTTACCTAAATTCTCCCAAGAAATATCTTTTCTAAAAAAATTAGTTGAATTTGAAGCAACCATTTTAACGTTTTCATCTCTTGAAAAGGTGGAGTTTGTACCAACCAAAGGATTAAAACGAGGCAGCGCAAAAACGCCATCAGTATTACTTATATAGGTTGTTCTTGTTGTTGATGTAAAATTTTGTCTATTAAAATTTATTGGGGATATTTTCATATCACTATAAAACAGAAAAACTTTTTTTATTGCGCAATAATATCCTTAATAACTTCTGAAGCTATAATTAAACCGGCAGTTGAAGGAACAAAAGAAATTGATGATGGAATTCTTGAACCGTCTTTATACGGCGTTTCTTTAGAATAAAGCACTTTTAATTCTTTTATTCCTCTTTTTTTAAGTTCAATCCTAACTACTCTAGCCAAAGGGCAAACAGAAGTTTTTGAAATATCGGCTATTTCAAATTTAAGAGGATTTAATTTATTTCCTGTACCCATAGATGAAATTATCGGAGTATTATTATTTTTAGCCAATTCAACTAATAATAGCTTTGATTTAACAGAATCAATTGCATCAACTATATAATCATATTTTGAAAAATCAAATTCATCTTTTGTATCATCATCAAAAAACAATTTATATGTATTTATTTTTAAATCTGGATTAATATCAAGAGCTCTTTTTTTCATAACATCAACTTTATATTCACCAATAGTTGAATTAAGAGCGACAATTTGACGGTTTAAATTAGAAATCGAAACTTTGTCATTGTCAACAATATCAATCTCGCCAATTCCTGAGCGCACTAGAGCTTCAACCACGTAACCCCCGACACCTCCAATTCCAAAAACAAGAATTTTTGATTTTGAAAGTTTTAATAAAGAATTTTCACCAATTAGCGATCTTGTGCGTTCTAAAAAATCTGCCATCTAAGCTCCTATAATTCAAGCCAAACAGTTTGATATGGAGATAATCTTAAATGCATGGTTCTATTTTGCAATGAAATATTTACTTTTATATTATCATTGTTAATCAAATTCTTTAGCGATGATATTTTTCCGTTATTTTTTAAGACAATATCAGCAGGCAAAGTAATTTCGCTAACAAGTCTTTTATTTGATAAATTATGAATTACCAAAATTTGCTTTTCTTTATTTTTTCTTATATATGAAAAATTACTTTTATCTTTGGTTTTCAATATTTCAAAATCACCATCCACCATAACGGGCAATTTTTTTCTTAAAGCAATTAAGTTTTGCACTTTTTCATATACTTTTGAATTGAATTCATAATATCCTTTTGTTGAACCATAAAATAATTTTTGAGGAACATTTCCACGATTAATATCACGAGAATCAAATACGGATAATAAATTCAATTTATCTTTAGCCCTTAAAAGAGCTGATTTTTTTGCATGTTCATAATTATTGGCAGCGCCTACTTCATCGCCATAATATATGATAGGAATACCCGGAAGCGATAATAAAATTGAAAATGCTTCTTCAATTCTATCAGGGTCTTTATCTAAGAAGTTTGCTAATCTTCCGGCTACACCAAAACCTTTTCTAAAACTTGCGCCTTTATCAACCAAGCTATCAAACACAATTTCTCTAACTTCAGGACTTACCATTTCCAAAGTTAATTCATCATGTACTCTTAAAAATATTCCCCAAGTAGCAGTTTTTGGAATAGTTGGAGTATTTTTATATGCATCAATAAAATATTTCTTATCTTGGGTAACTAAACTTGCCCAAATAGCAGGCATATAAGGGAAGTGATATGCAATTTGAGCTTCGGATGTACGTTTTAGATTTTTAACATCTTCTTCTATTTGAACACTAACTTCTCTTTCTTTGCCAAAATAATGCAAAATATCTTTAGGAGGCTGACATGCTTCAACTTGAATTACGCTTGATGGAGCAGTTAATTGAATATAATTACTTAAAAGTGTCACAATAGCGTGAGTTTTTGGCTGATTTTCAGCGTTAGTTCCTATATCTTTAGATAAATAAGGGATAGCATCCATTCTGAAAATATCAATACCTAAATTAGCCCAATATGAAATTACATCCAAAACATAATATAAAACTTTTGGATTTTGCCAATTTATATCTAATTGGAACGGGTAGAAAGTGTGATATAGATAATATTTTTTACCGTTTACAGTAATTTCTCTATAATTTGTTTCAGTGTTTTCAGGGAAAATTATTCTTCTTTTTGATATTGTGCCGTCATCTTCTTTGTATTCAACAACAGTACCTAATTTTTCATCTTGATATCTTTTATATTCAGGCATTTTTGTTTTATATACAAAATATTCAAGATAACTTTCATCACCCTCGCTTATTTTTTTAAACCACTCATGAGTATCTGAAAAATGGTTTAAAACCAAATCGGATTTTATTTTAAAACCTCTTGCTTTTGCTTCTTTAACAAATTGCTTAAACTCAGACATTCCGCCCAAATCACGTCTTATATTTCTTGGATCTTTTACATCAAAACCCGCATCTTTCATGGGGCTATCCGCAAAAGGAAGCATATATAGCGTTGTAACACCTAAATCCTTTAAATAATCAAGCATTAAAGCTGTATCTTTAAAAGTATTATTTTCTTTATCAGAAACAACACCAAATTGGTCAACATAAAACATATAGATAATTTCATCTTTATACCAATCTGATTTTCTTTCATAATCTTGATCTAAAAGCGCCTTTGGTCTTTCTCCTATTGCTTTATAAGCATGGAATAATACATTAGCATAAACATCTTCTGCCAAATCTTTTCCATATATAGTAACAATAGCATCTTTAATTTCTTTTTTTATTTTGTCGCTTGTCTGCGCTGTTTCAATAGGTTTTATTTCGTTATTTACCGCTTTTACTTCTGCTAAAGCGGGTACACCAACAAGCATAAATGCCAATATCATTGATAATATTTTTTTCATAATTTAATTCTACCAAAAATCTCTATTTTTACGTTTGTATGTAAATTTAATTGTTACATGTTTATTTATATCCAATTAAAACTTTTTATATAGTCATCTTTATTGATATCGCCTAAAACTCTCGCTTTAAAATATCTTGGTTGCGGATTTTCAACTTCGATAGGAGGAATTTTATATAGTTTTTCTTGTAATTTTTCATCTTGCAAATTCTTATCATGTTTAGATTGAGTAATCATATTAATAAATTGATTAATAGATGCGTTACCCAAAGCACCCAAAGCATTTGAGATATTTTGAGATAACTTGCCATATATTTCAATATAAGCAAATTTTTCTAAAATACTGTAATTTCCTTCTAAAAACAGACTTAAATTTTTGCCTTTTGATAATATATTTAGTTTTTCGACTTCGCCGTCTTTAACAGATAAACTTCCCGAAATTTTATCAAATTCGCCTGTTTTATAAGGAGTTAAAACCTCGATAATATTATTTAAAGAAAGCCCTAAAATACCATTTTTAAATAAATTTCCGGCTCTTAATAAATATTCTAAAGAGCCCAATTTAGGCATTTTTCCGTCATCAATAGAAAAATTAATTTCTGATTTAACATTTTTTATTCCTTGAGGAGTGTTTAAATTTTTACCACTCAAAACGATTGTACCGTCCATTTTTCCAAAAATTTGATTTGATAAGCCTAAAAATTCTTTAGCCAAAAGATTAGAATCGCAATTAATCATTTTTGCAGACATATCTAATTTTGTTGATTTAATATTGTATTTTCCACTACCATCAATAGAGCCTTGAGCAATATCCAAAGAAACATCATCAAGATTTACAATGTTATCTTTATAATTTAATTTACCTTTTAAATTTTGGGATACGACTTTATTATATTGAACCTCTCTAAAATCAAATGTTCCTTTTTCGATTACAACATCAGAAGGTTTAATAATAAAATCATTTTTTACTTCTATATCAACTTTAGAGCTTGAAGGATATATACTGTTTAAAATGTCATTTATATCAAGTTTGTTAGACAAAATTTTAAAATCTTTAACTATATATGGTGTATCAAATTTATTCAAAGCAATAAAATCTAATTTAACATCACTTTGTTTATTTTTTGCAAGAATTTCACCATCTATATATTTATTTAAAATATTAAATTTAATACTATCAATTTTAGTGTTATACAAAGGAATATCTAAATCATATAAATTCACTCTGCCTAATATTTTAGGAAGTTTTAAATCTCCATTTAAGGAAATATTGCAATCAAAATTTCCTTTTTTAAGGATAGATTTTTTAAATATTAAATTTAAAACTCTAACATTAATTGGTGTATTTGTAGTAATTTTTAAATCATCATAAATGACAGAATTATTTTTTTGAACAATTTTACCGTCAACTTTTAGCGCATTAAGCGGATTTATTTTGTTGTTCTGATTTGCAATATATTTAACTAATCTTATATTATTTAATTTAACAACATTATCAGCAACATTTATTACCCCTGTTATTTCCCTTTTATGGTTAATATCACCTAAATTAGCACCGCTAAATGAAATATCAGAGCTTCTTGGAATAGATACGCTAAAACTAATATTATAATTATTAATATCTCCATAAAATGTACCTTTTATAGGCATTTCGCCTGTAATTTTTAAAGGTGAAACTAAATACGGATTTATTATATTATCACTTGTTTTTTCATTTAAAATTGTTGAAAAATTAGCACTTATACTCTTTAAATCATATATATTTTTTAAATTTGCATTTAAAAATAAAGGAGCTTCGCCTAAATCCATACTTATTGAATTTAATTTAAGGTTATTATTTCTAAAAATTAACTGTCCTGATTTAATAACACCTTTTGGAGTTTTAATTTTTGGAATAACTTTATCTAATTTTTCTAAACTTATATCTTCAAATTTAACAATCAAATCACCCAATGGATTTTTTGAAAACGCATTATAAATATTGCCTGTTGCAAATATTTTTCCTTGTTTATAGCCGATTTTTAAATTATCAAATTTTATTTTATTATTTTCAAATTTAATTAAACCCGAATTAAATTTTATATTTTCATTTTGACTTGAATTTAAGCCTATCAAATAACCACTGTTTTTAATTTTATCAAAATTCAATTCATTTATTGTTAACTCACAAGTTGATTTTAAGAACAACTTAGTATAAAAATTTATACCGTTTAATTGAGATGTAAACTTTTTATGATTTTCATTTAATAATTTTGAACTATTCAAACTATCCAATACATCACTAAAAGCTATTTTATTTGAAGAAATTTGAGAACTAACATTAAATTTATCCCCTTTTGCAATTTTCGATAAATCATCTTTAGAATAAACCTCTAAATTAAATCTTGAATTTTTAATATTAAAATCAGCTTTTATTGATTGTTCTTTTCCAAACTTTGCAATCGATGAAAGTTTATCTAGTGTAAAACCATTATTCAATATTACTTTATTATTTATAAGATTAATTTCTCCAAAAGGAATTAATTCTTCTAAAAATGATTCATTTTCAAAATCTTTTACAACACCGGATAAATTAATATCAGCATTCATTTTGCCTGATGTTGCAGCAATATTTTTTGTATGTTTAATGTATGGTTTTGCAATTATACTATTATTAAATACTTTTAAAATCTTACTTGTTGAAACATTTTTTATTTGAGTATTAAGCTCAACTTCACCCTTAATATTTGCTTTTCCTTTTAAGGAAAAGTCACCGTCTTCGATTTTTCCTTTAATTTGTTCAATAACTACATCTTTGTCATTAAAGACTAATTTACAAGTTGCATTTTCTAAATTTGCGTCTAGACCTTTCATCTTTGCGCTTGCATTATAAGCATTAAATATACCAAAAACTTGACCGTCAAAAATTGTACCTTTTGCGCTTATATCAATATTTCCATAACCCTTAATATCCATAATCGGAACAGGCCCTATATTAAAACCTATTACCTGCTGAATCGGAACAAGATATAATTGAGCAAAAGATAAATTAATCTTTGATGTTGATTTTACGCTATATTCTCCATACAAAGAATTATCAAGATTAGATATTCCATCAATTAAAACATATTCATTATCGGGAGTATAAACTCTTGTATAAACTCTAACTTTATCTTTCATAAATATCAAATTTACATCATTTTGCTTGTATGGTTTTGGATAATTTGGAATATGAATATTTTCAACCTTTAAATTACCCTCAACATTCAAAGGAAAGAGTTTAAGATTAACTTTACCATTTGCTAAAGCATAGAAATTTGATTTTTTAAGAGTCGGTATTCCTTTAGGGCGATAAAATATTGCATTATCAGGAATAAAAGGTATTAAATTATTAATTTGAGTATTTTTAGATTCAATATTTAAATCAACTTTAGGATTTTTAGAAAAAGGTTCTAAAATATTGCCGTCAAGCAGCATTAAAAGGTTATCGGATGAAATTTTTGCATTTTGGATATTAATTTGTTTTTTATCCAAAGTTAAATATGCGCAAATATCAACATTATTTTTATAAGGTGAAATAATTTTACCGTTATTTAAACCTAAAGTCGGATTTATAATTTTTAAATCAAATCTTTGTTTTTCATCTTGCGTTTTAATAGCAAGATTAGCTTGACCTTTGGTATATTTAATATCTTTTGAAATATATTTTTTTACTAAATCATTAAAGATATAAAGATTAATATTATCTAAATTAATATCGGCCTCTAAATCATTAGAGTTAAGGTTTTCTATGGGGTATTTTGAATTAAGTTTTGCTGAAATATTTGCAATTTGTTTATTATTATTTATGTTAGTTTCAATAAAGCCTGTTTGACTATATGAGAAAGTTTTCTTCTTCTTATTAATATCAATATCTGTGTTTTTTAAATTTAATTTTATTTGACTTTTAATAAGATATTCATCACTAAATAATAAATTAATTTGAGCAATATCTGCACTCAATCTTGTAACTTTAATATTTTTATTTAAATATTTATCTAAATCTTTATTTAGCGCATTTAATATATCAATTTGCCCGCTTGAGTTTCTATTTAGCTTAATATCGATATTATTTATATCGACTTTTTTAAAATATGCCCTGTTAAACAAAAACCCCAAAGGCTTAAATGCAATATTTGGACTATCCAAAGAAACAAAACAATTTTTCTTTGTTTTATCATAAACATTTATCTTTTTTGCTTTAATGTTTAAATTAAATCTAAAGTCAAAATTTGTATCAGGCTCGACAAATTCTATTTTTAAACCTGTAATATCATCAAACTTTTTTTCGATAAAAGAATATGAAATCAAATATTTAAAAATAAACAACAAAAAGCAAAACAAAACCAAAACAGCAGAAAACAATATCAAAGCCGTTTTAGCGTATATATTATTTTTAAATAATGAAAACATTTTTTGCATATATTTGATTATAGTTTGTTTTTTAAATAAGGGCTAAAAATTCATACAATTGTAAGGTTGAAAATATTAAAAAAACCATTAATATTGAATTATGACTAAAAAAATCCTGTTTATAATTTTTATAATATTTGTAACAAATATATTCTTTTTAGCAAAAGGTGAAGAATATAAACACTTTATGCCTAAAAATTCACTTGTAAAAGTCTATACAAAAATCCCCCTTTCTACACAAAACCTTGAAGAAGGTTCCGAAGTTTATTTTATAGCCCCAAGTGATGTTTGGGTAGTAGAAAAAAAGGCTATTAAAAAAGGTGATATTTTTTTAGGATACGTAAGTAAATTAAAAATGCCGACTCAAGGCGTAAATGCTGCAATCAGCATAAATATAACGGATATAATAGATAAAAATACAAAAGAAAGAATCCCGATAAAAGCAACTCTTATTTTTTCAAACGGAGAAGAAACACTAGGGGGAGATTTAACAAATCCGGCTTCATACAACACCACCATACATCCAAGAAGAGTATACGGCAATCGCTGGGGCGGAACATTGCAATACGTTCCAAGCGGTGAATATGAATTTGGTCAACATGTAAAAATTACTCAAAGAGATAGCGTCTTTGTAAGGTTTGACGAAGATTATTACATTTATTAATATAATTGTAAAAAAAATTTTAAGTATGATAAAATACTAAAAAGGATATTTATCGGGAGAGGATTTATGAAAAAAAATATCTTTACAATGGCTTTTTTGTCAACTTTAGTATTGTTAGGCAACTTTGCTTTCGCAGATACTAATTATCTTTATACACCACCGCAAACACAAAATAATTCTAATTTACAAGGTTATGCTATTTACGTTCCTGCCGGTGTTAGTGTTAGTGCAGTTTTATCACAAGAAATTAATTCTCAAAGCGCAGTTGTAGGACAAGTTATAAATGCAGTATTAACAGAAGATTTTATATACAACGGCACACTTATTGCAGGTCAAGGCAGTGTAGTTCAAGGTAGCGTTGTACAAATTAAAAAAGCAGGTTTTGGAAACAGAAACGCACAAATGCAAATAAGATTTACAACAATAAGAACTCCATATAATAACATAATACCAATCAGCGCAACCATTATGACAAACGATTCAACAGGCACATTGAAAGGTGCAACCGCAAAGGATAGCGCTAAAGATTACGCAAAAAATACAGCAATCGGAGCAGGTTCAGGCGCAGTATTAGGTACTGCAATGGGCGCTCTATCAAGCGGTTCTGTTGGAAAAGGCGCGGTATATGGAACAGCACTTGGTGCAGGATTAGGTCTAATTAAAGGCGCTTGTGAAAAAGGTGAGAATATATTAATTCCTGCAAACAGCCAAATTAATCTGCATTTTGACCAACCGATTACACTCGGTGCTCAATAAATATAAACAAGTGGCTAATTTAGAAAAAACATTATACAAATATAATTTATTTAAAGATTAAAAATTATGGCACAGATAAGAAACAAATTTGATATAACAAATTCGCTAACTGACGAAAAAATTAACACAGGCAAGCATCTGCCAAACTTTTTCGATTCGGATGATGAAGTAAAACCTGTAATAGGTCTTGCTTTATCAGTAGTGTTTCATTTAATGTTTGTTTTTCTTTTAATCATTATTTCAATAGTTCATGGTTTAGTTTTTCCACATTTACCAAAACCTGAACTTCCTAACAGAAATTTAGAATTCAAACTTGTTCAAAATGAATCCAAACCACCGATTAATAAAAAAACAAAAATAAGATCAGATAGAGATTCTCGTGCAGGCGGAAAGCACGACCCTAAAAAAATGATTTCAGAACCAAGTCCGGCTAGTGCTCCGCAAGCTAAAAAATCTGTTGCTCAAAAACCAAAAACAAAACCACAACCGCAAAAAACAGTTCAAAAACAACCACAAAAAACTGTACAAAAACCAATATCTAAACCGCAAGTACAAAAAACGGTTACAAAACCGACTGTTCAACCTCAAAAAGTTGTAACAAAACCAACAATTGCAAAACCAAGTGCGGTTAAACCGGCAATAAAACCGACTAGAAAACCTCAAGGGGTAAGCGCACCTTCTGCACCAAAAATTGCGACTGCGCCAAAAAGCCCATTTGTTGTTCAAGCGCCAAAATCATCAGCGCCTGTAGGCTCTACCTATAAGCCTTCAGGAGCACCTTCAAGCTCATCATCTTCAAAAGGCGGTTCAGGTTATGCACCTGCTCCAAAATTCAGCTCAAGCGGAGGTAGCTCATCAGGCGGCTCAAGAGCATCATCTTCAGGAGGCGGACAATACGCTTCAAGAGGTTCATACGGCGGATATGGCTCAGGCGGTAATCCAAGCCCCGGAAATCCTAACGGCGCCCCCGGAATTGACGCTATAAGACAACCAAATTGGGGTCCTTATATGAAGGATTTAGAGCAAAGAATAAAAAGAAATTGGTCACCTCCAAAAGGAGATAGCTCAAAACGTGTAGTAATAACATTTACAATAGGTCGTGACGGAAGATTATTATCAGCAAAAGTTACAAAATCTTCAGGCGTACCTTTGGCAGACAGAGCCGCAATGAGCGCAATAGAATTAACAGCACCATTTCGACCACTGCCACCTGAATTTAAAGGTCAATCAGTACCTATTGAATTCACATTTGATTACAACGTAATAAACAGTGTATTAAGATAAAAATAGAAAATATGAGGATAAAAAAATGGATTTAATGCTAAAAGCAATTGCACAAGATTGGGCGGTACTTACACCAATTTTCATCTGCTCAATTTTAGTTATCTATGTAGCAATCAACAGAATTTCTTACTACAAAAAGAACGAAAGAAATATTTCAGAGTTTATCCCGGGGCTGCAAAAGGCTTTAGTTAAAAATAACATTGGAGCTGCTCAAAGAATGTCTGTTCAATTAGGCGGTATTATTTCTGAAATGGTTGATGAAGCACTTCGTATCTACACAGAACAAAAAGCAGGTTTTTCTAGAGCTTACGATATTTCATCTTCATTAGCTACAAGAAAACTTGAAAGACACTTAACAATCCTTGGTACAATAGGTGGTGTTGCACCATTTTTAGGCTTGTTTGGTACAGTAGTTCGTATTTTATACACATTCCAAGATTTAGCAACTCAAGGCAACCAATCAGCAGCTGTTGCAACAGGTATCGCTTCAGCTCTTATTGCAACAGCGCTAGGTCTTGGTGTTGCGATTGTTGCGGTAGTTTTATTTAACTATTTTCAAACAGTTGTTGCAAGATTTGAATCTGATTTCAAATTAATTAAACTTGTATTTTTAAGTTTTATTGATTCAGATGAAGAAGTTACAGTTGATAACAGCAATTCAATCACATTGTAATTAAGGATAAAAAATGAATTTTAGTTCTTCACAAGAAAACGAAAGACAAACATTTAATGAAATAAATATCACTCCTTTAACTGATATTTTTCTTGTGCTATTGATTATTATGATGGTAATAGCGCCTAGCTTCCAATCTATCGATAATAATATTAAAATGCCTAATATCAACTCAGGATTAGCGATTGAAACGAAAGATGCCACAGTATCAATCACAAAAGACGGTAATTTCTATGTAAATGAAACAAGAGTAAATTCTGATGATTTAGAGCAAAGCCTAGGTTCATTAATAGGAAGTTTAGAAAAGAAAGAAGTAGTAGTTAGAGCCGATAAAGATACTAAAAGCTCTGAAATTATGAAAGTAATGAAAGCAGCTCAAAATGCAGGTTTTGAAAAACTTGTAGTAGCAGGCGAACCATTAAAAGAAAAAGAGCAAAAAAGACTAGAAGACGAGGTTGAAGGATAATGAAAAGACAAACATTTAACGAAATAAATATCACTCCTTTAACTGATATTTTTCTTGTGCTATTGATTATTATGATGGTAATAGCGCCGATACTTGATCAACAAGGCTTATCTTTAGCGGTTCCTGAATATGTTGAGCAAAATAATATTGATAAAGAAGCAAAACTATTAACTGTTACAGTAACTGAAGATAACAGATATTTAATTGATAATAATGAAGTTTTAGAAGCTGATTTATTAGCTACAATCAAGGATTTATCGCAAGAAAAAAGCGACGGTCTTTTAATTCAAGCATCCGGTGATTCATCACATCAAAGCGTGGTAAGGTTAATGGATAACGCTAGAAATGCAGGAGTGCAAAGTATTTCAATCGTTGAATTATAAAAATAAAAAATGATATATTACAAAAAGAAAAGTCTGATTAAGAAAGCTATAAATAAAATCAAAGAAAAAACGCAAAATCTTGAGCTTCCTGTTTTTTCGCTTTCTAAAGGCTTTTTTGTTTTCTTGGGGTTATTTATTGTTGGGCTTTATTTAACTTATTTATTTTTAATGCCTAAATTTATTGATGAAGCAAAAATTGAAAATGCTATAAATAACTTTGTATTAAAAAATTCAAAATTAACTCTTGATATATCAAATCTTCAAATCAAACCTAATTATAAATTCGACATAAATTTAAAAGCAGACTATATAAAATTAAAATATCCAAACAAAAAAGATTTCTTATGGGTCTCAAATCCTGATATAGATATAAATATATTATCTCTTTTTTATAAATATATTGATTTGAATAAAATCAAGACAGACAAAATAGAAATAAATACTTCTTTTACGGATGAAAATAAATATGATTGTTTTAAATATTTTGATATTATGCCTAAAAAAACAGCAACAAAATTCAAAATAAAAAACATCAATCTATCAAGCGACATATTTTTGCTAAATTTGTATGACGAAAATATAAAGAAAAATTTTTATATAAAATCAAACAAATTAAAAATATCTTCCTCAGAATTTAAAAAAACAATAACAATTTCAACAAATGGCAAAATTGCAAGCGCTAACCATAAAATATCTGATTTTAATCTAAATTTATCTATTAAATTAAACCCCGATTCAATAGGAAAATTCAGAGAAAAACTTGCAAAATTAAATAAAAATCCATTGTATTGGGCAGACAAATATAATTTTTATACAAAATCAGATATTAATCTAAAAATCAATAATCAAAATAAAAACCCGGATATTTTAGGTACAGTTCTTTTAAGTGATTACACATTTAAAATCCAAGGTTTAACACTACCTAAAAATAAACTTCTTTTAAATTTTAAAGGCGGAAAAATAACAACTGATTGCGATTTTAAATTTATAAAAAATCAATTTATTCAAATAAAATCAAATGCTACTATATCAAAAAATAATTTTATTGAAGCAAAATTAATTTCAAATGAAATAAATCTATCAGATTTAAGAGAAATTTTAGATGCAATAGGAAAAATTTTCAATTTTAAATTTAATCTTAATGATATTGATATACAAGGCACATCAAAAATTGACGTATATTTAAAAAGCAATTTTAAAACCTTGCAATCAAAAGGAAATCTATTAATAAAAGATACAAAAATAAAAGATAAAAAAACAGGACTTATCTTAAATAATATAAATTCAAACATCAATTTTGCTAATAATACAATAAATATCATCAACACAAGCGCATTTATCAATAAAGCAAAATTTAATCTAATAGGAACAATTGATGATAAAACAAATTTAAATATCAAAATCAATTCTGATGAAATAAATATTGCTCAATTATTATCTTTAATTAAAGAACTTCCTTTTAGCAACATGATAATGCCAAAATTGAAAGATTATGAGTTTAAAAATGGTTTACTTAAAATTAACTCTAATATAATAGGAACTCTAAAACATCCTATTCTTAAATCAAACTCTAACCTTAGCAATTTTAAAGTATATTTAAAAAAATATAATAAAGAAATATATATTCCAAAACTACATCTTAATTTCTTAGAAAAAGATATTGAAATTCCAAATACTAAAATTATTGTTGATAATATTACATTTAATATCAATGGTACAGTTAAAAATTACAAAACAAAACAAACAGAAACAATAATAAATATTCAAAGCGATTTTTCTAAAGGAAACAAACTTTTATTAATCAAAAATAAACCCACAAAATTAAATAGCCAAATTAATATCAAACAAAATAAATTAACGATTTCATCCTGCAATATATCAAATATGATTTTTGTTAGCGGTGAAATTTTAAACGTTGATAAAAGCCCTTATTTAAACAATATAAAAATCAATATTTTGGATAAAACTCCTCTTGTAATTCCAAATTATGAAAATCTTAATTTTAGCGCTAAAGGAAATATTTTAATCAATGGCAACATAGAAAAACCAAATATCACAGGTAATTTAAATCTTCAAAATATAACGCTCAACGATTTAAATTTAAATATATCTGATTTAATCTTGAATATCAAAAATTCAGAATTTTATATAAATATTATAAAAGGTAGAATTTTTGACTTTGATTTTGATTTAGTTGCACAAGCAAAACTTATAAAAAACAAAGTGGTTATTGATTTTGCACAAATTCAATCAATGCATGTTAATCTTGAAAGTTTTGAAAAATATTTAAAAAATTCAAACACAATAAATAAATTAGATTATGAAATAAACAATATAAAAGGAAATATTTTAACAATAGAAACATCAGATATTTTGCTTAATAATGTTTCTTTTGAGGGCAATGTAAAAAATAATATTTTAAATATTGAAACTTTTAGCGCAGAAACTCTAAACGGCAAAATTACAGGCAAAACAAGCATCAATCTTTTAAATCAAAAAACAAAAGCAGAATTAATTTTAAAAGAATTAAATATAAGACTTTTATCAAATAAATTAAAAAGCCTATCTATTGCAACAAGCGGAAAATTAAGCGCACTAATTAATGCTGAATTTAAAGGATTTGATATTGATAAAATTTTAAATACATTAGATGGTTATATTAAATTTAATATCGATAATGGAGAATTATCTCAATTTGCAAAACTTGAAAGATTTTTGCAAGCAGGAAATATCTTATCTCAAAGCATATTAAAATTAACCCTAAATTCAACCTTATCCGCTATAACAAAGCAAAACACAGGCGATTTTAAAACAATAGAAGGTACCGTAAAAATTAAAAATTCAATTGCAAATATACAATACATAAATTCACAAGGTTCAAATATGAGCCTTTATATCACAGGAACATTTAACCTTTTAAATCAATATGCAAGCACAAAAATCCTAGGCAGAATTCCAAATTCAATAGTTAGCGTTATGGGAAATATTGGAAAATTCAGCTTAAGCCAAAAAGTAGATGAAATGGATAAAGACACAAAAGAAACAATTAATTTAATTACTGCTTCACCTATTGAAAAGAAATTATCAACAACTATATCTCAAAATGATTATAATAAAATTCCACCTCTAGCTTATCAAGTTGATGAAATTCCTACAAGAGAATTTATTGTTTTAATTGAAGGAATAATAAAAAATAACTCATCTATCCAAGATTTCAAATGGATTATTAAAGAATAAGAAAAGGGGGGATAATCTATCCCCCACGTATGGTTTAAAAATAACATGAAAAATTTAGTCTGATATAATTTAGATCTCAAGAATTATTATTATTCCCGAACCTCCGTCTCCTCCAAAAGACCTATTTGAGGTGCCATCGTGACCGGCGCCACCACCGCCGCCTCCTGTATTATTTACACCATCATGGCCACAAACATGGTAAGTACTTCCGGCGCCACCACCGCCACTTCCACCAGATCCAGCAGTGCCTGTTACCTGTCTAGCGCCACCGCCGCCGCCTCCGCCGCCGCCATACCATTCCCCGTCAAAATACCTGCCATTTGCACCATTACTTCCATTGAGGGCACCATTACCGCCTTGTCCTGTTCCTGATCCTCCTATATTTTTATTACCTGCTATACCGCCTGCTGCAGATATAGATGATAGTGAAGTTTGCGAACCGTTGGTACCAATTCTATCTCCACCTGTGCCACCATTTCCAATTACTACGTCATAACGTGTATTTGATGCAAAGGTAAATATTTCTTCTTTATAATATCCTCCGCCGCCGCCTCCGCCGCCGCCACTATTATAGCCGCCGCCTCCGCCGCCACCGCCAACCAAAAATAGCATTGATTGTGTGGAATTTTGTGTTAGTAATGTACCGCTACTTTTCAAATATATCTTTTGTTTTCCGTTAGCATTGACTGTTTCAAGATAATCTCCTGTATATGTAAATATCAATTTACTACTTTCTGCTATACATGAACTTCCATCTATTTCATACCCACTATTACATCCTGTACACGTACCTGTTTCAGCATTACATGTAGCACAATTTGCTGTTTTTGATGAACACGTTTTACATGCAGTTGATGAACCTTGTCCTGTTAAATCATTGTATTTTCCACTTCCACATGCTGTCTTATTTGTTCCGCCTGTACAATAATATCCCTTAGGACATGTTGTACAACTTGTTGCTCCTGTTGATGATGCGTATGTTCCTGCTGCACAATATGTTTGATTAGCTCCAGAGCAAGTATAACCAGCAGGACAAGTTAGACAATCAATTTGCCCAGGGTGTGGTTGATAAGTTCCAGCTCCACATGCTACTTTTGATCCATCGCCAGTGCACTTATACCCTGCTTCACAAATTAAACATTGAGTTCTATCATTTGATACATAGCTTCCGGCAGAACAAGTTAGACAAGTATCTTTACCTTCATTAGGTTGATATTTATTTGTGCTGCATAAAATCTTATCACTTACCCCGGGGCAATAATATCCAACAGGACATGTTGCACAACTTGAACCATTTGCTGCAGAATATGTACCACTAGCACACTCTTTTTTCTCGCCACCTGTGCAATAATAACCTGCTTCACAATTTTTGCATGATGTTTGACCTGTGGTATCAGTATATTTACCATTTTCACATGTTTTTTTACTTGTACCATCGCAATAGTTTTTAACAGGGCAAATCTTGCATTGTCCATTTTCAACATAATTGGTTGATATACACTTTGAACAATTTGATATATCGCACTTTAGACAATTTGGACCAAACATATCTTCGGTATCATTGCAATCTTTGCATTTACATTGAGCAATATCCAGCGCTTGAGTATCTAAACATGATTTAACACAAGATACACACTTATCAGGATAACAAAGACCGCATTCAGGACCAAACTTATCGCATGTCATTTGTAATGTTCCGCCATCACCACCACCTATTGTTACACCTGTACTTTTTAATTTTTTCGTAATAATTGGGGCTAATGCTGCGGTGATTACTGAAAATATAATCAACGCTACAACGATTTCGACAAGCGAAAAACCAAAAATCTTTTTCATATTATTCCTTAACTACGTAAATCATGTATAGTTTAATAAAAAACTACGTATTAAACAATAAAATATTTGTATTATTTACTTAATTTAATAAAAAATATGTATAATTTACGCTTATTTTTTATTCATTTATAAACTAAGATTAAAATTGATGAACGATATGAATAATAAAAAATTACTAGGCAAAAGAATAAAAGAACTAAGAAAAAGCAAGGGTCTTACTCAAGAACAATTGGCAGAGCTAATCAATATCGAAACAAGCTCTCTAAGCGGAATTGAATCAGGCAGACATTTTCCATCTCTTCCGACACTAGAGAGAATTTCAATTCAATTAAATGTAGAAATAAAAAATTTGTTTGATTATAACCACATAAAATCAAAAGAAGAAATAAAAAAAGAAATTATAGAAAATATTGATAAATTAAGCATAGAAAAGCTAAATTTTATCTATGGAATGATTATATAAAAAAGAGGGTTTTAAGCCCTCTTTTTATTTAATTTCATCGCTACCTTTTGAATCTATTTCTTTTTTAAGTTTTTCAATAAATTCATCGATTGTCATTTCGCCAATTTGACCTACGCCACGTTTTCTAATTGCAACTTTGCCTTGTTCGATTTCCTTATCGCCTGCAATTAAAACATAAGGCACTTTTTGATTTTGCAAGTAATCTCTTATTTTATAGTTCATTGATTCAGATTTTTCTTCAAAGATTACACGAATACCATTTTTTCTAAGTTTTTTATAAATTTCATCCATATAATCATTATGTCTATCTGCAATAGGAACAAGAGCAACTTGATGAGGTGCAAGCCAAGCAGGGAAAGCACCGGCGTAATGTTCAATTAAAATTCCATGGAATCTTTCCATTGAGCCAAAAATAACTCTATGAAGCATTACAGGAGTTTTTAATTGACCGTCTTTATCTTGATATTTAATATCAAAACGCTCAGGCAAGTTAAAGTCTAATTGAATTGTTGCACATTGCCAAGTTCTACCTAGTGCATCTTTAACTTTGAAATCAATTTTAGGACCATAGAATGCGCCATCTCCTTCATTAATTTCATATTGCATATTGCGCTTATCCATAGCTTCTTTTAAACCGGCTTCTGCTAAGTCCCAATTTTCAAGTTTTCCAACATAACTTTCAGGACGAGTTGATAATTCAACTTCAAAAGTCATGTTAAATATTTTCATAGTATCAGCAACAAAATCAATAATTTCATTAATTTCATCAACTAATTGTTCAGGAGTACAGAAAATATGAGCATCATCTTGAGTAAAACCTTGAACACGAGTTAAACCGGATAATGCACCTGATTTTTCACGTCTGTATACAGTTCCTAATTCACCCATTCTTAAAGGTAAATCACGATATGAGTGTCTTTGTGATTGATAAATCAAAATATGAAAAGGGCAATTCATAGGTTTTACGATATATTGTTCATCATTTTCATCTTCTTTTTGGATAAAAAACATATTTTCTCTATAATGATCAATATGGCCTGATAATTCCCATAATTTTGATTTTGCCAATTGAGGAGTTTGAACAAGAACATAGCCACGTTTTCTGTGTTCTTCTCTCCAATAATTTTCAATTTGTTCTCTTACTGTATATAAATTTGGATGCCATAAAACAAGACCTCCGCCGATTTCATCTCTTACAGAGAATAAATCTAATTGAGTTCCTAATTTTCTATGGTCACGTCTTTTAGCTTCTTCAAGCTGATGAATATAATTATCTAATTCTTCTTGAGTTAAAAATGCAGTAGCATAAATTCTTTGAAGCATTTTGTTATTTTCATTGCCTCTCCAATATGCGCCTGCTACGCTCATTAACTTAAATGCTTTTATTTCTTTAGTTGATTCAATATGAGGACCTGAACACAAATCGTTAAATAAAACATTTCCGTCTTTATCTTTTGTTAAATATAAAGTAGGGTTGTCGTTTTTGTGTTCTTCCAATAATTCTGCTTTATATATTTCACCTTGAGCTTTAAATTCTTCAATTTGAGCTTCAACATCAGGAATAACATATTTTTCAAATGTTAAATTTTGAGCGATTAATTTTTTCATCGTCTTTTCAATCTCTTTAAGATTTTCATCAGACAATGTTACGCCTTCAATATCAAAATCATAATAAAAACCATTTTCAATGGCAGGACCAATTGCTAATTTAGCTTGGGGGTAAAGTTTTTGAACAGCTTGCGCCATAATATGAGAACAAGAATGGCGAAGAGTGTGTAATTTTTCGATTTTATCCATAATTTTCCTCGATGTTTATAGTATTGATTACATTCTAGCACGAATGGGTAATATGTAAAATATTAATGTTTATTTGGTTTTTATATATTTTCTTTTTTTAGCATTTGTTTTAGGTAAAGTTTTAACACCGCTAAAGCTAATAGATAAAATTGATAACATAATTTTTCCCCTATATTTTTGCTTTAATAAAACATCTGAATATAAAAAAATGCCTAATTGTTAAAATTATTTAATTAAAAATTTTGGATATAATTCTAAAAGTTCTTTTTTTGTTTTTTCATCAATTGGCTTTTTTAAAAAACTATCGTATTGAGTAACGCTATCTTGAACAAAATTTATACCTTTTTCATTATTTCTTGTTATTTTAAAACATCTACGATATTCGCCTTTATATTTATCTAAAATATTAGGCAAATAATCAGCAAAACCAAGCCAAGAATCAATAACATAAGGGTTTTTATCATTAACTATAACCACTTGATGATCAAGACTAAAACCGTCAAGCGTTTTTAATCTTGCCATTGAGCAATTTTCGATTCCGTTTAATTTAGCTAAAATCATTGTCATTTGAGCAGATTCAGCACAATTTCCAATCTTTCTTTCACTTATTGGAATAAAAAAAGCAAGCAGTTTTTCTAGCGGACTTTTTGCGTTATTAAATTTTGCGCCTTTATAATTGCGCATTTTTTGCAATTTATCTTTATATTTATATAGCAGATATGCGCTAGGTTCATTTCTATAAGAATTTATTCTCGATAAAGAAACTCTTGGAAATTCCCTGTTAACGGTTCTTGCTATATCATCTGCTTTTCTTATTACAATATTTCTTGAAGCAAATTGAAAAGTATTTTTAGAATGATTAATTTTCATAACCATTTAAAACACATCAAAACAAAAAATTGACCGATTTATTTTTTATATTTTTTCCATCTTTCATCGTATTCTTTAGTCAATATAATTGCTTCTTCTTCAGTATATTTATATTTTCCAAGACTTATTAAAATTCGTCCCATAGATTCTTCGAAAAGTTTCTTTTTAATTTTATAAGGATATGTTTCGCAACCCTTAAGATTACCGCTATGAATTTGATTAATTATGCAATCAATATAAGTTTGAGTATATTTAGGGATTTTGGGATGTCTTTTAATATATTCTACAAGGGGCATATTTTCTCGGTATCTATTTCCGCTTGCGCTTGTTAATAAGAAATTTCCAATAGTATTTAATCCGCCCAATGAAGCAGGGACAATATGTTCAATAGTTCCTGTTGAAGCAATAAAAAGCCTTCTTGTAATTTCTTTTGGAGTTCTTTTTGAATATTTAACAACAAAAGCATTTTTAGAACTTTCTGATGTCGGCAAAAATAAGGCCTTGTTTTTTATGGTTGCAAATATTTCTTTTTCGTTTTCCTTAGGAATTATATCTTCTAGTGACGCTAGAAAAACTTTTCTTTTAAAAAAGTCTCTTTCGTTATCAGATATTATAATTTGACGGCATTTAGTTGTTTTAGCTCGCATTTCAAGAGCTGTTTTAGAGGACAATTTATGTGTCAGCATATCAACTTCATCTAAAACTTCAAGTTCTTCAAGTTTTAGTTTTATCAGACAATTTCCTCTTATCATCTGCAAACAATTTTTCAAACTATCATTAGGATTTAATTCAACAAAATCTTTAAATATTGAATATATCTCTTTTTCGGTTGGCAAAAAATGATTATAGTAATTTGTAAGCAATTCAAAATAATCAAGCGCAACTTTGCATTTTTCAAGTTTTTTTTCAAAATCTTTTATAGCTGAACTTGGTATAATTTCTATGCCACGATATGGGCAAATTATATTTTTAAGCTTCCTTAAAGGTTTACCGGCAGAAGTAGTACCTTCATAAGGAATATCATAATAATATTTTAAATAATCTTGGGGAGATAATCTTCTTTTACTTAAGGGCATAATTGCCTTACATATTGCTACATAACCATGATAGCAAATTTTACTGTGGTTTACAAGTTCTTAAATAAATCCAATAAATCATCCTGACTTAATTTTAAAGGATTATTTTTCATTCTATCAAGATTTGCAGAAATGGCTAATTCTTTTGTATCTTTTATATTTAATTTTTCAAAATTCATTTCAAGCTCTATATTTTTAAATAAATTATTAAAATATTCATCTATATCTTCATCAAACAAATTTTTTAACTCATCAAAAATACCTGATAAATACTCTTTTCCTCTGGTATCATTAATTTCACAATTAAGCTCAAAATTTTTCTTAATTAAATTTTTAATAGTCAAAGCAACTGCATGCCCGTGAGGAATACCATATTTTGTAGTAATTTTATATGAAAGCGCATGAGAAGCTGTTGTTCTTGAAATATTTATCGCTTTTCCTGCTAAATTTGAAGCTAGCGCCATATTTAAAGACGCTTTTTCATCTTCAGTATTTACAAAATCAACAATATTTTCTCTGCATAATTGAATAGCTTTTTTGGCATATTTTCTGCTTAAATCAGTCGATTTTACAGACCAAAAGCTCTCTATTGCTTGACAATATGCATCCATTGCACAACATGCTTTTAAATATTTAGAAGTATTTTTTGAAAAATTAGCGTCTATTATTGCAAATTCAGGTAATATTGATTTTTCATCCAATGATTGTTTAATATTATCTATATAAATTACTGCAAATTGAGTTGCTTCAGAGCCTGTTCCAAATGTTGTAGGTATTACAATCAACTTTAATTTTGTTTTTGAATAATATCTAAACGCTTTTGCAAAATCAATTACACTACCACCGCCAATAGCTATAATTACATCATATTTTGATTTTATTTTTTTTATTGCTAAATCAATCTCTTCTTTTTTAGGATTTGTTGAAAAATCGCTATAAAACTTTGGTTTAGCTTTTTTAAATTGTTCATCTATTATTGGTTTTATTTTTTCAAAGGACTTTTTACCTGTAAAAACGAGAGGTTTTTTAAATTTTTCTTCTTTTAATATCTTTGATAAATTTTTTATAGCACCTTTATAGCAAAATTCAACTTGATTTAAGTTTTCCATAAAAATTTCTTTATTTTCAACAGGTTTTTCCTTTGGACGTCCTAAGTCCGCTCTTGCTCCGCATTTTACTTTAATTTCCAATAATGATGTGCATTTATTTGAAATAAATTTTGGTAAAACTTTCAATAACTGTTTTTTTGTTTTAACGCTATAAACCTTTTTATAACCTGAATTTAGGGCTATTTTTGAAATATGTGCGTATTTTGTAGCGCAAGTTTGAGCTCCGACGCTATCATGGGCTTCATTGTTAAAAATAATGTGTTTAAAATTAGATAAATTTTTAGATGCGTTAACAATCAAAGCCCCTTGATGCATTAAAAAAGAACCATCACCATCAAAGCAATATATATTTCTATCAGGCTTTTTAAGTGCAATACCTAAAGCAATAGAGCTGGAATGCCCCATAGAGCCCACTGTTAAAAAATCTTGCTTATGCGATTGATTATATTTTTCCCTTATTTCATAAACTTCTCTTGAGATATGTCCTGTGGTTGAAACAATTACATCGCTTGATTTTAGAGTTTTTAAAACTTCTTCTATTGCAACTTCTCGCTCAAGAGTGTAATTGTTTTTAGTATCATTTTTTTTAATATATTTTTCAAAAGTATTTTTTCGAATTATAAAAGCAAAAGGTTTTTTTGTTTCTTTCATATATTCAAATGCTTTATCTAAGGATATTTTTGCCATTTCAAAATTATCAGACATAATTTCGTATTTTATGCCTATCTTATCAAGCAATTTGTCTGTTAATTTTCCTTGTTTAATATGTTGAGGCTCATCTTTTTGATTAGGTTCACCACGCCAACCTATAAACATCAAAAAAGGAATATTATAAACTTCTTCATCTGATAAAGATAACAATGGATTTATACAATTTCCAATTCCTGAATTTTGCATATAAACAAGGGCTATATTTCTACTAGCAAGATAATTTCCGCAAGCAAGAGCAATTGCATTTCCTTCATTTGCAACTACTGTGTGGTTAATATCATCAACATTGTCTTCTAGATAAGCACAAAAATCTTTCAAAAGACTATCAGGCACCCCGCAAAAACAATCAACATTTTTTTCTTTTAAATAATCATATAATTCTTTTGCTTTCATTTGTTAGCTCCCCGGAATAAGAGTTATTATATCTTTTATTTTCATGCAATATTTATCAGAAGCCTCTTTTGCTCTATGATTTTCTAAAATTGATTTTGCACTATTAACCATAGCAGGATATGCCGCTCTTAAAAGCTGATTGGCATATATTACAATATTAATATTATTTTCAACAAGCTCTTTTTCATCCACTTCACAATAAGATGAAGGTACGACAACTAAAGGCTTCCTGTTTGGTAATTCATTATACAATCTTGCAAATTCTTTTACTTCATCGAATGTTTCCCTGCAAGAATGTATCATAATGCCGTCTGCTCCTGCTTCAAGATATGCTTTTGCTCTATCTATGGCATCATTCATACCTTTTTCAAGAATTAAACTTTCAATTCTTGCAATAATCATAAAATCTTCGCCGACTTGAGCTTGTTTTCCTGCTTTAATTTTTTGAGCAAATTCTTCTTTGGTATCTTGATTTTGCTCTACTTCACAACCAAATAAAGAATTTTTCTTTAGTCCTATTTTATCTTCAATAATAATTGCTGATACTCCAAGCCTTTCAAGAGTTTTTACAGTCATTACAAAATGTTCTTGGCATCCACCGTTGTCACCATCATATATAACAGGTTTTGTTGTAACTTCTAAAATATCGTTTAAAGTCTCCATCCTTGAAATAGTATCTAAATAACCTGTATCGGGTTTACCTTTTGCAGCAGATTGAGTTAAAGAAGATAACCAGATACCGTCAAATTCTACTTTTTTATTATTTTCATTTATGCTGATATTTTCAACAATCAACCCTGATAAACCATTATGCGCTTCAAGGATTGTTACTATATCTTTTGAATTTAATAATCTTCTTAATCTTTTACATCTTATCTCAGGAGTTGTTCCAACTTCTTTTAAAATATTATTTAATTGAGTGGATGAAATCCCTTTTGTATATGGAATATCTATAACTTTTCCGCCCCATTCACTCATAACATCAATTATTCGCTGTCTGGTTTTAGCTTGAACGCCTTCTTTCCAATCATCCCCATGCAAAACATAATCCGGTTTTATTTTTATCAAATTAGGAACATAATCTAAAGTTTCTTGCGCTATAACTTTATCCACACCTTTGACATTTTCAACAACAATTTTTCTTTGCTCCCAAGTCATATAAGGAAGTCTTTTATAGCTTGCAATAGCCTTATCTGTTAACAGTCCTACTATAAGTTCACCACCACCAAGCGAATCTAATAATTTTCTTGCTTCATCAATAATATTTAAATGTCCGGGGTGCAATAAATCCGCACTCATTCCTATATAAACTTTTTTCATTAAACGCCTCTAAATAATATGTTTTATTATAGCATATACAACTTTAATATAGATACAAAAATCGGGATGACAAGATTCGAACTTGCGACCCCCGCGACCCGAACACGGTGCGCTACCAAACTGCGCTACATCCCGAAAA
>CALUYD010000005.1 GCA_944324915.1 Candidatus Gastranaerophilales bacterium | reverse complement strand
CAGCATCTAACCAACTTAAAGTTTCTGTTTCCAACTGGTAAGATCCCGAAATAAATTCGGGATGACATTTTATTTTTTTCTTTACTTTGGGAAATTTATTCTTAAAAAAGTAATATGCCTAAAAAACAAAAAGATATAAAAGTAATAATCACATTTGACGATAAAGAATATTCAGAAGAAGAAACTGCAATTCTTTATCAACAATTTTTTGAGAGTTTAGCAAAAATCAAAGGAGTAAAAATTCCGGAATATGCCGGAAAGGCCTTTGCTAAGGCACTTAGAGCCAAAGAAGAAACATCTAAAGAGACTCGAACCTCTGAAAGTCCAGATGATTAAAGGCTTTAGCCTGTTTTTAAAAATTTTGGGTTTTATTCTTTTTTTGTCGCAAACAGTGTAAACATGCATTAAGAGAGCCTTTTCGGCTCTCTTTTAGAAAAATTGGGCGTTGATGCTTCAACTGTAGGCGAAGAATGAGCCGTACAGGTGAAGTATGCGCAGAACCTAAAACGAGTGAACTATAGTTTGCAGGGCAAACTTAGTGAACAAAGTTTTAGGCACAAGTGTGCGCAGTGCGCATGTGGCAAGCGTGGAGCTTGGCACAAAGCACGAAGTCCTTACTCTTGATGTTTGTCCTCGAAACGCAATAAAAAAACCACTCTTTAAAGAGTGGTTTTAATGGTGGGCGTTGATGCTTCAACTGTAGGCGAAGAATGAGCCGTACAGGTGAAGTATGCGCAGATTACGTAGAAAATCGGACGGTTAGTCCTGATTTTCAAGTAAGCCAGCTGAGGCGAAAACCTCGAAACGCAATAAAAAAACCACTCTTTAAAGAGTGGTTTTAATGGTGGGCGTTGAGAGGCTCGAACTCCCGACATCTTCCTTGTAAGGGAAGCGCTCTACCAACTGAGCTAAACGCCCTTGCGCAATATTTATATTACACTATCAATTTTTAATGTCAAGTATTTTTTATACTTTTCCCAAAAGTTCTTCTTGATTTTTAAATTGCATGTTATATAGGTTTTTATATTTACCGTTTTCAAGTTTTAAAAGTTCTTCATGTGTTCCCATTTCAACAATTTTTCCATCGTCTACAACAATAATTTTATCTGCATTAAAAATAGTTGAAAGTCTATGAGCTATAACAAAAACGGTTTTATCTTTCATTAAGTTATCAAGTGCCTTTTGAACAATTTTTTCTGATTTATTATCAAGTGCTGATGTTGCTTCATCTAAGACTACAATAGGAGCATTTTTAATCATGGCTCTTGCTATTGCTATTCTTTGTTGTTGACCTCCTGATAAAGAAACACCATTTTCAGCTATATTTGTATCGATACCTTTTTCAAGAGTTGAAATAAATTCATCTAAATGAGATGCCTTTAAGACTTTTTTAATATCATCATCAGATGCATTTTTATTTCCGATTAGGATATTTTCTCTAATGGTTCCTGAAAATAAGAAATTATTTTGAAAAACTTGTGAAATTGAATTTCTTAAAGAATCAAGAGTGAAATTCTTAATATTTACGCAATCAAAATAAATTCCACCGTCACATACATCATAAAATCTAGGTAAAAGATTAACAATAGTTGATTTTCCACCGCCTGAGTTACCAACAATAGCTATTGTTTGACCTCTTTTAGCGCTGAATGATATGCCTTTTAATATTTCATTATTTTCATCATAAGAAAATCTGACATTTTTAAATTCGATATTTTGAGGAATAAAGTTTAGCTCAACTTTACCTTCATCTTTTATTCTTGAATTAAAATCAAATAATTCAAAAACCCTGCTTATTGCAACAAAAACACCTTGAATATTTGTTAAATCATTACCAAGAGTTTTAATTGGTTTATATAGCAATAATAATGATGTTATAAAACTTGCAAAACTACCTGTTGTTAATCTTCCTGCGCTTATTAATTCATTTCCTGCAAGCATAACAACTGCAACACCGATACTTGCAATAATATACATTATAGGAGATAGCCAGCCTGTTCTTTTAGTTAAAGACATTTGTAAGTTAAATGTTGTTTTAATTAAATCACTGACTTTTTTGAATTCCATTTCTTGCAAATTATAGCCGGATATTACTTTGTTACCTTTATATGTTTCATTAAATGAAGTTGTTATATCTCCACCTACAACAGTGGTTTTATTTGAAACTTGTTTAATTTTTTTTCTTAAAAATGTCATCGGTAAAAATGCGCAAACAAGCACAATAACACCTACAAAAGCAAGCTCCCAAGAGTTATATAGTAAAACAAAAATTAAACCTAGCGCACTTGTTGCGGAAGTAATTAATGTTTTTATTGAATTAATTAATGATCTGCTTGCAATATCAGGGTCAGTTAAAAATCTTGATATAACTAAACCTGATGAGTTATCATCATAAAATTTTGAATCAAGATAAACTAATTTTTTAAATAAATCGACTTTTATTGTATTTGAGATTTTTAAGCTAATCCAATCTGATAAATAAGTATTTAAATATCTTAAAACACCTTGTATACCTGCAAAAATAACAATCCCGGGAGGTATTATTAATGCAAGAAAATCTCTTGTTAGGGTATAGCCGAAACAATCAAGCGTTTGACCATTTACAACTACATCAATATACGGTTTTAGGGCAAATGCGGTTACGCCATCTAATAAACCCAATGGAATTGCAAGAAAAAATGTTAATAATATTCTTGGAATTAATGGTTTTATGTATGGAAAAATTCTATTTAATAAATACTTATAATCAAAAGCGCTAGCTGTTTTTATTTCATTTAATTTCATCTATAAATCTCTTAAAATACTACTTGAAACATTATTACACAAAAAAACATTTTAGGCTTTTTGTAACTTATTTTGTAAAGATTTTATTAAAATCATTTTTTAAAATATAATATAATTTGGTGGATTATGAGCTTAAATGTAGTTAGAGAATATTATTCGATAATTAAAAATAAAATTAAGCACTGTTATTTTGAAACAGCAATATTAAACATAGATAAACTTTTAAGCGTTTATCCTAAAGATGAACATGCTTATTATTTTAAAGGATTGTGTAAATTTGCACTTAATGATTATAGAAATGCCATCATAAATTACAACACTGCAATAAAATTAAATCCGGCTTATGCAAAAGCATATTTTAATCTTGGAGTAACTTTTTATGTTATAAAGGATTATGATAAAGCTCTTATTAACATTGCAAAAGCGCTTATCATTTTCGAAAAAAGAAAAGAGCTTGATAAAAAACAGCGTGCAATTGATGCGCTTAATTTAATTAAAAAAGAAAGAGGAGCATAGATGAGTGCTGTTATTGCATTAATTAGTATATTTTTTATTTTGATAATTGTGAGCTTAGCTTTAATTTTAATAATTAAACACTCAAATCTTTGCGTTAAATATAACAGATTAAATAAATATCTTTATAAATATTTAAATGTGATTACATCAGCTCGATACGGCAATTTAAAAACAAAATGTGATGATGGAGTTGACGCACTAACTATTCAATTATCAAAAAACACAAATGCACTTTTAGAAAGCGTATTTGATAGAGATATTATGATAAGCGAATACATTGAAAAAGAAAAACAATCTCAAAATATAAAACAAGATTTTATATCAAGTTTAGCTCATGACCTAAAAGTGCCAATTATAGCTCAAGACAACACTTATGATTTATTTTTAAACGGAAATTTTGGTGAATTAAATGAACTTCAAAAATCGGCAATTAAAAACCTTAAAATTTCTAATAATGATTTAAAAAATTTAATAGTTGATTTATTAGATGTTCAAAAATTAGATAAACAAGAGCTTGAATTAAATATTCAAAACACCGATTTAAATAAATTAATTAAAGAAGTAATAGAACAAAATAAAAGCATTTTAACTATCCAAAATAAACAAATTATTTTTAATTCAAAATCAGATGTTTTTTATCCGTTGGATTCGTTTTTAATTAAAAGAGTGCTAAATAATTTAATTTCAAATGCCATATTTTACGGCAAAAATTCAAAAAATATAACTATTACATTATCAAAAAATTCAAAAGAAATAATTATATCAGTGTCAGATGAGGGTGATGGAATTAAAGAAGAAGATATAAATAATATTTTCACAAAATACTATACTGCTTCAAAAAAATATTCAAATATTGGAGTAGGATTAGGTTTATATATTGCAAATAAAATAATTACAGCTCATTTTGGAAAAATAGAAGCAAAAAACAATAAAGATAAAGGTGCTTGCTTTGCTATTGTGCTTCCAAATAAAAACTGATAGTATTAAACTATGCAAAATACGGATATTGAAAGCATTTCACAAATTATTTCAGATTATCTTTTATATCTTGAAATGGAAAAGGGGTTATCTAAAAATACGATTTTAGCTTATCAAAGCGATATAGTCGGTTTTTTTGATTATTTATCTTTGGAAAAAGAAGTTATTTTAGATGAACTAAAAAGAAAAGATTTTTCATCATTTACAAAATATCTTGCAAGAAATGAAATAAATCCATCCACAATAACAAGAAAAATTGCTTCAATTAAAGGTTTTTTTAGATACCTTTGTTTTAAAAAAATTCTAAAAACAAACCCTTCTAATTCAATTACTACACCAAAATTACCAAAAAAATTACCCAAAGTTTTAACAATAAATGAATTAAATAAAATTCTTAAAAGTAATTTATCTAAATTTGATTTTGCTATTTTAGAGCTTTTATATTGTTCAGGAATAAGAGTTAGCGAACTAACAGAGCTTGAGCTAAAAAATATCGATTTAGCTCAAAATATGATTAAAGTTTTTGGAAAAGGTTCAAAAGAAAGAGTTGTTCCAATCGGAAAAAATTGCTCTAAAACGCTAAAAGAATATATTAAAAAAAGAGAACTAACAGCCCTTAAATACAATTCAAAACCATATCTTTTTATAGATGATAAAGGACATAAAATTACAAGGCAAAAAGTCTATAATATAATTCATTCTATTGGCAATTTAATTGATAAAAATATATCTCCTCATACAATTCGCCATTCTTTTGCAACACATTTATTGGAAAATGGAGCTGATTTAAGAGTTGTTCAAGAGCTTTTAGGACACTCAAGCATTGTTACAACTCAATTGTATACTCATATTTCCAAAAAAACATTAAGAGAAATTTATTTTAGTATTAACAAATAATTTAAGTGCTAAAATAATTTTATGAATATGAATATTGATTGGCAAAAAGAAGACTTAAAATATATTTGGCATCCTTGTTCTCAAATGAAAGATTACGAGCAATTACCACCCATTGTAATTGAAAAAGGTCAAGGAATAAATCTATACGATGCAGACGGCAAAGAATATAAAGACGTTGTTTCATCTTGGTGGTGCAATCTTTTAGGACACTGCAATCCTGTTATTTCAAAAAGATTAAAAGAACAAGCTGATAAACTAGAACATGTTATTTTTGCAAATTTTTCTCATAAACCTGTTATTGAATTATGTATGAGATTACAAAAATTATTGCCGAAAGGTTTAGCTAAATTTAATTTTGCAGATAACGGCTCAAGCGCTATTGAAATGGCAATGAAATTAAGTTTTCAATATTTTCAACAAACAGGCTTTAGTAAAAAAAAGCGGTTTATGGCATTAACTGATGCTTATCATGGTGAAACAATAGGCGCATTATCAATCGGAGCTTGTGATTTATATTCTAAAATATATAAACCGATTTTACTTGATGTTATAAGAATACAAGCGCCTGAATGTTATCGTTGCCCTTTTAATAAAAATAGAGATAATTGCCAATGCGAATGTTTTTGTGATTGCGAAAAACAATTTGAAAAGTATGGTGCACAAACTGCCGCAATCTTAGTTGAGCCTTTGTTGCAAGGAAGTGCAGGCATGAAAATTTATCCTGCATTATATCTAAAAAAATTAAGAGAAATTTGCGATAAATATAATGTTCATCTTATAGCTGATGAAATAGCAACAGGATTTTATAGAACAGGAAAAATGTTTGCATGTAATCACGCTGATATAACTCCTGATATAATGTGTGTTTCAAAAGGGCTTACAGGCGGATATATGCCAATGGCAATAGCAATTACGACAGATAAAATTTATGATGCATTTTATGATGAATATAATACCCATAAAGCCTTTATGCACTCTCATACATATTCAGGAAACCCTCTGGGTGCAAGTTGCGCTTTAGGGGTTTTAGATATTTTAGAAACAGGCGAAATTCAAAAACATTTAGCTGAAGTTACTCCATATTTTAATAATTTAATTAAAGAAAAATTTTTAAATCATAAAAATATTGGCGAAGTGCGCTCAATTGGTTTAATTAATGCTATTGAAATAGTTAAAAACAAAAATACAAAAGAAAGTTTTGATTCTAAATTAAGAACAGGTTATCAAATATACAAAAAAGCTCTCCAAAAAGGCGTTTTATTAAGACCTTTAGGAGATGTTATATATTTCAATCCGCCATTAATTATTGATAAAAAAGATATGGATTATGTGACAAATATTGCATTTGAATGTTTATGCGAAATATTAGACAATTAAAATTCGGTTAATTCTTTATAAATTTTAATTGCATAATTATCACTCATGCCTGAAATATAATCTATTATTGCTTGTTTATAATCAGAAATATTTTCTATATCATATATTAAAACATTTCTATATTTTCTTATTCTATGAGTTTTTTCATCAATATTTGAATATTTTATCAGCCAATCAGAAAAATCGTTTGTGGCAGTCGGATAAAATTTAGAATATTTTGATAATTTATGTAGCGTGTTAAATCCGTCGTAATATTCCAAAAGAAAATCAAAAATATCATTTATAACTAATTTTGCATACTTCATAAATGGAGTAAAACGAGGATTTGAATAAATTTTTTGATAATTAAATTTTTTAATTTTATTCATCATCTCATAATGTTCTTTTGAAAAAGTTAAGCCTTTTTCAGGAGTTGAATTCATACACAAATTTACGATAAATTCATGAATTAAAGATGAAGTATTAACATCTTTAAATTTGATTTTTTTCTTCATAACTTCTTGAGCTAATTGCTTTAGCGTCAACAAATCTTCTTTATCAAAAAATTTGTAGTTATAAGCATCTTGAATGTCCCGACCTAAGTAAGCGATTTTATCGGAAATTTTAACCACACAACCTTCGTATGTGTATGGCATATATTTTCCTTTTTCAATCAATCTTAAATCAATAAATTCATCTCTCGGTTTTAAATAGTTTTCATTAACTTCACCGCAATGGCAAACAATACCATCTCGAACAGCATAAGTTAAATTAAGATTTTCCTTATATCCGCTATAATTAGGCAATGTTTCTATTAAATCAATAAAACGCAAAGAATTTTTCTCATGCCAAAACTTTTTATCAAAGCCATGTTCATCCATTATTTTTTCAATTATTCTCTCGCCATGATGACCAAAAGGGCTATGACCTAAATCATGTCCTAAGGCAATTGCTTCAGCTAGAGAAACATTTAACCCTAGGGCAGTTGAAATAGTCTTTGAAATACTTGCTACATGGTTTACATGTTCTATTCTTGTACAAACATGATCGTTATTTGTTGCAAAAAACACTTGTGTTTTATGTTTCAATCTTCTATATGCGCTACAATGTAGAATTCTGTTGTTATCTCTATCGAATTCCGAACGTATATCAAACGGCTTATGTGATAATGGCGCTAACCTTGTTAAGGCGTTTTCCCATTTTGGGTTTTTTTCATTCATTGCACAATCGCAAAATAAATTTTTTTGTAGTTCTTGCATATTTAAAATCCTAATTTTTTATAATTATACGCAATTTTATTGATTTTTAAATCATATATGTATTTTATTTTGCATAAGTGCTAGAATAGGTTTATGACAAAGGAAATGATGGTACTGATAGTATTCTTTGCTTATGTTTTAATTCGATGTTTTTTTATCGAACCCAATTCGCTTGTAATAAAAAAATATGAAATTGAAGACAATAGTTTGCAAGGTATCAGAGTAGCCTTTTTAAGTGATTTTCACCTTAAAAGACGCGAATATAAAAAACTTGATAAAATTGTAAATATGACCAATGCGCAAAACCCTAATGTTGTATTATTAGGCGGTGATTTTGCAAGAGGTCATAATATTAAAGACACTATGAATCCTGTAATTACGGCACAAAAATTAAGTTTAATTAATGCGCCTACTTACGCCGTTTTAGGGGAAAACGATTGGTGGACAGACGGTGAATTAATTGCGCAATCTCTAAAAGATAGCGGCATAAGGGTTTTAGATAATAGTGCTATAAGAATTGTTTTAAAAAACAGATATGTTGATATTATAGGCTTAGCTGACTTAACAACACAACAACCCCAAATTTCAAAAGCATTTAGAAAAACAATGCAACCAAGATTAGTAATAACTCATAATCCCGATATTTATTTTGATATAGTAAATGACGTAAATCTTATTTTTGCAGGTCACACCCACGGCGGTCAATTTATTATTCCTTTTGCAAAACCTGTATATGTTCCATCAAAATACGGTTCTGAATTTGCAAGCGGTGTAATTAAAAAATCAACAAACAAAATGGTTGTATCAAGAGGTATAGGTACAACAGGTTTTCCCGTAAGATTAAATTGTAAACCTGAAATTGTCATTATTGATTTTGTAAAGGTTGGTTCTGTTAAATATAACGTTAAGAAAAAACGCCGTTAATTGACATCAAATTTTTAAATATTTATAATTTATATACATAATGAGGTTGAGTAAATGCATATATTTTGGGCGGTATTAGGCATATTATTTCTTTGTTTGGATTTTGCCAAAACAAGTGTTATAAAATTAACTTTGGCATCTACTTTCTTATTTTGCTCAATTATATCTTTCAAATTTCCAAATAATTACTTGTATCAAATATATTCTTTATTGAGCTTTGGTATGCTTTTTTATTTTCTTATTAAAATGACTTTAAAAAAAGAACAAAAAGAAATAAAAAAAGCTAAATCACTTGATGATTTTATAGGCAAAATTGCAATAGTTAAAAAAGATATTGGAAAAACCTTATCCATAGATGGACTTGGATGTATTGAATACAACAATCAATTATGGAGTGCAAAAAGCATAGATGATAAAGAAATAAAAGCCGGAAACAAAGTTGAAATAGTATCTAAAGAAAATATGATAATGAATGTTAAGGTGGCTAAATAATGCAAAAAAATAATAAAAGACTTTTAATAGTTGATGATGATAAACAAATTAGAGAACTTTTAGTTTTTGATATTGCTCAAAGCGGATATATTGTAGATTGTGCATCAGATGGGCAAGAAGGGCTAAAAAAAGCTCTTGAAAATAATTATGATTTAATTCTTTTAGATGTTATGATGCCTAAAATGAATGGTTATGAAGTTTGCCAAAATATAAGAATAGCAAAACCCGACATTCCTATTTTAATGCTAACAGCAAAAGGAACAATTGAAGATAAAACTCAAGGTTTTGATTGCGGTGCTGATGATTATTTAATTAAACCTTTTGAAATACAAGAAGTTTTATTAAGAATAAGAGCACTATTAAGACGCGGCGAATCAAATCAAAAACAAAACACAAAAGAGGTTTTAAGAGCAGGCGATATTGAGATTTTACCTGATAGTTTAGAAGCGGTTATTATTGATAAAAAAGTAAAATTAACGCCAACCGAGTTTGAAATTTTATATTGTTTAATGCAACATATAAATTCACCTGTTACTTTAGCAACACTATTGGATGAAGTCTGGGGATATGGTTCAGATGAAGATGTTAGAATGGTTAGAGTTCATGTTGGCGGATTAAGACAAAAAATTGAAATAAATACAAGAGAGCCAAAATATCTTCATACAATAGTAAATGTAGGATACAAACTAACACCATTTGGATTATTGGATGACAATCAATGAGAAGATTAAAAATAGTAGAGCAAATTATCATAGTTCTTGTTTTTGCGGTTTTAATACCGTTTGTAACTATGGGTTTAATTATAAACAATGTTTCTCAACAAAGCATAAGACAAGAGCTTGCATATAACGCTAGCTTAATTGCAAAATTCACAGGTAATGCCATAGAAAATTACGTTGCCTTTAGTCAAGCTCAATTAAATCAAATGGCTTCAGGTTTTAGCTATATTCCTGATACTATGGAAAAACTACAATATTTTGATGAAATGGAAGCTAAATCTAAACTTTTTAAAACATTAGATGTAGTTAAAAGACCTTCAGTTCCATCTTATGAGCTTGATATTAAAAATTCTAAATTAAGACTCTATGCTCCAATAGAAGATAAGAAAAATTATTATCTAACAGGCCAAATTGAAGCTAATATAATAAATGTTCTCTTTAGTGAAAAATCACAAAGACATATTTATATTTTTAATTCTGAAGATAACAAACTTATAGCAACAAATGCTGATGAAAAAAGTGCAAATTTAATACTTTCAGAATTAACCTCAAAAGAAATTTTAAAAGAAGGCATTTTTGGAAAAAGAAAAAACACTCCAAAAGCATATTATAAAATTGATAATCCTAATTGGGTTATTGTAGTTGATACTACTCAAAAAATTACTTCTAAAACAATTGTAAAAGCTAGAGGCAGAATTTTATTATCATTGTGTTTATCAGCGCTATTTATCTTTATAATTGTAGGATTATATACAACATATCTTTATATCAATGTAAGGCAATTATTTAAAGGAATTACTGCAATATCAAAAGGTAACTATGATAAAAAAATTCACCTTTTAAAAACAGTGTTTACTCCTTATGAAATTGTCTTTCTGGCTAAAGAATTTAACTATATGGCAAATAAAATCAATGTTTCATACAAAGATTTAAGAAGAAAAAATATAGAACTTGAAGAATTAAATAAATTTAGAGAACATTTAGTAAGTGCTACAAGCCATGAATTTAGAACGCCATTAACAAGCATTATCGGATATACTTCAAGACTATTAAGACGAGATGTTGTAGTGGATGATGAGATGAAATTACAATCACTGCAAATTATCAAACAACAAGCTCAAAGATTATCTAAAATGGTTGAAGATTTGCTTGTTATACCTGAGCTTGAAAGTTACAGTTTAAAATTCAATATAGAAGAAGTTGATTTAGCAGAATTGGCAACTCAAGTTTTGGAATATTTAAAAAATGAAAATATAGAATTTGAAACAGATTTTTCAAAAGACACGAACTACGTATATTCTGATCCATATAGACTAGAGCAAATTTTGGTAAACATAATAGATAATGCAATCAAATATAATATTGATAATCAACCTATTAAAATTGAAATTAAAAATGTAAATCAAATTCCTACATTGAAAATTTCAAATAAATGCGAAAAAATTTCAGAAAAAATGAAAGAAAAATTATTTGATAAATTTATAAGAGTTGATTCGGAATTAACAAGAACAACAAGAGGCACAGGGCTTGGCTTATATATTGTTAAGGGATTAGCTAACGCTATGGAAATCAACCTTAAATTAGATATAGATGATTATTTTACAATGACATTAGAATTTAGCGATTATGTTAAATAATTTTATGAAAATTGCTCTAAATGAAGCAAAAAAAACTAAAATTGATATTCCAATTTGTGCTCTAATAGTTAAAAATAATGAAATTATAAGCATCAAAACAAACGCCAGAGAAAAACTTAATCAAACTTTTGCACATGCTGAAATGCTTGCCATAAAAGAAGCTAACGAAAAGCTAAACTCTTGGAGATTAGATGATTGCGATATATATGTAACGCTTGAACCTTGTCCAATGTGTGCTTGGGCAATAATTAATGCTAGAATTAAAAACATCTATTTTGGCTCTTGGGATTTAAAATACGGCGCTTTTGGCGGAGTAATCAATTTAGCAAAATTAGCAAATTCAAAAATCAACATCAAAGGCGGAATATTAGAACAAGAAGCAAATGAAATATTAAAAAATTATTTTGAGAAATTAAGAAATGAAAAATAAACTTGATGAACTAGCTAAAAAATATGAAACAGAGGACTTTATAAAAGATGACCCTATTCAATTTCCTCATAAATTTAAAACAAAAGAGGATATCGAAATAGCAGGCTTTATATCGTCATTATTTGCTTTTGGCAAGAGAGAATTTTTTATAAAAAAATTAGATTATATTTTTTCGCTTGCAAATAGTCCTTATGAATTAATATCTGATTTTGATAAGTATAATCTTGATAATTTTATATATCGCTTTATAAAAAGCGAAGATTTAATTGAGCTTTTAAAAATTTTAAATAAACTCTATATTAAAGATAAAAGCTCACTTGAAGAACTTTTTAATTCAAAAAACAAGTTTTGTACAATTACGGATTATTTTTATAATAATTCAAATTGTTGCAATAACTTAGGCTTTTGTTTTATGTTTGCAAAACCAAGCAACAATTCAGCTCTTAAAAGATTAAATATGTTTTTAAGATGGATGGTAAGAGATGGAAAAGTTGACCTTGGAATTTGGAAATCAATTAAAAAATCAGAATTATTAATCCCGCTAGATACCCATGTTGCAAGAATTTCAAGAGAATTTAATTTATTGAAAAGAAAACAAAATGATTTTAAGGCAGTATTAGAATTAACCGATAAATTAAAAGAATTTGATGAAAACGACCCAATTAAATACGATTTTGCATTATTTGGATTAGGCATAGAGCAAACAAAAAAATAATTAATTTTTGTAAAATTTTTAGCAAATTTTCTCTTTCCTTGAGTGTTATATAAGAAAGTCAAGGGAGATAAAATGAAAGTAAACAATATATCGTATAACAATACAGCTTTTCAAAGACGTTTTAGTTTTAATAAGCCTCAAAAAAAACAACAACAAACAACACCGCCTGTTGATAATAACGATTTTCTTATTGAAACCTTAAAAAGTAGCATCATAAGAGATGAAATTGTATCAACAAAAAGATCAAAAGAAGAAATGTCTATATTTCATGATATGGCTGATTCTTTTACAAGTGAAGCAAGTAAAATATATGATATGGGTGTTGATATAGCTATACAGGCACATTCTAAAAGAATTGAAGGTTGGCATTTATTTCTTGCTTCTTTAATTAATTTTAGAGATTACATTTCAAGGTATGAAGAAGGTACTTTTGATCCTACTGCCGAATCAACATATAAAACAATTCGTGTTATTGAAAAAAATATCCATGATGACTGTAATTTGTGGGCAAATCCTGAGCTTGTAAAAAAAGTAAAAGAATTAACCGATGATACAATTAACAGATTAATGGAAGAATATTATAAAAAAGATAGACTTACACACGAAAAACCAAGATTTTTTAAACCGGCTTTATCTTCTGAATTTGTTCAATCAATGAAAAGCGTCTTTGATTTTTCAGAAAAACAATTTAATGAAAAGTCTTTTGAAGACTATTTATTCTTCAATATGCCTGCATTTTCACAAAATTCAAAATTAAAAAATATTTTCCTAGATTATATATTATCAATTAGCGTCTTAGGTAAAGTGAAACAAGAAAATCTACAAAATCCAATAGTAGAAGACTTTTACGCATCAAAAGCTAATTCAATATTAAAAAATATAGCCCTTGGAAATAATGCTCTGGTTATCACAAATGAAGAAAATTTTAGCAATTTTGAACATTTAACAAGCAGTTTATTAAGTTTAATAAATAATCCCGATGTTCAATACGATAATTTTGATAAAGAAAATATCGAAACAATTATATTAAATGAATATGCTAATCTTGATTTTATTGAATCATTAATTTATAAATTATCCAAAGACAACGATAATGAAAACAAAACAATAATTATTATAGGAAATTTAGATTATTTAATTCAATTAAGCAAAAACGGTTTTTCTTTAGAAATAGAAAAAATATTATCGGGCAAAATTAGCAAAAACAATCCCAATAGAAAGACACCAACTATTCGCTTTATACTAAATGCAACTCCTGAATGTAATAATATGTATTTAGATAGTCCTAAAAAAGAACTTTATGATATTTTTGAAAATTATGCCAAACAAACACTACCTATGATTGATGCAAAAGATGCCAAAAAACATTTAACAAGCGAAAAAACTCTAAAATATCTAAAAGAACACTTAAAGAAAGATATAACTCCTGAAGCAATTATAAAAGCAATAGAATTAACAAGTTCTAAAATAGGAAATTATCCGCAAAAAGCAATTGCACTATTAAGTGCAGTAACAAAATATTTTGTTGATTTAGATAAAATAACAGCAAAAGAAGTAGAAATATACACAAAAGAAACAGAACATCTTTCAGATGTTTTAAATGATAATGATAGTAATATAATTTTTGAAACAGGCAAAACCTTGAATGATATAAAAGGAATGCCTATGACAAAGACAAGTGCTCAAACTTTGTTAAATAGAATTTTGCAAAAAAGAATAGGTACACAAGGCTATATAATAAGGCACAGTGATAACGGTTCTTATGGTGGTGGGAGATATCATACAATTGAAGCAATTGCAGGTGAAGCCAAAATTCCTATAATAAAAATCAACGCTAAGGATTTTGCAATAAAAGATATTGATGCTCTATCTCAAAGAGCAGATTTGTCAGAGTTAAAAATTAAAAAAATTATTCAAACGGCAAAAGCTCAAGCAGAAACAAACGATTTAAATACTGCAATAATATATATCGAAAACTTTGATAATTTTGCTTCAAACCCTCTATATGGAATATCATCAATTTATGAACAAAAAGCATTTAGTCAATTATTGTCAGAAATGGAAACAATAAAAAAAGAGGGAAAATTAAATATAATTGTTGTAGGCTCAATGAATATGCCTGAAACAATTGATGAAAATATCCTAAAACCAAATAGATTTTTAAATCAAATTATCATTTATCAACCAAGAAATAATGAACAAATAAAAGAAATTCTAGATTATTATATAGAAAAAAATAATTATAAAATTACAGGTAAAACCCCGCAAGAACAAGAAAATATTGTAAAAAATGCAGCTAAAACAGCTCGAGGATTTAGCGTTGTTGATTTAATGTATATGCTTGATATTGCAGATACTATCTCAAAAGAAAGAAATAAAGATGCAATAGATGAGATGGATTTTAATGAAGCATTTTTGCAAACTGTGTCAGGAATTGCTAATAATGCAAAAATGACAGAAACGCGAAAGAAAATTGTGGCTTCTCATGAAGCAGGTCATGCAATCACTTCTTATATTATGAATAAAGTAATTGAAAAAGAGGCAAAACCTTGGATTAAACCTAATGATATTAATTTTATAACACTTGACCCTAGGGGTGATTATGGAGGTTGTGTATATTTTAATATATCTGATGAAACGCAATATACACCTGAATATATACTAAGCGATTTGGTTGCTAGCTATGGCGGACATAGTGCAGAAAATATTTTATATAAAATTAAAGGCTCTTATGGAATTACTATGGATATGGAATCAGCTGCATACAGCGCAAGAAGTGCGGTAATTGATATGGGAATGGGCAAAAAAACAGGCGTTCGACATATTATCGAAGATGATTTTCTAACAGAAAAACAAAAAGAAAATATATCTCAAGATGTTGAATCCATGTTAAATATTGCAAAAGAAATATCAGATTCAATTGTATTAGAATATCAAGATTTTATAAGAGAATTTAGCGAAAATCATTGCTCTCAAGTTGCAACAGGTGATTGTATAATAAGCGCTAAGCAATTTGAAGAAGAATTAATCGATTGGAAAAACAGACAAACATCAAGAAAATTAGAATCACTAAATAAATTAGAAAAAGATATTCAAAGAAAAATTAAAGATTATCAATAAAAAAAATGGGGCTTGCGCCCCAATTGTCTGGAATTAAGAATAGCTGGAAGTATGAAAAAGATTAATTATATATAACCAAACATCATACTTGTATACAATTAATCAGCTATCTATATTTAAAAACCCTGTTGGACTAATCCAACAGGGTAAATCTTATAGTATTTTCATCAATCATCTCATTCCACATTTTCTTTGGGCGCACCCAAATTTTTTTATCCGATAATGCTTCATACACAATCATATCTTCATAAGTTTCAGAATGTTTTGCAAAACCGATAATTTTATAAACATTTCCTTTGTAATGTCTATAAGTTTTACCTATTGCAATTTCTTGATTATTATTCCTTTTCTTTTCTTGCGTCATGAGATTTTAAATATTCCTCTTCAATTGAATTAGGCGCAACTCGAACTCTGCCATCAAATTCAACAAATATATAATACCTGTCACGATTTTCTTCATCTAAATCAGGATGTAAATCCTTATCTAATAAAGATGTATCAGCGATAACCTCATCAGGAGTATAATTTGGATAGTTTGGATCTTTATCTGAATTTATATCTACCATAATAGCAACTGCTGATTTATCAGGTTGTACAAACTTACTTGGAACTGTCCAATGAATGCCGTCTGTTGTTTCAAAAGTACATTGATTATTTGTAGCATCAAAAACAGCGTCCGCAAAAGTGTTTAATTTTCTTGCAAAAAACATGCAGAACTTAGAATCACCGCCATATACGGTATTTGTACCTTCTACAATAGCGTCATCGTCATAGTAAAATCCTAATCTTTCAGGATCATACGGATATATGCTTTCATCGTTTACAAGCTCACCTACCGTTCTTTCTGCAATTGAATAGGCTTTTTTGAACATTACTTTTTCTCTATCCGGTTGCAAACCCATAACAGCGCTTATTAATAATACCGCTAAAACGCCGATTACAACGAATACTAATAATGTTTCTACTAAAGTAAATGCATATTTTTTCATTTTTTATACCTTATTTACCAAGTAATAATTACAGCTCCATCGCCACCTTTGAAATTCATTTCAGAAGGAGTTAGGGCTTTATTTATATAATCATTTGCATTAGCTGAACCTGACGCAAATTCATTTTCTGGAGGCTGGAATACTGATGAAGTCGGATAATTTACACCGTATCCGGAAGCATTTAAGAAATATCTCTTGTCATAATTTTCTTCAACGCCCGCTCTTGTACCTGCGCCATCACCGCCACGACCAAGACCTGTACCGATAATTAAAGAATTACCAACAAGAGCTTTAATATTTTCAAATGCGCTCATTTTACCTGCTGTTATAAGTATATCTTTAGTTGAGCGAGTACCTTTTTCTGATTCACAACAATTAGTACTTTTATCTCCAAGTTTACAAACGCCAGCTTTTGCATAACACAAATCATATCTGTTTGTATATTGGTTTTGTTTACCGCCCTTGCCGCCTTTTGCAACAAGTACGGTTTTAGTACCCATGCTTACAACAGTATCTGTTCCATCAGGACCTTGTTTACCGGTTTCCCAATCATTGTTTGCCCATACACCGCCTTTACCTAATTTTACTTTAAGCGCTGCAACAACTTGAGAAATTTTTGTTGATTTATATTCACCTGCTTCACCTGCTTCACCATAAGTTAAGCGGTTAACAGAATATGGCATAGTCCATGCATAGATGTGGTTGTATCTGCCTTGAGCGCCCGTATTTATACCTGTTGTGTTGTCACAGTTATCAACTGATTTACCTGCACTACCTGGTTTACCGCAAGCTTTTACAATAGGTCCGCCTGAACCTACTGTTTCACATAGCCAATCAGAGAATATATCATTTGTGCTAGTTGGGAAACTTATATTTGCAAATGAATCAAATGCATCCATAAATGATGAATCAAGCCCTGAAACAGATTCAGCATTTGTGTTTACTGTTATAGTTGTTGAACCGTCTGCATTTACGCCAATGTGTAAACCATATCCGCCTAATTTATCATTAGCTACGCTTACCGCGTCTGAATATGCATCGCCAAAAAATCCTGATTCAAATTTAATTGAACCTTGTACGCAAGGAGTACCGCCTCCTCCGCCAATTGAATAGGCAACCTTGTTTCCTGCTTTTGGATAACAAGATCTTCCCATTTTACCTGATTGCAAGCCACTTGCTGTACCAAAAATACCGCCACTGAAGCTTGCATTTGCACCTGAAGCACCAGGACAAGACATACTGTTGCAATTTAAAGACACATCAACAGGACCATTTACTCTTGTACAAGCAATAGCTCTATTAGGAGCAGAACCACCGCCACCGCCTAAGTATGTATGAGCAAAAGACGCTCCTGAATAAGTACTATCACTACTTGGCATAACCGGACATTGTGGTGCAGCACCGCCACATCCTCCTGTTGTTTCAGTATAAAGCTTATTCCTTTTATAATATGAGCTACCTGTACATTCTGGATAAGTACATGTTCTTTTTAGCGGAGAAACAGTATATGTTGGATTATAACTTATACATTGATGTAATTTGTTATATTGAGCACATCCACCACCACAAGTTTTAGAGCCAGATACTGTTTGTGAGCTAGCTCCGGCGTCAGGGCATAATTTTTGTTGTTTGCAAGCAAAACTTCGATTTTCTGTCCAAGTGTAATCAGCACCTTTACCGCCTGCACAACCTTGAGCAACGGCGCCCGCTCTAAAACCTCTATCATAAATAGTATCAAAATTACCCCAAACGGGCATATCATAGATAATCGCTTGTTGAGTAGGTGAACCTAGAACTTTTGTATAGTCTAAAAGCTCATTAGGGAATATTAGACCATTTCTTACATCAACCCTAATTGTAATTGTTCCATCATACTTGTTTAATATAATATAATAGCCATCTGTTGCAGAACTGTTACCATTTATATTAAATAAATTTTCATAGCTTTTTTTGTATAAATTTGGTTCATTTACAACTTTAACTATTTGATCAACGCTTTTTGAATTAAAGCTATTTATACCTTTTGACCTTGCAATTTCTTTAAATCTACTTGCTAAGGTTATTTTCATTTCATTTAATTCATTTGCAGAAGCATTTTTTGGTGTAATTGCGCCACCAGCATTTGATATACCGCCACCGGCACCACCACCACCTACAGCATGGACTACTAAATTTTTAGCATTTTGCCCTGGGTCAAATGTTCCAATATATTCATCTTCACCTGTTTCAGGATTTCTTGTTGGAGGAATTGGTCTATCTATAATTGTCTTATCTCCACTTACAACACTTTCCCAAGGAATTTCGGTAACTTCGCCTTCGTTATTACCTGCTTTATCCCCAAGTGCACCTAAGTGCCATAATTTATTGTCAGTTTGAGGGTGTTTATTATAATAATCGGTTAAATGTCCTTCAATAATTCTATTTTCATCATTAGGTAATACTACTTTTATTCCAAGACAAGTAGCACTGCCCTTTTTTGTAAAATTCTTTGGAGTAGAGTTTTTATCTAAACAACCTTTAACATAGATAACATCGGCATTTTCAACTATAATATCGCCACCTACGGGATATTTTTTATTTATATTAAATCTGTCTTTAAATTCGACATATTCTATTTCACCATTAGGTTTTCTATGTACTTTTGCATCATTAATTTGCTCATACATAGTTTCTTTATATTTTCCATTGGCGTTTAAATCAGGAATATCATTAGTAACACCAGCTGAAGCTTTGTGTCCTTTTGCGCGGACTACTTCAATATATTCGCTATCCGGTAATCTTCTTAAAACAACAACAGAACCTGAAGCACCACCTCCAGATGAACCAGAAGATGAAGAAAAATCAGGGTCAGTTGTTTTTTCATAAGAATCGGGTCCAAAAGTAATTATTTCTTTTGTATAAATTTCATATCTACCATGAGCACCGCCTGAAAGAGTTGAGCCGGCGTCTGAAATATTCACGATTTTTCTTGTAATAATAGGTGTAGAAGCTGCAACGGCGATGGCCAAAATTGTGATTAAAATCATTGTTTCAGTCAATGAAAAACCAAATTTTCTTTTCTTTTTTTCCATAAGTTTTACCATAATATTAATACTGCTCCATTTTTAGCGGGTGCGCCCGCATTTAATTCCTTCATTAGTTCTGTTAACTCACTTTTTCTTCTTACTGATATATTTTCTAAAATCTTAGTCATTTTAGATCTTGTAGAAGTGCTATAATTATTATTTGTGTTATTTGTGAAATTTAATAACCTTTTTGGTGACAAATATGAAGAATTATAAAAATCAAAATTTAATCTGTATACACCACTATAATATCCATCCGGATTACTCATAGCTATTGTATTTATTAAAGTATCCGATGGATTTATATTATTGAAATCCATAGTGCCTGATATACCGCTATAAGTTAGTGTATCAAACTCAATTAATTTCATTGTAGGATTACCAAATGTATCAACTGACCCACAACCGTTAATTCTTATTTTGTATGAGTTTGAATAAGTGTCTGATAAATTATCATAACTTGATACAGAAACAACCTCGCAAGATTTAGCACAAGCATCACCTGATACCAACTTACAAGATTTAATATTTGCAGGAATTAAATCATTTACAACGCTTCCTTGAGAAGCCTTTGGTCCATTTGCAATCGCAACGGCCAATTCACCATTTAAAACTTTTGTTGTAGCGCTGCCTGAAATATCAGTTCTTCCGATAACTATATCAAGCTCATTTCCAATAGCAGGGGTATATACCGTTGTAACTTGCCCAGGGGTATTTAAATCACCTGCTCCTGTTGCTAAAATATAAAAATTAGCAGGTCTTTGATCTAATTTTAATTTACATCCAACATCAGGATCAACAACAATAGGGCGAGATGTTCTAGGAGATCTTTCATCAAAATACCATTCTAGGAGTTTGCCTGTATTTCCGTATGTTCCATCGTCTACCCAACAAGCATATTGACCACGCAATGCAACAGATTCTATTTGCGGTTTTTTCTTAGTCAAACTAGTCATTGCACCAACTGCTACAATCATTATAATCATCATTGAAATAATTGTTTCAACAAGGGTGAATGCTCTTTTTTTATTTACCATTTTATTATTACCCCACCCATTGCACCATTACGGCCTGCATCGCCACCTGCACCGCATTGCATCATCGAAACTTCATCAGCAGATGATGCTTCAAAATTTGGTTTTTCACCTTTGGCTAAATCGCTAGAAGTAACTCCCGGAGGCAAAGATGCTATGTCTATTTTTTCTTTTGAACCAACACCGCCCATTGCAAATTCCAGCAATTCAAATTTGCCGTTATCTAAAACTTTGTATATTGCAGTATTGCCGCCGTTTATGTTATCACCGCCATATTCGCCGCCGGCACCTAATTTAATATAATATTGTCCATTTAAAGTAGGGTAGTGAACAATTTTTGTTTCACCTGCAGCGCCACCTTTTTCGGCACTTCCTGCTGCACCGCCACCTAATATTTGAACCGTATAAAATTCATTTCTTCCTGAATTATTATCGATTGTAATTAAGCAATAGTCAGTTCCCGAAGTGCAATCGCATACTTCATAACCTTCTGCTAAATATTTATTTATTGTTTGCTTAGCCTTTTTAAAAGTTACCGTAATAACAGAACCCATAATGATAAACATTACCATCAGGCTTATAACAAACTCAGCTATTGTAAATCCGCTTCTGCGCAATTCCATCTACCTTTTTTATTTTATTATAATATTATTCGGATGAAATGCAAAATTCTTTAATTTTGTTAAAAAATTTTAATTTATTTAATATATATGTTAATATATTTTCAAAAATAGGATGTTGGATATGAAATCAAGAAAAAAAGCATTTACAATGATAGAGGTACTTATAATATTAACTCTTATCGGGTTTATATTAATTGCTGAACTTATTATATTAAACACAAAATCTAACCAATACGGACAACCTTATTACACTGCATATAATGCGCTAAGAAAGGCTGCATATAATGTTTTGGCTGATATGTATTGTCCTGATGAAAATAGCTCAGATCCTGATTGCAGAATTGGTCCAAGACAATTTCCAACCACCCCTCAAGCGTTGTGTTCAAGATTAACCGAGTTTATAAATACGTCTGAAAAAAATTGTGAAAATTTAACACCAATTAACGATATGGCAGATAATATCGATAATAAAGCTCCGCATTTTATTGCTTCAAACTCATTTAGATTTTATTTTAGTGATATGAAATCAATTGAAGCTGATGATACTTTTGGAAACACTAATTCGCTTGATTATTTTGTAGTTTATGTTGATATAAACGGAGAAAAACGACCAAATAGAATTACATGCGAGGGAGAACAAATTCTTCCTGATATTGTTCCTTTTGCGGTTACAAGAAGGGGTGAAGTTATTCCTATGGGTTATCCTGTTTATTCAAGCAATTATATAACAGCAAAAATAATATATCCTTCAAAAGTTGGTGATGATGGAGTGCTTACTAATCGTTCATCCGGTTCAATGAGCTATTATGACGCCGTTTATGGCGCATGGCCATCAAGTACCATAGGAGAAGTTCAAAGACATATTGATATACCTTTTAGTATAATGTTTTCACAAGATGATATATACAACAACAGTAACATAAGACAATGTTACGATGGTAGAGATTTAAGACTAAAAACAGAAGAAAGCTATAAACAACTTGCAAAGGATAAAACCGACGAGGGTTGTAAAGGCGGAACATATAGTTGCAGAGTTGTAATAGATAGCTCAATTCATACAAGATATTAAAAAGCGGTTTTTAAAACCGCTTTTTATTTTTATCATTATTTTTTAAGTTTCATAAAATCGACTTTTCCGCTATCAAGATGATAATATGCAGGAACGATTTTTACATCATGTTCTTTCATATATTTAACAAGTTCAGTATCTTGAGCCATTAATTCTTCTATATCTTGCATAACATGAGCTTTTACGACGTTATCGGAATTAATTTCAAGTCCTTGTTCTTTGCAATCATCAATAGCTGGTTTTATTGAATCTTCAAGAGCTTTTATGTATTTTGTTTCAGAAACACCTGATAAAGTAGCGGCAATAGCGCCACAATCTTGGTGTCCCATTATAACAATTAGTTTAACACCGCAGTGCATAACAGCATATTCAATACTGCCTATAACATGTTCATTTAAGACATTTCCGGCGTTTCTTATTTCGAAAATATCTCCTAAACCTTGGTCGAAAATAAGTTCAGGCGGTACACGAGAATCAGAACAAGAAAGAATAACAACAAAAGGATGTTGACCTTTTAGCATTTCATTTCTTCTTTCTTTTGATTCATCCGGATGTTGAGATTTTGCTTTTGCAAATCTTTTATTGCCGTCTTTTAATTTTTGAATAGCATCTTTAGCTGATAAATTATCAATATTTGTATTAGCTAAAACCGCATTCATATTAAAAGATAGGGCAAATAAAACACCAAAAGCACATAATGTTTTTTTCATAATCACCTCTATAACTATTCTTCAAATAGATTAACTCCAAAAAAAGCAAAAGTAAATTATTTAATTCAAAAATAGTATTTCAACAAATGCTTAAAATAATGTATATTAAACTAAACGGTTTAATATAATGCCTAGTAAAAATTTGGAATTAATAAAAATTAAAAATGTAACCCACAAAGAAAAATCTTCTTCTGTTGCATTTTTGTTGTGCACTTTTTTGGGTTTTTTGGGAATGCATCGCTTTTATACAGGCTATTATCTTATAGGAATATTCCAATTTTTAACTTGCGGCGGATTTATTATTTGGTTTTTAATTGATATTGTTTCGCTATTTAGAAATGATTTTAGAGATTCTAACGACAATCCTTTGATTAATCATAACTCTAAACTTGCAAGCGGGCTTATAACTCTTGCTGTTATATTTACTTTCGGTTGGTCTGTTTTTTATGTTCAAAAAGTAATGAAAATAAAAACAAAATTGATTGATATTAAAGAAGAAAAAATAACACCTCAAACACAAGAACAAACAAATTCAACCCAACAAAAAGAAACCATAATAGCTAAAAGTGGCATCAAGGTTGTTAAGGATAACATGTGTCAAGATCTAAAGGGTAATTTGATGATTTGCGGGGTTGTAGAAAACACTACAAATTATCCTGCTAAAAATGTTGAGATAAAAATAGAGTTGTTTGATGGAAATAAAAATTTTATAAATTTTACAAGAGGCAAAATTTATTCTCTTAAAGCAAATTCAAAACAAGAATTTATGGCTCCGATTTATTATCAAACGGTTGATAGTTATAGGATTACAAAGATTGATTTGAGATAAGGGTTATTTTTTGTTTTTTGATATTTATTGCAATGGTGGATTAGTATTACAAATATTAAAAGCTAATTAAATATATGCAAGATTTTCATTTATTTTGTGCAATGCAATTTAATCAAAGATTTCCACATTGCTTGATACGATTTTCTTTATCCACCGGACTTCAACAGTCTACCGCCACGGACTCGCATCCTTGTGCTTTTTCGTTTTCACCTACTCCTTCAGAGTACAGCTCATACTTCAAAAGTATAAATACAAAGAAGCGCAAAACATTTGGCTTAAAGAAGCAAGTGATGATAAATATAGAAAGATTATAAAGAATGAAAAATTATTAATTAAATGGTACAATCTTATTTATTTAAATTAAGATTGTAATATCTGAAAGGTAAAATAAATGGTAAAATTCAGTATAATTATTCCTGTCTATAATATGGAAGAATATTTAAGAGAATGTCTAAATAGTATAATCAATCAAACTTTGCAAGATTTTGAAGTAATATGCATTAATGATAATTCAACAGACAATTCTCTTGAAATTTTAACTGAATATGCAAAAAAAGGATAATCGTTTTATTGTTATTTCTCAAAAAAATCAAGGGCAAGGTGTTGCCAGAAATAAAGGAATAGAGGTTGCAAAAGGTGAATATATAGCATTTGTTGATCCGGATGATTATATAGAAAATAATATGCTAGAACAACTTTATAAAAGATTTAAAGAAACAAACGCTACAATGATATTGTTTAATCATTTTTATTTTGAGGATGGAACAAATGATAAGAAAATATCTGATTTTGAACAAAAATCAATAAAATTTGGATGCATAATAAAGCCCAACACTTGTTTCAATTGGAAAAAATTAAAACCGCAAAGACGTCTGACAAGCATTAATTATGTTGTATGGAATAAAGTTTATTCATCTGATTTTATTAAAAAAAATAATATTGCATTTGCTCCATACAGAATCGGGGAAGATCATTTGTTTAGCATTTCAGCTTTGCTTTTGGCAGATAAAATATATTATGATAACGGCGCTTTTTATAATTATCGTCGCAGAACATCTTCTTTTGCACATAAAACATCTGATGAAATTTTATTTATATTTGATATTATTAACAGAATAAAAGCTTTTTTAATCAAACATAGCTTATTTAAAACAATGGAAGATGATTTTAAAATTTATGTAGAAAAGCTTCTTTTTAGATGTGTAAAACGCACTCCTGAAGAAAAAATTAATGAGTATTTAATAAAATGCAAGGAAATATTATCTTTAAAAAAATACAAAAAACTTGTAGAAAAAGCCAAAGATGACTCATCGATAAAATCCAAGTTTTCTTTTTGGGAAAAAATTTTTGCAGTTAAAAATAAAAAAGGAGGTAATAATGTAAAAATAAAATATATTAATATTTTAGGTTTTAGCTTTGTTATTAAAAAGAATATTATTTAATTGCCAATTTAAGATATTGTATTAATTTTTACTGAATAAAAAACAAAATATTTCTTTTAAGCTTTTCAATAAAACTTAATTTAAAAGAAAAGGTTTGTTTATAAATATTAATTCAATTAATTACAATGCTATTTTTTGTGCAAAATTATCCAAGAGCATATTAAGTGAATTTTGTTTATCTTTTTTATATTTTTAACTCCTGTTTTTTAAACTGCATTTCATAAAGTGCTTTATATTGCCCATTTTTAATATTCATCAATTCTTCATGTGAACCAAGTTCTACTAATTCACCCTCATTTATAACTGCAATCCTATCAGCATTCTTAATCGTTGAAAGTCTATGTGCAATGATAAATACAGTTTTATTTTGTATTAAATTATCCATTGCCTTTTGAACAATTGCTTCTGATTCATTATCAAGGGCTGAAGTTGCTTCGTCTAAAATAACAATAGGAGCATTTCTAAGCATTGCTCTTGCAATTGCAACACGTTGTCTTTGTCCTCCAGATAACGTTAATCCACGTTCACCAAGCATTGTGTCTAATCCATTAGGAAGTTCTTTTATTGTCTCTTCTAAATGTGCTGACTTTATTGCAGATATTAATTCTTCTTTTGTGGCATTAGGATTGCCCATCATAATATTTTCTTTTATTGTGCCTGAATACAAGAAATTATCTTGGAAAACTATAGAAATATTGCGCCTTAAAGATTTTATAGAATACTCTCTAATGTCTGTGCCGTCAAATTTTATTGAACCACTTTTAATATCATAAAATCTCGGTAGAAGATTTACTATTGTTGATTTGCCTCCACCAGAGTTTCCAACAATAGCAACTGTTTCATTTTTAAAGATATTTAAATTTATATCTTTTAAAACTGGGTGATTAGGAATATATTCAAAATTAACATGTTCAAAAGAAATATTATTGTTAATACCTTTAAGTGTTTTAGGATTCGTACAGTCTTTTATTTCTGTTTCTAAATCGAACAATTCGAATACGCGTCCCATTGCAACAAAAATATTTTGAATACTTGTTAAAGTATTTCCTAATGTCTTTACCGGCTTGTAAAGTAATAATAATGAAGTTACAAACGAGGCAAATGAGCCAGCTGTCATATCGCCACTATTAATTAAATATGTTCCAACTCCAAGAACTGTTGCAATACCGAATGATGCAATAATATACATAATCGGGCTCATCCAGCCGGTACGTTTATATAATGACATATTTATATTAAAGGATTTCCAAGTTTGTTCTTTGAAATATTTATTTTGTCTATTTTGAAGTTCGTATGCCGCCATAATTTTGTTGCCAGAGTATGTTTCGTTGATATTGGTTGTGATATTTCCCCCAATTACCATATTTTTATTAGAAGCCTCTTTGATTTTTTTTCTAATTAATGCTACAGGTAAAAACGCCGCACAAAGAACAACAACACCAATGATGGCAAGTTTCCAAGAGCTATAAAACATAACAACAATTAAGCCTAATGCTCCAAATAAACTCGTAGTTATAGTTTTAATATTTTCAATAATGCCGTTTGAAGCCGTTGCAGGATCATTCATGTATCGTTGTATAATTACACCTGATGAGTTTTCATCGAAAAATTGTGGATGCATATGAATTAATCTATCAAATAAATCAAATTTAACATCATTTGTAATTCTTTGAGATGTCCAAGTTGATAAATATCCATTAAAATACCTTAAAATACCTTGAAATGCAGCAAATAAAATTACACCAATAGGGAGTACATATGCCATTTGTATAGAATTTATAGAAAAACTAATTCCATGCCAATTAACAGCAAAATCTTTACCTCCAATGACATAATCCATATACGGTTTTAGAGCAAAGGCTGTTATACCATCTAACAAACCCAGTGGTATTGCAACAATAAACCCTAGTAAAATTCTAAATAGATACGGTTTTATATATGGAAAGATACGCGATAATAGCCAATTATATTTAAATGAGTTTTTTGCTGTTGTTGTTTCTAATTTCATATTTCTCCTTATTATAAAATTTTTCTAAGTATTTCTGATAAAGTATTTCCTAATTTAAAAAACTTTTTTTTATTCATTTTTTTTATTTCTGTTGGAGTCCAAGAATTATGAAGACAAATAATGCCACAATTGTTATCCAAAGCAAAACTTGAAAAATCATTTTTAAAATAAAAATGTCGATATATCTTGCTTAATTTTAAATTTTTATTATTTATTTTTGCCCAATTAATTTCAGGAAAAGCTTTTGAATTGTATTTGTCTATTATTGTCTTTTTGTATGCATTATCTTTAATTAAATTATTTATAATTGAATTGCCTAAGTAGTCCCAACTTTTGTATTTTTTTAAATTTTTATTGTTTAAAATTTTTTTTACGAAAGACATATTGTTATAATTTTTTTTAAAATCTCGATATTTTGCAATTTTTATATTGATTTCTTCAAACCATTTATTTAAGATTGAACAATTTTTATTTGCTTTTATAAAAGCAATATGTGTGCCAATTAAAGTAATATCAGAGTTTGTATTTAGTATATTATTAATTTTATTTGATGTAACAATAGTGTCAGCATCAAACCAAATTCCACCATATTTTTTTAAAATTGCGCATCTAATAGCATCCGATTGCAGTGGTAATGAAAAATCAGTGTACAAAACTTCGTCAAATATATTTTTGTCAATCCATTCAAATAAATTTGAATAGTTTAGAATAATTATTTTGTAGTCAGGCAGATATTTTCTCCAACTTTCTATGCATAATTCTATGTAAGGAGGAATTGTGTCTTTTGGCTCCCAAAATGTAAAAATTTTATTCTGCATAATTTGCTATCCTTTTGCAGTTGTTTAATTTTTGCTCCCATGCATAAGCAGTTTTTATGCTGTCTTCAAGAGTTTTATTTGGTGTCCAACCTAAAATTTCTTTTGCTTTTGTATTATCTGCAACAAGTATTGCAGGATCACCTAATCTACGAGGTTTTATATTAGCAGGAATATTTTTGCCTGCAACCTTTTCGCATATTGAAAAAATTTCTTTGACGGTATTGCCTTTGTTTGTACCTAAATTAAAATAGTTTGTTTTGCCATTATTTTTTAAATAGCTTAAAGCCAAAATATGAGCATTCACCAAATCTTCTATATTAATATAATCCCTAACGCAGGTTCCGTCTTTTGTATTGTAATCATCACCAAATATATAAAAAGGAGTTTTTCTGTTAAATGTTGATTTTAAAATATTTGGAATTAAATGTGTTTCAGGATTGTGCCATTCACCAATTCTTGATTTTGAATCAGCACCTATAACGTTAAAATATCTTAATCTGACTGATTTTAGCCCATACGCTTTATCATAATCATCCATGATGCACTCAATCATTAATTTGGTTTGACCGTATGGATTGATTGGGTTTTGAGGATGTTTTTCGTCAATTGGTGTATAAATAGGTTCGCCATAAATAGCAGCAGTGGACGAGAAAACAATTTTTTTAATGTTATTGTTTAGCATTGCTTTCAATAGGTTAATGGTTCCAATAACATTGTTTTTATAATATTTATATGGATTGGTAACGCTTTCGCCAACTTGCGAAAATGCAGCAAAATGCATTACTGCATCAATTTTGTTTTGCAAGAGAATATCATTTAAATATGTATAATCATTTAAATCGCCATGATAGAAAATTAGATCGCCATATTTTTTTAAAGTTTTAATTGTTTCTATATGTCCAGTTGAAAGATTATCGTATATAAGAATTTTTTTACCTTGCTCAAGTAATGTTAAGACCAAGTGACTCCCTATGTATCCTGCACCACCAGTTACTAATATCATTTTCTTATCCCTTTATAAATATTTTATAGATGTAGCATTTCATTATTAATTAATTACCTTAATTCTGCTATCAACATAGCTTCAACAGTAATATCTCCGCTATTCTGCACCCCCTGGAATATATCAAACTTATAACCTAAATTCCAACTTTCTATTAATGGTTTGATTTTATAAAAATCATCATAGTTATGATAAATACTGATTAATAAGGTTGGCTTTTGTGTTTTTATTGTATTGCAAGCACCCTCTAAAAGTTTTTGCTCAAAACCTTCAACATCTGTTTTAATTAAGCCGACGTTTATATTGTTATCTTTAACATAAGAGTCAATTGTTGTTACGAAAATGTTTTCATCCCCTTCATTTGAAATTTTACTTTCAATATTTTTTAAATTTGTATCGAATGTTTTAATTTTTAATGTTGTAATTTCGTTACCTAGACCGTAATTAATAAGTTTGACATTTTTTAAATTATTTAATTTTAATGTATTTTTTGCTAATTTATAATTGCTTTTTAGGGGTTCAAAACAGTGTATTTCCGAATTTGGGAATTCTTCTCTAAAAATTAATGCACTATCTGCAATGTACGCACCTGCGTCAATAATTGCTTTTCCGTTAATATAGTTTTTATTTCTAATAAAATTTATGCCATGTTTATAATAAAACACACTTGATTCAAATAATTTAATTGGCAAAATAAAGTTATTCCATTTATAGCCGTTTTTACAACTTGTTATTTCTTTTTCAAATTGTTTAACTTTATTTAATTGCATTAATTCTTCTCTTGAGTATATGTCTTTAAGCGTAACCATACGTTTTAGATATGTTTTTTCTAATTTGTTGACCAGATTTAATGCTCTTTTCTTTTCTTTTTCATCAAAATTATTTAAAAATTTCTCAACATTTTGTTGATGTTCCGTATCCGAGATTTGCTTCCTGTCATTATAAAATGATGTTGAACGAAACATTGAAACTACTGCATCAGCTAGGTTTGCTCCGTTGGGCTGTTTGGCTTTAATTCTTGCTCTTAAAAGAGCAGCATAATCTTTAAATTCTGTTTTTTGCTGAGTTTTGCCAAAATTTGATACATGTAATCTTCTTTGGGTAGAAATTAATTCCAATTTTTTTATTTTTAATCCAAAATTATCCATTTTACCTTGCCAGTCTATAATTTCACCAGCTGTAACAGATTCATTAAATAAGCCGATCTTATCAAAAACTTCTTTTTTGATAAGAATTGCACCTGTAAATAACCCATAATATGCTTCTGTTTTAACGAGAGTCTTTTGTTTTTCTTCCTTTGGAATATCCGGAGAAATAAAATCTTTTACTTTTGCCATAACTGCATATATGGAAGTATTTGTTTCAAGTTCCTCATACATTTTCAGAAGAACGTTGTCATTCATAATGTCATCGCCATCATGAAACATAATATAATCACCTTTTGCAATTTTTAAGCCATCATTCTTAGCCTTTACAGGGCCTTCAGATTTTTCTTTACTGATTACAATGCAGTTAAATTCTTTAGCAATTTGTTCCGTATTATCACTTGAACCATCGTTGATAACTATTATTTCAGTATTCATATTTTGTTTTTGAATACCTTGTAATGCTTCTTTTAAATATTTTTCGCCATCTTTTACAGGCATTATTATTGAAATTAGTTTATTCATATTTTCCTTTTCTGTTTATTTTTTTGTTTAGTATTTGAACGATATTGAATATATAATATTTTTTGTGATTTCGAGTTTGTTTTATTACTAAAATCGGAAGTATATTTAATAGTTTATATTCCGTTTTAATAGGTTTATTATTTGTTATTGTATGTTTGAGTGTTAGTATTGGAATATTGAAAAAAGTTATATTTTTGCAAGAGCATTTAATTATATTTTCAAATAATAAATTTGGCTTCAAGACATTGTTTATAATGTATTCGTATCCACCAACCAAATTGTAACCTGGATGTGTAACTACAAAAGGAGTAAATGTAGCTTTTTTCCCTGATGAAGATATTATTTCGCTAATTATAGTAGCTAAACCACCATAAGTATGCTCTTCTATTGAAAATATAGGAATTTTCTTGTTTAAAAAGTATTCAACAATAGAGTTATCAAAAGGTTTTAGTTTTTTGCAATTCACAATAGTTATATCAATACCGATATTTTTGAGCTTATTTTGAATGTCACATGCATATTCTGTCATTGCGCCAATAGAAAATATTACTGCACTATCACCTACGCTTAAAAGTTCATAATTTGCAGTTTTTTTAATTGCTTTTATACTAAATTTACTATGATAATTGTCTATTCTTATATATTTCGGCCCATAACTATTGTGAGCATAATTTATTATTTCATACAAGTTATCAATAGATGCCGGTGTTAAAATTTCAATATTAGGCAATGTCCTTACCAAGGCAATATCTTCAATTCCCCAGTGTGAATAGCCTGCTGTAGCATTATATTTAATTCCAGATTTTAGCGACAATATAGTAACATTTGCATTTGTATATGCAATATTGTTTTTTAATTGATCAAAAGTTCTTTGTACAGCAAATGGTCCTAATTGGATTAAAAAAACATTTTTTCCTCCCAGTGCAAGTCCTGCAGCAATGCCATGTGAGTTTTGTTCCGATATACCGCAAGAAATTACTTTGTTTGGAAATTTTTCTTTTAATTTTTCTATTGTTACTGTTTCTGCGCCATCAACACAGACAAACATAGTTTCAGGATCCTTTTCGGCAATTTCTAATAATAAATTTTGTATTAATATCATTTGTTGCATTTATATACCTTTTATAGCCCTTTCATAATCTTCTTTTTGCATATACTGCCAATGAAAATATGCGCAACCTAAACTTTCCTGCATAAATCGTATTTCTTTACCTTTTATTGTGTTTGCAACAATACATTTTGGTAAATTTTCAACTTCTTTGTTTATAACTTTTTCTAAATCAGCTATATTATGTCCATCGCATTCAATAACTTCAAAGCCGAATTGCTTTATTGCTTCAGGTGCAAATTTTGTTGTATTGATTATGTTTTCTGTACAATCATCAATTTGTTCTCGGTTGCAATCTATTATGACGATAATATTTTTTAACTTATTCTGACCAATAAACATTAAAGCTTCCCAGCAAGAACCTTCTTGTAGTTCACCATCTCCTACAATTACATAAATATTGTTTTTTCTATTAGCAAGAGCAAGTCCGACACCAACACTTAACCCTAGTCCTAAAGAACCCGAAGCAATGTCGATAGCAGCAATTTTTTCTGAACCAACAAAATTAAACATATCATGTCCTGCTAATCCGCCATCATTCATATAATTTTCTACAACCTCAAATGGGATTAGACCTTTTTCATATAAAACACATATTTGTGCAAATCTGGAATGTTCTTTTGAGATAATTATTTTATCTCTATTTATTGATTTATAATTATATTTATCTATATTTGCGCATTTGTTGTATAGTACATACAAGATTTCTAAACAAGACAATGCGCTTGGTAAATGTCCTAAATATTTTTTGTATGCATTTTCTAAAAAGATACTTTTAATTTCTTTTATTCTTTTTGCATCGTTTACTTCTATTACATTTCTCATGTTTACCTCAATCCAAATTTGTCTTTACCTAAAAATATTTTTTGAAATAAAATTTTGCAGATTTGCCAGTTGGACATGTAGTATAATGTTCTATGGTAGTTGTTATTCCATATATAAGCTGCTGTAAAATATTTTAATAAGACGCCAATAGGATTTTCGCAAGTTATTTGAGTTTTTTGGTTATCGAATCCTGTAAATTCTGTTACTTTTTTTATCATAAGATCAGCCCTCTCTTTGTATTTGGATGGGTTTTTGGGAGGGTTTTCAAAATCATAGTTATAATTATTTTTTATAAAATCTTGTGGATCGACATTATGAAAAAAATCTGTTACGCCTTCAAATCTTTCAGGATCCTGAATTAAATCATCCTTTTTCAAATTTAGCAATAATACCGGAGTATTTAATGCTAAACAAGGGCATGCAACATGAAATTTGTTTGTTATTACGCAATGAGCACTTTGGTATAAACCTAAAAATGCTTTTGCTATTTCAAATCTAGATTTGGTATCATAAATTTCTGGAACAAATCTTTCCATTTCAATAATAGTTCGGCTAGTGCGATTTTTTAATGCAATTAATTCTTTATCGTTTAATCCGATTGCTAAAATATAATCTTGTTTTTTTATTTTTGGATTTGGTATTAAGGTAAGCGATAGGCAACCTGAAAAATAAGCTGGTATGCCAATGCTATTTAAAAATTTTTCAGTGCTTTTATCTCTGCAACCAACCGGAGCGTTTTTTAATAAAAATTTTCTTATTTTGTTAGATGAAAATTTTTTATAACAACTTCGGTGAATATACATGGATATTAGCAGGGGTTTAATGCAGTTTTTGGGAACAAATTTGTTTGTTTTATTAATATACCATCCATTCATAATTAATTTAAGAAGTTTTTTTGGTTTATATTGGCATAGTTTTTCCCTATTAATCCACATTGAAATTTTGGGGATGAATCGCATTTGTGATATCCATTGGATTTCTTCTCCAATATTCCAAGATGCTGATCTCATACATCCAAAAATTATGTCATTTGTATTTTTTGTCTGATTTTTATAATTCATTTAATTTGTCCTTTTTTTAGCAATTTTTAAAATCGGAATACCAAATATTGAGAATTTCTTTTTGTAATCTCCATAAATTTTAATTTTTAAAAATGGAAAAATACCAAATAATTTGCATATATATGTAGAATTCAAAGTTGTATTAATTGATTTTATATACTCAACAAGTTTGCTTGGATCAATCATTTCTATAGGCTTCTCGTTTTCGGTATGCCAATTAGAAAATTCACCCCCGTCAAGATTATCCAGTAATCGCATATCTTCATTTGTTAATTCAAAATCATCAATTTTGTAAAAATTTTTTATTCGTTCTTCTTTGCTAGATGTAACAATGGGTATAAAACCTTTATTTAAACTCCATTTTATTGCTATCTGTGAAGCATCTTTATTATATTTATTTGCTAATTTTAAGAAAGTTTCGTTTTTAAATATTCTTCCTTGATTTAATGCTCCCCAGCATGAAATTGCAATATTATTATTTTTACAGAATTTAACTAATTCTTTTTGTTGATGTTGTGGATGAATTTCCACTTGATTAATCATTGGTTTTATTTTTGCAATACTCAATAAATATTCTAGATGTTTGATATTAAAATTAGAAACACCAATAGATTTTAGGACTTTAGCTTCGTATAATTCCTCAAGTGCACACCAAGAATCTTCTATCCATCGTTTCCATTCTTTTGAGGTTCTATATGGTGAATGCAATAAAAACATATCAAAATAGTCTAAATTCATTGTTTTTAAGCTGTTTTGCACTATCCTTTTTGTATTTAAATATCCATATTGATTTTCTGGAACTTTGCTTGTGATGAATAAGTTGCCTCTTTCTATTATGCCTTCTTCAATACATTGCTTAATTGCTTCGCCAACTAATTCTTGGTTTCCATAAATATATGCTCCATCAATGTGTTTTATACCTGATTTTATAGCTGTTTTAACACAATTTATACAACCAAATTCTGATTTATCTATTAAATATGTGCCGTAAGCCTTGTTGGGAATTTTTATTCCGTTGTATAACTCCAAATAATCCATTACTATTTTTTTCTCCTTAAATAACTTATTGTGACATTTTGAGGATGACAAGAAATATAATCTTGATATGATTTCGAATATAAAATATTTTTTGCAAAAAATAGATCAAGCTCATTGTATATGTCTTTATGCAAGAACATATATTCTTTAATTTTTTTAAAATAGTTTTTAAAAATATTGTATTTTTCTTCTGAGTTTATTGAAAAACAAGGTAAAACAGAAAATATTTTAACTCCTTTTTCAAGTAAATTATGCTCTTTGTAATAGTCATATACTTTGTCAAATATTTTGATATTACTAATATCTTTAGTTGAATCAATTTTACTTATTCCCGTATCTCTACTTAAGTAATGATAGTTAGATGAATTTATAACATATATTTTATCTGTGTTTACGAGGCTTGTATAATGAAAATACAAGTCTTCATATATATAATTTTCAGGAAATCTTAATTTAAATTTTTCAATAAAGCTTCGCTTTGTTATTCTGTTCCAAGCGTTTACCATTAAATTTTGAATGGCTTCTGTGTTTTTCAAAAGATTATTTATATAGCAATTCTTATGGGTAGGGTGATTATACAAAGAAGAAATATTTCCTTTTTCTGTAATAACCTTCATATTGATAACAATTTCTGTATTTGATGTTTCAATAGCTTGAACCATTGCCTTAATATAATCAAGGTCAATCCAATCGTCTGAATCAATAAAGTAAATATATTTTCCTGTTGAAACATCTAAACCTGAATTGCGCGCAGCAGAAAGTCCACCGTTTTTTGCTCTATCAATAATTTTGATTCTTTTATCTTGATTTGCATAATATTCTAATATTTTTGCAGAATTATCAGGCGAACAATCATTAACGCAGATAATTTCAAGATTTTTATATGTTTGATTAACAATACTATCTAGACATTTTGCCAAATATTGTTCTACATTGTATATGGGAATTATTACAGATACTTTATGCATTGTTTATAATCGATTCCTGTTTTTTGTTTTTATATTTAATGCAGTCTTCTATTGTTGGCACTCTTTTTTTCTCAAGAAGCTTTATTAGTCTTAATTTATGCAATTGTTCTGGATATTTGTATTCACATTTATCTAACACACTTTTGTTGAATGGCGTTTTTGATAGATAATAATAAAAGTCGTCTATGTTGTTTATCAAATTTGTTTTTACTGTAGGTAAAATATTCCAAGGTTTTATTCCGGTATTAAAATGCCTTATAACAATTTCTTGTTTATCTTGTTCTAATTCTTGATTATTGTTTGTTTCGTAATTAAATTTAAAATCCAAAACTTTGTAGCTATCATTAAAACAAATATTTAAAACATCCTGATCAGCATGCAATAAATCGTTTCTTCTTTTTGATTCTATTTCGAATAATTTAGACATAATATCTTCCAAAATCCATTGTTCTAAATCAATCAGTAAGATTCCTGCATTAAAGTAATGATGAGTTTCTGATAATTTTAATATTTGTTTATATAAATTGATTTCTTTTTCATTGATTTGCTCAGGAATTGCTCCAAGCATGTATCCTTCTAAATCTTGGTTGTATAGTTCAGAAATATCTCCTAAAACAATGATATCAACATCAAGATATAAAACTCTTTTCAATTCTGGCTTTAATTTAGGTATTAAAAATCTATTGTAAGTTGACAAACTTACATGCTTACAGCAATTTTCATAATGAATTGTGGAGAATTCTTTTTCTAAGTCAATTTTAATAAATTCAATTGAAAAATTAATAAATTGTTTCTTTAATTCGCATATTTTTTCTTTGTTTTCTTCTTGAATTCCACCATCTAAAATATAAAAATCGCAGAATGATTTAGTATTATTGCATATACTCGCTATAGTAGTTGCAACAAATGGCGCATAGTTATTGTCGCTGGATAGAAATATTGGTATTGATTTCATGATTTTATAAGCCCTTTCGAAATTTTGTTTTGTAAACATGGATCAATTAATAACGATAAGTATTCTGTTGACGATATATCCATTGGATGACTAAGTTTAGATAACATTAATTTATCCGTTTGATTTAAATTGTTCCAATAATTGCATAAAAACTCATAAGCGATATGTAGTTTATTTTCGATAAAATCACCTTCAAATAATTTTTGGTAAATTTTAATAAAATCAATTTCGCCTTGATGAATATGCTCATATATTTTTTGTCTTTTAAATTCTATTTTGTTAGGGTTTTTATTATATATAGGATTAGAATTTTCAATATCTATTATTGGTAATTCCGGAGATGTAAGTAATAATTCCATTAAATTCCAATTAAACATTACGTCTGATCCGGAGTGTGAAAGTAAATTAATGTAATTATAACGATAATTCAAATTTGTAACCAAGTATATGCCAACAAAAAATTTGTTTTGTAGATATTTTTCAATTAAGGATTGAGCCGTGAAATTGCCAGCACAAGAATCAATAATACCTATGTTGTTTCCAGCTAATTTAATTCCGTTAATATATTTCTTATATTCATTTTCTGTTTTTGCAGAGTATTCGCTCGATTTATTTTGACATTTATTAGCAATTTTTCTTTGAGCATATATATAATGTGTTTTTATGTTTAAATTTTTTGCAAATAAATCAAAAACTTCTTTCAAAACAAAAGCATCTCTTGCGGTAAAAAATAAATCTGACAAATTTCTTTCTTTTACGATTTTTATAATTTCGCTAACAAAAGCTAATATAGTGATTCCGCCATAAGAATATCCGAAATTATACCAATAATTGTCATTTTTGATATTGTTTGAATTATAAAAAAGTAATCCTGCAAAGACCTGAGTTTCTATATCGCTGTGTGTTTTTGCAAAATTAATAATCTTGTTGTTTGATAAATTGGATTTAAAAATATTGATTAATGAAGAATATAGTATGGCGTTAATATTTTTTTCTTTTGGAACTTTATAGTCTGAATATTCATTGTCTCCAATATGAAGTAAATGATTAGGTTTTATTTTTAAATCTTTAATTATAAAATCAAATAAACTTCCGCTACCTTTTGTTTTTTGAATTTCTCCAGAGATGTATATTTTTGAAAATCCATCAAATCCATTTTTGATAAGAACATTTTCTAAGAAATCTCGTTTCATATACATATCGGAAGTTATTATTATTGTTTTATTTTTCTTTAATGCATATTCATATATTTCTTTCATTTCTAAATTTGCATTTAAAGTTTTTTCTTCCATTTCTAACTCTAAATTTTTAAAGTTTTTTTTTGAAGGCTTAATACCTTCATAAATTTCATCATAAGTTATATCTTCTGAAAATTTTTCTTTAAATGTTTTTCTTATTCTTGTCATTTTTTCTGCAAATTGTCTAAGAGCAGAAAAATCAAAATCTTTTTTTATAAAGCCTAAAAAATCAAATAAATCTGTTGGTTTTAAAAATGGACGAATTAATAGTGTGTCAAAAATATCGAAGGAAATTATATCATATTTGTCTATTTGTTTTTTTATTTCTTCAGGTGAAAATATATTTTGAGCTTTGCATGAATCAAAGAAGACGGGTAAAGTTGCGTCTAATTTGTTAAGTTCTTTTTGAAAAATTGGATTATTTTGTACTGTTTTGTATAAATTAGCACATTTATGTAAAACATAATTTTCTATTCTTAAATTTTTATTGCATAAAGAATCCATTATGACTGTTGAAAACCAATAAGAAAGAACTTGTGGAAATTTCTTTTCAGCATCCAAATTAAATATTGTTTCTAAACCTTTTATTTTGTCTTTAATTTGTTCAAATGTTGGAATTTTAGCTGTAATAGAATCTTCTCTTTTTGTAATTACAAGATTACATTCGGGCACTATTTCGACTTTGTTAGCTTTTAGTGCGCAACTAAATGCAAAAACCGGATCTTCCATATCTCTCAAATTTGGAAATTTAATTTTATTGGTTTTAAGAAAGCTGTTTCTAAAAATTGCGCTACAATACGTAGAACAAAAGTTATTTTTATTTTCTAGTATTTTTGCGTTTATTCCTTCATCAATATAGCCTGTTTCGGAATCTTTATAATTGCCTTTACTTATATCTGCATCTTTTTCTTTTGCAATATTATAAAGTTTTTCGTAAAATAATTCGGTTTCAGGATAGTCATCACTATCGATAAATCCGATATATTCTCCCGTTGCTTCGGTTATACCTATATTTCTTGCAATAGCAGGACCTTTGTTTTCTTTAAATTCTATTAGTTTTATTCTTGAATCTTGTTTTGTATATTCTTTTAAAATATTTAAAGAATCATCTGTTGAACAATCGTCTATACAGATAATCTCAATATCTGATAGCGTTTGATTGCAAATGCTATTTAGACATTTTCTTATATATTTTTCAGTGTTATAAATGGGTATAATTATTGAGATTTTAGTCATATTTATTCCTTTTCAGCAAGGCAAACATTTAAGAAGAACAAAGTTACTGATATTATATTGTGGAATGTTTTTGTTTTTTGTTTTATTTTTGGATATTTATGATTTGAAACAATTCTAAAAATACCATTTGAAAAATCTTCATATTGTATTTGACCTATTTTTAATTTTGAATTATTTTCAAAAATAACAAATTCGAAATCTTTATTTGGGAATAATTTTTTTATATTTAAAAAATTCTTAGAAAGACTTTTAATATCTACATTTTCTGTGTTGAATTGTCTTTGATCCCATGTGTTTGACATATAAACAAATAATATTTTTTTGGAAGATTTTAATTTGTATAATAGTCTTTTATATCTTTTATTGTATTTATTTTTAAATTGTCTAAAATTTTCAATATTGCTTAACTTTGGTTCGAATTCATGTCCGACTTCAAATCCAAATTTGTTGTTAGAAACAGCGTAGTGACCTGAAGTTGTTATTTTGTCGCGAAAGAATTCAAAATCTTCAAAATTGAAAAATTCTTCGAAGTCTACTAAAAGCTTAAATCTATTATCCAAATTGTTTTTTTGTGGCATAGAGGGTATTATCCAATCAAAAGGAGATGAAAATTTACGAAGATGTAAATTGTTTAACATCATAGCGGTATGACACGAAAAACCAAAAGGAACAACTAAGTCGTATGTCCTTTTGTTAAGAATTAACAAATAGAATTTTAAAATTGATAAAAATCTATTTATCATTCTATACTTCCATTTTCTTTTCACGTTCTTTGGTTTCTTCTTTTGTGTAGCCAATAGAATCTTTTTCTGGAGTCCAGCCTGTTTCTTCTTTTACTTCATGGATGGGATCTGCTAGCAACAGTTCTTGAGCATCGTTATATTCTTTGAGTTCAAGGATATAATTATCTTCTTTTGCTAAATTTTCATCAATGCTGGCTTGAGTATTATTGTCATTTGTTTTGATTAAAATTTCTTTTTCTATCATTGCATCAACAAACATTTTAAAATTATTATCAAAATCAATAGGTAAATTTGATATTTTGTCAATTTCAGCCTTGATATTTTCGATACTTGCTCCAGCTATAATGTTTTCATAGACATTTGTTGCAAATGTATTCATGCCATAATAAATACCTGTTTCGGAATTAATAATAATAGCAATTCCATCTGTAATATCTGCAAACATTTTTTCTTGATTTAATTGATAATTCATTTTTATTCTCCTTTGTTATTTTATTAATTCTTTTGTTTCGTGTTCATTAAATTCTAATACTGAAAGTTTATAATCATTCTCTTTAGCAAATTCTGGATTAATATAGGCACGTTTGTCAGTCGGTATTATATTTTCCAATAATCCTTTTTTCTTTAAAAATTCAATTAATTTATCAATTTCATTGATGACTGATAATGGTGTTTCTTTTATTGTTGATATTGCTTGTATTATATTTTCTTTTGAAGCTCCTTCAAGTAAGTTTTTATAAACCGCTGTTGCAAACTTATTCATTGTATAAATCGTATATGTTTTTGTGTCTAAAAAATTCGCAATATCAAAAGTGATATCAACAAGTATATTTCCTAAATTTATTTTAGATTTTTTATATTGATAGTTTTCCGTAAATTCTTTTAGAAATTCCGTGTTTTTATTGATGTTGTTACATAGATTGATTTTGTAAAAATTAAAATCTTTTACCATATCAAAAAGTTTTTTGATAATTTTTTTGTTGTTTATATCTTGCATTTGACAAACTGTTGATTGAATTAGTTGAACAATTGCTCTGCCTTTTTCTTCTTCGGTGCATTCGGTAATGCTTGGTTCTTTATCTGAAACAATTTCCGGAAACATACAGAATTTAATTGGATATTTCTTTCTAAAATTTTCATGAAAATTTTTTATACTTATGACATATTTATCCTTTCTTGCATTATTGAATAAAAATCTTGATTCTTTTAATTCATTAAATAATTCGTTATACATTCTGGGTGAAAGAGTAATTATTGAATAAATGGGGTATGCAAAAAGATTATCCCCCTCTCTTTCAAGGATTAAATAGTCGTCTGAAACATACTCAAAACCTTTTATCATGGATAAAACTGTTAAAGTAGATTTTCCTCTTTGTCCTCTTGCGCAAAATAAAATTCCATTGTTATCCATTCCAATACTTGCACCATGGACAATATTTATATTGTCTGCTTTTAAAATTCTGTTTAAGTGTTGAATAAAAATATGTCCTTCTTTTATTATTTCTTCAGGATTTAGGTCTTTGACACCATAATAAAAGGTGTTGGTTTTAATATTTTGAGCAGAAAATATACCATTCCAAATATTATTAGATATTATCGGATTTATTTTTGAATATTCGCTATCAAAAATCCATAAATCAATATCCTTGATCTTATCCACAATCATTTGAATTCTAAACTTTAAATTTTTAACAGGATTCAATCTGTCAATAATTTTCGTTGGAAATATCTTTATGTTGTCATCTTGCCAAATTTTTAATGTTGCATCAAATTTTTCTGCATTATTTTCTAAGACATAATTTAATTGTTTTTCAATCAAATGTATAAAGTCTTTTGAATAACAAATTATTCGAATGGTTTTTACTCCTAAATTTAGAAATTTTTCATAGCAAACTTGATAATTTTGCTCTAAATAATTATCTATATTGTTAAATATTTTTTGTTTTTCTTCCGCATTGGGATTATCTATTCTCACATTTATTCTCCGATATTATATTTTTCGTTTAATTTTAAAATCAATTTTGCTAATTTTGGATTTTTTCTAAAAATAAACAATTTTAAAAAAAAGTATTTAGGTTTTAGTTTTAAATATTCAATAAAATTACTAAAATTCTTAAAAATATCTTTTATTTTGAGGTTATGACTTTTTTGTTTCATATTCCACAAGAAAAATCTTTGATACATTAGCAAAACACAATAATCATTGATTTCCTTGTTAAATAATGCTTCTTTTTGAATATTTTCTGGTAATAAATTTGGGACAATATTGTTTATAAATTTGGTAGCAAAGCAAATTTGTATTTCTGTTTTTGTTTTTCTGGCATTTTCGATAACAATATTCCATTCAAAATTTGGCTTTGACTCAATTAAATGTTTAACATCAAACAATGTAAACAGCACTCCATGCCAACTTGTTTTGTTGGCTAAATTTCTTGTCATATTTACTAGAGAAATGAATAATAAATCCTCATTTGACGGCACAAGGGTTTCTATCCCAAAAACCTTTTCTTTTTTTGCTCTGTTAAAAAGATCTTCATTTATATTTCTTTCAAAACCGGTATTCATGTATACGCATTTATGAATATCCATTATTCCTTCTTCAGAATTTTTGGGATGTAAATCAACGCTATGTATGTCCCAAGCGCAATCATATCCCATTTCTTCAGCTATTTTACCGGCTTTTTGATATTCATTTTCTCTAACTAAAACATCTATATCCCCCATAACTCTTGGAAATTCTGGTCGCAAATGCTTGATTGCTCCGCCTTTTAATATTAATGGTGCAATATTTTTTTTCTTCAATTCGTTGCAAATTTTGGTGTAGTGTGATATAAGTTTCATATTTTGAAACTTATAAAATCTCAATAGTCCGCTTAAACGTGGTCCTACGTATTCTGAAAACTTTAATTCTGGATGTAGTTTCATAAAATATGCCAGCATTAAAGCTTTGGAACCTCCAACAGCTTCTATATCCCATTTTTGCAGAAATAAATCTAGTTTTTCTTGCGTAGGATTTGAGGAAAATATCATATTAATTAAATTTCTGTCATTGTCATTCATTAATTCAGATTTAAAACCCTCAATTAATAAATCCGCAATATTGTCAAGCGATAAAATTCCTTGATTTTTTCTTATAATGTCTAAAATGTTATACTTATCTTCTATCATTGGTCCGTATTTCTACATCCTTTCTTCTGATTTAAACACGGGAATAACTCCAAACAGAAAGACAATTCGTGTTTTTAAGCTTTCTTTTATTTTTATAAGCGGAATATCAAAAAATTTAAATTCTTTGGTGGTTGCCCAAAAGTTTTTATCTCTCACTTTGATGCTGTTATCTTTTAAAAAGCACAAAACTTCCCTATTTGCACTATTTTTATCTGTTCTTAATTTTTTAAAGTGTTGAATTTTTTTATTATTAACGGTTGATTTTGGATTATCAAAATAATAATAGTTAACACCAGGAACCGTCACAATTCCATTGGCATAATAAATTGCTTTTAGTGTAAAAATCCTATCTTCACAATAAACATCTTCAGGCCATCGAATACCATAATTTATAAATAAATCTTTTTTGTAAATCTTGTTTGTAGGACAAGGATTTTTCCATTGTATATTGGCATCAAATTTTTCTTGAATTGTTATGTATTTTTTTTCTTCTGTGATATTTATGCGTTTTTTTTGTTGATATTTTTTTACTCTAACATTGGTGCCTAATGCAATGTCAGAATTATATTTTTTTGCTGCTTTATATAGTTTTTCATAGAAATCCAAATCTACCCAATCATCTGAATCAACAAAGCCAATATATTCGCCTGTTGCAATATTCATCCCAGCGTTTCTTGCTGCACCCTGTTTTTTGTTTTCTTGATTAATTATTTTAATTCTACTGTCTTTTGTTGCGTTGTTTTCTAAAATTTTTAACGAATTATCGGTTGAGCCATCATTAATGCATATAATTTCAATGTTTTTCATTGTTTGGTTTGTTAAACTATCCAAACATTTTTGCAAATATTCTTCCGTGTTGTATACAGGTACAATTATTGAAATATCTGTCATTGTAAACTTTTAACTTCTCTTTGGTTTATTATGTTGCTACTTCTTAATTTTACGCAATTACACCCTTGTTTTATTGCATAATTTTCAAATTATGTTCATATCCTAACATGAAGAATGTTGAAATTCTATATTACATAAATATTATAAATTAAAATGTTACATTTTTATAAAAATCAATATTCATGTTTTACTATATTTAATATATTTATAATTTGCAACGACATATCAAAACTACTATAAATAAAGAATTACAGAAATTATGATCTGAGAAAAATTAAACAAATAAAATTAAATTTATAAATTTAATAAATTATATAATCAATCACAAAGTAATTTTAAATTTAGGAGGTATACAATGAAAAAATATTTATTTTATTCGTAGCAATTTTCATTTTTGCCACAAATGTGACATTAGCTAAAGATGTTGACAGAAAAATTATCAAAAATGCAACAAGCGAACAAGTACAAACAATAATATTAGATACACTAGCGCTTTATGATGGAATTATCACCGTAAAAAAATATATAGTTGATTATAACAAAACTGCATTTCTTGGAGCAGTAGGCTGGTCTAAAGATAAAAAATATCCAAAAGCAATGCTTTCATGTCAATTGAGACAAAAAGGTAACGATGTGGAAATTGTATCACGAAAAGTAATTTATTCGGGATGGTTCAGCCCTCAACAAGTTTTTAACCATTATAAAAATCTCTAAATTCACTCTTTTTAAAATCTCATACATCATGCACCGTGTGTATTTTATAAATAAATAAATAAATAAATTATGGAGATGGCGTCCATAAAATCGAACTATGCTCCTGTGAAATCAAAGATTTCTACGTCGCCTTCGTCCAGTTTCGTCCTGTCCGCCGAAACTCATCGTTTCGCCGCCACGGACTCACATCCGTATGCTTTTTCGTTTTCACCTACTCCGTCGGAGTACGGCTCAAACTTCAAAAGTATGGAGATGGCGAGAGTGTCTTGCTCGTTCGCGTTTAACGGGCACGCTCAAAGCTCGACGCTTTGCGCTATTGCCCTCAGCTCACTCGCGCTCAAACTCCCGACAAGCCACAGGCTTGTGCGAGTTCTCCTCTCGATTATATATTTATAAATAATAAATTATGGAGATGGCGAGAGTCGAACTCGCGTCCGAAATGATATCGAGGCGATATCTACATTCATAGGCACTTTTATCTTGAGCCAAAACAGGAAAGTTGCCACAACCAATCAAAGCTCAAAGGCAATTTTAAAGATTACCAACTTTATCTAGCTAAATACATACTTATGACGCTAAATAAATCATAAATACGGCTTGCATAATTTACCCTATAAACCGGCAAGCTGGGCGTATAGAGTGGCTGTCGCTATTATGCAGCGATTGCTCTTGGAGCAAAATCAGCTTTTACAACGTTATTTGCGTTTATTTTTTTGAAAAGTTTAACAAGTTATTCAGCTTGAAATGCAACCGCAACGATAAACTTCACCCCGTCGAAACCGTTACATCCCCATATTTAATTATCAAAGTGCTTACTATATTATAACAATTGAATAACACTATTTCAAGATTATAAACAACCAGCCGTTGCACAAAGCGATAATTTACAAAACTCTAAATAATGATATACTCATTTCAAAGGAGTTAAATATATGATTGTTGAATTAAATAATGAAAATTTTACAAAAGAAACATCTAACGGATTAAAATTAGTTGATTTTTATACAACTTGGTGTAAATATTGCACCAATCAACACCCGATTTTAGAAGAATTAAATGAAAATGGCATTTGGATAGGAAAACTTGATTGCGATAAATATCCAGATATCGCTAAAAAATATGGTATAAGCGGATTTCCAAGTTTTATATTGTTTAAAAACGGTATAGCAAGCGCACAATTTGCAGGCTTTCATACAAAAGGACAAATGCTTGATAAATTAATGCAACATATAATGTAAATTTTTATTAAGTTAATGTTCAATTTTTTTGTTTATAATCCTTTAAAAAATAACGCTAACGAAAGGGTTATAAATGGAAAAAGTGGCTTTAAGCAATGCAAATCTCGGATATTTAAATTCGACTATTAAAAAAGCACAAGAAAATATTAATCTTGAAAAAAGTATTACGCAACCTGCCCCAAATACAAATAAACCTCAAGAAGAACAAAAGAAAATAAATACAAAAGGATTAACTATAATAGGCATTGCGGCTGCATTGATTTTGAGCGTTTTATATGGGTTAACTAAATCAAAAACAAAAAATACGACAGACGACGCAATAATAAAACAATTAAAAGAACAAATTGAAAGTTTGCAATCAAAAATAGCTGATTTAATGGAAAATGCAAAAGCGCAGAAAACACCAATTAGTGAAATAAAATCCCATGGGAAAGATTATTTTGAACTTACCTATGTAGATGGCAAATTAGTACAAAGTAAAAAATTTGATAAAGACGGAAATGAATTATTTAGAAAACTTTTTCATGAAACCATAGTAGATAATGGTGATGAGATAATTGTAAAAAGAAGCGTAGAAAGATACGATAATTCGCCAATTCAAAGATTATATAGAAGTACGACACGCAAAAGCAAAAATGATAAAACTATTTTAAAAAGATGTTTTAATACTTTTGAAATAAATACAGATACTAAAGAAGTAAAAGAAACTACAAAATTTGCTCAAACTCAAAGCGGTTTAAAATTTTTAAAAACAAATAGCAAAAAGGGCGCTATTAAGGTTAAGAAGGCAATAGAAGATAATCCTATTGTGGAAGTTATTTCTGAAGGATTTAAATATATTGAAGAAAAACTAGGTTTTATAAAAGAAGACTTTAAAAGTTTTATAATTGATTCTAAAATTTAATCCTAAAGATTGATTTTACACAAAATATAGCATGTGTTATAATGAATAAGTTCATGGCAAAAAATATTTTGCAGGTGTTTTGTAAAATTGTGTTGTAAGGAGAAAATAATGATTTCAAGATTATCTCAAACATCTTTATCATTTAAGGCTAATGAATCTAAAAATCCTAGAGATGCTTACGATTCAAAGCTGGCTCAAAATTCGCAAATAGCACAAAATCAAAATCACATTGTGCAAAATCTGCCCACCGCAAAGAATAATCAAGTTCCTATGCAAGGTAGCGGACAAAAACTTGATGTGATAGCTTAGATTGTGTTATTAAAAACAAATTAATTTATGCGCAAAAGTTTTTATAATTTTTGCGCATACTTTTATATTTATGCAAAAAATTACTCTATATAACATTTTAAAATAGTTAATTTTATTAAATTTTTCAATTAATTCATTTTTATTATTTAAAAACATTTTTAGTGTATCAATTCTAATTTTTTTATTCCAAGCGATTATTTTATTTACGTAATTTTCACCTAAAAATTTTTTATTCCCTGTACATAAGGATGTTTGCGAGTTATTTTTATTATGGTGTCTATATAAATAATTTATACTTGAAATATTCGCAGAGCCTCCAATTAAATGCAAAAGAGAAAAAATAACCTTATCTGCTCCCGTTTTCCAATATGCTTTATCAGGATAAAATTTTAAAATATCTAGAGCGCTTTTTCTAAACATTGCCGATGTCGATGTATTCCAACTCCATAAACCAAAGGGGGCTTTAACTTCAACAAGTTCAAAGTAATCATTTTTATTGAATAAATTTTCAATTTCATCATATTTTATCATTTTTTTAGTTTTATTGTTTGAAAAAGAAGTAATTTCATTTTTTTCATTTATCTCGCCAAATCCACAGCTAATTAAAGCAAAATTATTATTTAAATGTGCTAAAAGCAAAGTTTTTAGATAATTTGGAAGCAATATATCATCAGCATCAATCATACAGATAAATTCACCTTCTGCATACGCTAAACCTTCATAAAACGCCAATAATTGCCCTTTATTTTCATTTAAATGAATAATTTTAATTTTTTCATTTTTGAATTGTTTTAAAATCTCAGCATTTTCATTATTTGAATTGTCATCAACAATTATTATTTCAAAATTTTGATAAGTTTGATTTAATATGGATAAAACGCAGTCATTAATATATTCGCAAAGATTGTAAAAAGTTATAATTAAAGATACTTTAGGTTGTTTTAATAACTTATTTTCATTGGTCATAAAATTATATTAACATAATTTTAAAAAAAGACTTGATTATTTTTTTTGTTTAATTTAATATCATAATTGTCCTAAGGGACAAGACCTCATGGGGGTTTAGCTCAGCTGGTAGAGCACCTGCTTTGCACGCAGGGGGTCAGGAGTTCGAATCTCCTAACCTCCACCATAAAAAGAGCCTTTGAAAGGCTCTTTTTTTATACATTTTTATTCTACTAATATAAATCAATTTTTTAAAATCAAAAACAATGAAAGCTAAATTATTAAAAACAATAAGAACCGAAAGATATTTATTTGGAATTTTAATGGCAATTTCAATGGTGTGGCTTGCAGAGCTCAGTGGAGAAAAAGAGATCATATTCCCTGAAATTTGCGCACTAACAATAGGCGCTTGGATTTCAGAACAACAGCCTTGGAGGGTAAACAAAAGAAGAATTTTTATACTAATGACACTTGCAGCACTTTTTGGTGTCTTAATTGTTAAATTTTGCCCATTTCCATTAATTATACAAGTTTGCTTATCTTTTGCTTTTTGTGGATTTATATTAACTCTTTGCAAATCTAATTTTATACCTATTATTTCTGCTTGCATTTTACCTGTTTACCTAAAAACAACAAGCTATATCTACCCTTTAGCGGTCATGATTATGGCATTAATAATAATATTTGCACAATGGATAATGGAAAAAAATCATCTTAAACCAATAAACAAATTTACACCCTGCGATTTTAATTTAAAAACACAAACAATAAAATGGCTAAAATTATTAGCTGTATTCTCATTAATAGCTTTAATTCCATTTAAAACACACCAAATATATTTCCTAGCTCCGCCATTAATAGTAATGTTTAGCGAATTGTCCAACCCAAAAAGCCCTGCAAGAAAAAAACCTCTATACATAATAGCCTTAATGACCTTTAGTGCATTTATCGGAAGTTCAATAAGATTATTCTTTAATATTTACTTAAATTACCCTCTATCAATTTGTACTGCAATTTCTTGCATTATATTATTTATAACTTTAAATAAAATAAAAATTAATTTTCCTCCCGCAGGCGCAATTTTGTTAATTCCAATGATACTAGATAAAAATTTAGTGCCGATGTTTCCAACAGAAGTTTTTGTAGGCTCAATCATTCTTGGGCTTGCCGCAATGATAATATTCAAAGAAGAAAAATAAATTAAAATTGTCTACAATAAAACCATAAAATTAAGCAAAACTTTCTTTCTTATTGTTGAAGTCATAAAACATTTCTCTATATAACTTCATGCCTGCCATAAGAGAATAAACTTCGCAAAATCCATTCTGTAACAAAATTCTTGAAGCTAAATAACTTGTGTATCCTGTTTCGCAAAATACAACTATTTTTTTATCTTTTGGAATTTGATTTAATTTAGCCCTTAGTTGAGCAAGAGGAATATTTATAGCTCCCTCAACAGAACCCGTCTTATACATTTCAAAAGGTCTTACATCAATTAAATAAGAGTCTTTTATGTCATCTAAATAAATAGGTTTTAAATACCCTCTTAAAACATTATCAGCACACATTCCTAAAATATTCACAGCATCTTTTGCTGATGAATAAGGAGGTGCATAGCATAATTCGCTATCGATTAAATCTTGAACCAATCCATTATTTCTCATAATTGAAGCTATTACATCAATTCTTTTTTCAACGCCATCTTTTCCAATTCCTTGAGCGCCAAGAATTTTACCATTATTATCAAAAAGCAATTCATATAAATTCATCTGCGCATTAGGATAATATGATGCATGTGAGTTATTAAATATCAATATTTTTTTATATGCAACATTTTCTTTTTTTAACAAAAACTCGCCAACACCGCAACATGCAACTGTATAATCAAAAACTTTTACAACAGAGGTACTTTGAGTCTTTTTGTAAGTCGATTTAATTTTGCAAATATTATCTGCTATAATTCTTCCTTGCCTGTTAGCGGGTCCTGCTAATAAAGCTAAAGAATAATTATCCAAAACAAAATTCTTCGTTTCAACACTATCTCCACCTGCGTAAATATCATTATCAGATGTTTGCATATTATCATTAACTTTTATTCCAATATTTACTTCGAGTCCAATTTTTTGAGCTAACTTAATTTCAGGCTTAACACCAAGCGCTAAAATCAAAATATCGTATTGAATTTTTTCGCCTTTTGTAAGCTCAATTTCAAATTCATTAATATTTTTTACACCATTTGATAAAATCAATTCAACTCCATTTTTTCTCATTTCATTTTGAGCCATTAAAGTTAATTCATTATCAATTGGTGCTAGGATTTTATCTTTCATTTCAATAAGTGTTGTTTTAAGCCCAAGATGAACAAGATTTTCAGCCATTTCAACACCAATAAAACCAGCACCTATGACAACTGCTTTTTGAGGATTATTTTTAGAAATATAATCTTTAATTTTATCCGCATCAAAAAGAGTTCTTAGAGTAAAAATATTTTTAAAATCCTGAATAAAATTGGGTTTTATTGGACTTGCACCCTGCGCTAAAACTAATTTATCATAGTAAAATTTTTCATTATTATTTGTTAATACATATTTTTCAAGGCGATTTATATCAATTACTTCAGTATTTAAATAAACATCAATATTAAACATATTCTTGAAGCGCATTGGAGTAGATACAAGAATATTATCCCTATCTTCTATAACATCTGAGCAATAATAAGGTAAAGCGCAATTAGCAATAGAAACTTCATCTGTGCGCTCTAAAATAATTATTTCGCAATTTTCATCCAATCTTCTTAATCTTGTAGCACAACTTGCACCAGCTGCACCGCCACCAATTATTACTACTCTCATACTTTCCTCATTTTAGTTATTAATAAATTGTAAAGATTTATAACATCATTGTCAATTTCTTTCAAAAAAAATACTTTATTAATTTACACGCACAAAACGAGGATAAAATATGACTACTACAACAGGCATTCAAGTATTTGACAATATGATAACTTGGCAAAAGTCTCATGAAGCAAATATTGTAGAAACTACTCAAAAATTAAATGAAGCGCAAACAGGACTTGATGTTTTTAATGCGTATAAAGAATATTACGATAATATTGACAAAATCGGCTATGAATATAATTTCATGGAAGGAAAAGACCCGAATAACGAAGAAGATTATTCTGCTCAACTTCAAGAACTAGGTAAAGCTGAAATACTTGCAACAGACATTGATGGTGATAATCAAATAAGTTTTGAAGAATATGTAACAGCTCAAACAGAAACTTTAGGCGATGAAATTGATAAAGAAACTTATGCTGAAATCCTTACAATGTGCGACCTAACATTTACCATAATTGATGAAGGTATGGGAAATTCAGATAAAAACGGCTACCTAAGCGCTGATGAAATGGCGTCATTCTATAAAAATTTAGATAGATACAGCCTTGATGAAAATCAAGAAGGTTATCTAAAAGACCAAGGTGATGGAAAATTCAATATTGATGAAGCATCAGACTTTATTTCATACTTAATAAATAACATGATTAAACCTGAAACTTATGAAGAATTAAAAGGCTACTATTTAGATAGCTTAGCTCAAGAACAATTATAATCAGTTATTTAATAGCAAATATCCTAAATTTAAATAACATGCAAATAATATCCACAAAAAATATGGCAACAACAAAATTGAAGCCGTTTTTGAAACAAGCATAAATTTTCTAATTGTCATATATAGAAAAATATTCATAAAAACAATGACAACAAGCGCTAAGAAAATATTTTTAAATCCAAAAAACACAGAAGTCCAAAGAAAATTTAAAAGCATTTGAATAGAAAAATAAAAATAACCAAGCCCTTTATCAGGGGCTTTTTTGCTTATATAGATTATTAAAGAAATAAAAATCAATACATATAAAACAGTCCAAACAGGAGCAAATATAAAGCTAGGCGGGCTTAAAGGAGGCGAAATTAAATTATTATACCAATCCAAATTCATCATAATTATATTTTTAAACTTTTATAAATTTTTTCAATTAGCATATTGGCTAAAAGAAAATAAAAAATGGTATAATTGAAAAAACCGAAAAAAGGATTAAAAATGACAGAACTAAAAGAAAAAACACCCAACCAAAAGCAACAAGAATGTATTAATAATATCTATGGAAAATATTTAGTGCTTGCAGGACCCGGAACAGGCAAAACATATACTATCATTCAAAGAATTAAAAATATACTAAATAACAATATAGATGCTAAAAAAATCCTATGTCTTACTTTTTCTGACACCGCAGCAAAAGAAATGAAAGAAAGACTTAATAATGAAATTAAAAATATCAATGATATAAATATTTATACATATCACAGCTTCTGTTTAAATTTAATCGAACAATACGGCCATTATTTTGATTTATCAGATAATATTAAAATTATCAAAGATACAACCTCAAGAGCTTTATTAAAAGAATGTATTGATGAATTTAAGCCAAAATATTTAAAAAACAGCAAAAACGACCCCTATGCCTGTATAGAAGATATTTTAAGAAAAATCAATGAGATAAAAAGAAACAGATTAACAAAAGAAGAATTTGAATACAATCTAAAATATAACGAGGATTGGTATCCAAAACTAAATAAACTAAAAGAAAAAATTGAAGAAAAACACGCAAAAGGCAATTACAAAACCATAACCGATGAAAAAAAAGTTCTTGAATTTGAAGAAAACATCCAAAAGATAAAAGAATTATGGGATTTATATGAATTTTATCAATCAAAAATGGAAAAATATCATTTTATTGATTTTAACGATATGATTTCATTGGTTTTAGATAAGTTTGAAACAAGTCCGATTTTTCTTGAAGAAATTGCAAAGCAATTTGAATTTGTTTTGGTTGATGAATATCAAGATACAAACAAATCTCAAAATGAAATAGTTTTCCATTTATCATCAAATTGTGAAAATATTTTTGTTGTAGGTGATGATGATCAAATTGTATATTCGTTTCAAGGCGCAAAACTAGATACTATTGAAAAATATTTAACAAATTTTGCTGATACAAAAGTTATCTGCCTAAACGAAAATATGCGCTCTACACAAAGCATTCTCGATATTTCAAGAGAGCTTACAAAACAAGACGATAAAAGATTAGAAATAAACCCAAAATTTGAAAAATACAATATAAATAAAGATTTAATTGCAAAAAATGAAAAAATAAAAGCAAAAGAAAAAAAAGTTGAATTAACAAAATACCAAAATATTTTACAAGAATACAATGAAATAATTAATAAAATAGAAGAAATTATAAATTCGCCCGATTGCCCCAAGGATAAAGACGGCAATAAAAATCTTTCTGAAATTGCAATTTTAACTCGCTCTAATAAAGAATTGGAAACTTTTTCTCAAATGCTTAAAGAAAGAAATATTTTATCAGAACTAAAAGAAGGAAAAAGCATTTTTGAGATTAAATCATCATTAGTTTTATATTATTATTTAAAAGCCTTGTGTAATATTGATTTATATTCTGATAAACTTACTAAATTACTTTTAAATAAGCCTTTTTCAATAAATCCTAAAGATTTTGAGCTTATTTTTCAACAAAAAACTAACCATAAATCAATAATAGATTGCATAGAAGAAATAAAAGAAGAATTTGTTGAAAAAGAAAAAATAGAAAATTTTATCAAAACTTTTAAATATTTAAAAGAATATAAAAATAGCGAAAATTTAAAAAATATTATCCTTGAAGCAGGCGCTAAAACAGGAATTTTTGACTATTACTTAAATTGCGAAATAAATAAAACAGAAAACATTGCAGGGATTAAAAAATTTATAGATGAAGCGCTTGATTATAGCGAAATTTATAAAACTACCTCGCTTGAAGATTTTATAGAATATTTAGATATTTCAATCGCAGATGAAATTGAAATTAAAACAGATAAAGCCCCAATGCCACTAAACGCTATACAATTATCAACTTACCATAGCTCAAAAGGTAAAGAATACGATTTTGTTTTTATGCCGACATTAACAGATACAAAGTGGGAAAAAAACAGAAACTCTATAAAATCAGCAATTCCGCTTAATCCTGATGAATATAAAAATGAGGACGAGCTAAAAGAAGAAAAAATATCACAAAATATAAAAGTAATGTATGTAGGTATGACAAGAGCTCGTCATGGGCTTTATTTATCTTATCCGATTGATAAAACTCCTTCTTGTTTTATAACCAAAATTCAAAATCTTTTAGAAATTAAAGAAATGCCAACATTAACTATTGAAGAATTTTGGCAAGATATTAAAAAAACAATCGTTAAAAAAGATTATGATTATAAAAAAGATTTCAATAATTTTATAACCGCAATGCTAAACAATCGCGCATATTCAGCTACTGCACTGAATACTTATCTAAATTGTCCAAGACAATATTTATACGATAAAATTTTAGAGCTTAGCGCAAAAGATTTAAACCCTAACGCTCTAAGCTATGGAAGTGCTATACATAGTGCTCTTGAATATGCAATTAATTATGCTATTAAAAACAAAAACTATCCTAATAAAGATGATGTTATTGAAAAATTTAACTCTGAACTTAAAAAACTTCCTATGTCATCAATTGAGCAAAAAGAAATACATCTTCAAAGAGGACGCTTAGCGCTTGAAAAATATTACAATCAATTAATTACAACGCCAATCGAGTGGCTTTATGCAGTCGAAAAACAATTTAATTTCGAGCTTGATAATATAAAATTTATAGGCTTTATTGATAGAATTGATTGTATTAATGACGAATTTATAATTTATGATTATAAAACAGGTAAAGCAAAATCAAAAAGCTCAATTGCACCTGACAAAGATTATGAAAACTATTATAATCAAATGGCATTTTATAAATTTGCACTTGAAAAAACAACAAATAAAAAAATTAAATCTACAACATTTATTTTTCCTGAAGAACCAAATAAAAATGTAACTCTAGAATTCAGCGAAGATGAGGTTAAAGAAGTTGTTGAAAAATATAAAAATGCAATAAAAAACATGCAAGGATTTAACTTTGAACCCACAGAAAACGAAAATAAATGCCAATATTGCCAATATAGAGATTTTTGTAAATTAGATATTATATAAAAATTGCACCAAGCAAAATACTTGGTGCAATTAATATTTTATTTATATTAGTGGCAACAACCGTGACAAGAAGTACAAGAGCAACCAAATGATAATTTATCCATTGCTTCTTCAAGACGTACTTTAATACGACCATCAACAGCGATAGCTTCGCCATTCTTTTCTGAAATTAACAATGGGTTAATATCTAATTCATCAATAAACGGATAATCAGTTACTAATTGAGATAATCTCAATAATGTTTCTTGAATTTGGTCCATTTGAGCAGGTGTTGTACCACGAGCGCCTTCTAATAATTTATATGCTTTAACAGATTTAATCATATCCATTGCATCAACATCAGTTAATGGTGCAATTCTGAATGTAACATCTTTCATTACTTCGATAAATACACCGCCTAAACCAAACATCATCATAGGACCATATTGAGGATCTGTTGCAATACCGGCAACCATTTCACGGTTACCTTTAACCATTTCTTGAATAATTACACCTTCAAGACCTTCTAAAAGTCCTTTTTCGGTTAATTTAGCAATTAAATCATTGTATTCATCTCTTAGTTGAGCTTCTGATTGAATATTAACTCTAACCCCGCCAACATCTGTTTTATGAGATGTTGTTTTTGATGTCATTTTCATAACAACAGGATAACCAATTGAATTAGCGATAGAAACTGCTTCATCAATATTAGTTGCAAAGCCTGACATACAAACTCTGATACCATATGCTTCTAATACATCAATTGATTCTCGAGTTGTTAACTGAGCTCTACCTTCTTGAATTGATTTTTTCATAATTTGTTCTGCACGAGCTCTATCAACATCAAATACAGGAACTTCACCAACAGGTCTTTGTTGCCATAATCTTTGTTGATTTAGTCTGTGTAAACCTTCTGCTGCTTCTTCAGCATACATAAAGAATGGCATATTAACATCCATATCAGATAATTTAGAGAAGAATTCTGATTTTGTCATAAATACGCCAATAACAGGTTTTTGAGGATTTTTAGCCTTAATTTCCATTATTGCACGAGCTACGTCAATATCTTTCAATCCTAAGAATGGAAGATAAATTACCATAATCATATCAACATTATCATCAGCTATAACTGTTTCTAATGTTTGCATGTAATGCTCAATAGGAGCTGAAGCAATCATATCGATTGGGTTTTTAACAGATGCAGCAGCAGGCAAGAAACTTCTTAATTTTTCTTTTGTTTCGTCTGTTATTTTAGCTATTTGCATACCATATTCACAAATTGCATCTGTTGCCATAATACCAGGACCGCCTGAGTTAGTAATAATTGCTACTCTATCGCCTTTTGGAATTGGACAATTTGAAAATACTTTTGCTGTTGCAAAAAGATTTTTCAATGAATATTCTCTAATTACGCCTGATTGATTTAATAAAGCATTTGCTGCTTTATCAGCACCGGCTAATGAACCTGTGTGAGAGCTTGCAGCAGAAGCACCTGCAGCAGAACGACCGGCTTTAAGCGCAACGATTGGTTTCTTTTTAGAAATTCTTGTTGCTAATTTTCTGAAGTTTTGAGGATTTTGAATTGATTCCATGTAAAGCAAAATTTGTTTTACATCATCATCATTTTCCCAATATTCAAGAGCTGTTTCTGCGTTAACATCAGCTTGGTTGCCTATTGAAATAAATTGAGCAAAACCAACATTTAAATCTTTTAAAATGTTTAAAATACCGCCACCTAGAGCACCTGATTGAGATACAAAACCAATATCACCTCTAACAGGTAAACTTTCAGCGAATGTTGCATCCATTGATACAGAAGGATTTGTATTTAAAACGCCCAAGCAGTTTGGACCAACTAATCTCATACCGTATTCTTTAACTTTTTCAACAAGTTCTTTTTCGGCTTGTGCACCTTCTTTGCCTGATTCTTTAAAGCCTGCTGAAATTATACAAATTCCTTTAATTCCTTTTTGATTGCATTCATCAATTGCACCCAAAACAAATTTTTGAGGAACAATTATAACTGCTAAATCAACTTCACCCGGAATTTCCAAAACTGAAGTATATGCTTGAAAACCTTCAATAACTCCACCTTTAGGATTTACAGGATAAATATTACCGTTGAATTTATAATCTCTTAATCTTTGCATTAACTCTGAACCAATTGTTTTTGGCTTTGTAGATGCGCCAATAACCGCAATTGATTTAGGTTTCATAATTTTACTTAACATTATGCGTCCTTTCCTCTTTTTTAATAGCCATTTGGTATAAAATCTCTGGCTCTAAATTTTGCGCCTAAAGATTTTGCTACAACTTCACATCTTTCAACATCCAAAGGATAATTTGGAATATTTGATACAACAGTTGCAGTAGTTTTAATTTTTTCTTCAACACAAGCTCTGATAAAGCGCTTTACTTCTTCATAAGCATTATCGATTTTAGGATTTGAAAGTTTGTTATAATTTTCTTCATTTTCTGCATTTAAACTAACTGAAATTGAATCAACATATAATGCTAATTCGGGAGCAACGTTTCTTTTATGAATAGCATTTGCATGCCCGTTTGTGTTTATTCTGATTTTAATATTTGGAAAATTTTCTTTTAAATATTTTGAAACCTCTAATACTTCATTAATTTTAATTAAAGGTTCGCCATATCCGCAAAATACAATTTCATCATTCTTGGAGACTTTTTCTTTATTTTCTTCAATTTGCTCTATAACAGCTTTTGCCGTAATATTATCCTTATCAAGCCATAATTTAGCACCTTGAACATCATCTTTTTGATTTCTCAAGCAAAAAACACATGCGTTTGTGCATGCGTTTGTCATATTTATATATGGCTTATCATCCAAGAAATATAATAATTTTTCACTACTTTCTACCATAATTTTATTGTAACTCTAACATTTTTTAAAACAATAATATTTTTAAAAAATCGGCATCATAGTTGAATTTGTTTGTTTTGTTGCCCAATCAAGCGCCCTTTGATGATATATTTGTCTTGAATCCAGCTTAATTCTTGAATTTTGAGGTGTCGCCATTTCGTTTTTAGCTCGTTCTACCGATTTTGCTTTTTTCATATTTTCAACATTAATTAAAGAATTGTCATCTTCTTCAAAACCAACATTAATTGCACTTGTATCCATTAAAAGCGGTACTTCATCTCTTGAATAAGCAAATTGCGCCAACAACAAAAAAGATAAAATAAACAAAACTTTTTTCATATCTAAATTCCACAAATAAACAACAGTAATATTTTTACATAAAATTACGGTATCGGGCAATAATTTCATCCGATACCGTAAAATAACTTTATAATTTAATTAAAATTAATTAGGCTTGTTGAGCTGCTTTGGCTTTATTATCAAAATGGTCTTTTATTTTCTTTGCAGCCAATGCAGATAATCCCATAGCAGCTAGTACAATAGCATAAGTTGATAGTGCAATTAAATTACCATTTCTTACTTTTTTGAACGCATCAGGGCTAAGCAATTCTTTTGCCCATTTATTTCCTCTAATTGTAGCCATAGCTTCTTCTGCAACAATAGGTACAAAGGAAGCTGCCGCAATAAATGGAGATTTTTCTCTTATGAAATTCTTAACTTTTTGTGCTTTAGTTAGTTCTTTTCCATCCTGTGCCTCTGCTTTTTTAGTAAATGCAGGTAATACCATCATAACAGTACCAAACAACATTGCTAAAAGTCTTATTTTTTGCATAGCTTTAAGTACACCGGAATTATGATAATTAAAAGCATGTCCTAATTCGTGAAATATAAAATTAGGAGCTATTTGCCTATTTACTCCGACAACATTTTCAAATAAATTTTCCAATCCTGCTCCTTTAAGGTTTTTAGGAACTTTTGAGCTAAAATAGGCATTTTTTCCATTCTTTGTTGCCAAAACGGCTATACAATCTTGAAAACGCTCAGGGATTTTTTCAGCTAAATCTGTAACTGCTAACGGAAGGTTATGAGAATCACTATAATCAAATATTTTAACACCTTTTTTAGACAGATTAGTAACATTATTTAAGATTTCATCAGCCGCACGATTCATTGATTCAATTTCATCTTTTGTAAAATTCTCTGCTTGTTTTCTAATTAAATTCATTGAACCCAATGACAAAGTTGAAACAGCAGTATTTACACCAACAGCACCCAATAATGCCAAAGAGCCGCCTTTTATACCTGAACCTTTTGCTTTTTTATCCGAGTTTAAATTTCCAAAACTTTGCGCAGAAACATTTTGAAGTTTCATTATCAATCACCTTTCTTTTTGGCATTACAACTATGTAAAACATGTAAATAGAAAAAATTGCCTAAATTTTATAATTTAATTACACCTTGTCTTAAAATTTTATAATTTTCTTTTTCACAAAGCAAAACAGTCGATGGCACATTTTCATTTTCAATATCATTAATTGGTTTTACAACAGTAACTATATCAGAAAATTTTTCCAATGCTTCAGAATAATTTTTAACAGGTTCTTCATTTGATAAATTACAAGATGTTGTTGCTAAGACTTTTTCACCTCTATCATCTAAAAGTTTTCTAAAATCATCGCTATCAGGAATTCTTATTCCTACTGTGTTTCCATTTGCAACAATAAAATCAGGACACAAATCTGATTTTTCAAAAATCAAAGTTAGTCCCCCTGGAAGATATTTTTCAATTAAATCATAAGCATAATTTGGAATAAATTTAATATATTTTTTTAAATTATCAAAATTATTACTCATTAAAATCAAAGGTTTTTTTAAATCTCTTTTTTTAATTTCATAGATTTTACTAACTGCAACTTCATCCAAAGGGTTACAACCAAAGCCCCAAACGGTATCTGTTTTATATGCTACAACTTCACCTAATTTAAGCATTTGTTTTTCCTTTTAAAAATTTTGCTTCCAATTTTTCTTTTACATCGAACAAATATTCAACTTTAAATAACATTGAAAATAAAATATAAACAGCTAAAGATGAGAAAAATACAATGCTAACTTTAACTATTTTTAAAATAAATGTTGTAGCTAAAATTTTTCCCAAGAATAGATGAATAGCAACACCAAAACCAAAAGCAATTAAACCTGCTAAAACAATTTTAATAATTTGTTTAACAAATGCCTTATATCCAAGAGAAATTCTTTTTCTAATTAAAAATGCTAACAATGTTGCATTTATTGTTGTAATTAAAACGGTTGACAAAGCAATACCATTTATTCCTAAAAATCTAACCAAAATTGAATTAAAAATAAATTTTAGAGCAATTGATGATATTGCAATCATAAAAGGAGTTCTTGAATCATTAAAAGAATAATAAATTCTTGTAATTGAATCTCTAAACATATATGGAATGATTGATAGTGAAATTACAAATAATACTTCAGAAACCATTAAAGTTGCACTATGGTCAAATGCACCTCTTTCTAAAGCTAAAGAAATTAAATCAGTTCTTGATATAAATATAAAAATCATCATAAAAGTGCCGACATAAATTAAAGAACCGACACCTTTGTTAAAATAATGCCTTACTTCATCCAGCTTATTTTGTGCAACAAGCCTTGAAAATAAAGGGAATAAAGGAACTAACAATGCAGATAGCATAAGTCCTACGGGAAATTGAAATATTCTATTAGCATAACCATAAGCTGTCCATTGCCCTTCAGCTAAGCCTGATGCAAAGAAAATATCAACATAAATACCAATTTGTCCGATTGTTGATGATAAAAATGCCGGCATTAATAATTCCATTATATCGTTAAAATTTTTATTATTGAAAAAATCAAAACAAGGCTTAAAAGTGTAGCCCAATTTAACAATAACAGGAGATTGCATTAATAATTGCAATATAGCGCCAATTGTCGTACCTATTGCAAGATAAAATCCTGTATCATCCCCTTTAGAAAATACCAAAGTTAAAATCACACCCACAGATAGCATTGATGGAGCTATGTTTGGTAATAAAAACTTATTATATGTAACTAATATTCCGTAATATAGCCCCAAAAGCGCTCCAACCAATATTACAGGTGACATTAATTTTAAATGATACGCAGCCAAACTTGATAACTCAGGTGTCGCTTGAGATATAATAATATTCATTACTTGAGTTGGAAAAAAGAAACAAATAAGCGCAATTGAGCCAAAAATTAGAATAGAAAATGTTTCATAAGTATTAAAAAGACGCTTAACCTCCGGTGTTGGTTTTTCTTGAAAATTTTTGATTAATTTTGAAAAAACACTAACCGTTGCGCTATGAAAAGGTCCGCCCATACCGCCTAATATAACTATTGCAAGTGCTGGTATCTGATAAGCATAAAAATAAGCGTCAGAAACTAAACTAGCGCCATAATAATTTGCAACTATAATATCTCTCAAAAAGCCTGCAATCTTTGATAAAAGTATAACAATAACAATCAAACCTGCACTTTTTATAAGACCTTGAGAGTTTGTTTTATTAGATACTTCGCTTTCCATTATTGAAATTCCACACGATAAATTATATATTTGCCTCTATTATCACGAGTTAAAGATTGAAAATCAACAACATTTACACCTTTTTTTAAGTATTGTGTAATATTAATCTTTAACACTTTTTTATTTGCTATATCTCTTGTTTCCAAAAACTGATTATCATTAATTCTAAAAGGAAATTCGCTTACATTTCTTGTATTGTTAATCAACAAATAAACATCCTTGTAAACTTCCGGTTCATAATAAAATTCAGTTTTAGAATTCATGTTATATTCAGAATATTCGACTTTTTTAGGCATAGTTGAAATTTTAATATCAGAATAATAATATTTTAAAATTTCAGGATATTTTTTGCCTTGTTTTGCAAGATTATAAGCGCCGTATTGACTCATACCAACACCATGCCCAAAACCACCGCCAATAAATTTAAAACTTATTGGATATTTTTCATCGGATGAAAAATCAAATAATTTTGTTAAACCGGAATTATCTTCGCTATCAGGTGAAATTTCTTCATCTTTTTTAGATGGTTCAACATAAAAATTTGTACTAAAAAGCATTGAATTATTCTTTTTAAATGTTCTTCTTATAGCAAGTTGATTTTTTATCTTGTAACTTCCGCTTTTTGCAATTATTTCAAGCTCTGTCACTTTCCCTGATTGGGTTCTGTTTAGAATTTTAATTTCTTTTAAACCTTCTAATTTAATATCACCATCATAATTTGGTGTTACATATCCAAGTTTTGATTGTTGTTGCAATGTTGTATGTAGAGTATTTTCAAGTTCTTTTCTGTCAAATTCAATACTCCATCTGAATTTTGGAGAATTTATATCAAGTCCGTTATCTTTTTTTGAATAAAAATCTTTTGCTTCTTTATCTGTTTTAACAGGCTTATTATCTAAATCATATTTTGCTTTTAAATAGGGGTGTTTTCCGGAATAAACACCATTATTAAAAACATCATCCCAATCATCGGTTATACCTGATGAGGTTGAAAAATAAAGCGCAGTAATAGGATTTTCGTCATATAAGGCATAAATTCCTTGAGTCTGTGCAACTGCCATATCAGCGACATCTCTATATGAATTAGCACCATAATAAACTTGAGAAGCAGTCGAATCAACAACATCATAATTTGGGTTTATTTGAGCATTTGTTGCATAATTTCTTGCAGCTACACTTTGAGCTTTTAATGCTTCCAAGCCAAAACTTATAGGCATTTCATTTGAAACAACGCCACGAAGATAATTTTGCATATCAATAATATTTATCACATTGAACATTATTTTATTTTTACTATGGCATAATTCAATCATGCCTTTATATTTTGCAGGGATACCTTTTCTGTTTAATTCAACAATTTCAAGCTCTTTATTTGAGCTAAAAAGCAAAGGTCCGTTTAATTTTTCATATTTTAATTTGTTATCAACATAAATATTATATAAAGAATTTTCCATAACAACCTCAATAATTTTTTGAGGCTCAATTGTATCAATTTCAAGCGATTGCGACATATCAACAATTTTTATATAATCACTTGATGATAACTTAATATTTTGATAATCATATTTTGAAAAATTTTGATTAGATATTGCAACACGTACGACCTTCTTTTCTTGCGCCGCATTCACACTTCCAACAATAAATAAACTTAAAAATAATACTAATAATAATTTAATTTTCATATTTAAATTTTACAATTAAAAAATATTAATGTAAAATTGTAATGTTTCGTTTATGTTTACGGAGGAAAAATGTCTAGTGAAGATAATCTAAGAAAATTTAGCTCATTACAATTGCTAAATTTCTGCATAGGGTTCTTTGGACTTCAATTTGCTTGGCAAATGAGAATTATTTTATCAGGTCCATTAACAGAATCCCTTGGCGCAAGCCCATTGCTTTATGGCTTAATTTGGCTTGCAGGACCTGTTACAGGTATTGTTGTTCAACCTATTATTGGTGCGCTATCTGATAACACCTTTACAAAATTCGGAAGAAGATTGCCCTATTTATTCTTTGGAGCATTATTCGGCGCAATTGGTTTAATATTACTTCCAAAAAGTGAATTTATAAGCAGTCTTTTTGGATCTAACAATCCTGCATGGCTTGCATTATTTATAGCGGCAATTTTCATTTGGGTGATTGATGCTTGTGTTAATGCTGCTCAAGGTCCATATAGAGCATTGGTTCCGGATAATATCAAAAAAAGCCAACATGCTATTGCAAATTCATTTTTAAGTTTTGCAATAGGACTTGGTTCTGTTGTTTCAGCAGGCGTTGCACCATTTTTAAAATGGGCTTTTGATTATCAAATGTCAGTAGATGCACAATTTACCATGGCAGGTTTAGCTTTTATTTTGAGCATGCTGTGGACTTGTATAACTTTTAGAGAAAATGTTCCATCCAAAGAAGCAATGATGGAAAAGAAATTAGAAGCAAAAAAATATGCTTCAAAGCCATTTATCCAAAATGTTAAAGAATTTTTAGGTGTTAGCCCTGAAGTAACAAAGATTTGCCTTGCTCAATTCTTTACTTGGATTGGATTAATGAGCTTATTAATTTTCTTTACACAATATGTTGTTCATATTTTATATGGCATTCCAAACACCGCAGATTTAGCTGAAAATATAATAGCTACATTTGCAGACAGACAAGCAGAAGCTCAAAACTTTTCTTCAATTTGTTTTGCTTTCTTTAATTTAATTTGTTTTATAATTGCTATTCCTATTGCAAAAATGGCAGAAATAAACGGAAACAAAAGAGTTCATGCTATTTCTCTTTTAATAATGGCGCTATCATACTTGTTAATTGCTTGTATGCCAAATAAGGTAGTTGTTTTTGCAGGAATAGGTCTTGCAGGTATCGGCTGGTCATCAACATTAGCGCTACCATTTGCAATGCTTTCAAAATACATAAAAGAAGGTACTGAAGGCTCTGCTATGGGTATATTTAATATTTTTATATCAGCTCCTCAAGTAATAGTTTGCACACTTTTAGCTTGGTTTATCAATAAATCAACTTTCACTATGGGAATTTATACAAATAACCATTGGGATTATGCGTTTTTATTCGGAGCTTTAATGCTTATAATAGGTGCATTTATTACTTTAACAGTAAAAGAAAAAGAAGAATAAATATAAAATCATTTAAATAAAAAAAGCTCTCTAAAAAGAGAGCTTTTTTTATTTAATAGTTTTATTAATTTGCCCAATCACCGTAAAATGTTGATGCAGGAACACCATATACTTCATATATTGGCATATTAAACTCGCTTCTTGTTTCAATGTGTTCAGCTCTTGACGGCAATTCTTCAGAATCGCAAGTATCATCACTAAAACGTCTTTCTAGTTCACACAATCTTGCTTCTTGCTTAGGTGACAGACAACCATTGCAACCTTCTTGTGCCCATCTTAATTGTTCTTTTTTATCTAGTAATCTGTCATATTCAATTCTTGAATTTAATTCACGTTCTTTATCAAAATCCAATCCGCCGTTACAGCCTTCTGTGCCCCAACGCATTCTTTGATATTCATTTTGTAATTCTTCAATTCTTCTTTTGTTTTCTTTAGAACCCACAAAAGAACGACTAAAATTAATTGGTGTAATTCGCATATTTTATCCTTCCTAACAACTTTATAAGTATGTATAACACCTAAATATATTTACACTAACATATAAAAATATATATCAAAAATAAAAAATATACAAAGGCACAAAATAATAAATTAATTACAGTAATTTTTTTATTTTTTAAAACCAAAAGCAAAAATACAATAGCGCAAAGTATGGTTAAAATTGCATTTATAAAAAGAACTCTATTTAAAATCCAAGGAGTTAAAATCATTCCTATTGCGCACAATATGGTTGTTTGAAAAACAATTGCGCCTAAAATATTTGCTATTGCTAAATCGTCCTTATCTTGTTTTAACCAAATAACACTATTTATGCATTCCGGCAATTCTGTTGCAAAAGGAGCAATTAATAATGTTAAAATCGATGGAGAAATATTCAACACAGTTGAAAAATATCTTATTTCATCCACAAAATAATGTGAAGATATAACAAGAACAGAAACGGACAATAAAAGCTGAACAAAAAGAATAAAATTTTTATTCAATTTTAAACCATGCGAAAAATACAATTCTTCGCTTTCGCATTCAATACAAACAACTCTTGATTTAACTATTGTTCGATATACAAAAATTCCATAAATCAATATCAATACAAATGATAAAAACATTTTATAATTTACAAAAAATTTAAAAGAAAATAAAATTGCACAACTATACGCTAATAAAAAATATTTATAATCTCTTAAAACAAAATTATAATCAACATTCAAGCTATTTCTTTTCTTCAAAAGAAGAACAATTAAAAGTAAAAACATTGCGAAAGTAGATAACATAAAAGGTGAACCTAAAACAGCTCCTAGCGCAATATCTTGAGCGGTTTGAATTTTTAAATCTAAAAAACACACTTCAAATATTGCAACCAAAGGAATAATAGTTTCAGGTAAACCTGTTCCTAATACCGCTAAAATAGAACCTGTTGCATTATTTCCTAATTTTAATTTGTTTCCTAAATATTCGATTGCATTTGTAAATAAAACACAAGATAAAACTATTGCAATAAGAGATATTAAAGCTATTGTAAAATGTGTAAAAAAATGCATTTGTTTTTCCTTTGTTTTCTGTTATTCTATTGTCAATGGAAAAAGAAATTATTAATTTAATAAATAATTCAAATCGTGCACTTATAATAACACATATAAACCCCGATGGCGACACTCTGGGTTGTGCTAGTGCGCTTAAATATTTTATGGGCGATAAAGCTGATATTTTAATACAAATTAAAGATAATTTTGATTTTCCAAACACATACAGTTTTCTTGAAAATTTAAATAATTCTAAAAATTTATCTACCCTAAAAGATGAATATGATTTAATTATAGCGCTTGATGTAGCTTCAATAGATAGAATTATAGATAAAGCAAGAACTATTTTTGAAAAATGCGAAAATACAATCGTAATCGATCATCATAAAACAAACACAGGTTTTGCAAAAATAAACTACATAAAAGGCGGTATTTCATCAACCGGAGAAGTGTTATATGATTTCTTCAAAAAAATGGATATTAAAATTACCCCCAAAATGGCTCAAGGTCTATATAGTGCAATTTTAACAGATACAGGCTGTTTTAAATACGAAAGCACAACGCCACATACATTTGCAATAGCTTCAGAAATTTCAAAAATAATAGACACATCAAAAATCGCCGATTTGTGCTACACAAATAAGCCAAAAAATTTGATTTTATTTCAAAATTATCTAGTTTCAAATGCAAAATTTTGTTTAAACGATAAAATAGCATATACTTTAATTACAAAAGAAATAGTTGGAAAATTCAGCGCAAAAGATGAATATAGCGAAGGAATTTGCGAAACATTGCGCTCGATATCCGGAGTTGAAATAGCTTTTGTTTTAAAAGAAACGCAACAAAACAAAATCAAAGTTTCAATCAGAACTAAAGAAGTTGATGCAACAAAAATAACAGAAAAATTTAACGGCGGAGGTCACAAAAGAGCCGCTGGCTGCACTATAAAAGAAAAAATTAATCGTGCAGTAGAATTATTAATAGAAGAAGCAAAAAATATTTTATAATTATGTTGAAAAAGATATATGAAATTTTAAAAGAATATGTTCAAAATCTTATAAATGCAATCATTAGAGATGATTACGCCAACGCAGCAGGCGAAATGGCTTATATGACAGCTCTTGGAATTTTTCCTTTTATGCTGTTTTTAATGGCTATTTTTGGCTGGCTTGGAAAAACTTTTTTTATAAATAAAATTATTTTCGGTCTTTCAACCGTAGCTCCTCAAGGGGTGATATTTTTAATTAACAATGTATTAGAAGAAGTTTCAATATTTAAAAGCGGAAAATTAATGGCAATAGTTGGCTTTTTTGCAACAATTTTTCTTACATCAAACGCTATTGCAGTAATTATAAAAGGCTTAAATCGAGCAAACAATATCCAAGAAAACAGAAGTTTTATAAAAGTGCGTTTTTTGGCAATGCTTATGGTTTTTGTTAATGCATTCTTTTTGTTCATAAGCATAAATCTAATTGTTCTAGGTAAAGTCATAATGAATTTTATAGGCGCATATTTTTCTATACCTTCCCATATAATAGACACCATCTTAATTACAAGATGGCCTGTTGCCTTTCTTTTATTATTTTTATTGGCATCAATAAATTACTATGTACTACCTGCAAGAGATTTCAGCATAAAAAGAAAAAGCGTTATACCGGGGACTTTATTTTTCTGCGTATTTTGGTTAATAGGCTCTTGGGCATTTTCACTTTATGTTAACACCCTTGGAACATATAATAAAGTATATGGAACAATCGGAACATTTGCCATATTAATGGTTTGGCTATATTATTCATCAATAATATTTTTAATTGGCGGACAAGTTAACAACCAAACTCTTAGAAAATTAATAATTTTAGAAAAGAAAAAAGCAAAAAATGTTCAATAAATTTAAAATAATCTTCTTAGCTTTTTTAGCTTTGATAAATATAACCTATGCAAACGATTTGGATAGTAAAATCGGGCAAATGATTATAGTGGGCTTTAATGGAGATAATATAAATTCACTTGGCTACAAGAAAATTTTAAAACAAGCACAAAAAGGTGAAATTTCAGGAGTTATTTTATTTTCAAAAAATATTAAATCAAAAGAAGATTTAATTAAAATGAATGAAAATTTAATAAACCTATCACCCATAACCCCTTTTATATCAATAGATAACGAAGGCGGATATGTTCAAAGATATGATTTTTACAAGCACAAAAGTGCATACGAAGTTTCAAGATTAACTAATAAAGAAGCTCAAAAAGAATATTCAAAAATGGCGCAAATTCAAAAAGACCTTAAAATAAATCTTAATTTTGCACCTTGTGTTGATTTAGCAATAAACCAAAATTCCATTATCAAAACAAAAGAAAGAAGCTATGGAATAAACCCCAATATAGTTACAAATTACTCAAAAATTTTTATAGAAGAACACAATAATCAAGGTATAGCTACATCAATTAAGCATTTCCCGGGTCATGGCAGTGTCGAAGGGGATACTCATAAAGGCTTTGTTGATGCAACTAAAACATTTAAAAATGAAGAGCTTAAACCTTATTATGATTTAAAAGAATATGACAAATTAAATATGGTAATGGTTTCTCATATATTTAACTCCAATATTGACAATAAATATCCTGCAAGCCTTTCTAAAAAAACAATAAAAGGACTTTTAGAAGATGAAATAGGTTTTAAGGGTGTAATAATCTCTGATGATTATGATATGGGGGCAATAAGAAAAAATTATTCACTAAGAGATATTATAGTAAATTCTATAAATGCAGGGGTAAATATCTTGTTGTTTTCAAATAATATAGATAAAAACGATGAAAATCTTGCTCTAAAAATTCAAAAAATAATTAAAAAAGAAATAAAACTAGGCAACATCAAAGAACAAGATATAGAAAATTCTTATCAAAAAATAATCGAACTTAAAAAAAGATTAAGCCATTGAAACATTTTGCACATAATCATTAATTGTAGTAAAATCAAGTTATGTTAGATTTAAATGCAAAATATGAAATTTTATCTTTTTCAATAGGCGATACCAAAGCCGGTACTAAAATGGGGAAGATGCAATTAAAAAATATTGAAACATCATCAACATTAAATTGCGTTTTATGGGAAGAAACACTAAACAGAACTCCTGATATTTCAACAAGAGTGGGAAATATTATCAGAATTATTACTGCAAGCTATAATGAAAAATATAACAACTGTCTTTTGAATAATTTTGAAGTATTAGAACAAGCCATTTTAGGACTGGATGAAGAAAAAAGAATTGAATATTTCAATGAAATTATAGCAATAGTTAATGAATTTAAAGACGAAAAATTAAAAAATTTCGTTTTAGATAATTTAAATAAAGACAAAGAAAAATTCTTGGTTTGCCCTGCTGCAAAACAAATGCACCATAATTACATTGGCGGTTTGGTTGTTCATACGCTTGAATGTGCTCAAATGGCACAAACTGTTTTAGAAAAAGTTAAAAAACATTTAAATAAAGAAGAAGTTATTGCAGCTTCTATTTTGCATGATATAGGTAAAATCTTTGAATACGATATAAATCTTGAATCAGGCGTTATAGATTATAACGAACAATTCAGAAAAGATTGGCTTACTCATTCACAATACGGTTATACGTTGTGTATGACAAACGGATTTTATAATATAGCAAAAATGATAGCAGCTCACCACGGAAGAGCGGATTGGGGCGCTATGATTGATTTAAATGAAAGAGATTTAGAGCCTTTTTATTATATAATTCATCATATTGATGATTTATCGGCTAAATTTGGCGCAACAAGTGCAAACGACATTAGAAACTTAAAATAAAAGGATAGAAAATGAAAATATTTAAATTAATTCTTATATTATGCACATTATTAATTACAACAAAAGTATATGCTGCTCATCAATTATACGCTGATATTGACGGCATAAATATTCCATACGGAACAAAACTAGAGCTTGAAATGGCTGAAAATGTTACAACAAAAAACATTACACAAGGAGATATGTTTCAAGCATATCTTACAAAAGATATTTATGTAAACAATAAATTAATATTACCTTCTAAAACAATATTTAGAGGCAGAGTTGTTGCAATTAAACAATCAAGAAGTTTATCACGTCCGGCATCAATTATTTTAAATTTAGACCATTTAGTTACAAAATACGGAACTCAATTACCAATTAATTCAGGAATTGCAAGCAATTTTAACTATGTTCTAAAATCAGACGGTTCAATTACAACAAACGGCAACTATTTCACTGCTACAAAAACAGACCTCAAAAAATCAGGCGGAATATTACCTAGAACAATCAAATGGGGAGCAACCGCAGGAGATGATTTATTTACAGGCGCAAAAATATTATTTGTCCCTGTTGCTGCAATCGGAGGAACAGTGGCTACTGTATGTTCAGGAGCATACAGCATAGTTGCTAATTTATTTGAACATGGCGATGAAATAGTTATTCCAAAAGGTACAATTTTTAACATAATCCTATTAGATAGATTAGACGTGCCATCATAAAATTATGGAAAAATATCAATTATTAACAGAAATTAAAAATATTTTAACTAAAAATAAATTAACTCTATCAAGTGCCGAAAGTTGCACAGGTGGCTTAATAAGCTCATATTTAACAGATATTGCAGGCTCAAGCGAATTTATAAAACAAAACTTTGTAACATATTCTAATGAAGCTAAAACAAAATTTTTAAATGTTAAAAAAGAAACTTTAGATAAATATGGCGCAGTTAGCGAGCAAACTGCCTTTGAGATGTCAAAGGGATTATTGAACTATGCAGATTGTTCTATTGCAACAACAGGAATTTTAGGTCCAAGCGGAGGAAGTAAAGAAAAACCAATAGGACTTGTTTATATTTCTGTTGGCTATAAAAACAACATAAAAGTAATTAAATATATTTCAAAAGAAGCTCAAACAAATGACCGCTACAAAATAAAAGTGGATATAGTAGAAGAAGCACTAAAGGAATTTTTAGATTTTATAAGGGGTATTAATGAAAACACTAATAATTGATAAAAATCCACAATCAAGAGAATCTACAATAAATTGCCTCAAAAATATTCAAGATATTGAGCTTGTTAATTCATTAGATGATTTTCATTCTGATGATATAAATTATAACGAAATTAATTTAATTATTTTTGATATTGATTCAAAAAATTCAAATGAAATTTTAGAAAAAATCTCGTTTCTTAAAAATCAATTTGAACATCTTAACTTTATCGCTTTAAGTTATGAAATTAATTCAAGTTTAGTAAATGAAACTCTAAAAAAAGGAGTAGTAGACTTTCTTTTAAAACCCGTTTTGCCGAGCATTCTTGAAATGTCAATCAAAAAAATAAATACATTCAAAGAAAAAAAAGGTAAAGTAATTACAGTTTATACAAATAAAGGCGGCATAGGAAAAACCTCTCTTATTACAAATCTTGCTTGGGAAATCAACAAACAAACAGACGATAGAGTTTGTATTTTAGATTTAACATATAGCAGCGAAAATATAAATTCTTATCTTAATATTAAACAAAAATATGGTTTAGATTATATTTTATCAAACATGCAAAATTTAGCTGAACAATCATTTTTATCACTAATCGGAAAATATCAAAATAGCGAAATTTACACTATTGAAGCAAACGAAGAAACGATTGCGCAAAGCAATTTAACAATGCAGACAATTACAAAAATAATAAACTCTCTTAAAAATATTTTTGACTATATTTTAATAGATACATCAAGCACGACAAATGAATGCAACATCTCTGTTTTAAATAACTCAAATTTAATACTTTTGTTAATTTTAGCTAATCAAACATCTGTTAAAAATACCTATAAATCTTTTGAATTATTTGACAAAATCGGATGTAATAATGATAAAATAAAGCTAATAGTAAATAGATTTATTGAAAATCAAGAACTTACTTTATCTGATATAGAAAATAATCTTAAGAAAGAAATTTTTGCAACAATACCAAATAATTATTTGACTTTAATTGATGCAATAAATCAAGAAAAAAATGTAGATGAAGTAAATCCAAACTCAAACATCGCAAAATCATATTCAAAAATTGCAAAAGATATTTTACAAATCGATTTTGATAAAATAAACTCAAAAGCAAATTTTGACTATAATGTTTTCAATTTGCTAAAAAGAATGGGAGAAGAATAAATTGTCACTAAAAGATAGATTAAATACGGTTCAAAAACAACAAATTAAAGAAACAAAAAAAGAAGAACAGCCAAAATACTATAAAACAGAACAAGAAGCACAACTAGATACGCTAGGTGCAATAGATACATTGTTAGCTAATGATGATTTAAATAGTATTTTTGTAAGCGGAGCAAAAAATATCTATCTTGAGCGCAGAGAAAAAACCACAAAAAGCACATCAACATTTAGAGATAATGTTCAACTTGAAAATTTAATCAAAAAAATTGCCCAAAATGAAGGTGTGGAGCTTGATGAACAAGCGCCGTTTTTTAAATTCAACTATAAAACAGGCGTAAATGTTTTAGCGACATTACCTCCATTATCTAACGTTGCAAGTTTATTTATAAAATGCTACAAAGATAAACATGCAACAATTCAAACCTTGCAAATAGAACATTCAATATCAAAAGAAATAGCTTTAATATTAGAAGCATTTTGCGCTATAAAGAAAAATATTCTAATTATCGGAAGCAAAAATACACTCAAAACAACACTTTTAAGCGCTTTAGCAAAAAAAATTCCAACAAATAACAGAGCTATTATAATAGATAGCGAAAACGAATTTAAAATAACATCTCAAAACTGCACAAATTATGATTTTTCAAAAATAGATAATCCAAAAACAATGGATTTGATTTTAAGTTCAATAGTTAACTCTAACCCTGATAAATTACTAATAAATACTGAAAATGAAGATTTAATCAATAAAACAATAGAAAAAATTAATTCTCAATATAAAGGCTTAATATTAACTTTATGTGCAAATAATTCAGATGAAGCGATTAAAAAACTAAGTCAAATATTGATGAATAACTCTAATAATTTAGCATTACATGAAGCAAAAGCAATAATTTTAAGCAATTTTGATATTATTATTGAAGCTCAAAAAGATGAATTAGGAAGAAGAAAAATTTCATCAATCAAAGAAATAAATCTATCAAAAGAAGATGAATTTATTCAAGATATTTTTACTTTGGATTATCTAAAACAACATAAATCACAAGGAATAACTCCATTATTTTATGAAGATATTAAAAATAATTCACTGCCTATTGGAGATAATATTTTCAATATTGAATACAAGCACACATATCATAAAGGTATTGATATTGATGCTCAATTTGCAAAAAAAGGCACAAATATTGATATTTTGAAAAAATTCAAAAAAGATTTGCCTACTCCAAATGATGAAAATATAGAAACAGAAGAACAACAAGAAATTAAAAAAGAAATAGACGAAGAAGAATTAATGCAAAAAGCGCAAGAAAAATTTGATGAATTAAAGAAAAATGCGCAAATGCAAGGCGATTTTGAAATTAAATTAGAAGATATACAAGAAAGTCAAAATGAACAAGTATAAAAAATTAATGCAAAAATGTATTAATTTAGCAAAAAAAGCACAAGGCAAAAACATTCCAAACCCTTATGTAGGTGCTATTGTTTATGATGAAAAAGAAAATAAAATAATTTCATGTGGCTATCATGAAAAATACGGACAAGCGCACGCTGAAGTTAATGCAATAAAAAATGCCAACGGCAACACCAAAGGAAAAACCATTATTGTAAATCTTGAACCTTGCTCTCATTGGGGGAAAACCCCACCTTGTGCGGATTTAATTATAAAATCAGGGTTTAAAAAAGCAATAATTGCAACGCTTGATTTAAATAAACAAGCAACAGGCGGTTTAGAAAAATTACAAAATGCAGGCATTGAAACAGTTTTGGGAGTTTTAGAAAAAGAAGCAAAAGACTTAAACAAGGTCTTTTTTAAAAATACTCTAACCAAAAAACCTTATATAATGCTTAAAATAGCTTCAACTCTTGATGGAAAAATTGCACTTGATAACGGAAAATCAAAATGGATAACAAATGAAAAAGCAAGATTATATTGTCAAAAATTAAGAAGTGAATATCAAGCAATAATGTCTGCAACAGGAACAATCTTAGCTGATAATCCAAAATTAAATGTCAGATTAAAAAATAAAAAATCTCCGATAAGAATAATTTTTGATCCCAACAACAAAATTCCTCTTAATTACAATGTTTTTAATGACGATGTTAAAGTAATTTTGATAAACAATTCAAAAATCGATTTACCAAAACATATAGAGCAAATTTCTTTTGATGGAAGTTTTGATAATTTATTTAAAGAATTATACAAAATGAATATTTATTCAATTATGACAGAAGCAGGTTCAGGCTTTAATTCTGAACTTATAAAAAATAATGAAGTTGATGAGATTAATCATTTTATAGCGCCTAAAATATTTGGCGGAGGATTAGATTTTATAAAAGGTTTAAATATTGAAGAAATAGAAAATTCAATAAAATTAAAAGATGTCAAAATAAAACAATTTGAAGATAATTTCTTGATTAATGGTAAAATAAAAACATACTAAAGTGAGGAAATATGAAAATATTAGTTATAAATGGTCCAAATATCAATCTTTTAGGTACAAGAGAGCCGGAAATATATGGAAAAACTACTCTTGATGATATAAACAAAGAGCTTATAGAATATTCAAAAACCATTGATGAAAATATTAATTTTGAATTTTTCCAATCAAATCACGAAGGCGAAATTGTTGATAAAATTCAAAATTCAAAAGGTTTTGACGGTATGATAATAAATCCTGCTGCATACACTCACACAAGCATTGCAATAGCTGACGCTATTAAAGGAGTGGGAATAAAAGCAGTAGAAGTACACATCAGCAACCCCAACGCAAGAGAAGAATATAGACACATCTCATACACCTCATCAGCTTGTATTGGCGTAGTTAAAGGCTTTGGAAAAGAAAGCTATAAACTTGCGCTATTAGGACTATATAACAAAATAAATGAATAAAGAATTAAAATTTTTAAAAATAATATCTAACACTCTGAAAAATCCTAACTATTTAGGGGATGATTGCGCTTATTTAGATGAGTATAAGCTCGCTATCTCATCAGATAGCCTAATTGAAGATGTTCATTTTTCGATGCAATTTATGAATCCTTATGAAATAGCAAGAAAATCTTTGCTTGTAAATATTTCAGACATCTTAGCGTCAGGCGCAAAGCCAATATATGCAACAATAAATTTAAGCGGATGTTTAGATGAAACTTTTGTTGATGAATTTTATAAAGGAATAAATTCAATCGAAAATGAATTTGATATAAAAATCATAGGCGGAGATTTAACAAAATCAGATAAAATTGTAATTTCAGTAACCATTTTTGGAAGCTATAAAGATTTAAATCCATCATCAAGAAAAAATGCCAAAGAAAATTATATCGTAGCCTGCGTTGGAGAATTTGGCTCAAGCGCTCAAGGTTTAGAAGATTTATTTTCAGGGATTTATGATAACTACTTTATAAACCAGCACAAAAATCCAAAATTATACCCAAGAATTTCTTCTCTTATTGCAAAAACAGCAAAAAAACCTTATGCAATGATGGATTCATCAGACGGACTTGTTGATTGTTTAGCTCAAATTTCACAAAAAAGCAATGTAAGAATTGATATTGAATATGATAAAATTCCTCATAAAACCAAAAACAAAGATTTTGTGTTGTATGGAGGCGAAGATTATTCTCTCGTTATTTGTATAGATGAAGATGATTTCAATAATATAGAAGGACTTATTAAAATCGGCACATGCAAAAAAGGCAGTAGCGTATATATCGACAATGAAAAAATTGAATATAAAAGTTTTGACCATTTTGAATAAAAATATGCAATAACAATATCGAATATGTCTTAAAAGACAATTTGTAATTACACCTTAGTCTATTTAAAAACACTCATAAATATTTTAGAGTAGAAAATATGAAAATATTTATGGAGTTATTATGCTGATTGACAAACAAAACGACCAAGACAAGCAATATTTTCAAGCCGAATTTAAAAATGTTGCCAAAGAATCAATTGGTTGGCTAGAGAATTTAGCTTGGGAATATCGTTGCAAAATTGAAAAGAAAGAATGGAAAAGTAAATATAATAATTATGTTATCTATGATTATGAGCCATTCTGCTCGGACGGTTTTGAGATTAATCTGACACTATCATCAAGACAAATAGAATACCTAAATTTTGTACGTTTCTTATATGAAAATAAAATGCACACAATCGGATATTTAAAAAACTGTCTTACTCTTTAATTTTGCTTTAGCCCTTGAATAATAGCATCTGTCAATTTTGACACTTGCTTTATCTCAAGAGGCAATTGAGATAATTTAGCTGAAGTTTTTTCGCTGACAACAGGAATGATAGCTTTTCTAAAACCTAATTTTTGAGCTTCTTTTAATCTGCGCTCAATATTATCAACATATCTGATTTCACCCAATAAACCTAATTCACCAATTAAAATAGTATCATTATTTATCGGAATATCACGAATTGAGCTTATTATAGCCAAAGCTAAAGCTAAATCATAGCTGGGTTCAACTATATCAATACCGCCTACAACATTAACATATACATCTTGTTTAGATAAATTCAAGCCGACTTTCTTTTCTAATACCGCCAAAACCTGCAATAAACGGTTATATTCAAGCCCTACTGCAACTCTTCTTGGATTTGAATAGTTAGTTGAACCGACAAGCGCTTGAATTTCATGTAAAAATATTCTGCTTCCTTCAAGAGTAGCTACAACAGCACTTCCTGAGGCTTGAGAGTGTTGCTCTAGCAACATCTGTGATGGAGAATTAACTTCAATCAATCCTTCATCTTCCATTTTAAATACACCAACTTCAGATATTGCGCCAAATCTATTTTTGATACATCTTAAAATGCGATATTGTTTATATTTATCACCCTCAAAATTAATAACACAATCAACCATGTGCTCTAAAACCTTAGGACCGGCAATATTACCTTCTTTTGTAACATGTCCTATTATAATCGTTGTAATATTTTTTTGCTTTGCAATTCGCATTAAAACATTTGTACATTCTCTGATTTGAGAAACACTTCCTGATGAAGAAGCAATATTAGCACAAAAAACAGATTGAATACTATCAACAATTAAAAAATCGGGTTTTAAAATATCAATTTGATTAATAACTTCATCAATACAAGTTTGATTAGTTAAATAAAGATTTTCAGGCTCAACTTGAAGCCTTTTTGCTCTTAGTTTAACTTGCAGAGGGCTTTCTTCAGCGCAAACATACAACACTTTTAATTTTTCACAAATATTTTTTGTAGTTTGCAAAACCAAAGTCGATTTTCCAATCCCGGGGTCTCCTGCTAAAAGACACAAAGAGCCTTGAACAAAACCGCCGCCTAATACTCTATCCAATTCATCAATATTTGTTTTATATCTTATTTTTTCATCTAATTCAATCTCTTTTATTTTAGAAACTTTTGTATCGGCTGAAATAATATTAGATGGTTTTAGAGGTTCAATTTTAGATGATGTAATTTCTTCAACAAAAGTTCCAAATTGAGAACATTCAGGACACCTTCCTAAATATGAAACAGTTTCATATCCGCAAGATTGACATACCCATTTTGATTTAACCTTAGCCATAAAATCATTCTAACAAAAAAATGGCAAGATATAAATCTCGCCATTTTTTATGAATTATTTTTCTTAAGCAGCTTTTTTAGCAAATTTTTCTTTAACGATTGATAATACAGTTCCAGCTGTAAATATTGAAGAAAACGCACCGGCAGTAACACCGATTGTTATTGCTAAAACAAAATCTTTAATTGTAGCTCCGCCAAAGAAATACAATGCTAATAGTGTAAACAATGTTGTTGCGGTTGTGTTGATTGAGCGAGCCAATGTTTGATTAATTGAAGCATTGATAATTTCATTTGAAGAATATTTTTTAGCTAAAAAGCGCATATTTTCGCGAATTCTGTCAAATACAACAATTGTATCATTGATTGAATAACCAATAACAGTCAATATCGCAGTTATAAATAAGCTATCTATTGCAGTATCATAGAATATTCCTTTAATAGCAAATATACCTACTACAAAAAGAACGTCTTGAAATAAAGTTAGAAGTGCAATCCAGCCATATTCAACTTGAAATCTGAATGATACATAAATAACCATTGCAACAAACGCTAAAATTAAAGCAGTCATTGTATTTTTCAATAATTCAGAACCTAAAGTAGGACCTACTGAATTAACTTGAACAAGCTCAATATCCTTATAATCATCAGCTAGAGTATTTGTTATTTCTTGAATTTTTTGAGCGCCTTCTTTATCACTTATAAAACTTGTTCTGATTGAAACAAGATTTTTAACGTTATCATCGCTCAAAGATTGAGTCGTTGTTTGAATTACAGGATTTTTAATTCCGACTTTTTCTAAATCTACACGAACTTTAGATATATCGCTAATTTCCATCTTTTTATCTGTTGAATATTGCAATATTGTACCGCCCGTAAAATCAATACCCAACTTCAAAGGAGCATGATTTGGTTGAGTAACCATTAAATAAATTATTGCAGCAATACATGGAATTAATAATATACCTGTAACTATTAAAGATACATATCTCCATTTAATTATATCTAGTTTATATTTATTTTCTATTAAGTTAGTATTTGCCATTTTCTTCTCCTAGAATTAATCCAAAACACCGAATTTTGCTTTTTCACGCTTAGTTTCTGTTGCTTGATAAGCGTTTTCAATATCTTCTTTTTTCAAGCCAAACAATTCGGGATATTTTAATTCACTTGAACCAAAAATTAAATGCATAAAGTTTTTAGTAACGGTAATTGCACTGAACATTGATAAACATACACCGATAATCAATGTCAAAGCAAAGCCTTTTACCATAGAAGCGCCTAAGTAATATAGTATCAAACAAGTCATAATAGTTGATACATTTGAATCGAAAATACTTGTAAATGCTCTATCAAAACCGGAGTTAATAGCAGTAAATAAAGATCTGCCCATTTTCAGTTCTTCTTTTGTTCTTTCAAAAATCAAGATATTAGCATCGATTGCCATACCGATTGAAAGAATAAAGCCTGCAATACCCGTCAAAGTTAAAGTTACAGGAACAAGTTTAAATATTGCAAAGTTTATTAAAGCATATATTATCAAAGCAAAGCAAGAAATTAAGCCCATAACTCGATAATATAAAATCATAAATATCATAACAGCAGAAATACCAATAAATCCAACTGTTTTTGATTTTTTAATACTGTCGGCACCTAATGTAGGACCTACTGATTCTTCTTGAATAATTTGTGCGCCAACAGGCAATGCACCGGCATTCAACAAATCAACCATTTCTTTAGCTTCGGCATATTCAAAACCGCCTTCGCCACCTGTAATTTGAGCTCTACCGCCGGATATTTGTTCATTTACCCTTGGAGCTGATTGCAATTTTCCATTAAAGAAAATAGCCATTTGCTTTCCTGTTAATTCTTTTGTTAAATCAGAAAACTTACGAGCCCCTTCATTATTAAATTCAAGCTCAACCATCCACTCGCCTGTGGTTGGAGCAGAACCCACCAAAGATTTTCTTAAATCTTTACCTGTTAAACCTGTTGATTCCCAACCTATTTCACCATTTGCACCTACAACAGGTCTTTTAAATTCAAGCTCTGCTGTTTGACCGATGAATTCTTTCGCTTTGGTTGTGTCGGTAATGTTTGGAATTTCAACTAAAAGTCTTTTAGACCCTACTCTTTGAACTATTGTTTCACCAACGCCCATAGCATTTACCCTGTTTTCGATAGCATATTGCAAACTATCCATTATTTCAGGAGTAATTTTAGGAACCGCAGCGGAAGTTTGAGCTTCCAACATTAATCTTGAACCGCCCACCAAATCTAAACCAAGACTAGTAGGTTTTTTCCATAAGACAAAAATAGAAGCAACAGTAATTGCCATAATTGTCCAAAAAAGAATTAACTTATTTTTCATTTGACATCCTCAAAATATTATATTTGCTCAAATTATAACAAAAAAACAAATAAAAGTTAAATTATTACATTCGGTAATATATCTTAAACATACTTGTTAAGTTTTGTATCAAAAACTAAAGTTTCAATTAAAAACAACCGTAAATATTATTAAAATAATATCGTAATAATTATTTACAATTAGGTCAATTTTATATATGTAGTTGTTTTTATTAAGGTAGGGACTACCTTGATAAAGCTCATGCAAAAAAGGAGAATCCCGTTGCAACAAGCAATCAAAGCAAATTTAAAAAGATTAAAAACCTTCTTAACGTATTCAAAAAATTACTTAAGAAGAAATAATCCTATTAAACTTTTGAAAAGAGAGTTTGTTGCAGGGCTAAAAGATGCACTTTCCATAAACAAAAAAAGGAAAATGGTGAGATATAAACTCAAATACCAAATGCATCAATTAAGCCAAATGGAAAAACTAATAGCTCAAAACAACGAGCATGTTTTTCTAAGAGGTAACAAATTTAACGAAATGAGATAGTTATGGGACTATTAATCGCACAAATGCGATTAGCACAAATTAATAACTACAGATCAGACCTAGAATATCAAATTCAGTTGATATCCTCTACAAAGATGGATTTATCAGCTCAAATTAATGAGATGGTAGGTCTTGGTTCTGATATGGAACCTGATAGTCCCGAAATGAAAGCTCTGGAAAAGAAAAAAGAGCGTTTATATCAAGCAGAAAAAGCTCTGGATGCGAAACTTCAAAGAATGCAACAGCAACTTGAAATGATTAACGCTGAAGAACAAAGCGTTAAAGAACAAAGAAGCCAAGCAATTCAAAGAATGTACGCTTAATTTATTTAAAAGATATAAACACCAATTAAAGCCGCTATAATAAGCGCTGTATTAAAATGCACAAATGTAGGTATGCAAGTATCTTTTATGTGGTTGTGCTGATTATCAGCATTCAATCCTGCTGTTGGTCCTAATGTTGTATCTGAAGCAGGAGAGCCGGCGTCACCCAAGGCAGCTGCTGCACAAAGCAAAATTATTATAGCGGGAGTTGAAAAACCTAATTTTGCACACAAAGGAACAAATAAAACCGCTAAAATCGGTATTGTACCAAAGGATGAACCTATTCCAATAGTAATTAAAAGACCGATAAATAACATCGCTAAAGACGCCAACAATTTTGAATTTTCAACAAGCGGTAATATTGAATTCAACAAAGATTCTATACCTCCTGTTTCTTTTAATACAAGAGCATAACCGGCACAAACAAGCATTACAAAAGCAATATAGCCCATAAGCCCAACGCCTTCATTCATTAAAAAATCCATTTTCTTATGAGATACGGCTCTAAATCCAAAAATGACACATAAACCAATTAAAGCACCCAATGGCAATGACCCGCTTATTAATTGAACAATCAAAGTAACAACTGCTCCTAATAGGGTAATATAGTGCTTTTTAGTTAATTTATCGCTATGTTTATCTAATATTACTTCATCTTGATTATTATATTCTCTTGGTTTTCTATATGTTACAAAAACCGCAATTAATAGCGCTATAAACATTGCAAAACCTAAAATCCAGCTATAATGCCAAATATCCGTTTTTAAAACCTTAATTCCATTTTGAGTCATATTATCTGCAATAAGTCCTTGAAAAATAAGACCAAAACCTAATGGCAATGATATATAAGGAGCTTTTAAACCGAAAGCTAAAGAGCATGCTATTGCGCGCCTATCTATTTTTAATTTATTCATTAAAGATAATAATGGCGGTATTAAAATAGGGATAAAAGCAATATGTACAGGGACTAAATTCTGTGACATAATTGAAATACATACCAAAATAGCAATTAAAAGATATTTATTTCCCTTTATAAAATTTGCTATTTTAATTGATAAAACTTGAGTTAGCCCTGTATGAGTCATTGCAGCAGCTAATGCGCCTAATAAAATATAACTAAGAGCAGTTTCAGAATTTTGCCCCATGCCTTGAATAAATAAATCCATTATTCTTGAAATGGGCATTTTAGCTAACATGCCAGCAATTATTGCGCTAATCATTAATGAAAAAAGAACATTAATTTTAAATAAGCACAATACGCACAAAGCTATTACTGATATTAAAACAGGGTTAAATTCCATAAAAAAATATTATCACAAAAACTTATATTTCGATAATTTTAAATATACACATTCTCGTATCTTTTGAAAAATCAACCAATTTCAAATAATAGCTTTTATTTTTTGTTTTAAAAATAAAATCTCCGTTTTCTTTTGGTATCGCTGTAATATTTTTTAATTTCAATTTTGTAGGCGAATCAATAACAAGCAAATACGAATTATTATCCAAATAATTGGAAAATTCATCAAAATCAATTAATTCATGCTCAATTAAAAAAGTGTCTTTAATGCTTTCAAAAGAATTTCTTTTTCTATTGTGTAGATCATAAAGAAAAATATTATTTTTTTCTAAATAAACTAAAGCCCCGGGGTAAATATCACTCCACCAATCAAGAGCGAACAATTTAGCCTCTTTAAGTTCATTATTTTTAATTATCTGATTTGCAATAAGTTTACTTTTAGATGAATAAATATAATTCATTTTTCCATCCTCTAAAACAGCATTAGGAAAAAGAAAAAGAACCAAAATCAATATAAATAAACCCTTTGCAAATTTAATTTTTAAAATTTTTCTTCCAAAAATCCAAAAGAAAATAATAAAATAAACAAAATAAAAATAATGATTCCAATGATTACCGCTATAAACCATCAAAAATACATAAAATAAAGTTAAATAAGTCATTGAAATAAAGAAAAAACCACGTTTTGTATTTTTAAAAATTACAAAAATAAAATAATAAAAAGCAACTGTTGTAACTGTATGTAAAATTAATGGAAATAAATTCAGCGCTTGAGGAAAAATAACACAACCAAAAACAGAACTTAAAACCATTAAATAATCATCTTTAGGAATACTTCTTAAATTGACAAATTGCGCTAAAATCAATAGCGCACAAGCTAAAAATATGAATAATACTCCATAAAATTTCTTAAGTTCAAAAGTCCTATGTTTTAATTTTAAAATTAAATCAAAAATATAAATTAAAATAAGATAAAAAGCTCCAATCATAGCCATAACTGAAGTATTCATAGCCAAAGACAAAAGCAAAGCAAATAAATAAGGTTTTTTAAATCTTTTTCTATAATAAGCACAAGCCAAAAATAAAAACAAAATTCCAATAGAATAACATCTTGCAATGGGCGCAAAATAATATAAAAAAGGAGTTGAAAATGTAATTAATGTTTTTATTAAAGGACTAAAGGGCGCTTTTTTCCATAAAACAAAAATTGCTAAAACGCAAAAAAACCAATTTAAAAATGACATCGAATAAGGATATAAATTAAGCGAACTAAAAGGCTTTAAAATCAAATACCATAAAAAAGTATGACCTTCTATTCTTGTTAGATAAAATATCTCAGATAACTTTAACCTTGCAATACTAAAAGCATGGGTTTCATCCCAAAAAGGAGTATGAAACAAAATTATCAACAATGTAATAAATGCAAAAATCAATACACAATTTCTTGATAAATAATCATTTATCTTGGTTTTTAGAGTATTCATTTTTAATCCATTCTAAAACCTTATTTAGCGCTTTCGCTCTATGAGATACCTTAGACTTTTGAACATCCGACAATTCAGCCATGCCTTGTCCTTGCGATGTTACATAAAAAATAGGGTCATATCCAAAACCATTTTGTCCTTTTTCTTCTTTCAAAATTGAGCCAAGACATTCTTGTTGTGTTTGAAACAATATATCAGCATTTTTATTTACAAGAACCATAGCGCATACAAACTTTGCGCTTCTGTTTTCTTTATTTTTCATTACATTTAAGAGCTTATTAATTCTTTCTTTTGCGCTTGGTGCATATCTTGCACTATATATCCCAGGAGCTCCATTAAGCGCATCAACACAAAGACCGGAGTCATCCGCTAAATATAAATCCGTACTTTGAGATTTTAAAGCACATTTTGCTTTACAATAAGCGTTACCTAAAAAATTATCACTATCTTCAACAGGATTAAATTCGCCTTTTGGCAAAACAAATTCAATATTATAATCTTTAGCAATTAAATTTATTTCATCAACTTTATGGCTGTTTCCTGTCGCAAGAGTAATTTTTAACATTATTTACCCCATCTTCTTTGCCTTAGACCAAATTCAATAATTGCTTGAGCTAATTTTTCTTTATTAAATTCAGGCCAATAAGTATCAGTTACATATATTTCACTATACGCTATCTGCCATAATAAATAATTACTTATTCTTTTTTCACCGCTTGTTCTGATTAATAAATCAGGATCAGGAATATTTTTTGTATATAAATAGTTTGAAACAAGCTCTTGAGTGATTTCATCTTCTTTTTTGCCATCTTTGATTATATTTTTAATAGCATGAATAATCTCATCTCGAGCACCATAATTAATAGCAACAGTTAGAACAACCCCTGTATTATTTTTTGTAACTTCAATAGATTTTTCTAATATATCTTGCAAATTTTGATTTAAAGCTGATAAACCACCAATAAAATTCATTTTTACATTATTTTGATTTAATTCATCAAGCTCTGATTTTAGGGTTGTTGCAAGTAAATCCATTAAAAAATCAACTTCTTCTTTTTTTCTGTTCCAATTTTCAGTAGAAAAAGCATATAAAGTAAGATATTTAACCCCAAAATCATCACATGCACGAGTAATTTTTTTGAGCGCATCAACACCTTTTTTATGTCCCATCATAGAAGGCAAAAAATGCTCCTTTGCCCAGCGTCTATTGCCATCCATAATTATTGCAATATGTTCTAAATTAGTATCTTTAATTATTTTTAATATTTTATCTTCGCTTAATGCTTCCATTTTATCCTCATATAAACCGAAACATTTTTATATTAAACCAAAAACCAAACATTATATAGTTAACTTTTATTAATTTCAGAATATGTAATCTTATAAATAAGCAAATATAATTCAGGATGATATTCAACTAAATTGAGATTTATTTTATATTTATCATCTCCAAAGCTAAAATTGTTATAATCTGCTATTTTATTTGATGTTGCAAATAAATAATTATCTTTATTTTTATCTAAATATTTAATAAATTCGCTAGGCTCAATTGTTTTATAATCAACATTTTGAAGATTTTTAACAAATTCAAAACTCAATAAATTATTATTATGATTATCAAAAAAGAAAATATTGTCTTTTTTTAAATATACCAATAACCCGGGGGCAAGATATGAATAATAATTAAAACAAAATAACTTTGAATTTTTATACTTAGGATTTTTAGATATAATTTCATACGCTTTTTTATAAAAAATAGGCTGATTTGTTTCATTTTTACCGTTTTTAGTTAAAGAATAAGATGACATATTCAATAAAATCAACCCAATTAAAAGACAATTTAGAATTTTATCATTCTTAAATTTATCCCAATCAATCCAAAATCCACACAAAAAAGCAATTAAAATAAAATAATAATGCCAAAAATTACCTACATATATAAATAAAAACATTATTATCATTGGAATAATTGAACAATACGTAATAAAAAACGCTTTTTTACTTTTTTTAAATAAAATATATGAAAAATAAAATACGCTAAATGCGCTCACAAATTGAAGCAAAATTTGATTAATATTTTTACTTTGAATACCCAAAAAAGGAGCAATAGTATAGCTTAAAAGATTTTTTAAAAAAATCAAATGTGCATTATCTGTCTGCATTTTAGGTGCTTCGACAAATAAAAACTGAGATATAAATAAAATAAAACCTATAAAAAATATCAAACAAATAGATATTAATTGCTTTTTTAATAAACACTTTGTTTTATAAATCTCATATAAAAATAAAAGAAAAAAAGCACCTGATATAAATAAAGATACAACGCTTATATTAGCGCACAAAACCAACAATATTGAATATAAAATCGGTTTTTTAAGAGAATCTTTATAAAAAGACACTATCAAAAAAATAACCAAAACCGCTAAAGTGTAAGGTCTTGAAATAACTCCAAAATATTGAAAAAAAGGATATGAAAAAGTAAGTAAAAATTTAATCAAATTATTAAAAGGAGCTTTTTTCCAAAAAACAAAAATCATAATTGAAGAAAAAATCCAATTAATTAAAGCTAGCGAATAAGGATAAAAACTGATATTATTGAAAGGCTTTAAAATTAAATACCATAATATCGGATGACCCTCAATTCGAGTCAGATAAAATATCTCAGATAAATCAAATTGAGAAATGATATATGCGTGCGCTTCATCATAAAAAGGAATCCTTAAAAAAGAAAACACTAAAGTCAAAACTATAAAAGCCACAGGAGCAATTTTTGCAATATTTTTATCAAATAAACGCCAAAATGTCATAATTTCAATATATCAAAAATTATGATAATATAAAAATATGATAGAAATTGTAATACTCTATATTTTAAATAAATATGACGCTACGATTTATCGCATAGGAAAAATAGCTGAAGAATTATTTTTTGCCTATTTAAAAACAAGCTGTGGAACGCTTAATCCTGCGCTTAAAAGGCTTGAGAAAATGGGTTGCGTTGAATATAGCGAAAAAATGTCTGATGGCGGTATGTTATCTAAAATATTTTCAATTACTCCCGCAGGCAAAAAACACTTAAGCGAAAGTTTGCAAATATTAGAATTTAATAATCCGTATTATATTATAAATGATGTTAAAATTGCTCTTTATTGCTCTGATATATTAAGTGTAAACGAATTTATAACATTTAAAGAAAATTTATTAAATCATTTAGAATTACACAAAATCAAACTTGAAAACGGATTAAAAAATGAATATATAACACTAAATGAAACACAAAAAAAGACTGTTGAAATAACCATATCAGAAATAAATGAGTTAATAAAATTATTATGAATATGCAAATAGAAGAAATTATAAAAGACTCAATAGCGGACGAAATAGGCATAAAAAAAGGCGATAAGATATTAAGCATAAACTCAATAAAGCCCAAAGATATTATCGATTACAGTTTTATAATAAATGATGAAATTATAAATTTATTGGTTGAGCACAAAAACGGCGAACCAGAAGAATATGAAATAGAAAAAGATTTTGATGAAGATTTAGGAATAGTATTCACTTCGGCTGTTTTTGATAATGTTAAAAAATGTACAAATCACTGCATTTTTTGTTTTGTCGACCAACAACCAAAAGGCTTAAGAGATAGTCTTTATGTAAAAGATGACGATTGGAGATTATCATATATTCAAGGTACTTATGTAACTTTAACAAATTTTACTCAAAGCGATTGGGAAAGAATTGAAAAATATCATATTTCACCTCTGTTTGTTTCAATTCATACTACAAACCCTGATTTAAGAGTTAAAATGACAAGAAATCCTAAAGCAGGAAATATAATAGAACAATTAAAAAAATTCAAAAAAATAAAAACAAAAATACACGCTCAAATTGTCTTATGTCCTGATATCAACGATGGTAAAGAACTAAAAAGAACGCTGGATGATTTATCTCAATTTAAATCAATAATTAAATCAATAGCTATTGTGCCATTAGGAATATCAAAATATAGAGTTGAAGAATTAAAAAAAGTCGATAAAAAAGTAGCGCTTGAAACAATAAAAATTGTTGATGAGTTTAATAAAAAAATCAAAAAACAAATCGCTATGGCATCAGACGAATTCTTTTTGCTTGCAGGAGTTGATATTCCAAATAAAAAATATTATGGCGATTTTCTGCAAATTGAAGACGGTGTAGGTGCAATAAGATTATTAAAAGATAGCTTTGAAAAATGTCAAAAAAAATTAAAGAAAAGAATTAAAAATAAATCTAAAATCACCATTGCAACCGCAAAAAGCCCTGCAAAATTATTCAAAGAATTTGCAAAACAAATAGATGTAGAAAATCTTGATATTGAAGTTATTGAAATAAAAAATAAATTTTTTGGAGATGATATCAATGTTGCAGGATTAATTGTAGGTCAAGACATAATCGAAACAATAAAAAATAAACATATTGAAAATCTAATTATTCCATCAGTTATGCTAAGAAAAAACGGTGAAAATTATACTGATGAATTTTTAGACGGAAAAACAATCAAAGATATTCAAAAAATCAATAAAAATATGAAAATACATATTCTTAACGATTGTTACAGTTTCGATGAAATTTTAAAAATAATCAATAATTTATAGGCAATTTTTCCTTAAAAATATACTTTATATACTTAAGAGATATTTTTAAGGAGAGAATATTATGATGGTTATTAAATTTATTTCAGAAGTAATTTCTAAAGTTAATGAATACGATAAAACATATCGCATTGCCTAATTTACAAACTTAATATATTTAGCAAAAAAATAATGAAAGCATACTTTATAATAATATGAGCAACGTATCTTTTGGAAATTTATCAAATAATCAACAACTTTCTCCAGCGATAGAGCAAAGAGTTCAATCGCAGGAGAATTTTGGCGCTGTTGATAGAGAAAAATTAAAACAAGATACAGTTGAAATTGCAAAAAATACTCAAGAACGTGTTAAAGACAACTTTGTTTTTAGAATTTTAAAAAATACTTTTGGTATAGAAGATCCTAAAAAGTTTTTAATCTCAGCAGGATTAATGATAGGAACAGTCTTAAGTTTTGCAGCATTAGGTAATAAATTTAATAAACAAATTATTGCTTTTAGCCAAAATATTGATAAAAAGATTTTAAATAGTGAATTTTTTGGAAATATTAGCACAGGCATAGGAAAAATAAAACAGGGCATTAGCGGCTTTTTTGACAAATTTAATTTTACAAAAAATTTAAAAGATAACTTAGTTGATACTTTTAAAAATAGAAAAGCTCAACCCACTCAAAAAATGGCAAGAACTCTCGGCCCAAAAGGACAATTTGCAGCCAATGTTTCAGATACTGTTCAAGCGCTACATTTGAAATTTCATAGCGAAAATTTTGGCATGCTAAAAAAAGGTTTGGGCGGTAAAAAAGCTGCACTAGAATTTTTAAAATATATTGATGAGCCTAGCTCACCTCAATATCTAGCAGGATTAGAAGCTATAAAAAAGAAGCTAAGCCAAGAAGACTATGACAAGCTAATGCAAGGCTTAGAAAAAAGCCACAAAGCATTTAAAGGCATGTTAGAAAAACTAGTAGGCTCTGATAATTTTGACTATTTCTATAAAAACTTTACCGAAATAGAAACAGATGCTGATAGAGCAGGATTTGCAAGAAAATTAACAGAAGCAATAGCAAAACAAAAAGGTCTTGAAACAAACTCTGATTATGCAGAAAACTTAACCAAAGTTCTAGAAGACATCTATAATGACGAAACGTTTAAAAATATCACCATGAATAGAGAAAGTCCAATCACATCTTGGTTTCCTGTAAATATAATTGATTCAATAGGTTCAAAAATATTTAAAGGTTGGAAACCTTTTGGAAAAGGCAACCTTGGTGATGCTTTAATTAAATTTAATATGGCAGATGGTACTTTAGCTCAAACAGGTCTTGGTAAATTCATTCAAAAAGCGCCACTATATACAACAGAATCTATCTCAAACCATGTAGCAGACTTATCTACAATGAATTTATTTATTACTATTCCTGCACTTATGAGCTTATTTAACAGTGTTCAAGAAGCACCAAAAGAACAAAAAGTTGCAACCTTAGCAGATGAATTTGTAGCAGGTCTTGGTAGTTTTGTATTCTCAATGCCTTTAGCATCAAGCATAGTATACAGTATTGCAACTCTAAAAAATCTTAAAGGAAATAATCCTTTAAAATTAATAGGTAAAATAATTGGTATGGGATTACCTACAATAGCTGAAAATGGTACAATTACACAAACAAATAAATTTCTACCAAGATATTTAGGCGGCGCAATGAGATTTATATTAGTAATGTTTGTAATTTCACCAAAAATATCCGGAGTAATATCAAAAGCAGTTCAAAAAATCTTCGGAAAACCATACAACAAAGATGAGGCAGAAAAATTAAAAGCGCTTGAAGAACATAAAAAACAAGTTATTCCGGAACTTGGAATAACACAAGGCGAGCTAATGGAAAAAATGGAAAAAAATCCTCAAGCAATACAAAAATTGCAAACTGATCCAAAATTAGCTCAAACAATTGCACAAAATCCTAAAGCATTATTGGATTTATTGGATGGCAAAGAAGTAAAATATATTGAAGCTCCAAAAAGCCCTGCAAGCCAAGGACAAATATTAAGTCCTGCAAATAAAGACAGACTAAACAACAAAACAAATAACAATACAATTATAACTTCAACTACAAATAATAACACTATAAATAATAATGCAGAAAACAAAACTACAACTCAGCAATCACCTGATACTGCGACATATATTCCATCAAGTGAATTCAGCGCAAAAAGCACAACATTAAGCGCTGAGCAACAAAGTGAATATGATGCATTAATGACAAAAGCAGATAAAGCACTGTTAGCAGCAGAAAAATATATCTAAAAACCGTATATTTTCTTTACTGTATCAACATCATTAGACGATATTGTACTTAATCTTTGACTTGCGGTTGAAAAATACATAATATCGTTAATATTATCGCTATGTCCTAAAATTCCTATTGCATGACCTATTTCATGCAAAGTGATTTTATTTAATTGCGCATCATTAAATCTAAAACCTATGGGGCTATTTTTAGATATCTGAATAACCGCTTTAGCAAGATAAACTTTGCCGTTTTGCTCAACATAAGCCGTTTTTGTAATTCCCGCTTGATTTCCGTCTAATTTATTTACAAATTTTGCAACAATATCAGCTTCAGCTTGATTGTTCACATATTTAAAATTCAAATCGCTTCCAAGTGCATCATCCCACGCTTTAAAACTTCTTGTAAAAATATAATTTTTAAATTCATCATATATAATACAAACTTTGATTTCTTTAGGATTTCTCCAAACAGCAGGAATATCAACTTCAGAATAATATGTTCTATAATCTTCTCTTGCAAGCGCAAAAGAAGATATAGCCAAAACCAAAATTAAAAATTTAAATAATATTTTCATATTTAAATATTATACTATATTTTTGCTCCTGATGTCTTATATAAACTTATCTTATCTAAATAACAATCGGTTTTAGATGACACCATAACTTTTTCCATATATAAAAGAGCTTCTTTTTGTTGTAATAAATCCAATTTTGAAATAACGCCTTCTTTGTATTTTGAATTAGAATATTCATAATCTTTCTTTTGAATATTAAGAGCTTTTATATTATTATCAAGTTTTTCTTTATCGGATTTATAGTTATACAATGAATCATTAATTTCTTGAATAGCTATTAAATTTGTCTTTTGATATTGTTGAACAAGTTGCTCGTATTTATTTTTGTTCAATTTTAAATTAGCAACTCTTGCAAAACCGCTAAATATGGGAAGATTTACGCTTCCTGCTAATAAACTTAATGCATTATCCCAATTCATAGCACTTGCGCTTGATGTTGCTATAAAAGCTAATGCTCCCAGAATATTAATTGTAGGCAAAAATTCTTTTTTAGCAGCTCTTACATCAAGCCCGGCTGCTTGTAATTGATATTCTAAAGATTTATAATCAGGTCTATTTACAATAATTTCAGATGAAACAGAATTTGGAATATTAAAATCAATTCCTAATTTATCAATTGAAATTCTTTTATATTCAGCTATATTATTAGGACTATCCCCAATTAAAACAGCAAGAGCGTTAAGTGCTGAATTTCTTGTTTTTTCGTAATCAATTAAATCGTTTTGAGCTAAAGAATAAGATTTTTCTGCTTGAATTAAATCAGCAGTAGATACAATACCTTCTTCATTAGATACTTTCATCAAATTATAAATTTTTTCTCTATCAGAAACTAAATCTTTTTGTATTTCAATCAGTTTATCAAGTTTAACAATATTATAATATGTGCTTGCAACCAAAGAAACAATCGAGATATTACTTGCTTGTGTTTCAAATTCAATACCTTTTAATAATTTTTTGGCAGATTTTGTTTTATCCCAATTTTTTCCAAATAAATCAAGCTCCCAAAAAGCTAATATAGGAAGTGCGAATGTACCTTCCGATTTTGTGCTTTCAGGCATTTTTAATAGCGCAGGACTAGCTCCAATTGAAACATTGGGCATCAATTTTGATCTTGTTGCCATAACATTAATTCCTGCTTGTTCTACTTTTAGAGCTGTTGTTTTAATATCTAAGTTATTGTTAATAGCGCTAACTATATATTTTTCCAAATGCTCGTCATTTTGTTTTTTCCACCAATCAAAATTAATATAATCCAAAATTGTCGGTTGATATATTTCTTTAGACGGACTTTTTTCTAAAATTGCACATGCCGGCTCAACAAAAAAACCTGTAAAAAATATTGCTAAAATGCTAGCTGCTAGTATCTTTTTCATATTCTCCTCAAAAATTAATTGCATTTTTTATAATTGAATGGTAGCATATTAATGTTGCAAAAGCAACATGTTATTTATGCAACATAGATGGAAATTATGAGAACAAGATACGAAAATTCATTATTTTTTCAAATAAACTCAAGTGCAAAATATTTTGAAAAATTATTTGAACAATTCTTTAAAGAAGCAAATATCGGAGTTAGTGCAACCGAACATTTAGCATTAACCACCATATATGATTTAAAAAAATGCTGTCAAAGGGATTTAGCTAAAATTTTACTAAAAGATAGAGCAAACACAGGAAAACTTGCAAAATCTCTAGAAGAAAAAGGGTTAGTCAAAATAACGCCCGATATAAAAAACAATAAGCCCGTGAAAATTCTTTCCATAACTAAAAAAGGTACAACCTTGATAGAAGATTCTCATAAACTTTTAGAACCCTTATGTATAGAAATAGAAAAAAATTTTACAGACGAAAAACTAGATGAAATTAAAAACTCACTAAAAAGTTTTAAAGAAACAATTTCAAAAGCATTAAAAACAAACATATAAAGGAGTATGAAATGACGCAAAACACCCAATGCGAAACAAAAAGAATAAAAAAGAGAAATTTTTTAATACCTATTTCAATAGTAGCAGTGCTACTTTTAGGCGGATATTTATTTCATGAAAGCCATTATCAATCGACTGATGATGCTTATGTTGAGGCTGATATCATCCAAATCACTCCAAAAGTAGCAGGTCATATAACAGAAATTTTTATCGAAGATAACAAAGAAGTTAAAAAAGGCGATATAGTTGCAAAAATTGATGATGAGGTTTATATAGAAAAATATAAACAAGCAAAAGCAAACTATGAAAAAGCTCTGCTAAATCAAAAAAATGCAAAAGCAAATCTAAAAGCAGCAGATTCAGAAATTGCACTAGCTAAACTTGACCTTGAAAGATATAAAAAACTTTATGAACAAGGTGCTGTTTCAAAGCAAGTCTTAGATAGAGCTCAAGCAAATTATGATTCGGTAAATGCAAAACAAATAAAGGCAAAAGAAGATATTTTTGCAGACGGAAACAATGTTGCTGACGCTGATTTAAAATCTCTTGAAGCAATAATGAAACAAGCACAACTTAATTTAAAATATACAAATGTTGAAGCACCAAACACAGGTATAGTAACCAATAGAAGAATTGAAAAAGGAAGTTATGTTTCAGTTGGTTCTCCATTGTTTGCAATAGTACCGGATAAAGTATGGATTGTAGCTAATTTCAAAGAAAATCAAGTTGGTCAAATGAAACCTAATCAACCGGTTACAATAAAAGTTGACGCATACAAACATAAAACTTTTAAAGGTCACGTTGATTCCATACAAAGAGCATCCGGCGCAAAATCAAGCTTATTTCCACCGGAAAACGCTGTTGGTTCATTTGTAAAAATCGTTCAAAGAATACCTGTAAAAATAGTATTTGATGAACCTATTAACAAAGAAGAATATAATATCGTTTCAGGTATGAGTGTAATTCCTAAAGTAAAGGTAAAATAGATGCAACAAGCTCAAGAATGGACACCAAAACATAACCCTTGGATAATTTGTATTCCTTTAATGATTGCAGCATTTATGTTTGTATTGGATGAAACTATTGCAAACGTTGCGCTTCCATATATGGCAGGGTCTTTTTCCGTTTCAAGACAAGAAAGCACTTGGATTTTGACAAGTTATCTGATTGCATCAGGAATTGTTATTCCATCTGTTGATTTTTTCTGTAAACTAATGGGAAGAAAAAATTTCTTCATCTTTAGTGTTGCGCTATTTACAATATCATCATTTCTATGCGGAATAGCTCATAGTTTACCTATGATGGTAATAACAAGAGTTTTACAAGGTTTTGGCGGTGGAGCACTTTTACCTTTAGCTCAAGCCATAACACTTGAAATGTGGCCTGTTGAAAAAAGAGCTCAATCAATGGCTCTATTTGGTCTTGTTGTAGTTATAGCTCCAATTATAGGACCCGTATTAGGCGGTTGGATAACAACTAATTGGTCTTGGCCATATATCTATTTTATAAACATACCAATAGGAATAGGTGCAATATATCTTTCTAAAAGATTGCTGGAAGATCCCCCTTATGCAAGAAAACAAGAAAATGTCCAAATGGATAGTATGGGTTTTTATATGCTAATCGGTTGGCTAACTTGTATGCAAATAGTTCTTGATAAAGGTAACGATGCTGATTGGTTCGGCTCTGTTTGGGTTTGTTGGTTAACATTTTTTGCAGTATTATTTATGGTGATTTTCTTTGTTATACAAATAAAAAAGAAAGATTCATTGATTGATATAACAGTATTTAAAGACGGAAATTTCTTCTTTGGTACGATTGTTCAAGTAGTTATGCAAGGGGTATTATTAGCTTCATTAGCAATATTGCCTCAATTTTTACAAGGTTTAATGGGTTATGACGCTTATTTATCGGGGCTTGCTATGATGCCTCGAGGCATTGGTGCTATGACAACCGTTGTGTTTATAGGAACAATAGGAAGTAAAATCAATGCTAAACTGCTCGTAATAATAGGTTTAACTCTTTTGAGTACATCAAGTTTTATGCTATGCCACTTAAACCTACACATTTCAACTATGAATATAGCAATACCCAACTTTATAATGGGTATAGGTATGGCAATGTGTATGGTGCCTATTATTACATTATCCACAATGACATTATCCAAAGAACAAATGACAAACGCTTCAGGTGTACAAAATTTATTAAAAAACCTAGGTGGCGCAATTGGAACATCAATAGTTACAACATTAATATCAAGAAAAGCGCAAGTTCATCAAAATTATCTTGTAGATAATCTTCATATGTTAAACGATAACTTTATAGAAAGAGTTAGCGCATATCAAGGAGTATTTTCACAATTTGTTGATTCGATTAGCGCAAATTATATGTCGCAAACGTTGCTTTATAAACAAATGCTGCAACAAGCAAATATGGGCGCTTTTAAAGATACATTTGAATTTTGTGCAGTATCTTGCGTTGTAATCATTCCTTTAGTCTTTTTAATCAAAGGAATTAAAAAAGCAAACAATCTCAAAGAATCTTAATTCTATATACTTAAAAGCAAAGGCTGCTAATATAGCAGCCATATTTTTCTCTTTTATTGTCTTTGTATTGTTCTAGGAATTCGTATTTCTAACTTTCTTTAATTTTGTTTTTTGAAAAATCATAATATATTCATGCTCAAATATATTAAATCCGCCCGATAATGCTCTGTAACGCCATAAATTAGCGGTTTTTCCTTTTGCTTTTTCGTTACCTGTAATATTTTTTACAATAACTGCTTTAGTTACAAATCCAAGTTCTTCCATTCTTCTTTGGCATTCAAAACCAAGAGAAATATATCTGCTATTTGCGTATTTATCTCCGATAATTAACGCTGCAAAGCGATTTTGTTCTAATAAATCATAACCGTTTTTTGCAACTTTTTTGAATAACTCATAAAATTCTTCTGTTGTAGCACAATTTGATAAATCTTCCTTTTTATCTGAAAATTTAATAATATCATCATAAGGAGGATGTAAAATTAAAAACTGTGCAAACTTTTCACCCATGATTTCAAGTCTATCTTGAATTTTATTTTTAGTATCCAAAGAAGCGCTATCGCCTTGAATAATATTCACATCTACAACAAGCTCTTTAGGTGTAAATTTAGATGAAACATAATCAACCATTTCTTGCTTTAATTCAACGCCGATACATCTTCTTTGCATATTTTTAGCTTCAATACCTGAAGTACCGGAGCCGAAAAATAAATCCAAAACTATATCATTTTTCTTTGTATAGCGCTCAAATAATTGTGTTGCAATTTGAGGGATATAATTACCATGGTAATCGTAACTATGACCATTTTTCTTCTCACGAGAAGAAAATTCCCACCATGTACCTGTTTTTACATTTTCATATAATTTCCAATTATTCAAATCAATATCGTTATATGGCTTTGTTTTAATCGGTTTAACTACTTCTAGTGATGTTTTTTTTGTTTCTTTTAAGTTTTTTTTCGAATTACTAGGCATTTTTAAAAATCTATTCCCCAATTGTGTCGTATCAAGTATAATTAAATTAGGCGGTAATTAAATCAACCTAATATATTAATTATTTGTTATAAAAGGGCAATTTTTTTACTTCAGCTGTTTTATGGTAGTATGCTTAGTGTTAACAGAACAAGTTTTAATAACTTCAAAACTTCGACTAAACCGCTCGAAAATAGTTTAGCGTCTAAAAATAACAGGTTAAAAATATTTTATTTTAACGACATGCACGGAAGTACAGATACTATCTCCGGCGTAATTGAAGCAGCAAAAAACTTTAACAAAAATTCAAACCAACACGATGCTTTTATATTCTCGGGTGGCGATAATGTTTCAGGTGCAGACGTCAAAAAAAATGAAATGGTTATAGATATTATGCAAAACCAAATGGGTGTTGATGCTACAAGTATTGGAAACCATGAAATTGATGCAACATCTGATGGTTTTGAAGAATTCAACAAAGGTCATAACATTGATTTTGTCGCAACAAATGTAAAATTTGATGACGACAGCCCAATGAAAAAAATAGCAAAAAGCTCCGTTATCAAAGAAGAAAATGGCACAAAATACGGTATCATTGGCGCTATGCCACTAGATTTTAAAGAATGTACTAAAAAATCTGCTCAAGAAGACATTGAAGTAATGGATTTTGATGACACTATTGAAGCTCTACAAGAAGAAATAGATAATCTAAAAGATCAAAACATAGATAGAATAATCTTGCTTTCTCATACAGGATATGAAAATGATAAGAAAATGGCTGCCGCTTTAGATGGCGTTGATATAATAATAGGTGGTCATTCTCATAGCGTAGTAGATAACGCACAACATGGCGAAAATATTGTAATGTCCAAATCAAATCAACCTGTTATTATTACACAAGCAGGTGAAAATGGTAAATATTACGGCATATTAGATGTCGAATTTAATCCTCAAGGTATTATATCAAAAATTTCAAACCAATTAACACTATTATCAACAAGTAAAAGTCCAAATCTCGAATACATAAAAGAACAAAAAATGGGCAAAAGTCCAACCATAGGAACAATTAAAGAAATTGAAACAATGCCTGAAAACAGAAGAAGAAAACCTCATGCTTGGGCAAATTTAATTGTAGATTCAATGAAAGAAGAGCTAGGTGCTGATTGCGCTTTTTTAAATGCAGCTAATATTAGAAAAGTTCCTACAACAGGCAAATTAACAGAACGTGATGTAACAGAATCAGTTCCTATGAAAAATCAATTAGTTAAAGCTCAACTAACTCAAAAACAAGTAGTAGATGCAATTAAACAAGCATCTAAAGAATCGCTGGGGCATGATACAGGCGAACCCGGATTGCTATTTGTAAGCGGTTTTACTTATAAAGTTGATGATAAAGGCAATCTTTTAGAACTAAATTTTGTTGATAAAAAAGGCAACAAAACTCCAATTGATATCAACAATCCATCAGAACAAATTACATATACAGCAGTATTAGATAGCTTTACAATAAAACCTGATGGCGAATATCCTCATCTAGCGCCTAAATCATCTTATGAAGAATTTAATTTCGATAAAGACAAAACTGCAATAGACTACATCAAAAAAATGCAAAGTTTGGATAATCTAAAATTTATCAATGATAATAGAATTGAAATAGTCCAAACATCACAAATGCTGCAATTAAACAATAATAACCAAAAATTCTTAGACTTAACTGTCCCAAAAGCCTCATAAAATATTTAATACATAAATAACCTACAACAAACGAGGTTAAAAATCCTAAAATTATCGCTTTATGATTAAAAGTTGCAATTGAAGCAAAATCAAGCTCAAATAAGGGGTATATTAAAGAAGCTAAAAATATTACAGGAATACTCATCAAAAAAGAAAATCGAGCAGCTTCAACTCTATTCATACCGTTAAATATTGCGCATGATATAGTTAAACCGCTTCTTGAAAAACCGGGGAACACTGCCAACCCTTGAGCAATAGCAACAAAGATTGCAGTTTTTAGCGAAAGTTTTTTATCTCCTTTGTAAAATTTTTCACTAAATAGCAATATTAAACCTGTAATTAATAACAAAAAGCAAATTCTTTGAGGGTCTGAAATCAATTGCTCAACTTTATCTTTAATTAAAAGCCCGATAACGCCTGTTATAACTGTTGTAAGCATTATATAATTAACTAATTTAAAATTATCATCTTTGAAATTTTTATCTTTAATTGAAAGAAGATAATCTTTAAAAATCTTCTTCAAATCTTTGAAAAAATAAATAACAACAGCAAATAAAGTTGCTAAATGAACCATTATATTAAAGAAAATTTCTTCTTGAGAAACCTCTTGTAAAACGTTTGTTTTTGTAATCAATTCATATAGTTCATTTGAAAAAACAATATGCGCTGAACTTGAAATTGGTAAAAACTCGCTAAGTCCTTGAATAGCGCCTGTTATTACTGCCTGCAATGTATGCATTTTATTCCTCTATCTCAAAATAACTTGCTCTTGAAGTAGGAGTTTCCCAAACATTTACGCGATAAACTTCTTTAATTTGTTCTTTAATTTTATAATATATAAATTTTGCAATAAATTCAGAACTTGGACTTTCATTTTTAAATTCTTCTAATTCATTTAAATCTTTATGATCCAAGTAATCCATAACTTCATTTGTTATTTTTTTCAAAGTTTTAAAATCAATTAAAATATTTGATTTATCTAATTTTTCACCTCTTGCAGTGACTTCAACTTTCCAATTGTGCCCATGCATATTTTCGCATTTGCCTTTGTAATTAAGCAAATGGTGCGCTGATGAAAAATTAGTTTCTACTCGAACTTCAAACATAAGTTTATTGTAACATAGATTTTTTTATTTAAACAAAAAAGTAAAATATTATTTTAAAATTAGCTAAAAATCGCTTGTATTGCTTTTTTTATGATAAAATTGAGTAATGAAGCATGCTTTTAGTACAAAAGTTTTTTACTCAGACACAGATGCGTACGGTGTTGTATGGCACGGAAGTTATCTAAGATGGCTTGAAATGGGTCGTGTAATGCTTTGCGAAGAAAAAGGCGGTGCTAAATTAAGCGAGCTTAAAAAAAATGATATCATTCTTCCTGTTGCGGAATTAAATGTAAAATATAAAAATTCAGCAAAATTAGAAGATGAAATCACCATAGAAACAGAAATATCTGATTATGGAAAGTTTTATTTAACTTTTCAACAAACAATTAAAGATAAAAAAACGCAAAAAATATATATTGAAGCAACTGTCAAAGTTGTTGCAATCAACAAAAGTGGAAAACTATATAGGAGTTTACCTGAACAGGTAATAAAAATTGTTCGCTAAAGACGGGATAATCCCGTCTTTTTAATTTTTTAGCCGCCTAGTTTTATAATTCCTTTTCCGAATTTTTCTTCTAATTTATCCCAAGATTTAGATAACTCGTGTTTTTTTATAGAAGATTCACCATCAAATAAAGAGATTTGTCTTGAATTTTGAGGCGATAATTTTGTTGCAAAAAAGCCTACAGAGCGATAAATCACCCCATCAACAAATATTTTATCAAGCATTTCTTTTGCTTTATTTATCAATTCAAACTCCGAATTTATAGGATTTATCAAATTTATTTTACAATCAAAAACTTGAAAATCTTTTGTTCTCAACATTACACCAACGCAAGAGCAAACAAGTTCTTCTGTGCGCATTTTTTTACATACTTTATGAATATGTCTTTTTAATTCATTCACAATATAGTTTTTATCTGTTTGAAATTCCTTAAAACTTTCACTTCTTGAAATCGATTTTGGAGCTTGCGCAACACTTACAACTTGATGAATAGAATTGCCCAAAAGCTCTTGCTTTAATTCTAGCCCAACTTTACCCAAATTTTTCTTAATCCAAATATCATCTTGTGATACAAAATCATGACAAGTTTGAATAAGATGCTTTTTTAACAACGCACTTGTATTTTTCCCAACACCCCAAACTTCAGACATAAGCGTTTCTTTAAGCTCTTTTTGAATTTGCCTAAAGCCAATTTTATAAGTTTTTTTATCAATTTTATTTTTTTGCAAATTTTTAGCTTTATCATTTGCTAATTTTGCTAAAACTTTTGAATAAGAAAGCCCAACTGAAACATCAATCCCAACATCCCTTTTGACTTCACTAACAATTCGCTCAATTATTTCCTCATAAGAACAATTAAAAGTCTTTCTCAAGCCTGTTAAATCTAAAAAAGCCTCATCAATAGAATAAATCTCAACATCCGGCGTAAAATCATATAATTTATCCATTACTCTTTTAGATATTTCACAATAATAAGTCAAATCGCCCGATAAAAATTTAACTTTTTTAAATTGATTTTTACAGATAAAATAAGGTGCGCCCATTTGAACACCCATTCTTTTTGCTTCATTCGACCTTGAAACAACACATCCGTCATTATTTGATAAAACGCACACAGGAACATTCAAAAGCTCCGGTTTTCTCAATCTTTCACAGGCAACAAAAAAATTATTACAATCGACAAGCGCAATTACTCTTTTATCCATTAAAATCTCCTTGCAATACCTATTGCAACACCAAAGATACTCAGTGAATATTTTGGTCTAATTATAAGATAATCTTTATTTTGAGGCTGCAAATAATAACCCTTATCGTCTTTTTTATACGTTTTTAAAGTAAATTCATTATCAACAACAGCTAAAACCACATCATTAATTTTAGCTTCGGGAGTTTTTTTAATAATTACATAATCGCCATCTAAAATCCCTAATTCGCACATCGAATCCCCTGAAACCCTAAAAACAAAACTCGATGGCAAATTAATCTCTAATACATCATCCATAGAAATTCTTTTTTCAATTTTATCATCCATAATAGCAGCAAACCCCGCCTTAACCGAAGTTAAAACCAAGGGTGCTCCAAATTGATTAGGATTGATATATAATTTATCTTCCTTTTGAATAATTAAATCTTCTTTTTTAAAAACTTCTAAATATTGTTTTATAGAATTTTTCGATTTAAAACCAAAAATTTCTTTAATTTTTTCATAGCTCGATAGAGCATTTTGCCCATAATGATTTTTTAAATTTTCAAAAAAATCTTTTTGTTTTTGAGTTAAATTTTCCATAACAATATTATGTACGATTGTACATAAAAAATCAAATTATATTTTTAAAAATGTCATAAGCTAATTTTAATCTTTCAGGATTTTCTTTTATATTTTCAAGTTTAGAAACTATATAAGAATACATTTCTTCATTTGATTTAACCGAAATAAACTGAAATATTTCCACAGGTTCAATTTCTAAAACTTCGCAAATTTTCTGCATTGTAGTTAAAGTCATAAAACCCCTGCCTGTTTCAATATAGCTTAATGACGTTGTTGCGATATTAATTGCTTCAGCAAATTTTTCTTGGCTAAAACCTTTTTGTTTTCTTAAATTTTGAATTTTTTGACCAATTTGAACACCTAATTGGTTTTTTGATGTTTTCATAATTGAATTATATTTGTATTATTTTTTCATAACAAATAGATTTAATATAATAAATAATATGTTTAATCTATTGAATAAATATATTAAATCTATATAATTTTATATATTATCTAACAAGCTATATAGGAGAATTAATGAAAAAAGGTTTTACACTAGCTGAGATTATGATAGTTTTAGCGGTCATCGGAGTATTGACTGCCGTATTATTGCCTGTGGCAATAAATTCAACTCCTAACGAAGATATTATGAAGTTTAAAAAAGGACATAATGCACTATTGAGCACTATAAGGGAATTAGTTAATTCTGATGAGTATTATGGAGAAGATTTAGGCTATAAGCCAGATGGAAATAATATAAGCACAGAAAAGGACTCCGATATTGTTTATTTTTGCAAAACTTTTGCAGAAATGCTAAATACTAAAAGCGTAAATTGCGGAACGCAAAATAACACGGATGGCGCATATATTTCTCTTGATTGGGAAGTAAATAAAATTGGATATATTACATCAGGAAAAAATTCAATCCCAGAAATTTTAGATTATTATTGCGAAAAAAATCAATCTAATGTCAATCCTGAAATAGTGACTTCTGATGACATTGTCTATTTTCAAGTTTCACCAACACATACCTTTGGTGCGTTCTCAGATTTCAAATATGATACACCGATAAAAAAATACTTATTTAGAGCATATTGGAATGGTGTAGATGGTGCAAATTGTGTGCCATCTGGTGATAGTTATGTATGTACAAGTTCAACTAACCCAGAACCAGAAGGCGGTTCATATTATTTTATAAAGGAAGATGGCACTGCAGCATATGCTGGAACATCTCCAATAGGTAAAACAATTTATATGTATAAAACTTTTTGTATGGATATAGATGGAATTGGTGAAGGAGAAGACCCTTTCGGTTATGGCATAAGAATAGATGGCAAAGTTATGCTTGGTGCAAGAGCAGATGAATGGCTTCAAAAATCAATTCAAGAAAAGGAATAATTATGACTAAAAAAGAAAAAATAATTGCTATATTTTTTATATTTTCAATGATACTTTTAATTACTTCATCAATTTACACAATTACAACAAATAAACCTCAAGGTTATGAATTTAGAATTGAAAAATGGATGAAAACCATCACCCACACCATCACCCTGAACTAACCTTGTCACACTGAACTAAGCCCGTCACCCTGAACTAAGCCCGTCACCCTGAACTCGTTTCAGGGTCTTACCCACCCCGTCACCCTAAACCAACTCCGTCACCCTAAACTAACCCCGCCACCCTGAATTTAAACTTTGTCATCCTGAACTCGTTTCAGGGTCTTAAAGGTTAAAAGCACATACATAAAATTAATAAGATGCTGAAACTAGTTCAGCATGACAATAGATATTGAAACGCTCAAAGAGAACAAAAAATTACGCTTTCGCTATTTTCTAGCTAGTTCAGCATGGCAAATATAACAACCCCGTCACTCTGAATTCCCCTGTCACCCTGAACTAAGCCCGTCACCCTGAACTCGTTTCAGGGTCTTACCCACACCGTCACCCTGAATTTATTTCAGGGTCTTGCCAAGTGTAGTATCTTAAATAAATATGATAAGATGCTGAATCAAGTTCAGCATGACAGTATAAAGCTAAAAAATTCACCCTTAACACCAAAAGGAGCTTCGAGACAAACTCAAAGCTCCT